>CAYLMO010000033.1:0-39958 GCA_964384605.1 uncultured Bradymonadales bacterium | reverse complement strand
TCAGCACCAGGTAAGGCAATGAGCGCATTCGAGACCAGCGAAGCGACGTTCGAAACAAGGCCCTCCAATCCGACAAAAACGGACAAGGTGGCGCAGACAAAAAATGCGGAAGGGGATCTTTCTCTGATCGATCGCCTCCGCGAACGCACCCGTGGCGAGCATCGAAATGTCGAGGCGATCCCGTTCAATGTGCGGATTATGTCGGGTGAGATCTCCCACGCCGAGTACGTGCTGCTGCTTCAATGCCACCTCGCCATTCACGAGGCGCTCGACCCCCTCCTTGCGACTCATCCCGACCCACGGGTCCGTGAAGTCTTCGAATCTGATCAGGGCAAGGTTGCCGCGATCGAAGCCGACCTCGACGCCCTCGGCGCCGACTCGCTGCCACGTGATCACGACGCCTACGTGCGAGCGCGGGCGTTCGCTCGCGCCATTAACTGGCTGGGCGACGATGCTGGGTGCGCACTCGGGTTCTTCTATGTGTTCGAAGGCTCGACGATGGGAGCAATGGTCCTTCGCAAGCGCCTGCAGGAAGGCCTCGACCTGCCCGACGACTGCCTGCATTTCTACAGTGGCCACGGCCGACAAACGGCCATGCGATGGCGAGCCACGTGTGAACGATTGAACGCGGCGCCACTGAGTCGGGCCGAAGTCGATCGGGCTGTCGCAGCCGCCAATCTCGCCTTCCTCGAGATCGGACACATGCTCGAAGGATTCTCGCCATGTTCCTGATCGACAACATCCTCACATCGCCGGCACGCGGACTGATGTTCATCTTCAAGTCGGTCCACGAAGCCGTCGAAGCCGACGCCGTGGACGAGCGCGAAACGCTCAAGACCGAACTCAACGACCTCTACATGCTCCTCGAGCTGGGCGAGATCACTGACGAAGAGTTCGACGAGCGCGAGGAGGAGATCCTCGACCGCCTCGACGAACTCGACGAGATGGAGGCGGAGTGATCACCAACGGCGATCCTCAGACGTCATTCGCTGCGCAGCGAGTGGCAATTTTCGGCGGAAAGGGAGGCGTGGGCAAAACCACGTGCTCCCTCGCTGCCGCTCTGTCGATCGCCGTGGACCACCCCAGCGCGCGCGTGCTCGTCATCTCGACCGACCCGGCGCACTCGTTGAAGCGAGCGGCGACCGGGCTGGAGATCCCTGCCAATCTCACCCTCCACGAGTTCGATGCCGATGCGGCGGTCGAACGATTCCGACAGGAGAATCGTGAGGTCCTGCGGATGTTCGTCGAGCGCGGAACGTTCTTTGACTCCGTCGATATTGATCACCTGCTGGAGCTTGGGCTTCCGGGCATGGACGAAGCGATGGCGTTTCTCGCGATCCTCGACGCTGCCAACGACACCACCTACTCGCACATCGTCGTCGACACGCCGCCGACCGGACACACGCTCCGATTCCTCGAGATGCCGCAGACCTTCGGCACCTGGGTGGGCTTTCTCGAAGTACTCATCCAGAAGGACCGCGCGATGCGCGCGCGATTCTCGAGGACGACGTTCGAGTCGCCCATGGAGCGGTTTCTCAACCAGATGCGCGATCGGATCGAGCGCGGAAAAGCGCTCTGGTCCGACGCCAGTGCCACGCGGTTCTTCGCGGTCACCGCGGCCGAGCGACTCGCCCTTACCGAGACTCGATTCCTCCTTTCGGCCCTGGCCGATCGCAACGTCGGCCTCGGCGGAGTCATCGTGAATCGTCTGCCGGTCGACGACCGCGTCGACGAGGCATGGAGCGAGCTCGAACACGCTCGCCTCGACGTTGGAGCTGCGCCGGTTTGGATCGTCGATGAAATCGAACGCGGCGTAGACCCGAAGGCCCTCGATTGTTTCTGGTCCATGTCCCGCCCGCTCGACGCCGATCTCGCGATCGGCGGGGGCGGCGGGGCACACGATCGCGAGCTGGGTCTCGTGCACGACCCGCTTCCGGCGCCCAACGACTTTCGCCTGGTGTTTTTCGCCGGCAAGGGAGGCGTCGGGAAGACCACCATCGCGTGCGCAACGGCGGTCGATCTGGCCGAGCGCTCGGAACGAAAGGTCGCGATCATCTCGACCGACCCGGCGCACTCTCTGTCCGACGTGCTCGGAGCGAAGATCGGCTCGGGGCTCACCTCGGTGTTCCCCGGTCTCGATGCGATCGAGATCGACGCCGAAGCCGAGTTTGACGAGCTGCGACGTGAGTATGTCGAAGAGGTGTCGGCATTCTTCGACCGCGTCGGTGGTCGAAACGTCGACGTCGTCTACGATCGCGCGGTGCTCGAAGGCCTGATGGCGTTCGCTCCCCCCGGCATCGACGAAGCGATGGGGCTTCTGAAGGCGATGGAGCTGCTCGACACCGAGGAGCTCTCGACCATCGTGGTCGACACCGCGCCGACCGGGCACTTCCTCCGCCTGTTGGAGATGCCCGACCTGCTCCAAGACTGGATTCGCGCGATCTTCCGGATCCTGCAGAAGTACAAGACTTTCGTCCGGCTACCACGGCTCGCCGATCGGTTGGTGAGTTTGAGCCGGCAGCTCCGACGGTTCCGCGCCCTACTGACCGACTCCAAAGAGGCCGCGATCTACGTCGTCGGCCACCTGAGTCAGCTCTCGTGGGACGAGATCACGTCGATCGCCGACCGATGCCGCCAGACCGGGCTCGCCATGAGCGGGATCGTTTTGAATCGCCTCGGAAGCGAGGGTCACGACGGCCCTACGGTCGACGACTTTCGAATCGGATTCGACGGTATGCCCGTTTCGTCGATCGAAGAGGGCCGCGCGCCGCGCGGTGTCGTCGATCTCCGAAACCTTGGTTCCGCACTCTTTGCCCGGGAGTCCGCATGAGCGCGCCCAGACTCATCGAAGATCGCGGCGAAGCGACGTTGTGCGAAGCGCTCGACCGAGTGCTGCACAAAGGTGCGATCGTCTATGGCGACATCGTCCTGTCGGTCGCCCAGGTCAACCTTCTCTATCTGAACGTTCGCGTGTTCTTGAGCTCCATCGACACGGCAGTCCGTGCCGGAGCGCTTGATGAGCGACGTGTTCGCCCGATCGATGTCGATCGAGCCCAATCACTCGAGGGATCGCAATGAGCCTCAAGAAAAGTTCCAGCCAACAGTCACTCGCGCGGCAGGTCCTGTCGGTTCTGGATTCTGCGGGGGCCAAGGCTCCCAAGGACGAGCGGGAGAAGAACGGGCTCGCGCAGCTCGTGCTGGCGTTGGTCAAGTTGCTCCATGAATTGCTCGAAAAGCAGGCCATTCGACGAATGGATGCGGGATCGCTGAGCGAAGCCGAGATCGAGCGCATCGGGTACACCCTGATGCGTCAGGCGGAAATCATCGAACAGATGCGCGTAGAATTTGGGCTAGACCCTTCCGACCTCGAGCTCGATCTCGGTGGTGTGAACTACTTTGGCTAATTAGCGGAGATCGCCATGCCATCGGTACAATCAGCTGCACCTCGTTCGAACACACGTGGAGATTCGCTCGCCGATATCCTGGAGCGCGTGCTTGATACGGGTATCGTCATCGCGGGTGACATTCGCGTACAGCTCGCGGATATCGAGCTTCTCACCATTCAGATTCGGCTCATCATCTGTAGCGTCGACAAGGCGCAGCAGCTGGGGATGGACTGGTGGAAGGGGGCGAGTTTTCTGACGTCGGATCCTCTGCCGGTGCCTGCTGCAGCAGAGCCGGCCGCCCCCAAAGCGCTGGCGGCCGAGCAGCCGACGTCGGTGGCCGCAATGCAGCAGCACTTCGAGGAGCCCGCGCCCGCGTGGGCGGGTCCGCCCGCGTCGTCGCCCGCGTGGCAGCAGGCAGGTTTGCCGGCGTGGCAACAAGCCCCGACCCAGCAAGTGACGCCGCAGCCTACAGCGCAGCCACAGGCTCCGCCGGCTCCCGTTGCGCCGCAGCCGCCGACAGCCGCGCCAGCTCAAGCGCAGCCCGCAGCTCCGGCCCAGGCCCCCGCGCCAGCACAACCAGCTGCACCCACACAACCAGCTGCAACCACGCAACCAGCAGCACAAGCGCAGCCGAGCCCACAGGCTTCTGTCTCGGACGTACAGGCCGAGATGCTCAACGAACGCCTCGCCCGACTCGAGGCCGTCCTCGAGCGCCTGCTGCCCCCTGAAGAGTAGCGTACGACGACTGACACTCCGCTGTCTTTGGAAGCCCCGGCACTCGCCGGGGCTTCCGTCGTTTGTAGACCAATTTTGTCGTCGGATCGGCAAACTCGTCGGAACGCCCGATTCGGACCAACCCTCTAAGGGCCGCATTATCCCTTATTATCAAAAGACCCTTTGAAGGTTTTTGGCCAAATCACACCCAAACCCCTGTCATTTATCGTCTGACAAGCCTTCCGATGCCCGGATCGCCCAATTTCTATGCGCCTTAGCGCAATCATCAGACAAAATAGTACAAAATACATCCATATCCGTTCACAGGCCCCGCTAATTTTGAGATAACAATAGGCGACCGTCGGAAGGGGTCCGGCGGTGGGTAAAGAACGTTCACTCAAACCAAAAGAGGTTCCCCAATGGCAGAAGTACAGAAGTCCACCAGTTCGTCGAGCTTGGCAGAAGTTGTCGACCGTATTCTCGACAAAGGCATCGTGATCGATGCCTGGGCGAAAGTGTCGCTCGTCGGCATCGAGCTCATCTCGATCGAAGCACGTGTCGTCGTCGCGTCGGTCGAAACGTACCTGAAGTACGCTGAAGGTATCGGCCTCACCGCAACGGCAGCTGCGCCGGCAGCGTGACGTCCGCGGTGACGTCGACCCACGCCTAGGCCGGCCCCGCTTTGGCCGGTCCTGACCGAGTAACCCTCGTCAGGACCGGCCGGGTCGGCCGGTGGCGCCCGGTCGAATCACGGCGAGCGGTTGAGAGACTCTCGACCCCTCACCGAGCTTCGACACGATTCATCAGACGAATTCACGCCAGCCCTGACCCCCGAGTTTGCGTTATGGCACAGCAACCCACCAACGACGCCGAGCTTCCCTCGCTCTCCAAGGCGCGTGTCCGCAACGACGGCGACGCCTTCATCCCAGAGCCGAGCGACTCGTTCGTCGAGACGCAGGAGATCGCGGACGTTTGCGAACGCGCCCTCGCCTACCTGGAAGCTGGCTATCCCATTCATCTCGCCGGGCCCTCAGGCATCGGCAAGACCACGCTCGCATTCCACCTCGCCGCCAAGCTCGGCCAGCCCGCGGTGCTCATCCACGGCAATCACGAGTTCGGATCGTCTGACCTCGTCGGTGGAAACGTCGGCTACAAGCGCTCACGCGTTGTGGACAACTACATCCACTCGGTCCTCAAAACGTCCGAAGAGATGCGCCAAATGTGGGTCGACAACCGCCTCGCCAAGGCCTGTCGCGAGGGCTACACGCTCATCTACGACGAGTTCAACCGGTCCAAAGCCGAAGCCAACAACATCCTCTTGAGCGTGTTCGAAGAGAAGATTCTCTCGATCCCTGACTCGGGGAAGGGCTACGTCCGCGTGCACCCGACGTTCCGCGCGATTCTCACGTCGAACCCCGACGAATATGCCGGAACGCAACAAACGCAAGACGCGCTGCTCGACCGATTGATCACCATCAATCTGCGGTCACACGACTCCGAGGCCGAGCTCGCAATCGCCATGGAACGCGCGGCGATCGACATCGCCCGCGCCAAGGTCGTCGTCGACGTCGTGCGCCGAATCCGTGCGCTCGACCCGACCAACACGTGGCCCAGCGTCCGCTCGACCGTCGCCATCTGCAAAGTCCTCGCGCGCACCGACCGTCAGGTCACCGCCAAGGACCAGTTCTTCGTGCGCATTTGCGAAGACATCCTACTGTCGGGGATTGCAGCGACCTCGAGCCGAGACGTTTACGAGAAGCACCGCGGCGAGCTCCACAAGATCTTGAACAAGGTCTGCGGCTGACGCCTTCGCAAACACGGGAAACTCGGGAGGTTCCCCATGTCTGACCAACCAAACGAAACCGACGAGCGTACGCCTTACGAGGTTGCGCGAGATCGACTCGAACAGAATCGAAAGGCCGCCATCAGCCGGACCAGTCGCCTGCGCAGCAAGCCGCTGTCGACGATGCCGATGACCAGCACCGGTACCCATGGCCTCTACACACAGCTCGCCTCGCTCCAGATGAGCAAGACCCGCCAGGAGAAGATTCGCGAGGCCCTCCTCGAGCAGATCGCTCGGTGCGAAGAGGAGATCGCCCGAGTCGAGGTCGAGACGAACATGATTCGTGCCCGCATCGACCAACTCGACGGGCGACCGAACGCAGCTCCGCTTCCCACGGCGAACTCGGCGAGCTCCAAGCGCGCCGAGACGACCGCCGAAAGCCTCGAAGAAGCATTCCGATTCAAATACTGAAAACCCCACTTTACGAACGGACATCATCATGACCACCGTCGCCAGCAACGAATCGCTCTCCAGCGCGCTCGGCACCGGGCAGCGCTACATCTACGCTGTCCTCGACGCGGACTTCGGGCTCCCGAGTGGGCTCCCGAACGGACTCTCAGACGCCGGTCTCGAGTTCGTCGTCGAAGGCCAAGTCGCCGCCGTCATCTCGCCCGTCAAAGGGAAGAAGCTGCGCCCACGTCGCGCACACCTCGCCGCACACCACGGGGTGATCAGCGCCCTGATGAGCCACTGCACCGTGCTCCCAATGTCGTTCGGCATCGTCTCGGACGACGCCGCCGAGGTCACCGCCTTCCTGCGCGACCACCAGGAGCTTCTGCTGAAGCAGCTCGATGTGGTTCGCGGCAAAGTCGAGATCGGACTGCGCGTGAAGGTCGATACCGAAGACATCTTCGGCTGGGTCGTGGAGCGCTCAGGCGAGCTGCAGGCGACGCGCGACCGCTACTTTGCTGGTGGCCGTGAGCCTTCGCGCGAGGAGAAGATCGAGCTCGGCCGACAGTTCACGCACGCGCTCGACCGGATGCGAGCCGCCACGCTCGACACGCTCACGCAGTATCTAGAGCCCGCGAGCGTCGCATTCCGCACCAACGACCCGCGCAACGAACAGGAGTTCGCCAACGTCACGGCGCTCGTTCCGCGCGAAGCCGTCGCCGCCTTCGAAGACGCCGTCGCCCAAGCTGCAGCGCCATTCGAAGACTCCTTCTTGTTCAACCTGACGGGCGCACTTGCCCCCTACTCGTTCGTCGATCTCCAAATCACGAGCGACTAGCTTCACACCACCAAGGTAGGGACGGTTCGATGAGCAAGGACGACGATCAGGACGATTTCGCCGCGGGCGCCATTCGAGGCCTCACCAACTTCCTCGAGAAGCTCGCCAAGCTCGCCGAGGAAGGAGGCACGCTCGAGAAGTCTTCGGACTTCGAGACGAGCAAGGGCTTCAAGGGCGTGTGGGGCATCAACGTCAAAACCGGCATCGGTGGCGATGGCCAGGGAGGCGGCGAGAAGCCGAACTTCGTAGTCGAACCGTTCGGCACGCCGATTCAAGAGGATTCTCGGGGCCGCGTGGTCGTGGACCCGGTTCGCGAACCACCCACCGACGTCTTCGACGAAGAAGACCACGTGCTCGTGATCGTGGAGATGCCTGGCGTCGATGCCGACGATATCCAGCTCGATATCGACGGCGACGTCTTTCAGCTCCGCGCAGAGTCCGGCGACCGACGCTTCCGAAAGGAGCTCTTGCTCCCGCGCGCCGTCGACGCCGAGAAGACCACCATTCGATCCGAAAACGGAATCGTGGAGATTCGCTGCCATGTCTGACGAAGTCCCATCGATCAAGCTGACCGTCATCGAAGGCCTGAGCAAAGACGTGGGTCGCGGAGTCGTGCGCATCGACCCGGCGGACCTCGACAAGCTGGGACTCTCCATCGGTCAGACCGTGCTCGTGGAAGGCGAAAGCGTGGCTGTCGCGCGCGTCTACCCCGTGTTCCAGGAGCACCGCGGCCGCTCCATCGTGCAGATGGACGGCGTGCTTCGCCAAAACGCCAAAGCGGGCCTGGGCGACCACATCTCCATCAAGCCCCATCCGATCAAACCCGCGTTTCAAGTCGAGCTCCGGCCGGTTGGAACTCGACCGTCTGATTCCGACCTCGACTACATCGGCAAGCTCGTCGACGGCATTCCGGTCCGGGTCGGCGACCGCTTGCGAGTCACGCTGTTCGGTTCACGTTCGATCGACTTCGATGTCGTCCTCGTCGGGCCCGGACGAGAGGGCCTGATCCAGGCCGACACCAAGCTCTTCATCGCCGCCGACGAAACCCCGTCTACGGCGGAATCGACAAGCAGCAAACCCGCCGCCAAGAGGTCGAAGCCACGCACCGGCACGCCGAGGCTCTCGTACGAAGACGTCGGCGGCTTGCGCTCACAGCTGTCTCGGATTCGCGAGACCATCGAACTCCCGCTGCGGCGCCCCGACATCTTCAAACGCCTTGGGATCGACGCGCCCAAGGGCGTGCTTCTGCACGGCCCACCTGGCTGCGGTAAGACCCTCACGGCGCGAATCATCGCTGCGGAGGCGAACGCGGCTTTCTTCGTCGTCTCCGGGCCCGAGATCGTCCACAAGTTCTACGGCGAGTCCGAGGCTCATCTGCGGAAGATCTTCGAGACGGCCGAGAAACAGGGCCCGAGCATCATCTTCATCGACGAGATCGACGCGATCGCGCCGAATCGTGAGCAGGCAGCCGGCGACGTCGAACGGCGAATCGTCGCCACACTTCTGACCCTGATGGACGGCCTCGCATCGCGCGGCAATGTGATCGTCATCGCAGCGACAAACCGCCCCAACGCCATCGACCCAGCACTCCGCCGCCCGGGCCGCTTCGACCGCGAAATCGAAATCCCCATCCCCGACCGCTTCGGTCGGGAGCAGATTCTCGACATTCACTCCCGCGGAATGCCGCTCGACGACGCCGTCCGTATCGGCACACTCGCGGAGCAAACCCATGGCTACGTCGGCGCCGACCTCGAGGCGCTGTGCCGCGAAGCTGCCATGGCGTGCCTGCGACGTGTGGTTCCGGACTTCGGCGCTGGCGTCGACACCATCGGCTACGAGGTTCTCGAGAAGCTCCACGTCACGATGGATGACTTCATCGACGCGTTCGCCGAGATTCGGCCATCGGCCACGCGCGAGGTCTTCATCGAAGTGCCCACCGTCCGATGGGAGAACGTCGGCGGACTCAGCGAGACCAAAGAGCGCCTCATCGAGGCGGTCGAATGGCCGCTCAAGTACGGCAAGCTCTTCCGCCAGGCCAACGTGCGCCCACCGCGCGGCATCCTCCTCGCCGGTCCTCCGGGATGCGGGAAGACACTGCTCGCCAAGGCTGCCGCCAACGAAACGCAGGCCAACTTCATCTCGGTGAAGGGTCCGCAGCTCATCGACAAGTTCGTGGGCGAGTCGGAGCGCAAGGTGCGCGACGTGTTCCACAAAGCGCGGCTAGCGGCTCCGTGCGTCATCTTCTTTGACGAGATCGACTCGATCGCACCATCGCGCGGCGGAGGTGGCGAAGACGGCAACGTCTCGGCCCGCGTCGTCGCGCAGCTCCTCACCGAGCTCGATGGCGTCGAGGAGATGAACGGAGTGCTCGTTCTGGCCGCGACCAACCGCATCGACATGATCGACGAGGCGTTGCTGCGACCGGGCCGATTCGACGAGATCGTGCGCATTCCGCTCCCCAACGAGGAAGACCGACAGGAGATCTTCGCGATTCACCTCGCAGAGCGCCCGCTCGGCGAGGGTATCTCGCCCGAAGAGCTGGCAGAGCTGACTCCACGATTCTCGGGCTCCGAGATCGCAGAGGTCTGTCGACTGGCCGCAATGAGCGCGATCCGTCAGAATGTGAACCTCGCCGCAACCGATTCCATGGACCCCGCCGATCTTCTCATCGAGCGCGTCCACTTCCTTGCGGCGATCGACACGATCATGACCGACCGCAAGGGAGCCGATGGCTGACGGCCACGCAAACCGCGAGCTCGCACCAAACACTTCGCTCTACGTGTACGCGCTCACGCCCGAGATCACCCCGGGGGTAGATTCCGCCGAGGGCGTGAACGAAGAGCCGACCGTGTTTTCCGCCGAGGTGGCCGGGCTCGCCGCCACGTTCGATGTCGTGCCAAACGACGAATGGCTGGGCGCCGAGGCCGAGGCCAACATGCGCTCGCTGGAATGGGTTGGTCCGCGCGCCATTCGACACGAGTCGGTAGTAGCCCTCGCGGCCGAACAGGCGCAGGCATTTCCGCTCCCATTTGGAACGCTCTTCTCGGGCTGGGACGAACTCGTCGCGCGGGTCGAGAGCTTCGGATCGCTCATCGCCGACTATTTCGAGACGACCGCAGACTGCGACGAATGGTCGGTCAAAGGGGTCATCGACCGCGACGCCGTCGAGGAGCACTTGATGGGTGGCGGTGACGGACCGAGCGGCGGTTCGGACTACCTGCGGAGGCGCAAACAGGTCCAGGAGACGCGCAAACAGCTCGAGCCCTGGCTCAACGAGCTGGTCACCCCGTTTTGGGAGCAGCTCGTGGGCCAGACCAAGGACCATCGCGTGCTTTCGACCAAAGTGTCTCGGCAGGCATCCGACGAAGATGTCGTGTTCAACTGGGCGTTTCTCGTTCCACGTGCCCGCCGAGCAGCCTTCGAGACTGCGATCGACGACTTCCACGCGACCAACGTCGCCAAAGGTGTAGGGCTGCGTCTCGGCGGCCCGTGGGCGCCGTACAGCTTTCGTCCGACGCTTCCGGAGGCGGAATGATCGACGAGCGACCCGACGATTCGGGGCTCCTCCTCTTTTGCGCCGTTCGAAACTCCCCCGACATCGAGATTCCAGCGCATCTGGTGCTCATCCGCCACGGAGAGCTCGCGATCGTGGCGCGAAACGTGGCCGAAGTCGCATCGCTCGCCTCTCCAGAGCAGGCGGAGCTCATCGAGTTTCAACAGGTCGTACGTGACTTGTTCACGCACCGAACGGTCGTTCCATTCCGTTGGGGTAGCGTTGCCCGCAGCCGCGAAGACCTGCTGGAAATGCTGCGATCCGACAGCGCGCTCTGGCTCGACCAGCTGAATCAATTCGATGGTCTCGTCGAGATGGGCCTGCGCCTATGGGTTCCGGCTCCCGCGCCCCCAGAGCAACCATCTGAACGCCCGCGCACGGGAGCCGACTATCTGCGAGCCCGACAGGCTGCATACCAGGCTGAAGCTCCATTCGATGCACGCCACCCACTTATCGCGCCGATCCTCGAATCAGTCGCCGACCGTTACGAACGCATCGACATCTCGTCGTCCGCGAAGAGCACCGAACTCTTTGGTTCACACACCGTCTCGGTCGCCTTCTTGATCACTCGTGGAACGCACGAAGCGTTCTTTGAGGCCCTCCGCGAATCGCCAGGTTTCGACGCCATCGAGCGGTCGGAAGTCTCCGGACCCTGGCCCCCTTACTCGTTCACAGGCAACCGTTAACCAATCGTTAACGATACGTGTGAATGGAGTAACTGGAATTTATGACCCCAATTTGAAACGGTCTCATTGCTGTCTCATCCCATCGATATCGAGACAACGAGGAGACTCAAGATGAACAAATGGATGATTTTTGCCCTCGTGGGAGCGTTCGCAGGATGCTCCGCGGAGTTTACTGACCTGCGGCCTGAGGCCGAGGCGACCAACCCGAATGTGACGACGACCGACATGGGTGCGTCGAACAACCTCGACTCGCCCGACATGGGGTCGAACAACACCGGCACCGATGCGGGTGAACAGCCTGACTCCGGGCCCACCAATGTCGAGCCTGGCGAAGAGACGCTGATCGCTCAGGGTGATTTCGTGAACGTCGACTACCAGACGACCGGCTCGGCTCAGTATTGGCAGCTCGCCGACGGTTCCTACGAAGTGCGGCTCACGATGGACTTTGCCTCGCAGGGCGTGCCCGGGCCGGCGCTCGCGCTTTCTCCACGAAACCCCCTCGGCGGCAGCATCGATGCGGACGAACTCGACATCGGCGCGCTCAACATGGACTCCGGCGCCCAGTCGTACGCGCTCCCCGGCGACCCGTCGGCGTATGCCTACGCCTGGATTTGGTGCAAGCCGTTCGGTTTGGACGTCGCCTTCGCCGAGATGGAGTTCCAATGAGCCGCTTTCACGCATTCATCGCATTTTCGCTCGTCATCTTGGTCCCGGCGCTCGCGTCGGCTCAGGCCTGGATCGCCGCGCCCGGCGACGGCTACGCCGAGCTCTCTTACCGGCAAATCTCCGGCTCAGCTTTCTACAACGACGAAGGAGAGTCGCAGACGCTCCCCTCGGAGTTCACGCAACAAACCGTAGGGCTCTATGCGCAAGCTGGAATCGTCGACCGATGGCTTCAACTGAGCCTCCAAGGCGAGCTGTATCGTCGGAACGAGTTGGCCGAACAGGGGGCAACCGCCGGCCTCGGCGACTTGCGTCTCGGCGCATGGACTGGGCTTCTCCAAGGGCAGCACAATCTATCGCTCGGTCTGCTCTTTGGCCTTCCGACTGGTGATGACAACCCGGGCGAGGGAATCGACGATCCGGAGCAGCGTATCATCGCGTCGTCCCTCCCGACCGGAGACGGCAACTTCGACATCACTCCCACGGTGGCCTACGGCCTCGGCTTTGGCGGCGGATTCTGGCCACTCCACCACTACTTCACCGCCTCGGTCGGCTACATGCTTCGCACGGGCGACGCCGGCGACTCGGTCGAGTGGCGTGCGGAGCTCGGGGCCCAGGCACCCTACCCCGTCATTCGCAACGTCTGGTTCGTCTTGTCGCTGAGCGGCCTCGACCCGGTGGGCAACACCACGACCGGAGGCTTCTCGGGCCTCGGCGACGGCGTCACGTACACCGGGATTGCGTTCGGCGCGAACATCGCGATCTGGCGAGGCCTGGGCCTGCTCTTCCGCCTCGAAACCGCGGTTCGCGCGGCAAACATCATCAGTGGCGGACCGTTGAAGGTCGGACTCTACTGGGATTTCTAGAGGATTCGTCGCGGGATGCCTCGCGAAAGCCCAGCGCTCGCGACGACTCGATTGCGCTCGGCCGTGTCCTGTGCGATCCGTCCGTCATGAACGACGCCAAGACAGACCAGCCGTACCGCCTCGATGTCCGAATCTATTACGAAGACACGGACGTCAGCGGAATCGTCTACCACGCCAACTACCTCCGCTACTTCGAGCGGGCCCGGGAGCACATCATTGGCCCCGAAACGCTCGAACGCGTGCTGCGCGAAGAAGGGATGGGATACGTCGTTCCCGAGCTCTCCATGAACTTCAAGCAGGGCGCTCGCCTCGGAGACATCTTGGAGATTCGCACCTGGGCGAAACGAACGAGCGCATACCGCCTCGTCTTCGACCAGCGCGCATACAAAAAATCGGACGATACGCTGATGGTGTCGGCCGAAATTCATCTCGTGTGCGTCGACAAAGAGGGGCGCCTCGTGGCGATCCCAGACTCGCTCATGCCCGACGTAGACTAGGTTCCGTCGGTCTCAGCGTTGACTTCCGGCAAGATGTCGCCCGAAAGACAAGGCTGGCCACCAGTGGTGAAGGACTGGATCTTCTGGCAAGCGGTCTGCTGAAGGTTGTCGCGATCGTCGTTCTTCGCGTCCCGCGCAGCCTGCGCCACCATCGTGCGACATTGGAACTCCGGCGAATCCCGAATCCGGCCAATCTCATCGTCGCAGTCGCGCTCGCAGTTTCGGTAGTCTTCGAGAAACAGATCGCACCCGTACACGATGTTGTGACACAGCTTCGCACATTCGGGCGCAATCTCAGGGCGAACGCACGTCGCGCCGCCAGATGGCGCCGCCTCCTCGCAGTGCGCGTTGTTCGCATTCGCGTCGAGTAGCGCAGTATCGAGGTGATAGATTCGACACTCCAGCGAATCGTCAGGCGGAACCTGATTTCCAAGAGGAACCAGCTCGCCGTTTTCACCCGTCACAGGTCGCGAAGCGTACTGGTCGCAGATGTCCAAGCAGAGTTCTTGGTTACCGTTGAAGACCTTGTCGCAGTTGTCTTCCATCATGTTGCAGTAGACGTCGCACTCGAATGCACCGCTCTCCTCGGTGTCGGAGAGCGAGTTACACCCGGCGAGAACGCCAACGATCAGCACTAGGGACCAAAGTCGCTTCATCAGAATCTCCCCTGCAGTACGACGCCGCCGCTATCTTCGGCGACCCAGCCAGACACGCTCGTCTCGGCCGGCTCTTCATCGGGCCCCGAAACCAGCCACAGAATCGCCCCCGTCGTCAACGCGGCGGCTCCTGCTCCAATCAGGGTCAATGCGATGATCTGATTCGTCTCGATATCTTCGCGCAGGTCGCGCGCTTCGACGGCGTCCTGCGGTTCGAGCGACTCCTCGGTGTCTTCGAGTTCGTCGAACTGGCCTGCGATGATCACTTGATCCATCACGATGCCGCCAGCGACGAGCGCGGCGCCGACGCCGAGCGTGATCCACACGTAGACCGGAGTCCCGGAGTCTTGTGGCTTGGGCGCTGGCTTCGCGACCACTGGGTCGGGTTTCTCTTCGACCACTTCTGGCGTCGCGAACGAAACGGGTTTTGCTCCACGAGCAGCGACCGTCAAGGTTTCGGTCACCTCTCCCTCGTCATACTTCGCGGTCACCGAGTGCTCGCCCGGAACCACTGGCCAGGCCGACACCTCGCTGCATGATCGTGCCGGCTGGTCGTTCACAGCGACCATCGGGTCACCCTCGCACGAAATCGCGATGGTCGCAGAACAGGCCTCGCCATACTCCGCTTCGAATCGCTGCAGAATCTCGCCGATCTCGGCGGCGGTTGGAGACTTCACCTTGGGCGCGGACTTCACCGCGTCGTATGCCTCTCGTGCCTCGAGGCATCGGTCCAATCGGAAGTATGCCCGCCCCAGGTTGAGATAGGTGATGTTCAGCTCGCCGAGCGACAGCGACGATCGAAACGAAGCGATCGCCTGCTTGTACTTGCCATCCTGAATCAGAATGACGCCCTGGTCGTTGTAATCCTGCTGAGCATCGGTCGGCGTGACGCCTTCGTCCTGGGCTTCCGGCGCATCCTGCGCGAAAGCGTGAGAAGGTCCAAGCGCGAGCATTGCCGCGAGAAGCGCGGCGAGTAGCCGGCGCGATATCGATTCGTTCATGGTCTCAGTCGACGACGAGAAGGCGTTTCTTCGGCGTAGTCTTCACCGGTTCGGTTTCTTCCTTAGGCTCCGATTTTGGCTTCCGCACGGTCGGTCGAGCAACCCTCTTCTCGACGCGTCGGCGAAGCTCCCTGCGAAGTTCCTCTCGCTCGGCCTTGAGTTGCGCCTCGCGTTCGGCGGCATCAGCCGCGTTCGAGCGCGATTCTGCCTCGGCTTTCGCGTCGGCATCGGCAACCCCGAGACTGCCCGAGACGCTCTCGGATGCCTGAGCCACAGCCAGGCCCGGGTCGACCGGAATCTCTTCGAGCACGAGCTCTGGCGTCGTCGTCGCGGCTGCCAACGGGTCGACCGCTGGCACTTCCGTGGTGGCCTCGCCCTCGTTCTGACTCTTCAATACGAGCGACCCGACAAAACCGGCGGCGCCGAGCACCAGGATGATGGCGACGACCGCCACGATCATGAGCGTGCGGTTCTTCCCGGGTGGCTCGTACGTGTCGATCGTCTCGGTCGCGCGGTTTGGAACGTGCGCTCGATTCTGTCCCGAGTTGTCCACGCCTGGCCCGCCACCCGTCGTGAAGGCGTCGCCGATGATCTGGCCGGAGCTGAGCGTGTCCGCAAACGCAGCCACCTCGTTCGAAGAGATAGGCGAGTTGGGGCGAGTGAATTTGCGGCCGTCGAAGTCGGCTGCTGGCGGAACCACGGTCGAGAGCGCCGCGGCGAGTGCGGTGCAGTCGGGGTACCGGTCGGTGTCTTCGATCGAGATGGCCTTCTGGATGACCTGGCCGAGATCGTTGTTGAAGAACTCCGGTTCGACGGTCACGCGTCCCATGCAGTGAGCGAGCAGAAAGCCCATCGGTCCGTCGGCTTCAATCGCCTTCTGGCCAGACATGCACTCAATGAGGATGAGCCCCATCTGGTAGACGTCGAAGGCGGCAGTCACGCGTTGCTCGCGGATGTACTCGGGCGGCAGATAGGCGGGCGTTCCGGTGAACGCCCCCGTCTGCGTGATGTTCGCGTCGGCGTCGTCGAATACGCGCGCCACGCCGAAATCGAGCACGACCAATCGTTCGGTCGGCTCACCGGCGTCGACGAGGAAGAGGTTGGACGGCTTCAGGTCTTTGTGGACGATGCCCATCTTGTGGGCTTCACCGATTGCCTGAATGCAAGGCACCATCAGGCGAACGAGACGATCGGGGTCGAGCGTGCCTTTGAGCTTCAGCTCTTCTTCGAGGTCTCGCCCGCGAAGCCGCTCCATCACGAGATACGGGTCGCCATCTGGCGTGAAGCCGAAGTCGGTGACGTTGACGACATTGGGGTGGCGCATCTGAGCCGCCACCTTGGCCTCCCGTTCGAATCGAGCCGCGAACTGGGGGTCCGCCGAAGACGCAAGCGGGGCGTGCAACACCTTGATCGCAACCTCGGTGCCCAGCATCTTGTGATTCGCCAGATAGACGTTTGCGAACCCGCCACTGCCGAGCAGGCTCACGACCTCGTAGCGCCCGTCAACGACGGTGCCAGGCCCGAGCCGCTCTTCCGTTTCTGTCTGCGCCATAGCGCACTCCTCGTTTCGTCCCAACTACCCTACCCTTGGTAGGGTTGCGCATCAATCAATTGTGCGAATTCCCGTGGACTTCGGCGGCGAGACGCTCTCCAGTCTTTCGGCATACCTCTTCGGTAACCCGAGCGGCTTCCTCGATGATTCCACCGGTATTGGCAAAGCCGTGGACGAGGCCCGCCGCGTTGATGTGCTCCACGTCCACGCCCGCCTCCTCCAGTTTTCGACCATACGCCTCGCCCTCGTCCCGCAGCGGGTCGAAGCCCGTCGTCACCAAGATGCACGGCGGTTGATTGGACAGGTCGTCCTGTAGAATCGGGGCGATTCGCGCGTCGGCGGCCTCCTGGCCATCGACGTACATCTGCGAGAACCAAACCATGTTCTTCGCGGTCAGGAAGAAGCCATCCGAGAACAACTCGATGGACGGATACCCCGGCTGATAGTCGGTCGTCGGGTAGAACAGTACCTGGAGCGCGGGGCGGAGTTCGTCTTGCGCGGTCGCATGACATGTGACCGTCGCGAGGTTCGCGCCAGCCGAATCGCCCGAAACCGCGACCCGTTCGGGATCGATGTCGAACACGTCCGCGTGGCCCAGAATCCATCGGACGGCGCTGATGGAATCCTCGACCCCTGCCGGAAACGGATGCTCCGGCGCGAGTCGATACTCCACGCTAATCACGACGCAGTCCGACCACTTCGCCATGTTCGAGCAGAGCCCCTCGTAGCTCGCAATGTCGCCGAGGACGAACCCACCACCGTGGAAGAAGATGATTGCCGCCCGCGTGCCGGTGCCTGGTCGGTAGACACGCACGGGGAGGTCCCCGACCGGCCCCGGAATCTCCAGATCGACCACTGAGGGCAGTTTCGCCGGCTTGACGTCGGTCGCCTTGTGCGTCGTCGCATACAGCTTGCGCGCACCATCCACCCCCAGCGCGGTCAGATCGGACTGCCCCGATATCTCGATGAGCTTCATGAAGATGTACGTCTGTAGCTCGAGCTCGTCGCCTCGATCATTGCGAGGCGGCTTGCCAAACACCTTTCGCGCGAGCGGCTTTGGCAAATCCAACATCCGCCGCATGATCTTCTTCTCGATCCGATCTCGATACTTCGCGATCATCGAATTCTCCTGCCATTTGCAACGTTTCGCACCGCCCCCAAGAGCGTGCACATCCCTCAAGCTCCACCGCTGTACCTCTATATTAGAGCGCTGCCTACCCATCCGGTTTCAAATTCTTAAAAGGCGGGCACGGTGCATGCCGTGGCTGCACCTAAGCTCCCATTGTCCGCAACGGGTCGCGGGCGGTAGTTTGGGCTCGAATCTCGAACACGAAGGGAACGAACTTGGTCCGCCTCTGGTACTCCAACCACCTCGAAGAACTCGTCGACGCGCTCGTCGAGCAGATCGAGGACCATCGCGCGAACTCTGACCCATTCGAGCCAGTCAAAGTCGTCGTGCCGAACCGAAACTTGGCGACGTTCCTCAAGTTCGAGATCGCGCGCAAGACCGGGATCACGGCCAATGTCCAGTTCGACTACCTGAATCGATTCTTCCACGACCTGATCCCCGAGTCGTCCAACGTCGAGATTCTCGACCGCAACGGGATGCACGCGGTGCTCATCGACACGTTTGCAGACCCCGCACTGCGTGACCGCCCCGAACTTGCACCGATCTTCGATTACATCGACGCATCCGACGACGAGGACGGTCGCTCGCGTCGGCGTTTTCAGCTCGCGCAGCAGGTCGGACGAGTGTTCGAAGAGTACACGCTTTCTCGTCCGCGGATGCTGCAGACGTGGCGCACCGATTCCCTGTTCGACGAAGATCCGTGGAAGACCGCCGAAGCGTGGCAGCGAGCGCTCTGGCTCGAAGTCTTCGGCCCGGAAGGACGCATCCACGACATCGCCGAAGCCCAGGGCAAGACCCTCATCCCGATGGGTGAATTGGCGTCGACCATCCCGGTGAACCAGCTCGACCTACCGCCCCGGGCTCACATCTTCGGCCTCTCGTACGTGGCGCGCATCTTCTACGACCTCTTCTACCGCGTCTCGAGCCTGTGCGAGCTGAATCTCTACACGTTGAATCCGTGCATGGAGTACTGGGAAGACGTGCCCTCCGGCTGGCGCGTACCTCAGCGAGACACTTTCCTACGGCGCCACGCCGAGCATGCGACCCTCGCGTTCTCAGGCGAAGGTGACCTCTGGGAGTACGAAGAGGACGTAGCGCCATTGCGCCTCTGGGGCCGCCCCGGACGCGACAACGTGCGCCTCTTGAACATCCTGACGAACTGCGACTTCGAAGCCCGCTACGTCGACCCACTCGCAGGGGGCGACACCCTTCTTCACCGCATTCAGCGCGACATTCTGACCCGCCAACCCGCTCGAACGGAACCGGAGTTCGCGTACCAGGACGACTCGATTCAAGTGCTCGAATGCCCGACCATTCAGCGCGAAATCGAGAGCGTCGCGAACTCGATCTGGCGCTACAAAGAAGAAGCTGCCGCCCGCGGCGAGTCGCTCGCGTTCAACGACATCGCGGTGATCGTATCGGCCCGGCAGCGCGAGGCTTATCAAGCCCGCATTCGTTCCGTGTTTCAAAACACGAACGACATCCCGCACAACATCGTCGACATCTCGGCGTCGGCGCACCGACGCTTCCTCGAAGCCGTCCAGATTCTGTTGCACCTGCCGTTCGGTGAGTTCGCGCGCAACGAGCTGCTCAAGCTCGTCACCCATCCCAACGTGCTGACACACGTCGATGGCGCCGATCGCGCCACGTGGGTGCGCTGGGTCGACGAACTATCGATCCTCTTTGGCGCCGACCGCAGCGACCTGGAAGACACCTACGTGAAAGAAGACCTCTACACGTGGGACCAGGGGCTCCGCAGACTCGCACTCGGCGTGTTCATGGCTGGCGACCTCGCCGGCGAACGCCGATGGTTCGACGCGCCAAACGGCTTTGGCTACGTGCCCTATGAGCTCGGTCAGCAAGACGCAGCGCCAGCCGGAGAGCTCATCGCGCTCGTACGAGGACTCATCGCCGATGCGCGCGCCATGCGCGAGCAGACGAAGACGCTGCGCGAGTGGATGGATATCGCCGCCACCTTGGTCTCGACCTATCTCGAGCCGGAGAACGACGACGACACCTACGAGCGTGGTCGAGTACTCGAGGCGTTCCGACGAATCGCCGAGCTCGATTTGACCGAGGAACCCATCCCATATCGAATCGCATGGGAGTTCGTGGCCGACCGGCTCGGCCGACTGGAGATTTCGCGGGGTCAGTATCTAGCCGAGGGCGTCGTCGTATCGTCGTTTCTGCCGATGCGACCCATTCCGTTCAAAGTGGTGTTCGTCACGGGCATGGGCGAGAAGTTCTTCCCCCGGTCCGAGACTCGCTCACCGCTCGACCTCCGTTGGGCCCAGCGACAGGCGGGCGACGTGTTTTCGACGCGCGATCAAGACGAGTACATGTTCCTCGAGACACTCATCTCGACCCGACAGAAGTTCGTCTGCTCCTACGTTTCGCGCGATGCGCAGACCGGCGAGAAGCTCGAACCATCGCCGGTGGTCCGGGAGCTGCTCTTCATGGTCGAGCGCGGCTACACCGACGAAGAAGGCCGAAAGAGCCTGATTCGCACCATGCCGCTTCGCCGGTGGAAAGAGCCGCTCGAACCCATTGAGCCCGCGCCGGTCGTGGACGTGGTGGGAGACATGGGCACCGACGACATCGCGCCGTGGGAGATCGAAGAGATGCCCGAGGTCGCGAACGCAGACGTCGCACCCGGCGTGCGGGCCTACCAACCCGAAGCCCAGGCCGAAGCTCGGGCCCGTGCGCTGCGCGACTCGCTCGACACGGTCACCGCATCTCGCCAGCTTCCAACGGCCCGTTGGAGCGAGTTCGAGGGGTCGCTCGCCCCCGACCGGCGCGCGGTCCTGCGCGAGACGCTCGGGGTCGAATCACCGCCAGAACGCGGACCGTCTGTTGCCGCCCGCTCCGAGATTACGCTCCACCAGATGCGCAACTTCTTGCGAAGCCCACTTCAGGGCTCGGCCAGGTTCTTCCTGGGGATGCGCGACGAGGTGTTTGACGACCCGATGGACGTGACCGACGAGCATCTACAGACCGAAGCCAGCGAGTTGTTCTTCCTGCTCCGAACCGTGTTTGGTCGCTATCTCGCCTCGGCCCACGAGCCGGCGGGACCGTCGCTGGCGAGCCTGTACGACGAGGAAACCCGGCGCCGAGAACTGCGTGGGGAACTGCCCACGGGATTGTTCCGCGAGGCGGAGCGCGAAAAGCATCTTCGCCTGCTCGGCTACTGGCGTTCGAACCTCACGGAGCTGGGGGTGAACCTTGGCGCCCCCCTTCGCGCGGTGGCGTTCGGCGGCCGACTCGATTCGGCGATCGAAACACAGAACACTCCGGCCATCCAGCTGACCGTCGACGTTCACGGAACGCCGATTCCAGTGCGCCTCGTCGGTCGAACCACGCCGTTCGATCAGAACGGCACGAGCGTGCAGCTTGTCACGAGCAAGCTCGAGCGACTCGACAGCGCCGATCAATCCCGTTTCTTTCGGGGTTTCCTCGACGCCGTTTGGTTGGCGGCCTCGGAGTCGGTCGTGCTCCCGTCTTGGAGGGTGGCCCTCGTCACAACGGGCCGAGGTCAGAAAGGCATCCATCTGCGCGAGTTCCGATGGCCTGACCCCGGAGTTGCGCGGAGCTATCTGACCGCGGTCGCGCAGGAAATGCTGGGCGGTATGCACGCCTACCGCATGCCCATGATGGCGGCCTGGGCGTGGAAGTTGGAGAACTGGCTCCCCTTCCACGAGCGCCTCGACAAGTACGCGCGCGACAACCGCGACCGGTACGAGTCATTCTGGGGTCCCGTTAGGGAGCCGGAGCGCTACGGGCCCGCGACGAACCCGGAAGAACTCTTCCAGCGCCGTTTCGGCGTCTACTTCGAGCACGTCGAGGGGGTCCGATGAGCTCCATCGTACGCATCGAAAGACCGGCGATTCTCGACGAGATTCCGGCCGACAAGCCTGCGATCATCGAGGCCTCGGCCGGTACGGGTAAGACCTTCACGCTCGAGCACCTCGTCCTCGAAAAGATGCTCACCGAACGCATCGCGATTTCGAAGATTCTGGTCGTGACCTTCACCGAACGCGCGACCAATGAGCTCGGGCAGCGGATTCGGGCCATGCTCGAGGGGATTCTGACGCGACGTCGCCACGTCGAACACCCGGACCCCGACAAGAAATATTGGGAGCTCGACGACGACGCGATGCGGTTCGTGGAGCGACAACTCTTCACGTTCGACCGGGCACCCATCCACACGATTCACGGCTTTTGCCACCGGATCTTGGCCGAGAATGCGTTCCACCTTCGACGGCTCTTCGACCAAGAGCACCAGGATGGACGAAGTCTGTTCGAGCGCGCCTTCCGTGAAGCGCTGCGGAAGGACCTGACGACCGAGCCGGTGCTCGCCGCCTATGTGCGCGGCTGGTTCGAGCTCTATGATGAAGAGTCGCTCGAGAGCGACCTCTATCGCGTCTGCGACGAGAGCGGTCGGATCCTGCCCGGATTCAGCGAAGAGCGGCTGCTACAGGCGCTCGAGGCGCTGCGGCAGGAAAACGAAGAGGGCCTGATGCAACGGGCCCAAACCGCCATTCGACGGAGCGTCTCGCCCGACGCGGCAAACCTCGTGGTGCAGGGGATCGGCATCTTGTTCGCGCGCCTCGATAGCGTCCGTGAAGTCATCGACATCCCCGACCTGTTGGTCGCGCTCGAACCGTTTCTGCGCGCGATGAAGGAGAATGGGAAGCAGCACAGTGACCCCGGGGTTCGTGCAGTGTTCTACGCGATGTACCGGCTGGCACCGCTCCGTGTGGCGGCCCTCCAGCGATTTCGCCCCGAGGTCCAGAGACGCCTCGCCGAGACCAAAGAGACCGGGCTATTCGATTTCGACGACATGCTCCAGATGGTGTCGGAACGACTCGATGATGCTTCGGGCGAATCCCCCCTTCTCGGCTACTTGCGTGAGCAGTACCGAGTGGCCCTGATCGACGAGTTCCAAGACACCGACCCGATCCAATGGAACATCTTTCGGCGGGTCTTCTTCGACAGCGCCGGACGGAACGGCCTCTACCTCATCGGCGACCCGAAACAGGCCATCTACGGGTTCCGCGGGGCCGACGTCCGGACGTATCTCGACGCGAAGGAGCGGGTCACCGCGCGTGGCGATCTGGTACCGCTGCGCCAGAACTTTCGGTCTACCGAGGGGCTCATCGAGGCCTACAACTTGATCTTCGACCAAGAGGCCGAGGAGCCGTTCTTCGACGGGCCCATTCGGTACGACCACCCGGTCTCGTGCGGTCGTCCCGACCGAATTGCGACGTGGGCAAATGGCGATGACGTCGTGCCCGTCGAGATTGTTCGACCGGTCGCCGACCGTCTTTTCGCGGGGCGAATCCGCGACGCGCTCGGCGATGCTTTCGCCGACGAAATCGCGAGAATCTTGTCGGATGAGCACGCACTGTACGTGCACGACGATGGAGAACCGCGCCGGGTCACTGCGCGAAACATCTTCGTGCTGACGCACAACAACTGGGAGGGGCGAGAGATCGCGAAAGCGCTGCGGGCGAGAGGCGTGCCACATGCTTTCTACAAACAGGAGGGCTTGTTCCAGACTCCGGAGGCGTTCGCGATTCTCGACCTGTTGGCGGCGGTCGAGTCGCCGTATGACCGCGCGAAACGCCAGGCTGCGTGGATCACGCCATTCTTCGAGGTGCGCCTCGAAGATCTTCCGAAATGCCGCGACCTTCCCGAAACGCATCCTCTTTTTGCGCGACTCGTCGCCTGGCACGACCTCGCCGAGCGACGCGAGTTCGAGCGCCTGTTTACCGAGATTTCCGAACAGAGCGGTGTCATCCGGCGCGCGATTTTCCTCGGCGACAACGACCGCGCACTGACCAATATCCAGCACATCTTCGAGGTGCTTCTCGAGGAGGTCATGCTCTCGCACTTCGACCTCAGAGAGCTTCTGCACCGGCTGCAGGCGTTCGTCTCTCGGAGCGCCCTGCCTCGCAGCGATGACCGTAACGTGCAGCGGCTCGAAAGCGACGAAGAAGCTGTCCAGATCATGACGGTGCACAAGTCGAAGGGGCTGGAGGCTGACGTCGTGTTTCTCTTCGGCGGGCTGAATCGCCCCATGAGCGTCGACATTCACACTTTGCATGTGGAGGGTGAACGGGCCGTGCACGTCGGGCGCCCATTCCTGCCGCCTCCTCAGCGCCTGATCGACAACGAGTTTCGCGAGGAAGCTCAGCGACTGCTCTACGTCGCCGCAACCCGCGCGGTGGCGAGGCTCTACCTGCCCTACATCGACAAACGCGATCTCAAGCGGCCACTCGACGGTCGACAGGTCGCGCTCAACAAGCGCCTGGAGACCATTCTCGGGACCGACGGATTCGTCCCCGATGAGCTTCAGGGACTCTTCCGCCTCTCGCTCGCCCCATACCAACCGCCGCAAGAGCCGAGCGCGCCAGAACCCATTCCGCTCGATGCATGGACGATTCCGGAAGGACTCCTCACCGATGCTGACCCTTCGCGAGCGCGCGTCGCGCCCCTCGCCGAGACCCCTCTGATGGTCACGTCGTACTCGCGAATGAAGCGCACCGCGCCCAAGTCGAAGGACGACGCCGAGCCTTCATCAATCTCGTTCCAAACCGATGTTCACGCGGTCTCCAACGCGTGGCGCGGCGACGACGAACTCCCCGGCGGCGCGACACAAGGCATCTTTCTCCACGCGGTCTTGGAGAACTCACCGCCCGACTCGTTCGAAGAGACAACGCTCGACGAATGGCGCGCGTCCGATGAAATCGTGCACCTGTTCGACGAAATGATGTCAGAGCACGCGATCGACGCGAAGTATCGTCCGCACTGCGAGTGGATGGTGTGGAACACTATGACAACTCCCGTCCCACTCCCTCGCGGAGCCAGTATCGACGGGCTCTGGAGGGCCTCGAAGGTCCTCCACGAGGTGGAGTACTTCTTCCCGATCCCCGAGGGTTCCGACCCTCGCCTCAATGAACTGGTGGAGCGGGCCTTCCGTGTCGATCGCGGTTTCATCAAGGGCTACATCGACGTCGTCCTAGAGATCGATGGAGTGGTCTACTTCGCCGACTGGAAGAGCGACACGCTCGACCGCTACGACGACGAAACGCTCGCTGCACACGTACAGGCGCAATACGCGACGCAGGCCCGTCTCTACAGTCTCGCCATCGCTCGCATGTTCGGTCTGCACGACCAGGAGCGATACGACGCGAGATTTGGCGGCTACCTGTACGCGTTCTTACGTGGAGCTGGACCGGACGGTTCCGGGTTCTACTCGCACCGGCCTTCATTCGACGATTTGCTCCACTACGAAAACGAACTCGCACGAACGGTGTTTCGATGATCGACGAGAGACACATTCGGCCGAGCGGAGCGATCGCGGCGAGGCCAGCGACGTGGTGGAACGACGAAGCAGTTGGCGAGGTTGGGCGTGCCCCATTCGTGCTGGCGCAGGAACTCTCTGCCCTGCTCCCCGGCCTCGCAGACGAAAAGGACGCGTTCGAGGCGATGGTCGTCGCAGCGCTCCTCGCGGCCAACCAGGGGAGCAGCCGACTGCCCCTCGACCCAGGGGTAGTGGCTCGATTGCTCGCTCCCTGTGTAGACGACGCACCTTCGCTCGCGGCCGACGCGGTGCGCGTCGTCCGTGACCCCAAGGCCGCCACCGTGGTCGGAAGCCCGGGCTCGTTCCTCCCGCTCATCATCGACGGCGATTGGCTCTACTCCCAGCGGCTACTCTTGTACGAAGAGCGTCTCGCCGGAGCCCTTCGCGCTCGCATAGGCCGCCCATTCTTCGCCTGGGGCGAGGCCACTCTGAACGACGCACTTGCCGACCTTGCAGCACGCCCCACGCGGCTCCCTGGTGGCGAGGCGATGACTCTCAGCGCCGAGCAGCGGTACGCCATCCTGACCGCACTACACCTGCCTCTGTCCATCATCACTGGCGGCCCAGGAACGGGTAAGACCTCGATCGTAGTTTCGCTACTACGCCTCCTCGCGAGGCTCGGCATCGAACCTGATTCCATCGCGCTCGCCGCTCCGACCGGGAAGGCGGCGCACCGACTGGGCGAGTCGATCGATGCGCAACTCGAGAGCCTCGACGACCCAGCTTCTCAAGACCAATCGCTACGGGCATCGCTTGCGAGTCCGCGCACTCTTCACCGACTGCTCGAATACTCACCGTCGCAAGGGACCTTCCGCAGATCGGCCGACTTTCCGGTGAACGCCTCCGTCGTGATCGTCGACGAAGCATCGATGATCGACCTCGTCTTGATGGAACGCTTGAGCTCCGCAGTGGCCGACGATGCGCGTCTGATTCTGCTGGGAGATGCGGAGCAGTTGCCGTCGGTCGAAACGGGAACCGTACTGCGCGATCTGATCCCCGACGCGACCTCCACCGAAACGCCGTGGAGGCACCTCGTGCCTGACCTCGAGGAGCGACACGGCGAAGAGGCGACAAGTCGCCATGCGGTTCGATTGACGACCAGCTACCGAATGTCGGAGTCGAACATTGCAGGCTCGGCGGTGTTGCGAGTGGCCGAGAGCATCCGTTCCGGGCGCGCCGACGACGCGGTCGCCGCCCTCGGCGAACTCGAAGACGGCGGGGTCCTACTTCGCCCTATCGACCACGAGGACGAGCGCGAACGGCGCTCGATGCTGCGCGACTTCGCAGACTCCTGGTACGACGAACACATCGGTACTCTTCCGCATCGCGACCAGGTATTTGGTTCGGCTTTTCCGCTGGTAGAAGGAGAATTCTCCGCGAAGGACGAAGCTGTCATCGACGACGTCTTCGCTCACCTCCAGACCGCACGAATCTTGTGTCTCACGCGAGTCTGGGCGACTGGAGCCGATGCACTGAACGTGCTCTTCCACGGTCGCCTGGCACGAGAGATGGGCTTCGAGGGAGTGGCCCCAGATTACCTACCGGGCGACCTCGTTCTGATGCAGCGGAACGACTACGAGCGCGGACTCTTCAATGGCGACCAAGGGCTGATCGTGAACGTCACAATCGGCGAGGACACGAAACCAATGGTGGTGTTCCCCGAGGGGCACGGCTATCGGGCGCACCATCTTCCCGCGCTGCGAGGGCAGCTAGACCACGCCTTCGCGATGACGGTTCACAAGGCGCAGGGTTCCGAGTTCGATGAGGTCGCAGTGATCTTGCCGGATGAAGAGATCCCGCTGCTGACGCGCGAACTCCTCTACACCGGCATCACACGCTGCCGCCGCAAAGCGACAGTCGTGGGAACCGAACAGATGTTTCGGATTGCAGTGGAGCGGCCAATCGCCCGATTCACGGGCGTTCGCGAGCGACTCAGCTCGCCTTGAGGCGGCGAGTTCGAACGCGCAGGCCGAAGAACCCGAGCAACAGCAGGACGAGCGTCGCGCCGGTCGAGCCAGGATCGGAAGTAGCGCAGCCACAACCGCCCCCGCCTTCTCCACCAACTTCCTCGCCCGGTCGCCGATCCAGGTCGATTACGACCTGAATGTTGTCCTCGTTCGGAATCGTCAGCGTCAGCGGGTCGCCAGCATCATCCTGGTAGATGGACCACGTCTCGCCGGTGTCGAGAAGCTCGTTACCGTTGCCATCGATGTAGGCAATGACCGTGTAGTCGCCTTCTTCAACCCCAGCGATCGTGAACGATCCGGCGTTCAGTAGAACCGCCTGGCGAACTGCGAAGACTGGTGTCTCCTCGGTGAATGCCTCCACCACGATCGAACCGGTTTCGGTGCCCGTGTAGAGGACTTCGCCGGTGATGGCGAAGACGTCGATGTCGTTGTCGAGGATGGAGATGGTCGTCGAGAGCGGCTCGGCGAGTTCGTATCCGTCGCCTGCGGTGATCGAGATAACCGCCTCTTCTGCGCCCTCGACTTCTTCATCGTCCACCACCGTAATCTCGACGGTGGTAGCGAGCTGGCCGGCCGGGATCGTGACGGTCGTCGGCATGTTGAAATCTTGGCCCACGGTCGCATCGCCCGTCGCCGTCAGGGTGATCTCGATGGCCTGGGTCAGGTTCCCACGACGCTTGATCTCGAAGGTGAACGGCTCGGTGACAGCTTCGTTGAGCTCGTTCTCGGCGTTCTCCGCGAGCAACGAGACCGGTGGGTTGCCAGCGGGGCCGTCGGTCGGCACGAGCACCGAGTCCGAGATGATCTCTTCCGGTTGCTGATCCGAAACCCAGCTGAGCGAGACTTCGCCGCCGCCGCCGGCGTCGAAGTACTCGAGCCAAATGTCGTACGGCTGTCCGGCTTCGAGACGAATGTTCCCGTTGCGCTCGAGCGGCCCGTGAGCCTCCCAATCGTCGATGATGAGCTGGTTGTTCACCCAGAGGCGAACGCCATCATCATTCACGGTCGTGAAGGTGAATTCGTCGGTGTAGATGGGCGTCACCGTGCCGGTCCACAGCACGGAGAACGGCTTGGAGCTGACTCCGTCTGGAGTTACTCCGTCGGGCCAGCTGAAGTCGATACGAGCATCAGTTCGGGTCGCGACCAGCGTCTCGAAGTTGCGCCCCTCGAAGTAGCGACCGCGAAGCCCAGCGTTTCCGCCGGCCGTGATCGTGTAGGTCGCGTCGACGATAGCGCTCGGGTCGGCTCCCGCCTCGATCGCAATCGCTCGCAGCGTGGTGTCGGACGTAATGTTGATCGCACCAGTGTATGCCGTCGACTGGTCGGACGGCGCGCTTCCGTCGTCGGTGTAGTAGATCGACGCGCCGTTGCCGGCCGCGATCGTCACGGAAACCGAGTTCTCGTAGCTACCAGACCCCGGGGTGAAGACCGGGTTTTCGGACACGGTCGGCATGTCACTGGGGTATCCAGCGAAGGTATCGCCCGCCGAAACCCATTCAGCCTCAATCCGAGCAGTGACCGGCAAAAATGGTGCGGTGTCTGGAGAGCCAACGAAGTTTGGATTGTTCGCGTCGATGATTTCACCGGCCGAATCGGTGACGATCACCGCCAGCTCGGCGAGTGCCATCGAAAAGTCTAGATTGCCCGCCTGCATCAGCGAGCCCGCTGCCATCGACGTTTCAACGGTCCCCGTCGCATCGAACATGAGCGAGGTGTGCGGCGTGCACGCCCGATTCGCCGGGGTCCGGTCTGTCTGCACGAGGCAGAACATCATCCCCGTCATGGTGCCGCCAGGCGTGGCGCTCACCGTCGCTCGGACGTGAATCATACCGCCTGCAAAATCGACCGGCGCCGTGAGGTCGGTCGGTAGTCCACCCGGTAGATTCTCATACGCAATGCCGGCGCTCGTTCCATCATGAGTGACGGTGGCGTCGAGTAGCGTGGTCTGGTCCGCCCATGCCGCAGCGGGGAGGAGGGCGAACAAACAGAACGATACGAGACTCCAAACGGATCGTCGTTTCGGCATCATCGGTACTCCGAGCTTGTGGCGTCATCGACCCATCGTCGACGGAGGCCACACGGATGCAAGATTGGGGTGTATACCTGTTGACCACAGTCTATAGCGGCTCAGGGTACCTTTCAACAGGGAGAGCGCCTGAGCAAGAAACGGTTCACATCATTTTCACCGAACGTTCAGAGACCCTTCAACATCCGCTCAACCCACACACACATGGCTCCCCTAGTCTCCTTCTCGTGCCGGCAAGGAAGGCACTCACTCTCACGCGCCGATTAGGAGGCCACCATGAACAACGAATTCACCGCTCTTCTCTCGCAGATCCACAACGACGAATCCGGAGCAACCGCGACCGAGTACATCATCCTGCTCGTCTGCGTCGCATGCTTCGTCATCGCAGCCGTGAAGCTGTTCGGCCAGACGGTCTCCGAAAAAATGCGCGAAGCACAAGAATCGGTGGCGAGAGACGTCACCCACTGACCACCATCGGCGCATGAACAAAAGAGGCCGCCCAACCCGGGCGGCCTCTCGTCGTTCTTGGCCTCCCTCAGAGGTCCGTCCATGTGCCGGTCTCCGCCGGCTCCGGGTCGAGCAGATACACTCGCTTCGGATCGAGCTGAAAATCACCGCCTCCCCGATCGAATACCTCCCAACCAATCACATTGCTACGCACGTCGCCGGTCGTCAGGTCGAAGTCGAGCTCGCCGCTCACGCCCGCAAGGTCGACCGTGTTGCCCGCCGCGAGCGCGTTTCGGCCGTCCTCCACGAAAGAGGCATCGCCAAACGAGATCGGGGTGCCAGCTTTGTCGACGAGCTTCGCCATGTTGTCGGCGATCTTGCGACCCGTTATCTCCTCGCCAGCTGGAATCGCGCTCATGCCGAACAACACGACAAAGGTCGAATCGTACGTGAGCGTCGAAACGGTGTTCGGATCTTGGTTGTTGAACTGCAGATTGAACCGAAGCGTGTAGGCCTGAAAGTTGGCCGGATTGAAGATGTCCGGCGCCGTACCCTCGACGAGCGGAAGCAAGCTTCCCCCCGAGCCAGCGACCAGATCGGGCAAATCTGCAACCGACCCGTGGCTAAACAACAGTCGTGGATAGTTGGCCGGCGGCACGCCGTTCTGACCCAGGAACTGCAGATAGGCGTTGGCCAGCAACAATGTCTCCGAAGTTCCGATGAACCCCACGAGCTCCGCATCTGGATTGTTCTGGTACGCCGTCGCGACTTTCATCGCGAACTCCGCGGTGATCGCGGTCTGGTCGAACCCCACCTTGGCCGGGTCTTGAAACTGCACGAACTCGACCTGCTGGTTTGCCCCCGAGAAAGCGTTGTTCAGCGGAGTCGCAATCTCGTTGAACAGTCCGAGCCCATAGGCGTCGTCCTTCACGAAGATGGTGACCTTGTCGACACCAAGTGCGGCGATTCGGTCGACGTACGCGTTACCCTGATACACATCGCTGGCGATCGTCCTCCACGCTAGCCCGTCGTCGTCGAGGCCGGTAAGGCTCGGCGCCGTCGCCGTCGGCGCGATCGTGAAGACCTCGTTGCGCACCGTGACGTTCGTGTTCACGTCGATGAAGGCCGAGGAAAACAGGGGCCCAATGATGGCCGGAGCGCCGATGTCGACGAGATGTTGCGCTGAGTCCTGGGAAAGGTCGGTGTTGCCGAGATCGTCGCAAGAAACCCAGACGATCTTGCGACCACCAGGGAGTCCGCCAGCACGATTGAAGTCGAGCACCGCAAGCTCGATCGCTTGTTCTAGGGGAGGCCCGATGTTGGTGTATGGGGGCGACAGCGGCAGGATGGAGCCCACGACCACTGCATCATCGTAGTTTCCGCTCGGGAACAACGCGCGTTGGCACTGTGCGCTCAGCACGGAGGTGCACGTCGCCTCGATGCAAAGCTCGTTTTCCCCGCAATCCGCATTGCGCTCGCAAGTGCCGTCGTCCATGTCGACGGCAGCATCCATCATGCTCATGTCCGACTGACCAGTATCCGGTTGCCCCGTGTCGGAGGTGCCCATGTCGTTCGCACCTACGCACGCGTTCGACTGGCACGTCTGACCCTCGGCGCAGTCGGAGTCTTGCCGGCAATCGATACTCGCGGCGACGCACTCGTTCGCGACGCACTGAAGAAACCCGTCGGACTCCACACGCTGGCAATCTGAGTCGACTTCGCACTCCGTGAAGTCGTATCGCAAGCTGCATCCCGTTGTTGCCAACGCCAGCACGCCGATCAATGTCAGTAGGTTTCTCATTCGAAACTCCAGGTCATCCCAACTCCGGCACCATCGCTACCAATGAACGGTACGATCGCCATCTCCTCGGGCTCGTCCGGGCTTGCGGTCACCCAAAAGATTGCGCCGAGGACTCCGGTGACTACCCCCGTGATGAGCAGTCCATCGGCAACGTAGCCGAAGGTCTCACCGCTCGAGGCCGCGTCGCGCCGCGCCTGCAGGGTGGTCGCGTCCTCGTACTTCGAATGCTGCATCGAAGTGAGCACGCCAAACACTCCGCCGCCAATCAGCGTCGCCGCGCCGACCCCGAGAAAGACCCACGCGAGCGTTCGATCGGGTTCAGCAACCGCCTTGGGCGCCGGCTTTGGCTCCGGCTTCGGCTCCGGGTTTGCCGCAGCCTGTTTCCTCGCTTCCTCTTCGCGTTGCATCGCTTGAACTTCTCGCAGGGTCTTCAGCCGCGTGACCGCATCCTGACGAGGTTTGATGTCCACGTTCGGGGCGACGATGAACCGTTCGTAGTTCGAGATCGCTTCATCGATGTTCCCCATCTGCTCGTGAATTCGGCCCACGTTGTAGAGGATGTTCGACGACGGCCTAATCTCGTACGCGGCCTCGAAGTCGACAATCGCTCCCTCGAGATCCCCACTCGCAAACTTCTTCTGCGCCGAATCGAGCAGCTCTCGATACTGCACCTTTGCCTCTTCGGTAAGCTCGGTGACCGTCTTGCCCGACCCTTGCGCGAACGCAACAGACGGCCCCATGCCAACGAGCAACGCGACAAACAGCGCAATCAGTCGATAGTGAATCTGCCTCATATCCTCACCTTCTCACCGCCGGCTCAGTCGACCGGCAACAAGATTGAATCGCCTGCCCGATCTTCAATCTCGAGCAGCGCAGGACCATCATCGGCGCGTTCCTCGGTTTTCTTCGGTTTGGGAGCGGGCGCGGTCTCATCTTGGACTGGCGCTTGCTCTTCAACCGGTTGCGAGGACTTCTTCGCGGTCGGTTTCGACTCAGCCGGCTTCGGCTCAGTCGACTTCTTTCGTGGTTGCCGGCGCAGTACCACATTCGTCGCCGGGTCTGCGACCTCCGCTTCAGCGCCACCCGTCGGTTCGTCCGAATCGTCCGAATCGTTCGACTCTTCATCGGCGTCTTCCGCTTGCCCGGCGTCCACGGCTTCCCCGGTCACTACGGCTGGCGCGCGAACCACCGCCTGCATCGGCTTCCCACCTGGGGCGTCGTCACCCACCACCTCGGCAGGTCCTCCCAGCTCCACGGTCTGTGGCTCGTCCTCGCCCCCAAAGACCGACATCAATCCTACCATAAGCAAGACAGCGATCACGCCGACCGCGGCCATCGCGACCACCGGCGGAAACGGCCGCGCGCCGTCAGTACGCACTTCTTCGAGCAGATCGAGCGATTCCATCGCGCTCGAAAACTCCTGAAACCAGATCTGCGCGTTGGCAAATCGCTGCCGGGGATCTTTCGACAGTCCTCGAGCGACCAAGCGCTGCAACACCTCCGGCGCGTCGGGCAGCGGCAGCGCCTCCTCGTGAACATGCGCCCACTCGACATCTTCCGACTCGAACGGCCACCGCCCCGCCCAGCACCGGTAGAAGAGTAGCGTGAGCTGATACACGTCGGTCGCGGGTGTCACGTGGAGCCCCTGGAACTGCTCCGGAGCGCAGTGTTCGCGAGTCTCGCGCACGCGCGCCGCCCCCAGATAAACGTCTGCCAGCGACCGCGCTAGCCCCAGGTCGATGAGCTTCGGTCCACCTTCGGCGCGTACGATGATGTTCGCCCCATGTAGGTCACGGTGGACGATGTCTTCGCGATGCAGTTGAGCGACGCCACTGGCGACGGGCAACAGCGTCTCCCAGGCGATCTGCGGACCGATTCGCTGCTCCCGCATCCGCAGGTCGAGCGTGTCGCCGACCACCCACTCGGTGACCAACAGTGCTCGGCCCCGCAAGGTCAGTACATCGAAGATGTGAAGTAAGTTGGGGTGTTCGACTTCGATGAGGTTTCGCGCCTCGACGACAAACACCTGATGCGCTTCTTCCCATGCCGACAGCTCGTCACTCGGAGCGCGCAGGGCGACAAGTCGATTGTGCGTTCGGTCGAACGCTCGAACCACCGTCCCAGTCGCAGCGCGGGCGACGACTTCCTCGATTCGAAACCGATCCCCGACCAAACCCACCAGGTCCGGAAATGGGTGGCCGTCATCCTCAGCCGCGAAATCGACCGCGAAACGAGGCGCGCTCCCATGCTTCTGGAGCCGCCGTTGCAGTTTCTCCCCTCTCCAATCGACCTCGACCAACAGCTCGCCCGGCATCAATCGAGCCACAGCGGACCCCGACTCATCGAGCTCGAGTTCCTGGCCGGCGCAAACGATCGCCGCCCCGGCGAGCAGTTCGTCGCCCACGTAACATGTGATCGTAGCATTCAATCTTTGGTTTTCCTCCGCGAAGCCGAGCCTAGACGACCTCTCGCGTGGGGTAAAGATTCCGACCTCTTGGGGTCGCTCTGCCCCCGTGGTATCGGTACGAACCTCGAACTTCTTCTGGAGCACATCGATGGAATCTCGCGGCAACTTCATTCATGGCGCATGGCGTGCGGTAGAATCCGCCGACGGCGAAATCGTCCGAGAAAACCCGGCCCTTACGAGCCAAACGACCTTCCGCACGGCGTGGTCTACCTCGTCCGTAGACGAAGCGATTGAGTCCGCCCGCAAGGCCCAGCCTGCCTGGGACCGGCTCGGATTCGAGGCCCGACGAGCCTATCTCGAATCGTTCGCCGACCAACTCGCCTCCCGCCAGGACGACCTCGCTCGCGCCATTGCGATCGAAGCCGGCAAACCCCTCTGGGAAGCGACCACCGAAGCAAAGGCCCTCATCGCCAAGATCGAGATCATGAAGTCGGAAGGCTACGACATGATTCGGCCTGTCCACCCCGAAGGGCTCGAGAATGGCCACTACCGGTACCGTCCACTCGGAGTCGTCGCTGTACTTGGCCCGTTCAACTTCCCGCTCCATCTCCCCAACGGCCACATCGTGCCCGCGCTGCTCGCCGGGAACACCGTCGTCGTGAAACCGAGCGAACTGACGCCCGGCCCCATGCAGCTCTATTTCGAATGTGCCGAGGCGGCGGGCTTCCCGGCCGGAGTCCTCAACCTGGTTCAGGGTCCCGGCCCAGTCGGTGCGCGACTCGTGGAGTCTCCCGACGTCGACGGAGTCCTGTTCACTGGGTCGTACAAGACAGGCGTTGCGATTCGTCGAGCAACGCTCGAGCAGACCGGCAAGCTGCTCGCCCTCGAGATGGGCGGCAAGAACACCTCCGTGATCTTCGACGACGCCAACCTCGACCAGACTCTGCACGAGATCACGCTCGCCAGCTTTTTGACGACGGGCCAGAGATGCAGCGCCACCTCTCGAGTCGTCTGCCACTCCAGCATCGTCGACACGTTCGTCGAGCGCTTCGCCGAGCTCATTGACCGCGTGACCACCGGCGACCCGCTCACCGCGGACGCGTTCATGGGTCCGCTCATCAACAAGCCTGCATTCGAGCGGTTTCTCGCGGCACAAGCCGACGACGAAGGTGGCAAGCTCGAGCCGATCCGTCGCGGAGGCGCGGCGCTCGAAGACGCCGACGGCTACTTCGTTCGCCCCGGACTCTGGCGCGCGATCGAGTGGGACCGAAGCGGCTCACACCAGGCCGAGGAGATCTTCGGACCCGACGTCGTCGTCTACACATTCGACGACGAAGAAGAAGCGATGGAGATCGCGAACGGCACGAACTACGGCCTCGCGATGAGTATGTTCACCAGCGACGAAGCGCGCTTCGAGCGACTCAGCTACGAGGCACGTGCCGGTATTGTGAACATGAATCGCTCGACCTGTGGCGCCTCGAGCCGCCTTCCGTTCGGGGGCTTGAAGCACTCGGGTAACCACCGGCCATCGGCTGTTACCGCAGGCCTGTACTGCACGTACGCACAATCCCAACTAAGAAACGCGCCCGGATGGAATCCGGACGCGCTTCAGTCAGGCGGTCTCGCTCGGCTTTCGCAGCCCTAGAACGGGTACTTCTCGCGGTCGACGACGAGGTCAGCCAGTTCGCGACGTAGACCGATGAGGTCGACTCGGACGCGCGGCGCGAGCTTGTCGATATTGTTCAGGTGCGTCTGCAGCTTGTTCCCACTGACGAGGTGCGCGAGCAGGTTCTCGGCTCGCTCGACCGTCTGCTGATACGCTTGCACCACGGCCAATCGAGTCGCGGCACGCTGACCCTTCGTCGAGTCTTCACCTCGCTCCGCAACGAGTAGCGCCGTTCGCGCGGTCGTCGAATCCATCGCGTAGACGTTGATGATGGCGTCCGCGAGCTCGATGAGGATCTCCTGCTGCTCACGCAGGTCGGCCATGTGCTTCTGAATCGCCTGGTTGGCCGCGTAGATCGTCGCCTTTTTGGCCTGTTCGGTGAGAAATCGCTCGAACGCGAGGTCTGGCGCGTCGACCGACGGAACGACCGGCTTCTCCGGAGACGCGATCGCCTCTTCGACTTTTCCGATCACGTCGAACAGGTCGAGCTGACCTTTCATCGTGCGCTTCAAGATCATGCCCGGGATGAGCATCCGGTTGATCTCGTTGGTCCCTTCGAAGATGCGGTTGATACGGGAGTCTCGGTACTGCCGTTCGACTTCGTACTCGGCCGAGAAGCCGTAGCCGCCGTGAATCTGAACCGCTTCGTCGGCGACGTACTGCATCACCTCGGAGCCAAAGACCTTCATGATGGAATCTTCGACCGCGAACTCTTCGATCTCCTCCATCATTCGCTCGACGTAGTCCTCCGAGTTCGGATTCAGAGGGTCGAGGCTGCGGTCCATGTAGCCGGCAACGCGGTAGCACATCGATTCGAGCGTGTAGCAGCGTGAGGTCATCTCACCGAGCTTGGCTCGAATTGCGCCGAATTCGGCGATGGGCTGACCGAACTGCTCGCGCTGCTTCGCGTACTCGACCGCGGTGCGCAGAATTCGCTTCGAACCACCGAGCACACCAACGCCCAGCTTGAATCGGCCAATGTTCAGAATGTTGAACGCGATCTTGTGGCCCTTGCCCACTTCTCCGAGCAGGTTCTCTTTCGGCACCCGCACGTTGTCGAGGTTGAGCTGACGCGTGGATGAGCCCTTCAGGCCCATCTTCTTCTCTTCCGCACCCGTGCTCACGCCTTCGCGATCTGCTTCGATCAGGAACGCCGTGAACTTCGTTCCGTCGACCTGACAGAAGACCGTGAAGAGGTCGGCGAAGCCGGCATTCGTGATCCACATCTTCGACCCGGTGATCACGTAGTGCTCGCCGTCGTCGTCCAAGACCGCTTTGGTCTTCGCGGCAAGCGCATCCGACCCGCTCCCCGGCTCAGTCAGTGCGTACGCGGCGAGCAGTTCCCCGGTGGCCAGTCGCGGCAACCACTTCTCTTTCTGCTCTTTGGTGCCGAAATACATGAGCGGCAGCGACCCAATCCCCGTGTGGGCGCCGTACGTGACCGAGAAGCCCGCATACTGCGCCAGATTCTCCGAGACGATCATCGACGTCGTCTTGTCGACCTGAAGTCCGCCGTACTCTTCGGGCACATCGATCTGCAAAATGCCCTGCTCGCCCGCCTTGCGAAGAATCTTCACCATCAGGTCGAAATCCTGATGCTCGAGCTCCTCGACATGCGGCAGCACGTCGCGCTGCATGAACTCGTTCGCCGTCGCAGCGAACATTCGCTGCTCCTCGGTGAACTGCTCCGGGCTGAAGATCGACTCGGTTCCAACTTCCAAAATCAGGAACGAACAACCTTTCGGTTTCGGCTCTTCGACGGGGGTAATCGGCGCCTCGGCCATGGTGCTTCTCCAAACGGGGGCTCTTATGAATGACCATTCATTCAGACAAAAACGTAGCTGCCGCTGACTCGTGAGTCAACGGTTTCTGACGTTCAGCGAGCGACGAAACTAGAGATCTGTTCGACGAACTCTCCGCGCATCTCATCGTCGAGCCACTCGTCGCGGAGTTTTAGGTGTTCCCGCTTCTTCGACCCTTCGAACGATCGCTCGAGAACTCCCCAATCTGCGAAGAGGCGAAGTGCATTCTGGTAGGTCGGCTTCGAGAGACTCTCCTGATAGATGAGATCGCCTCTGAGGTAGTCTGCACGGGCCTGTTTCAGGAGGTCGGACACAAAGTCGTCGCGCTCCTTCAGTTCTTGCAGTCGATGGAGATTGCGCGCGACGAGGGCGTAACCCTCGAGGTAGGTCAGCACGTTTTTTCGGAAGAATTGTAGTTCGGGCGGTCGTGGCTGCTGCACCGAGATCTCGGTGCCGTCGTCGTTCCTGATGAGCCAGCCGCAAGCCTCGAAGTAACGAAGCGATCGCATGAAGACGTTTTCGAACTCGGCGCGCTCCTCGTAGATCCACTCGTATTTGAACATTCGGCTGAGGAAGAGCGTTTCCTTCATCACCGCTGCGAGCTCCAATGATTCGCCCTGGAAACGCCCGATCGCGGCCGCCAGCAGTGCTTCCGGCACGAAGTGGTGCAGAATCGAGTTTCGGTAGTAGTTGAGCTCGACTCGCGCCTCTTCTGGAACCATGAAGACGGTGACGTCGTCGCTTTTCTGCACCTCCACCTGCGCGTTGCGTTCGAACAGCTTCAGTGCCTCGTCGAGCGGAATCGCGACGGCGTCGCCTACGAGACTCTCGACGTCGGGCTCCTGCACCGGCTTGAGGAACGGAACGGAGTCGAGCTCGGCTTCGCCGTCGCGAACCTCGCGAATCGGACTCAGCTCTCGCCGCCGCTCCAATGCCTCGACGATCGCGGTGGCACGTGCTCCCACCGCGTCGTCGATCGTTCGCGACAACCGAACTTCCCGGTTGGGCTGCTGAAGGATGTGGACGAGGAACCCCACTTCTCGCTGAAAACGGAGCCGATCGATGCCGCGCGAGTCGTTCGTCAGCAGCACCATCGCCGCGAGGGCAGCGGGCGTGACCGTCGTGACCTGATTGATGTCGTAGATGATGCGGTGCGCCAGACGCACCACGAGCGCGTCGACCTCGTCTTCCTCGGGCGAGAGCCGGTCGAGCTCGTACTTGTCGAAGTACTCCGCGACCGAAACGGGCTCATCGAACTCGACGTAGAGACGACCGTACCGACTCGTCAGGAACTTCGGTGTGCGCAGGAGCCCGCCAAGGCTCTCCTTCTCTTTCTCACCACCGAGAAGTTCGTGCTTGTGTGCACCCTCCTCGATGACCTTCTCGTAGCCTACCGAGATTGGCACGAGCTTTACGTCCTCGAGTCGCCCCGAAGCGTACGCGCGCACGATCATGTCGAGCATCCCGTACTTCGGTTTCACGAGCTTTCCCGTTCGTGAACGGGTCCCCTCGATGAAGAACTCCACCGGGTACCCCTCCTCCATGATCCGGATCAGATACTCCCGAAAGACGACCGGATAGAGGTCTTCGCCGCGGAACGAGCGGCGCAAAAAGAACGCACCACACCGACGAAAAATCCAGCCCATCGGCCAGAATGCGAGATTGACTCCGGCCGCAATCGCGGGCGGGTTGAGCCCGTATTGATAAAAGAGGTAGCTGATGATCAGGTAGTCGATGTGGCTCTTATGGCTCGGAATGAGCACCACGGAGCTGTCGCGAGCAGCGGCGCGCACACGCTCCAGCCCGTCTTCATCGACTTCGAAACCGTCGTAGATTCGATACCAAACGACACTCAGAAGGGCGCTCAAGATCTTGAGCACGAGCAGGTTCGGCTCGGCGGCAATCTCCTCGAATTGCTCTTTCGCTCGTGTGGCGATCTTGTCCTCGGAAACGCCTTCCTGGCGGGCGACGCGTCGAATCGTGTCCTGAATCTCGGGGCGCTCGCGTACCTCGTTCCAAAGCGTTTTGGACGCCTCCCCGGTTGGCCCGAGGATGACCCGACGCTCGCGCTCGAACGAGTCGACGAGCCGCTCTCGCAACAACTCTGAGGCATCCGCACTATCCGCCCCCGGGAACTCCATCAGGAACTCGCCCACCTCGACTGGATTGGATACCTGCACGAGCGGTGCGCCGAACCGGAAGAACGACTGCCACCCCGCCTGAAAGTAGAAGACGACCTTGCGGAAGAAGCCCGGGTTCTGCGTCGTACCGAAGATGTCCTCGAGAATCGTTCGGTGGCGCTGGTCAGGGCGGCGCTCCCAAACGAGGAGCATCGGCACGATGAAAATCGGCCGCGCCGACGTCCGGTGCGCGCGAATGAGGCGATAGAGGTACTTCTGGCTGTAGGCGAGGTTCTCGTCGTCGTCGGCGCGAGCCTTTTCGAGGAAGACGAAAACCGCTTCGCCGTCATGGACCAAGGCCTGAAGCTGCTCCTCCGGCTTCGCCGGCTGGCGTCGAAACCACGACCCCACCCACGCAAAGAAGCCCCGCAGCAGAACGGTCTTCGGACCGTTGGAAAATCGCGCCAGCGGCAACTCGTGCCGCAGAAACGCCCAGTTGAAGTAGAGGTAGTCGAGCAGGCTCCGCGATTGGAGCATGTAGACGACTGTACCGCGGTTCGCGCAGTCGGTGAGCGCGTCGAC
>CAYLMO010000032.1:0-54604 GCA_964384605.1 uncultured Bradymonadales bacterium | reverse complement strand
GTCCAGCGAAGCGCAGTCGTCTGCCGGCGTCCAGACGTTCACGAACTCGCCCTGCCACTCGGTCTTCGGCACGTACGGGTTGTAGTCGATCGTCATGAAGAGCTCGCCGCTCCCGGTGTTGAGCCCGACGTCGTAGTAGTACGTCCCGTACTCGCCGGGCGCGAGGCAGGCCTCGCCGCTCCACACACCGTCGGCTGCCGTGAGTTCGATGCCCTCCTCACTGTTGAGCGGGTACATGCTTCCGCGTAGCACGGCCGTCCCGATCTCTTCGGGAAAGTCCCGCGTGTACGCGAACGTCACCATGCAGCACTCGCCCTCGCCCGCGCCCTCGACGCGGTCTTCGGGGACGAACTCCTCGGGCGGTGTCGGCTCCTCGAACTCCTCGTCGTCGGGCCCGCCCAGCACCGGCAAGGGGCGCTCGTTCAGTTCGGGCGGCGTCACCGGCCCGCTGGGACCTTCAGAGTCGTCGCCACACGCCACCACCAACCCGCCAGCGGCGAGCACGAGAAACAGCCGAACTCCAACACTCTTCGCGCTCATTGGACCTCCTCGTTGGCTCCACCGACCGTGGGAATCACGATGCCCGGCTCCTCGGGCTGCTCCAGCCCACCGGCTTCGTCGAACGCCCTCGCAATCTCGAGGTACTTGGCGTCGCGCCGCTCCGGCGAAATCGCATCGTGCATGAACTTCTCGAAACCGCTCTTCTGCTCGTATTCGTAGGGCAGCAGCTCCACGAACAGGTCTTCGATGCCCAGCTCGTCGTCGCCAGGCATCTCGGCTTTGGCGCGCGCCAGCATCCGGACGAGCGCCTTACGCGTGATCGGCCCCGGCCGCTCGCGCAGGTCGCGCACGGCAAACTGCAGCACCTCTGCAGGGTAGTTCGCCCGCGCGTCGAACGTCTGCAGCTCCATCGTGTGCCACAGGGCCCGCTTCACGTTCGGGTTGGTCTCAACCGCCAGCCACTGCGCAGCGAACTCCGCCGACTCGGCCGGCGGCATGCGTCGAAACACGATCGCCGCCGCTTCGCGAACATTCGGGTCGGGGTGCGACGGGATATGCGCGATCATCGACAGCGTGTCGGGTTCGCCGACGTTCGCCAGCGCGCCAAAAACCGGGCGCTGGTACGCCTCGCTCAGGTCACGCGTGTCTTCGAGCCGCTGCGAAATCTCGCGCAGCGCCATCTGCTTGATGTCTTCGTCGTGCGCTTTTCGACCCGACATCGCGCCCAGCGCGAGCAGCGACTGGCGCGCCAGCACGCGGTCGCCCTTGGTCTCTCCGGCGAGCTTCTGCGACTTCTCGCCCAGGTATCCGGCGAGGTCGGCGCCCACGTCGGGGCGGTCGATGAGCGCCAGAATCGCCCGGCTACGCTCAATCACCGGCGCGGCTTCGTCGCGCATCACGCCCTCGAGCGCCGACTTGGCCTCGGGAGTATGCGCGTTGCCGAGCGCGATGTACGCGCCCATCGTCGCTTCCGCTGGCATCTCGCGCCGCTTCAGCTTTTCGATGACCTCCTGCGCGGCTTCTGGCTTCGCCTCGAGGAACGTCTTCAGCGGCGGCCACGAGTCTTGAATCCCAACGTTCGGGTCGTTCGAACGCGCAACGTACTGATCGACGGCTTCATCGACCGTCAGTTTGCGAGCGTCGGCGAGGGCCAAGAGCTCCGATTTGGTCAGCGGCTGGCGCTCGGCCAGTGGAATCTCCGTCGGGAGCAAGTCTGCCCAGACGTAGTTCGTCTCGTCGGTCGACGCGCCCGTCAACGAAGGTGCCTTCGCCCCGAGGAAGCTCGCCCGGACTTCATGTTCGACCGTCGAGCGTGGCCCCTTCATCGTCGCGCGGCCCTGGAGCTCCTCGAACCACGGCGAGGAGCCGAGTCGAATCTCGACGAGGCTCGACTCGACCGTATCGAGCGCGGTCGGACCAACCGCCCACGGCTCGAACGAGCCGAAGGTCTGGGTGAGCGAAGCCTCGCCCGACCGCACCTGCGCGCCGAACGAACCGACACCGTTTCGCACCTCGAGCTCCGTCTCGGCGCCCGTCGGCTGCGCCCAGCTCAGCTCGTGGAGCAACGCCTGCTGCACGCGTGCGTACCCTGCGTCGACGCCCCGCTTGTATGCGAAGCCGTCGATGGAGCAGTCGCGGCCGATGCGCACGAGGAATGGCTCCTCGAGCTTTGCGTCGTCCACCACGGAGTCGGCCGCAACTTCGGTGAATCGCGCGACAAACACGGTACCCTCAGGCTCGACGGTCGCCGCCTGCAGCTCGAGCTTCGACGACGTTTCTACGCGCAGTTCGTTGCCCGACGGCATCGCGTTCGCCGGCACCAGCCCGCTCAGGTCGAGCGTCGCAACGTCGCGAGTCGATACGTGGTACGCGAGCGACTCACCAGCCTCGAACGTACAGCCATTCTGTCGTTCACCTGGCGCTGGCCGCGAGGCCTTCGATGCCGCGTCCACCTGCGGTGCCGACGCGTCAGTCTGCATCAGCCAAACACCTGCTCCACCCGCACAAACCACGCCCGCGGCGAGCATCCATTTTGCGTTCATCGTCTTCATCGGTAGCTCTCGTGTACAGGTGTATCGGCGTCGTACAGCTTGCCCTCAGCAGCGGTGATTCCGTCGTACGTCAGCAAGTTCCAGCTGATGGTGAACCAGAGGAAGTTCACCGCTGCGGACACCCCGCCCTCGAAGAGCTTGAGCGCCCACGGCACCGAGATGTTCGTGTTTCCGCGGCGTCCCCACGATTCGTCTTCGTTCGCGCGAATCAGCCAGTGGTAGACGTTCTCGAACACCGGGCCGATGTTGAACGACACGACGTTGAAGCTCGCCTGCAGGCAGAAGCCGGGGTTCTCGTACGGCGTGCAGCCCTTGAGCGTGAACCCTGCCGCGGCGCCCATCGAGAGGCCGAGCTGCCACCGGAAGAAGCGCTCGCGGAAGGTGGGCTCGTACACGCACACGTACTGCCGGCCTTCGTTGGTACCAGCCGTTCCGAGGGCGCCATTGGCCTCGTACGTGATTGCTCGAGGGTTGGGATAGCTCGTCGCGAGGCCCGCTTGCGCAGCGTTGTAGATGGCCCCGGGGGTGTAGTCCGGTGCCGCGTTCGAGTTGTTCGACGCAAACGCGACCGAGTTCGACATCCACCGGTACTCGGTCCGGCTCTTCGCCAGACACTCCGACGCGACGAAGTTGGTCGCGCACGACGGTTTGTCGTGGCGGTAGGCGAGCTGGCCTCCAAGCCAGATCTCCTGGCCGGCGCGTGCGGCATCCACCGCGTCGGCCTCGGCCTGTGAGCTCAGCTCGCCGAGGCGGCCGCCGCGTACGTTGCAGTCACGCGCCGCGTCGCGGAACGTCTTCGCCTCGGCGACTCGAATCGCACAGGTCTCGGTGCCGATGCATGGGTAAGCCTGCTCGGGGGTCGGGCGGAACTGGAACTGCGCCTCGATCTTGACCGACGCCCCCACCGTGAAGGTGAACGACACAATCACGGGCACCGGTCCGATGAAGAACTTCCACTTGAAACCCCAGCCGACGCCGAGCCCCATCTGGCCGCCATAAGGGCCAGTCTCCCACTCGGTGGCGCTTCCGGTCGAAGCTCGCTCGAGCGCGGTCTTGATGCCGTCCCAATCGGGGGCCAGCGAGATCGTGATCGGGTTCGAAGATGCCGACGACGCGTCCGCCGGGAATCCGACCGACGACGACTCGGGGTCCATCGGGTCGATGAGCTGGAAGCCGACCATTTCGGCGGTCATGCTCGTGCCCGCCTCATCGCCGGGATTTCGAGCCAGCCGGTTGTTGAGGTCGTACGTCGAACGGCCGCTCTCTCCGTCGGTTCGGTTGCCGGAATTGACCGTCTCGACGCAGTTCTCCCGCGACTGCCCCATGCAGTTCACTTCGCTGTCGTTGTCGTTCTCGCCCGACATCTTGGAGTCGCCGGTCGACTCGTTGTTCGTCGACCCGGTGAAGCCCGACGCCGAGATCGGCTCGAGCGGCGTCGTGAATCGGTCGAGCGTGACGCGGAACGGCTTGGACATCTTGCGACATCCGCGTCGGAAGCCCGCATTGCGCGCGTCGCGATCGGTGTCGAGCACCAGCGCGTAGGCCGGTCGAGCGGGATCCGTGAGCGGCTCGCGCATCACGAAGTTCGTCTCGTACGGCCGCGTCGCGAAGTCGGCCCCGTTGCTCGGGAAGTAGTACTCGGTGCCCGTCTTCACCTTGAACGCATCGCCAGCATGGTTCGGGTTGTCGTCGGACTCGATGCAGTAGAAGAGCGTGTACAGGCGCGTGTCACCCGAGATGTAGTTCTGCGACGACGACTGCGTGAAGTAGCGCTTCACACTCTCGTTGATCGGCAGGTTCGCCGACTGCGTGTTGCCTTCCGGGTTGCGGCTCTGCAGCGGAATCTCGCCGAGCTTGTACGCGTAGTAGCGCGAGGTGTTGTTCGTCTGACCCAACGGATACGCGTAGAACGACGCCTTCAGATTCCGCGGCCCGTAGTTGGCGCCCGGGAGCGAACCACCGTTCCACGCGCCACCGATGTCGACCCCTTCCGCGAACGGGTTGAACGGGTTCTCCTTGGTCAGGTTGACCGTCCTCCAGCTGAAGTCGACCGGGATGCTCGTGTTCAGGCGCGAGGTCGTGCGGATCGTGAGGTTCCCGGCCTCGACTTCACCCGGGATGAGGTGCGCCTGGCGAGGAACCGATGGCTCGACGAAGTGGAGCTCACGCGGCTCGGCGTACTCGCGCTGCGCGTAGTACGACAGCAAATCGTACGTCCCCGTCGACGCGTCGTAGTAGAACTCCTGTGGGTTCGGGGCGCACTCCGGCTCGTGATACGCGAGGTCTTCGATCGGGAAGAAGGACCGGAACTTGGCGACTTTGTGCCAGACCGCGTTCCCCTCCATGTCGTACGAGCCCCGAAGCTTCGAGCTGTGATACGCGTACTGCTGACGGAACTGGTCGACCGAGAGCCCGAGCTTCTTGGCAGCCGAATCCTCCGAGACGCGGCCGCCCTGCTGGCAGTCTTCGGAGATCTTCCCGACGTAGCTCATCGGGATCATCACGTCGTCGCCAATCGTGTTGGGCGTATCGGTCTCGATCTCGCGCTTGAACGCGACGCACCGAAACGCCTCCACGGATACGCCGGTGGACCTGTTTTTGTACGTGTCGCTCATCCACGCGACGATGTTCGAATCCTCCGGAATCAGTCCGAACCAGAACTCGGCCCACAGCTCGATGTAGAGCTCGCTCGTCGGGAAGATGGGCTCGGCGTTGAAGCCGCTGTACGCGCCGTAGGTCGCGCGGTCGGCGAACACGTCGTACACGTCACGGATCGGATACCGATCTTCGATGAAGACTCGGCCGTCGAACCCACTCTTGTACCAGGCGTCGAATCCGCCCTTCATGACCACGTCGAGGGCGTCCGGATTCTCGACGCACTGCATGTCGAGGTTGCGGCGCGCGCGCCCGTGGCACTGGCGAGGAACGCAGGCCGTGCGCGTCTCGACCTCGACGGCTTCTTGCGCTGGCTGCGAGCACTGGAGTGTCACGACGCCGCTCCCGTCTTTCGCCGCGGAGTAGGTACGTTGCGTGCCATCCGCGTTTTTGTCGGCGGCGCCGCAGGTGTACGTCACGCTGAACGCGCCCGCGCAGGCCGGCGAGTAGCGACAGGTCAAATCGCCGCCGCATTCGTTGCGGAGCTGAGTCGTGTCGAACGCCGAGCCATCGCAAGTCGCCGACTGCGGCTCGACCGCGAATCGCTTGGTGATCTCGACCACCGAGTCGTCGCCGCTTCGCTGCGCGTACGCTTCGGAGGTCTTATCCAACGGCTTCGTCGCAAACCTCCATCCGACCTCGCCCTCAGGGCACGAGATCGTCTCGTCGAGCCCAAGCCGCGCGCTCGGAGCCGTGGGTTCAGGTTTCGCGTCGTCCACACAGCTGGCGAGTACCAGCGCGAGTACGGCGAAGAGGGGGAACGCTCTACAGTTCATGAATGGTCCTTTCGTCATCATCACTGCCCCACGCATCGAATCACGACGCAGCCGTCGCCGCCCGCGTTCCACATTGAACCCAGCGGATTTGCACCTGCGCCGACCGAGCCGGCGCCGATTCCCTGGCACGACGAGTAGTCGGGTGCCGTGGTGTTTGCAGGGGTTCCGCTGGTGCCGTCTGCCGTCGTGAATCCGGCCGGATAAGTCCCGTACGTGCCCGCGGCTGCGCCACCGGCCGAGCCGAGGTAGGAGCCGCCCTGGGCGCCTGCGCCTCCGCCTGCCTCTTGCGAGGCGATGGGTGCATCTTCGCCTGCTGGGCCGAGGGCTCCGCCGCCACCCAATGCCGAGACGTCGTCACCCGCACCGAAGTCGGTTCCGCCGCCGCCGGCAGGCACCACGAATGATTCGATCGTGGTCGCGCCGCGGTTCAGCCGCACGCTGGTGAGTCCGCCGCCACCGCCTCCGCCGCCCGTGAACGAGTCGCCGTCGCCGATACCGCCGTCGGTGCGCACGCCATACTGGCTGCCGATGCTCGGGCTGCCGCCGAAGTCGTACACCACGCCGAAGTCGCCGCCCTGGCCGACCCAGACGTCGATCACGTCGCCCTGCAACACGCTGAGCGTTCCGCTGACGTAGCCGCCCGCGCCGCCTGGCGTGCCGGGGATCATCATGCCGCCGCCGCTGCCACCGGCACCGCCTGCCGCGCCCCATGCCTGGATGTAGACCTGCGAGCACTGCGCTGGAACGGTGAACGAACCGCTCGTTGCGATTCCGTCGGTGGTGGGAAGGTCGACGACCAGCTTCGCCGCGCCGCACGTTCCCGTGCCGCCGGTGCAGTTGCCGGAGCTCGCCGTGCACTCGCAGTTGTTCGTGGAGCAGTCGGAGTCGACCGTGCACACCGCGCCGGCTCCGCAGCCGCCGCAGGTGGAGCCGCCGCAGTCGATGCCGGTCTCGTCCTGGTTCTGGATGCCGTCGGAGCACGACGCCGCGCAGACGTTGTTCGAGCAGTTGTTGCCTGCGCAGTCGCTGTTTGCCGTGCAGGCGGCACCAATCGCGCAGCCGCCGCAGGTCGAGCCGCCGCAGTCGACGTCGGTCTCGTCCTGGTTTTGCGTGCCGTCGGAGCAGGTGGCGGTCGTGCAGACGCTGCCGACGCAGTAGTTCGAGGTGCAGTCCGAAGCCGCTCGACAAGCTTGGCCGTCGCTACATGCGCCGCACGTCAGGCCGCCGCAGTCGACGTCGGATTCGTCCTGGTTCTGCGTTGCGTCGGAGCACGACGCCGTCGCACATACGTTGTTCAAGCAGTAGTTCGAAGCGCAGTCCGAATCGGCGGAGCAGGCGAGGCCGTCGGTGCAGCCGGAGCAGGTCGAGCCCCCACAGTCGGTGGCCGTTTCGTCCTGGTTTTGGAAGCCGTCGGAGCACGATTCGGCGCATGTTCCGGCCACGCAGCCTGAAGCGTCGCAGTCGCCGTTGACGTTGCAGGTCGAGCCGATGGCGCACTTCGTCGCGCAGACACCGCCGCAGTCGACGTCACCCTCGTTTTGGTTCTTGAGCGAGTCGGAGCACGATGGAGCGATGCAGACGTTCGCCTGGCAGTTCGCCGACGCGCAGTCCGAGCTCACGCTGCACGACTGGTTCGCCGCGCAGCCGCCGCAGACGGTGCCGCCGCAGTCGACGTCGGTCTCGTCCTGGTTTTGCGTGGCGTCGGAGCAGGTTCCATCGAAGTCGCAGGTGCCGTTCAGGCAAACCGACGGCGACTGGCAGTCGCTGTTGGTGTAGCACGCGCTGTTTCGGGGGCACGCCGAGCAGACGCCGCCGCAGTCGATGCTCGATTCGTCTTGGTTTTGCTTGCCGTCGCTGCATGTCGCGGTCGGTGCCCACTCGCAGTAGACGCCGGCCTCGCGGACGTTGAAGCGCGGGGCGCCGTTGTCGTTGCGCCATGGCAATACTTCACACGCGTAGCTGCCCATCTCGCCGGTCTGGAGGTTGGTGACCGGGCGGAGCGGATTCTTGATCATCCGCGCGCTCCACGTCGTCTGATACGTGGAGATCGAAACGTCGCGCGCGTCGCCGGAAAGCTCCGTGGTGCTCGTGACTCCGTCGACCGTGTACTCGAGCGTCATCGGGTCGTCTTCGGGGACCGGCGGCACGTCGCGGAAGTACTGGATTCGCGCGAAGAAGACGAACTCGTTCTCTTCGGCGCAATCGAGGTTGATCTGGCCGGTGAGGGCGTTGTCGCCGTCGGCCGTGACGCCGGTGTATCGAGCGTCGGTGTCGTCCATGACGCAGTCGAGCACGACGGTCGGTCGATACGCGTACGCCTCGCCGAGGACCCACTCGTGGGGGCCTTCGAGCTGAGCAGCTCCGAGTCGAATCTCGGCGCCCTGGCCGTCGAGCTCGTAGCGCAAGGTCGTCCCGCCTTGCGGGAGTCGGTTCGCGCGCAGGATCACCTGCTGCTTGATGCGGCATCGGCCGTCGAGGCAGTGACCCGTGTCGCAGTCGCTCGCTTCGGAGCACTGCGGCGTGGTTCGGTTGTCGACGGTCGCGATGCATGCGCCGCAGAGGCTGCCACCGCAGTCGACGTCGGTCTCTTCGCCGTTCTGCACGCCATCGTAGCAGGCGGCAGCGCGACAGATCTTCACGCCGCTCTCGACGACACAGGTGCCATCCTGGCAGTCGGCGTCGACGTCGCAGAACTTGCCGTCGACACAGCCGTTGCACTCGCCTCCGCAGTCGACATCGGTCTCGTATTCTTCGTCGAGGGCGTCGTTGGCGCAGTTGCCGCCGCTAACCGAGTCGGCGTTCTGCACGGTGACCTTCTCGTCGGTCGGGCTCAAGCTCGCGCTCGCGGTACCTCCATTCGACTGGAACGTGACCGTCTCGGCGTATCGATCGGACCCATCGGCGCTCACGCGCCCCACCTGAATCTCGACCTGTTTGCCGGCCGGCAGGCCCTCGACCTCGACCGAGGTGGTTCCGTTTTCGTCGGTCACGATGCGCACCGTGACTTGATTCTCGGGGTCATCCGAGCCTTCGACGGTAACCCAGAATTGCAGCTGCGTGTTGTCTTCCGTGATGTGTGAGGTCTTGATCTGAACCCCGTTGCCGCTGCCCGAGGTGTACTCGGTCGAGCCGCCTTCCGAGAACGTAACGGTGTCTTTCGACGTGTCGCCGCTCGGATGCACCGTGGTGTTGTACTTGGGTCCGGTCGCGCTCACCCAATCGACGCCGTCGCCGGGCCGTGGGTAGCGCTTGTTGCTGTTGCCCGTCGCGCTCACCGAACCATTGGTCTTGATCTCCATCTTCTTCGCCCGCGTGATGCCGGCGTTCACCAGGGTCTGGTGGATGATCGGAAGGTCGGCTCCGCAGCGTGGACACGCCGAGAAGCCGGGGACCACGCGGTCACCTTCGGCCTCCAGAACCTCGCCGTCGCGGATGCCGGTCTCTTCGCCTTCGCTCGTCGCCACCAACGTGATGTTCGAGTAGTTCAGCGTGACCGCGGGCGAGTCTTCGGCGAACGGCGCCTGAAGCACGCCGAGACGGTCTTCGACCGCCGAGAAGTAGAGCTGATTCCCGTTCTCGGGCGTACCCTCGTAGACAATGGTTTCGCCGTCATCGAGAGGTGGAATTTCGTAGCGCCAGGTGTTCGCTTTGGGGTCGATCTCGATTCGGCGCTCTTGGTCCGGGAAGTTGTTGTCGTAGATCCGGAGCCAGTACACGTCGCCTTCGCCCTTGTAGTAGCCGATTGGCGTGACCGCGTGGCCGCGCGCGAAGCCGGTCTCGGTGCGCTGGGCGATGGCGAGGCGGTAGTGCTTCTCGGTCTCGGGGTCGAGCGCTTTGGCGAGGAAGGGGATGACGTCTTTTGCCGCGTAGCGCTTGTCGTTGACCACCGCGCTGGGGACCATCTGCGTGGCCGCCCAGTAGGCGAACTCTTCCTGCAGCGCCGGGTTTCCGAACAGCCGCAGGTCCGCGACCGTCTCGCCGCCAAACTCGGCGGGGTCGAGCTCGCCGGCGTGGAACAGGAGCGACAAGACCGCAAAGCCTTCGCTACGACCCTCGAAGAGGGTGCCGTTGGCGGTCTCCATCCACTGCTGCGCGACGATATTGAGCTCGCACGGTAGCTGGCCGCCGATACAGACGGTCTCGGGGCCGAACATGCGCGCCACGAGCGACGGCGTGAGCCGCACTCCGACTGCATCCCCTCCGTAGTTTTCGAAAACGAACGCGTCTCGTTGGAACTCGAAGCCCGACTCGACCTCGCGCGGTGGCGCGGAGTCACTCGAACCGCAGTTCGAGGAGCAAGAGACCATGGACAACGCGAGAGAGAGCGCCAGGAACCTGGCAACAGATGCTTTGGTCGGCATGAAGTGTCCGCGAACGTGCGCCGGACAAGGCCGCCGCATCTTACATGTTGGCGCTGAACGAGGTTTGCAATTCAGTTCCTAGTAACTCGGCACGCACTCGCAGCTTCATTAGGGGCCAAACTGACATTTCTTTCGTCCCGCAAACACGTCGTGCGGCTTTGCTAGGAAGATCAACAACTTGCTGTTGTGGGGGGCGACGCAAAATTTCCCTTCGTTCGCTTCGCTCACTGCGGGCAAACTCAAGGATCATCGGGGCTTGGGGGGCGACGCGAATCTCCCTTCGTTCGCTTCGCTCACTGCGGGCAAACTCAAGGATCATCGGGGCTTGGGAGCTCAGTCGAGCAGCTCGATCCCGTCGCTCGAGATCTTGATCTTCCGCTCGCGATACAGCCCACCAATTGCGCGCTTAAAGACCTTTTTGCTCACGCCGAATGCGTCGTAGATGTCGCCGGGAGGGCTCTTGTCGTAGAGCGGAGACTTGCCGCCGTTCGCCCGCAGATGGGCCAGAATCTCGGATTCGAGGTCGTCGCGGTCGGGCTTCTCCGGCGCGATGAGCGACAAGGTCAGCTTGCCGTCGGGGCGGGCGAGCTTGATGAATCCATCGATGCGAACGCCGCGCCGAATGCGGGGTAGCGCGTCGTCGAAGAAGAGCAGTCCGAGCACCCAATCGTCGACCACGGTCTCCCAGCCGAGGTCGGTCTTTCGCGAGATCAAGAGTTCGACTTCGTCGCCGGTCTCGTAGTCCTGCGTCGTCGTTGGCAGGTACTTGTCGAGCTTCGCGCTCGCCGCGATGCGGTCGGTGTTGTCGATGTACGCGACGACCACGTGCTTCTCGCCCACGCGCATCTTCACGACCTGCTCGGCGAACGGCACGAAGAGGTCTTTCGGAAGGCCCCAGTCGAGGAACGCGCCGACGTCGTTCACGTCGACGACCTCGAGGTACGCGGCCTCGCCGACTTCGACCTTGGGCAGGGTGAGCGTGGCGGTCAGGCGGTCTTCGGAGTCGCGAAAGATGAACGCTTCGACCCAGTCGCCCTCGTTGGCGTCCTCGGCGACCTCGCGGCGCGGGAGCAAGATCTCGCCGAGCGTCTCGCTCTGGAGGTAGGCGCCCTGAGGGGTGAATCGGGCGATGGGCAGGCGGCTGGTTCGTCCAAGTTTGGCCATGTCGTTCTCAGCGGCTTGAGGTCGAGCGTCTCTTACCATGAAACGGTCCGGAAACTGCAAACGGGAAACGGCGCTTCACCGAAGCGAACCATGGCCGCACTGTATTCACAGACATCTGTACAAGGAGCACAATTTAAGCCGCTTTTCGTGAATTGTGAGAAAAATACGTCAAGGTATTGACGAATTTTGGGCCTCGCTGGTACTTATCCTGCCAAGCTGTATTCAACCTAGACTTCTCTTGAGCGTGGGGAGTGTTTTGTCCATCGCCGGTGCGAGTGCATCGATCCGTCGACTTTTGTCTGACGAGTACGAGTCCGTGTTCGGAAGTGCGCCAACGGTGACGTTGGCGACGTCCGAGGACATGAGCGGTGGGTTGTCGGATCAGGTGTCGATCTTTCCGTACAAGATTGAGGTGGATCCTACTCGTCGGCACGTGACGGTTCCGTCGGGTGGCCTAGGGCAGCCGGCGCGAATCGCAATGGCGCTGGACATGCGCATGCTCTTGACCGTCTGGCCGGGGACCGACACGGAGCTTCAGCTCGAGCGCCTCGAACGTTGCATGGGGATTTTGGACGAGCACGCGATTCTCACGGAGGACCGGCTCGATCCGGCGTATTCGTGGGCCGAAGGCACAGCGCTGCGTCTATCGCTCGAGCCTCTGACGGTCGAAGACCTGCTTCGGATCTGGGACGGCTTGAACCGAACGTACGTGCTCTCGGTCCCCTACGTCGTGCGCACGGTACGCACAGGGGAGCGTGACCAGGTGAGTGGTGCCGACGTGATTTCGTCGACAATCGGCGTGGGACACAAACGAAGCTGACTCGGGGGAGTCGATGCAATTGGGAAGTCCTGAAAGATTGGTGACGCTAGCGACGCTGGGCGTTCGATGCCTCGAGTACTACGGGCACGATTCATCCGACGCATTGCGCACGTTGAACCGTCCGATCGACGGGCTCCTGGTTCGAGTGCGGGCGTCACCAGAGCAACCGACTTTCCATCCCCACAGTTCCGTCTACGGATTTCGTCGTCAGCGGCCCGGCGGCGTATTGATCGAGGTTCGCGATCCGCGAGGTCGCTTCCTCCCCAGTGCGATTTCGTTCGACGTCGATAGTCGGCTGGACGACTTCCAGAGCGCGTTTGCACAGGGTGGCGTACCCGACACGACCGGCTGGCAGCCGATCGTCACGGCGCCGCTCCTCCCTGCGATTCGATCGGCATTGCCAAGCGGATCGTCGGGCATCACGGGCAGTGTCCTCGACGCGTCCGGGGACCCCGCACCCTACGCCCGAATCGACGTCACGACCGTCGGTGGCGGCCACTACCGAACCATGGCCGACAAGCACGGCGACTACTTCATCCGACTGCACGATGCCCGCTCGGGCATCGATTCCGGCACGGGTCATCGCAACCCGAGCATCACGCGCGACGTCGTGGTCCACCGATTTCTCGGAGACGCCGACGCCGACGACATCCTGCGGGAACTCCCCGTCAATTTTCACGAACTGCGTTCGAGCGACCCCACTTTTGGGGATTGGTACGCCCCGATCGCTTCCGATCCAACCCAGTCGGTCTCGCTCGAGGTCGGCATCCTCAACCGTGTCGATCTCGACTTCAGCTGATCACCGAAAAGGAGCTTCACCATGGCAGAATATTTGTCGCCCGGCGTCTACATCGAGGAGCAGGACTTTCGCTCCAGTACCATCGAGGGTGTGTCCACCACGACCACCGGATTCATCGGTCCGTGTCTTTGGGGTCCGGTCGCCAACGCCACGCTCGTGACGTCGTTCGAGGAGTTCCGCAGCCTCTTTGGCGGGCTGGAGCCGCTCGAGTACGGCGACATCGGACGGACCACGAACTACCTCGCGTTTGGCGTTCGGTCGTTCTTCGACAACGGCGGAAAGCGTTGCTACATCTCGCGCATCGCCGACTCGGCCGCCACCGCGGCCCAGGACCTCACGACTTCTTCCGGCGCAGATGTCTGCAGCTTCGAGGCGCGCTACCCCGGCCGCCGCGGCAACGTGCAGCTCAACGTCTGGATCGCTCGCGGCAGTGACCTGGGCACCGAACTCAACGGCCTTCAGCGAGGCGATGTGGTCGAGCTCGCTACTTCTCCAATCACCGAGGAGTTCGCGACGGGCGTTTCGACCGCTGCATTGCGCATCGTCGACTTCACCGAGACCGGCGAACTTCAGTTGCTCGACTCGGGGTCGACGCACACGCCTCCGACCGCCTCCGAAGTTCACGCGTACAAACTCACCGTCACCATCGAGGTCGTCGGCTCTGGGTCTGGCGAACGCTACACCGGTCTCAGTGTGCACCCTCGCTCGCTCGCGAGCATGGAGCGCATCCTCCGCACCGAAGACGAGACGCGCGGAATCGAACCGCCCTACGACCGCACCGCGACCATCTGGTTCAACGCGCCAAACTCCCTGGACGACTCCGAGGCGCTCGATCTTCTGGCGGAACTTTCCGATGCCTCGCGGACCGACGGGTCGCCGTTCGTCATCGCCTTGAACGGCACCACCGGAACCGATGGGGATCAGCCCGCCGAGGCTTTCTACGAGCCGACCGCGGACGGACTTCTGGCGCTCGAAGAGATGGAGGACATCGCGCTCGTCGCAGCTCCGGCAGCATGGAATCTCGGCGTCAACGCTCGCCAGGCTGTCCGCAACAGCCTGATCACGCACTGCGAAACAATTCAGTATCGATTCGCGATTCTGGCCGACGGCCGCGAGGTCGATAACGCCGGCATCCGAAGCGCCCGCGCCAAGCACGACACGACGTACGCCGCCCTCTACTACCCGTGGGTCGTCGTCACCGACCCCTTCGGCGCATCGGGCGAAACGATCGAGCTTCCGCCCGACGGCTTCGTCGCCGGCATCTGCGCGCGAAGCGACATCGAAAACGGCGTCCACAAGGCCCCCGCAAACGAGGTGGTACGCGGCGCCCTTCGCTTCAATCGAAACGTCACGACTGGCCAGCAGGACGTGCTCAACCCCGAGGGCATCAACTGCCTGCGCTACTTCGAAGGCCGTGGGTACCTGGTCTGGGGCGCGCGCACCATGAGCTCCGATCCGCTCTGGAAGTACGTCAACGTTCGTCGCCTCTTCATCTTCCTCGAACACTCGATCGACCGCGCGACGCAATGGGCCGTCTTCGAGCCCAACAACGAGACGCTCTGGCTGCGGATTCGCCTGACGATCGAGGCGTTCCTCCGCAACGTGCACGCCACCGGCGCCCTCCTCGGAAGTACGCCAAAAGACGCGTTCTTCGTGAAGTGCGACCGCTCCACGATGTCGCTCTCGGACCTCGACAACGGGCGGCTCGTCTGCCTCGTCGGCGTCGCACCGACGCGACCGGCCGAATTCGTCATCTTCCGCATCGGTCAGTGGACGGCCGAAGCCTCGCTCATCTGACCCAACTACGACTTGAAGGAGGCCCACCATGGCCATCGAAAGAAACGACCCGTATGGAGCATTCAACTTCGTCGTCTCCATCACGCCCGAAGCCGGCGAGAAGATCGAGGCGAGCTTTTCCGACGTGTCCGGGTTGGGGACCGAGATTCAGTACTCCGAGTACCGAGACGGCGACGACCCCATCAACGGCGTTCGCAAGATCCCGAACACGTTCAAAGCGACCGACGTCACGCTCAAGCGCGGCCTCATTGGTTCTCGCGCACTCTGGAGCTGGGTCAACGCCACACGCAATGGCGACCCCGCATCGCGCGCAACCGTCAGTATCGAGCTGAAGTCCGAGGACCGCTCGACGACCGTCTCGACCTGGCTGCTCGAAGGTGCTCGACCATCGAAGTGGACCGGTCCCACCCTCGCCGCGAAAGGCGGAGGAGACGTCGCGATGGAGGAGCTCGTCCTCGTATGTGAAAACATCCAGTACGAGTGACCGACCGATGAGCTGGTGGCGACAACAGGCAACTGGTGCTCCGGGCATCTCGTTTCGGGTCGAGCGTTCCGTTCGACCTCGTGCCGAGGTGCGCATGGACCTGGCCTGCTTCGTGGGGCTCGCCGAGCGCGGGCCCCTCGGGCGAGCCGTCGCGATCGACTCGTGGGACGACTTCCTCCTTCGATTCGGGCGACGCGGCGGGTTTCGTTTGCTCCCCGAAGCCGTTCACCAGTTCTTCGTGAACGGTGGGCGGAAATGTGTCGTCATTCGAACCGTCGGCGAGGCGAGCACGGCGCAGTATTACTTGCGCGGGCTTACGTGGTCGGACGGCAGCTCGGCCTTTGTCTCGGCTCGCGACCCGGGCGCCTGGGGAAGCGAAGTCGATCCTGCCTTCGTGCCTCGCTACCGCCCACTGACGGTCGAGTACGTCAATGGCAACACCGTGCGCGGAAGCGACACGCGAGTCGGCGTCGGGAGCGTTCTCTACTTCGAGCCTGAAGACCAATACCGGCTGGTGCGTGAGGTCAGCGGACTCGACTGGACGGTCACACCCGTGATCCCGGGCTCGGCACCTCGCGGAAGCGCGGCCGAAGGGGCCCGGATGCCCGGAGTCTTCGAGGTCACGCTCGACTTCATCGCGCGCCACGGAGACCGCGCCGAACGCTTTGAGGGACTGGGCCTCGACGTACGTCATCCGCGCTGGGCCATGCAGGTCGTCGATCGCGATTCCTGGCTCGTGCGCCCAGACCCAGCGCTGGTCGCGCCTGCGCCTGGCACGCAACCAACGCTTCGGATCGTGCCGGATGCCCCGGATGATTCCGCGCTGATTTCGGGTGGGAGCGACGGAGCCTCGACAACCACGCGGGTCACATTCCTCGCCGGCGTCGACGCAGCAATTCCGCACTATGGCGGAGCACCGGGAGCCTTCGAGGCGATGCAGGTTTGGGACGACGGATCCGCCGAAGAACACTCGGTATCGCGAGAACTCGAGCCCATCACCCAGGTCGTCTTTCCCGACCTGGTCCACCCGGGCGTCTACGACCCGGCCGAGTTGACGCCGGTCGACGAACCCGACGAAGCGCCCGGACTGCGCTTCGAGGTCTGTCGGTCTGATGAACCGGAGCCGGAGGATGCCGACGAAGCGATCTCCGGGAGCCCCTATCTGCCGCTCGCGATCGCTGGAGATTTCGACCCGACCGCGCATCAGATCGCGGTCAGCTGCGAAGCGGACGGGCGGATTGCGCTTTTGGACGTGCCTCCGAGCTACGCGGCAAACGACATTATGGCATTGCGCAAGACCGTGGTTTCGCGCCGCGTGGCGTTCTACGCGCCCTGGCAGCGAGTCGCCAACACCGACGGCACGCGATGGCGAATCGTTGGGTTGAGCGGCGCGGCCGCGGGAATCATCGCCGCGAAGGAAACGCGAAACGGTGTCGGTGGCATACCGGCCAACGTAGACCTCGCCGGACTCCTCGATCTCTACGAGCCGTCGACGCTCCCCGCCGACGACTTTCTGCACCAGCTGCGGATCAATCGCGCGCGCCTCGACTGGGGTACGTACCGTCTGATGGGTTCGCGAGTGGCGATCGATGACAGTCGCGCCGGGCACCTGAATGTGCAGCGGCTGATGCTGTATCTCGCGCGGCAACTTGCGATCGATGCGCGGTTCGCGGTGTTCGAGCCGAACAACCGCAAGCTCTGGTTGCGGCTTCGCCAGACGATTGAGCGACGGCTGAGCCGGCTGCACGACCAGGGGGCGCTCGCCGGGGCTACTGCGGATGAAGCGTATCGCGTGAAGGTGGACGCCGACACGCAGACCCTGCAGGGGCTCGACAACGGCCAAGTTCGGGCGCTCATCGGCGTCGCTCCGGCGGTCCCGATGGAGTTCATCGACGTCGTCTTCCGTCTCGTCGCCGATCGTGGGTTGGAGGTGGTCGATGGCTGACAAGTTCCTTCATCCGCATCACTTCGTCGTGTCGTTCTCCGTACCGGACGACGCGGGCACCGACGGAATCGCGTCGGCGGCGTCGTTTGCGGCGGTCGACGGCCTCGAGCTGTCGCTCCAGACCGAGGCGCTGCGCGAGGGCGGCTACAACTGGGGGATGCGCCAACTGATCACCGGTGGCCAAACCACCGAGCTCAACTTCCGTCGCGGCATGACGACGGACGACGGCTTCTGGCGCTGGATCCAGTCCTGCCTCACGGGCGGATTTCCGCTCCCTTACGTCGACGGCGCGATCGAGGTGTATGGGCCCGGCGCGAACGACACGGACATCGACGTGCGCGCCACGTGGCGATTCTACCGAGGTCTCGTGACCGGCGTGAGTGCGCCGGGCCTCGACGCCAAGGGCGCCGGCGTACCCATCGAGTCACTGCGCATCGCCCATGAAGGGCTCGAGAGGGTGTTGTCATGAGTCTTCCTTCTCTCGAAAAAGCGGTTCTGATTCCCTTCGAGAGGGACGCCGATCAGCCGAACGACGACGAGAAGATCACGCTGGATTTCAATCCCGCGACGCTCTCGATCGAAGTCAACAATTCGCTCGAGGAAGGCCGTGGCTCGCAGGCTCGGCAGACCGTCAAGGAGACCGTCTCCAACCTGTCGTTCGAGGCCGTGTTCGACTCGACGCACTCGTCGATCGAAGTGGAGCAACCGGAGGACCTCGACGTGCGGCGTCGAACGCAAAAGCTCGTGGGCCTTCTCGGCCGGGGCGCCGACGAGGAGAACGGTGGCGGAGGCGGGTCGCGCGTGCCCGCCCGGGTGCGTTTCAAGTGGGGCACGATCATCTTCGACGGGGTCTTCTCGAGCTACTCCGAGACGCTCGACTACTTCTCGCCGGAAGGAATCCCGCTGCGCGCACGCGTATCGATTCAGCTGACCGAACAGGAGTTTCAGTACCGCGTCGAAGACCACGCCGGACTGGCGGGTCTCGGCCGAGATTCGGGTGGTGCTGGCGAAGGAGCCGCTCCGACGTCGGAGGACCCTCTCGCCGAAGACGACGACAGTTGGTCGGTCGCCGATGCGGCGTCGGGGTTGGGAAGTGCGCTCGGGGGAGGGTTCGGAGCGGAGTTCGGTGCGAGCCTCGAAGCGGGGTTTGGGATCGGAGCGAGCGTGGGTATCAGCGGCTCCTTTGGCGTGTCCGCCGGAGTCGAAGCGTCGTTCGGCCTGGGTGCTTCGGTCAGCACCGGGTTCGCGCTCGAAGGGAGTGTCGAGCTGGGCATCGACGTGTCGGCCGAGCTTGGCGCCGACGTCGATCTCGGGGTGGCCGCCGGTGTGTTTGGCGAAGGGCTTTTCGCGGGTTCCGAAGGCAAAGACTTGAACCCTGCGGTGGAGATTTCTTCGCAAGTTCAATCGAGCACTCGTCCGCCGGGCCTGCCCGCGACCATCTCGTTGCCATGGTCCGCCGAGGCCCCCGCTCCCGGCACGCTCGCGGGTCGAGTTGCCGCAGATGTGGCGCGCAACCGGTCGGCTTCGCCCGCGCAGCCGGGCGAACGCCGTTCGGCGCCGCTCGCAGGCGCGCCGCCGACAGTGCTCCCTGCCGTCGGGCCACCTCCCAAGGCCGTGTTTGCGCCGACCGTTCCGAAAGGCCGAGTACGTGGAGGCCTACTCCCACTCTGGGAGGTCGAACCTCCGCCTTCGATCGAACTCGCCGAGACCTGTTGCCATCGGTGCGGTGGCACGCTGAGTCGCCCACCCGGCCGCCGCCCCTCACCGCCCAAGACCAGCAAGAGGTGCCGCTGTGCAGATTGAAGAGATCATCACCGAAGTGATCATCCAGTCCGACGGAAAGACCCGCGAGAATGCGGCGGTTCCGGGCGCCGTACCTGAGGTCGATTCGCCCGCCGTCGTCGCGCTCATCGAGCAGATTCGCGAGTCGGACGACCGACGGGACGAACGGTTGGAGGTCGACGAATGACTGCAAGCGCCTCCCAGTTCAGCGTGGTGGACAACACCCCGCGATTCACACTCGACGACTCGGACCGCCCCGATCTGACGGTGCGACTTCAGCGCCTCGAAGTGTCGCATGACGATGAAGGTCTACGCTGGCTGGAGGCGTTCTTCGTCCACAGCGGCCAGCGCGATGGTGAGGAGCCGGGCTTTTTGTTCACGGGGGAAGATGCGGTCGGATTGGGCGCGCAGATCAAGGTCGCGGTGGGCGACGAGGACACTCGCACGGTCATCTTCGAGGGCCGTGTTTCTGCGGTCGCAGGGCACTTCCCCAACTCCGAGCCCGCGCTCTTGCGCGTCTCTGCCGAAGACCGCCTGATGGAGCTGCGGATGCAGCGACTTGCGCGTGCATGGGAGACCGAGGGCGACCAGGTCATCATCGACGACCTGACGCGTACGGCAGCCATCGATTCACAGCCGCCGAGCGGAGAGACTCGACCGGGCTATGCGGCGATGAACCGCGCGCCGCTCGCAGTCCTGCGCGAGCGAGCGCGCCAGCTCGATCGCCGGCTCGAGTGGAAAGACGGCGAACTCTTGTTCGTCGAACGTCGCGAAGCGTCGGATCCGGTCGCGCTGACTTGGTTCGACGAACTCCTGTCGTTCGAGGCATGCGCCGACCTCGCGCACCAGCGCACCGAGGTTCGCGTGCACGGCTACTCCCGGGCGGACAAAGCCGGGCTCACCGGCATCGCCGGTGCGCAGGAGATCGACCCGGAACGCCGCGACGGAAAGACCGGTCCAACCATCCTCACCGACCTCGGTTTGACCGCGGTCGAAAACACCCATCTCGAGTTCCCCCACGATCAGGCCGAGGCCGATGAGGCCGCGAGAATCCTGGCCGTCAGACGGGCGCGCCGATTTGTAGTCGGGAAGGGTGTCACGCGCGGGACGCCGGAGCTCGCCGTCGGATCCATCGTAGACGTGCGCGGGGTCGACCCCGCGTTTGGCGGCGAGTTCGACGTCGTGAAGGTGCGACATCTGTTCGATCGCCAGCAAGGCTTGCGGACCCATTTCGAAGCCGAGCGAGCCGACTTCCCTGGGGAGGTGGCCTCATGAAACCCTTCGAGTTCGGACGTCAGAGAATCGACGGGTTGGTGCCTGCACTCGTCGTGCGGGTCGATGACCCGGACAATCAGGCTCGGGTTCTGATCGAGCTCCCGTGGGTGGCCGATGACGAGCGCGGACAGACTCAGGTCTGGGCGCGGTTGAGCACCATGATGGCCGGTGCCGGTCGGGGAAGCTTCTTCGTCCCCGAGCCTGGCGACGAAGTGGTCGTCGGGTTCCATATGGGCGACCCTCGCTACCCAATCATTTTGGGATGTCTCTGGAACGGTCAGGACGAGCCGCCCGAGCAGATGGACGGCAGCGGGGAGAACCACGTCCGCGCGATTCACTCGCGATCGGGCCACAAGATTCGATTCGTCGACGAAGGTGGGCAGGAGAAGGTCGAGGTCGAGTCGCAGGGCGGTCATTCGATCGTGCTCGACGATTCGAGCTCCGAGGTCGTCATCACGGCATCGAGTGGTGCGACGGTCACGATCGATGCTGGCGGTACGCTCACGATCTCGGCGGTCGCCGAGGTCAAGATCGACGCCCCGGCCGGCATGACCGTGACCGCCCCAAAGGTCAAAGTAGATGCGGCCCTGAGCGATTTCACCGGCATGATCAAAGCGCCTGTCGTCAAGACCGATTCGGTGATCTCGACGAGCTACACCACGGGGGCTGGCAATGTCTGGTAGGCCACTCCTCACGATCCCGAAGCGACCGGTTCGCCAGGGCGACGCAACCTTCGCCGAAAAGGCGGAAGGTGGACGACCGGACCGGACTTCGCCGCCCCTCATTCGATCTTTCGAAGGGACGTCGTTCATCGACGATTGGCTGCGGATCGGTCCACGCAACGAAGCGCCGGAGCGCGATTCACTCCCGGAGCTCGTCCCATTTCGAGACTGGACGGAACCCCCTGGCGCCTTGATCGACGCGTCCGGAACCCCGAAATGGGCGACTGGCCAGGTGATGCGTGGTGAGCCGGCCAACCCGGTCGGCACGTTCGGAATCGATGGCGCGACGGTCGCAACCGACGGTGTGCCACAGACAGGTGACCTTCCGTGGCTCCGCAAGCTCTATCTTCCGGCACATGACCGGTTCAACATCATCGCGTCGGAGTTGGTTTGTCTTCAGCCGACACTCCCCTCGGTGAGTCGTTCTCGGATTCAGGAAACCGGCGTGGTGATTCGTCGCCTCGCGTTCGACGACGACGGGAACCGCACCGAGCTCGACTGGGTCGCAAAGAACGAGGAGCGCGGATTGTGGCTCGACCTCGCGCCATTCGGCGGGCTGGCTGAGCCGGGCGCGCCGCCCGAATCGCGACTCGATCCATCGAACCCTCCGGCTCAGGCCACTTTGCGAACACTGCTGAGCGAGTCGTCGGACAAGACGATGGTGGTTCGCACGGGCTCCGGTTCCGTGCTCGCAAACGAACCGGGCAAGCCGAATCGGACCGTCGCGTGGGCGACCCTTCCGCTGACATCGGCCGAGCAGCAGGTGTTTGTCGACCGCGTTCCCACGACGCTCGAGGGATTTGCCGACGATCTCATCGCCGACCTCGCAGCCGATTTCGAAGGGACTGCCGCCGATCTACACCACACGATCGCGCGGGCCTTCATCGACCTCGTCGACCCGTGGATTCCCGCTCGCCCCTCGAGCACGGCGCTCGCCGCCGCGCGGGCGGACCTCATCGAGTACTGTTCGACGCGCACCGAAACATCCGAGGATGTGATTCAGGAGCGGATCTCCGACTTCTACACCTGGCTCTGGGAGCAACCGGAGTTCTCGGTCGACAACCCGAATGTTTGGGTCAACACGGCGCTCTTCGCGGCGGACAGTCCCGTCAGCCGGGCGCTCCCCTTGCCTGCGGTGACCGTGAGTCCGACCGAGTTTCGGGCGTTGATTCAAGAGGAACTCAACGATCGCTGGGAGGAGCTCAAGACGGGGCTCGAAGAGCGGGTGATGCTCACGGTGGAGGCGCAGCGAACGCTGACCACCTGGAGCGCGATCGTGGCGGGGCGTGTTCGTGCGAGCCGGCTTCGGATCGTCGAGCTGGTCTACGCCCAGCTCGAGGCGGAGTTTGGCGATGCGATTGACACGGCCGATGCCGACGAGCAGGTCTCGGCATCGACGCTCGCGCTCGAGATCGACAATTGGATTTCGGCCGAAGAGGAGCGAAGTCGCACGCCGCGTCCGTGGTCTGCCATAAGCTTCCTTACGGGGAGCACACAAAAGATGGTGGTGCATCGTGCTGCGCGCGTCATGGAGCGAGAGCTTGCCGTCGTGCGCGAGCGGTTGTCGCCGGCCGGACCAGCCTACCTTGCGGCGTTGTTCGACCTTCGACCCGGGGTCTCCGAAGTGGACCTCGATTCGTTCGACCTCGACGCAGTGCATCTCGATTGGAACGGGGAGCTCGAGGCCGGTCTTCTCGTCTTTCCGACCGCGCATCTCACCGATGCCGAGCTCGACGCGTTCGTCGGGAGCAGCGGGGAGATTTGGGACCAGGCGCGTTCCAGCGCGATCACGGACCTGGAACTACTGACAAATCGGGCCCAGACGCAGCTCCTGCCTCGGTTCGACACCGACCATCTGTACGTGGCCCGGCTCTTTGCTCGGGTTGCCGGACCTCATCCCTGCGACCCAGTCGAGATCGTCTGGAGCAGGCCGACCGAGCCTTTCGTCATCGCAGCTCATGGCGACCTGTTGGGCATTCGACCGGTCGCGTTCGAGGCACCGAACCTCCCAAAGCTCCTCGCAGACATTCCAAAGATGGCCCGCGCCGGAGCGAACCCATTCGCACACGTCCTGACGCCCGAGAATTCCGGGTACGACGTGGGTGAAGAGATGGGCGACACCAAGCGCTCGTGGGAGCTCGCGATGATCTGTTCGTTCGGCATCCCGATCTTCACCATCTGCGCGATGATCATCTTCAAGATCATCTTCGCCATCCTGATCACGATCCCCGGATTTGTGTGGATGCTCCTCTTGAAATTCTGCATTCCGATTCCCAGGCGGACATCGTCATGACCGATCCCATCGACCGGTTGGGGCGCGGATTCGCGTTCCCCATGGTTCCTCAGGGTTCCTTTCTCCAGGTGAGCGGCGCCGACGTGGTGCTGCAGAGCCTCTACACGTTGCTTTCGACTGAGCCAGGGGAGCGTTTGCGGCGGCCAGAGTGGGGTTGCGGACTTCGGCGCTACTTGTTCGAGCCCAACACGGTGAGCACGCGGGCCTCGATGCGCCGCGACGTCATGAAGGCGATCGAACGATTCGAGCGAAGAGTCCGCCTGAAGAGCGTGGAGGTTCGCCCGCACGCCACCGAGCCCACGCGCGTCGACGTTGAGATCGCGTTCGAAGTCGTCGGCTCTGCCTCGCCACGCAACCTCGTTTACCCGTTTTACCTCCAGCCTGACGGAGCGCGTTCATGAAAGCGCCCAGACTCGATGATCGCACGTGGGAGAGCCTGCGGGACTCGTTGATCCGCCGCATCCCGCTGCACACTCCAGAGTGGACTGACCACAACGTGTCCGACCCAGGCGTGACGCTCGTCGAGCTGTTCGCGCACCTCGGAAAGGGTCTCCTGGATCGCATGAACGACGTGCCGCGAGCCTCTCGCGCGGAGTTCTTGCGGCTGCTGCAGCTGACACCCGATTCGGCGCAGCCGGCGAGGGGGTTCGTCCGTTTCGATACCGAATCGGAGAGCGGAACTCTGCTCGACTTTGGGTCGGTCGCACCGAAGACCTACGTGGCTTCTGGACCCGTGCAGTTTCGTGTGGAGCACGAGCTTCCGATCCACGCGGTCGAATTGCGCGCGTTCGTGAAAGAAGCTGAGTCCTTCGAGTTCGCCGAGGACGACCTCAATCTGGCGCAGCAAGCGCTCGAAGAGAAGTTGGGCCGCCCGGTGGCCGTGGAGGAACTCAACCCCTACCGAGCGATCGAGCTCGAGGGAATCGAGCGTGGAGTCGCACCGGTGGGGCGCGCGCTTCACGCCACGCTCGACAAGACCCTCTGGATCGCCGTGGCCGCGAAAGACGTCGACGCCACGAAGATGGCGACCGTACGGGACGCTTTGCGGGGTGGCCGATTGTCCCTCGGGTTCGGCGTCGAGTCCGCGCAATGCGGTATCGATACGCCGGCCAATTGTGGCCTCGAGCGCGTGTTCGACGACACGCGCTGGCAAATCTCCACTGCATCGTTTCGTGCCGGCAGTGATCCCGAGCAAGCGAAGTGGCTCTCGCTCGACCTCTTTGAAGACACCACGAATTCGCTGCGAACCACGGGCCGAGTCACGCTCGAGCTCCCTGAAGATCTCGATCGCTGGCATTTCGACGACGAAGACGCAGACCCGGGCAGCATCCCGGGCGAGCTGCGAGGCGTCGGCGCGTTCCCCCCTGCGGTGGAAGACGGCGGCTTCGAGGAGCGCATTGTCGCGTGGATTCGGGTGTTTCGAACTTCAGACGTTCACCCAGTCATCCGCTGGTGTTTGCCGAACATCGCCGAGGTCATCCAACGCGTCACGATCAGTCGTGAACCACTCGGCTCGGGCCGCGGAACGCCTTACCAGGTGTTCGAACTCGCCCGCACTCCGGTCCTGCCGGATTCGCTGGTCGTACAGCTCAAAATCAACGGTGCGGAGTGGGTAGAATGCACTCGGGTCGACGACCTCACGTTTTCGGAGCGCGACGACCTTCACTTCACACTCGATCCAGCGAGCGGGTTGATTCGTTTCGGCGACGGCCTGCACGGGCGAATGCCACAGGTCGGCGAAGCGCTTCGTGCAGTCAGTTACGCGACAAGCCGCGGTTCCGAAGGGAACGTCGGAGCCGGTGCGATCGCCCGCGTGACCGACGGTGGACCTTCCGACGGAACGGCGGTCACGGTCACGAACGACCTCCCGATGCTCTATGGCACCGACGCGGCGACGATCCTCGATCTCGAGCGAATGGCCCCCTCGGCCCTGCGAACTCGGGACCGCTGCGTCGCGGCACAGGACTTCATCGACATCGCGATGCGCACCCCAGACCGGAACGTCGGACGCGCCGAGGTCATCCCGAGGTTTCGCCCGTTCGAACGCGCATTCGAGGTGCCCGGCGCGGTGTCGGTCGTAGTGCTCCCCGAGTACGACCCGGAGCATCCAGACGAACCGACGCCGGATCCCGACTTTCTCGAAGCCGTATGCCGCTGGATCGAGCCGCGCCGCCTCATCACGACCGAGGTCTTCGTCATCCCGCCCGAGTACGTCGGACTTCACGCGACGATCGCAATCGAAGTGGAGCCCGGCGAAGGCGAGCTCACGGTCCGAAACTGGGTCGAACTGGCGATTCGCCAAATGCTCGCCCCGCTACCTCCCTATGGTCCGGCAGGCGATGGATGGCCGCTCGGCCGACCGGTGCGACTCCCCGAGATTTCGGCGGCCGCGCTTCGCGTCGCGGGAGTTCGACTCGTCCACGACGTTCGGCTGTTCTCCGACGAAGAAACGCCGTCAGAGATTAGCGTGCTCGAACTCGAGGCGTGGGAGCTACCCGTCGTTCGAAGCGTGAGCGTGGTGGTGGGCGATGTGGCACCCGAGCCGGAAGAGGTCGAAGACCCACCGGCTCGCGGCGACGTGGGCGTTCCTGTCTACCGCGAGGAGTGCTGATGCGCGGACCTCACGTACATGTAACGGGCGTGCGCGGGTGGCTGCAGCACCACCATGAGGGCACAACCATCGACGGTGCCGACGCGGCTGTTCGCCTCCTGACGCGCGAAGAGTCCGACGATTCGACCGCCGAGTGCGACCCATCAACGCTCGGCTCTTGGCTCGAGCGAGACCAAGGCGGCGCGCTCCTCCCCATGAGCTGGGCGAGCCGCGGCTGCGAAGACGGCCCCGAAGTTCTCGTGCCTGACGGCGAGGGTTTCCGAGTCCTCTCGCTCGAGTCAGACCGCGAGTTTTCGGGTGTTCTCGACGCTGCGTCTTACGTCACGAGCGACCACGAAGGTCGCATCTGGCTGCTCTCGTCCGACGGTCTCGAGCTCGTGGCCTGGGACTCGGAACTGCGCGTCTTGCTCAGCGAACTCGCGTTGCCGGCCACGTGCCATCGCGTCGCCGTCGGGCCCGGCGGTATCGCAGCGGCTTCGGAATCGGGCCTCCTCTACTGGCGCCCATTCGACGAGCCGTTCGTGACCGTCGACCTCGACGTCGACCCGTCAGAAGTTCTCACCGGCCTCATCCCCCTCGGGACGAGCTTCCTCGCTCTCCTCGTCGCGCCCGATGGCCGCGGACGCCTGGTCGAGGTCAGGGGTGGCGAACGACTCGAAACCGTGGCGATTGCAGGGATCGACTGCCCCACGATGCTCATCCCGGTCGACGACGACGAGTTCTATCTCAGCGAGCGCACAGGCAGCCCGCCCGCCAAGACCCGGCTCCAGCGATTTCGATGGCGAGAAGGGCTGCTCCCCGTTGGCGAAGCCGTGGAAGTGCGAGGGTTCGACGGTCGAGTTGTCGTTTCGTTCGAAGGGAGCTTGTTGGCTTCGTGGGAAGGCGGTCTCCGGCAGGTGTATGGCGTCCGAACCAGGTATCAGACCGACGGCTTCGTCGAGACGATTCAGTTCGATTCACGCCGCCAGCTTTGCCGCTGGGACCGCGTGTTCCTCGACGTTTGTACCCCTCAGGGGTGTGGATTCACGGTCGAGGCCCGCACGTCCGACACGTTGGAGCCAGAATCGACGACCGAACCGGTCGCAGCACCGCCCGGATTGACCACCATCGAGAACGGCCAGCGGGCGACCCTCGCCGGCTCGACTCTGACGACCGGCGGGAGCGCATGGATGCCAGTGCTCGGGTTCGACGACCTCGGTCCGAACGGTGACGTCCCTCAGGTCGGAGCGCTCGGTCGATCCGATGTTGCGGGGCGATGGACGACCATCGAGGGCTTCCTCACGAACCCACCGGGCCGGTACCTCTGGCTGCGCGTACGTCTGAGCGGCACGCGCAGCGCCACTCCCCGGCTGTTCGGCGCACGTATCACGTACCCGCGGCCGAACGTGCTCGACCTCCTCCCAGCGTTCTGGCAGCGCGTGCCTGCAAACGCCGAGAAGATGGGGCGGTTCCTTGCGCTCTTCGAGGCCGAGCTGACGCGAACCGACGCGCTGATTCGACATCTGCACTACATGTTCGATCCGCGCTCGACGCCAACAGAAGCTTTGGAGTGGCTGGCTTCGTGGGTGGGGATTTCGCTCGACTCTCGGATTCCTCTCGACGCCCGCCGGACGCTCGTCCGCGAGGCCGTGGAGCTGTTTCAGAAGCGCGGCACCGTCGAGGGACTGAAGCGCGTGATCGAGATCACGTCGGGTGTTCAGGCGGTCATGATCGAGGGATTCCGCGTTCGTCGTCGAGACGCGCCGGTCCTCGGGACGGGTTTCTCGACTACGCTCGGCGACGCACTACCGCTCGGTGGAACTGCACCCGTCGCGGACAACGTGAACCCGCGCGTGGTCGCGGGGTGGCAGGCCGGCATGGTCCGCCGCGACCAACGGCGCCGCGAGCACGGCCAGCCTTGCCCGGAAGACGCTCCGCCGAACCCCGCCCTCGAACCGGGAGAGGAGTTCTATTCGGCGTACGCGCACCGCTTCACGGTCGTCCTGATCGGCGACGTTTGCGACGAACGACTCGACGCCACGAACGACGCGATCGAGGCATGGAAACCCGCCCACACCGTGCACTCGCTCTGTGTGACCGAGGCCGGCGTGCGCGTCGGCCAAACCGCGCGCCCCGGATACTCGGCGATCGCCGTCGAATCCACCGGCCCGACTCCGGGCGTGCTCGGCGAAGACCTGATCATGGGCGCGCGATTCACGATGGGGCCACACCACGTCCTTCGGACCGTACGACAACTGCCCGCTGACAACCTGGAGGAAAGATGAGCGACGCTCGCACCAAACAACGCGAGGAGGCGTACGACGACCTGCTCCGCTTCGACCCGATGGAGCGCGTCGAATTCTCGTTCGGCATGCTGCTCGACGTCGACGAATTCGAGGTCGAACAGGCGGAGCGAGTCTTGCGCCGACGAATTCACCAGGCGCTGCTTCATGGCTACGGAACGGCTCTCGGGCTGGGCGTCGAGCCACTTCTCGACGAATCGGGACGCGCGGTCGAGGCGAAGGTGCTGCCCGGCTGGGCAGTCGACCCCCTCGGGCGCGACATCTGGGTCGACGAGGTGATGTGCCTCCAGATCGACAAGTTGCACGAGCATCCCATCTGGTCCGAGCTGCCGACCGACGGCGAGCGCCGGATCGTCTGGGTGGTCGCGCGCTGGCTAGGCCTGCTGAACACCCGAATTCCGTCGGCACACGTCGCAAGCTGCGCTCCGGCCGACGAAGGGCTGGTCTATTCGCGCCACCAAGACTCCGTCCGAATCGACCTCTCCGCAACGCCCCCTGAAGCGACTCCGCTGCCTCCCGGACTGCTCGATTCCGCGGGACCGGGATCGACGCGAGACCGCTGGCGAGAGTCGATCGTCGGGGCCTCGGACGCCCTCTCCACTCTGGTCCGCGCCTGGCGCGGCCCAAGCGATGCGCCAGTCCTTCTCGCTCGACTCGTCGTGGAAGAGACCGACGGTACGACCGAGATCGTGGAGGTCGACCAAACGGAGAGACCGATTCTCCCCGCTGTTCAACCGCTCGCCGAATGGGTCGCCGGAGAGTCACTTCGCGCGGTCGCACCGTTCGAGTGGTTCGCGGTGGAGAGCGTAGTCGCTGCCGAGGACGGAACCGACATCATCTTCGAATTCGACCTGACGGAACCAGCGCACCCCGCCTCGTTGGCCACCGCGGTGTCTGCCTCGGTTCTACGGCCGTCGGACGATGGCTGGCAGGCGATCGACGTGTCGGGTTCGGTGTCGTTGACCGAGTCGGACACCCGCATCGGTGTACGTCTCGATGCGAGCGGGCTCGTCGCAGACACGCTCATCGAGGTGCGCATCTCCGGACGCGCGGAACCACTACTCGCCGCCGACGGCCGCGCGCTTCAGGGAAGCCTCGACACGGCCGACGCGCTCACGCGCTCCGGCGCAGACGTCATTCATCGCATTCAGCTGCCCCTCTAACGAACAAAGGATTTCACCATGGCACGAAACATCGACAGACCTGCGGTCGACGCGCCCAGCGCGCACTGGGCCGCATATCTCGAGGGGCTGGCACCGAGCGAGCTCGACGAATACGAGGCCGAGCCGTTGAAGACCGACTACCCGACGGGGCTCGATGGCCACGACGTTGGCGATCCCAAGATTGGCGACATCAACGGTTTGTCGCGAACCAACTACTTCAATGGTCGGTACCTCGACGCGGAAGCGTTGCGCCGGGATCAGGTCTATTTCGCACGACGCGACCGACTGGTCGCGCAGACCGAACACGCCGGGATCGCGTGGGGACTGGGGCTCGATTACCCACGCAGAGATCTACAGACCGATCGGCCGGGGCTGACCGTAGCTTCGCAGATCGTGCTTCACCCGGGAGTCGCATTCGATGGCGACGGACGACCGATTCTGGTCGACCGCAACTTCCCGTTCACGCTGGACGAGCTGCTGACGGAGTATGCGCAGAATCCGTCGCGCGCCGTGAAACCATCGTCGCGATTTCAACCGTGTGTATGCGTGGAGCGTATGCCGGGGAACGAAGACGCCGGGCCGGAGTATCCGACCGGCGCATACATCCTCGTCATCTCGCCGACCGCTCACTCGGAAGGCTCGGCGCGAGTGTACGCGGATCCGTGCGCGAAGGATCGCAACGTCCACTGCGACGCAAACGCCTGGCGCCACGCATTCCGCCTGTCGCTGGTGCGGTACGACACGTTCCAGCATGAGCAATTCAACATTCAGGATTCGTGCGAGCTTCGAGGGGAGCTGGCGGCGCACTACTTCGACCGGTGGGAGCGCAACCTGCGCGCCCGTTGGCGCCCCGATTTTGCGCGGGACCACCGGTTCTGCGAGGGACTCGGACCGTTCCACCGTGCTCCGGGTGCGGTCGCCCTGGGGATGGTCTTTGTGACGAGCGGCGGCGACGTCAGCGTGTTCGACCCTTGGATTCCACGACGCTACCAAATCTCCTCGGCCTCCAGGGCCTGGGAAGCAGCCGTCCGCGGGGCGCCCACGCCGACGGCTTCGGTCGCTCGACGGCACCAGTTCCAGTGCCAACTCGCGGAGTGCCTCGACCGCGAGTTCGAGCTGCGCAGCCGCGACCTCCATAACCTCGGCTTCCGCCATCTGGCGCCGTGTGGATTCCTCCCCATCGACATCCCCAAAGGTCTGCTTCAACAGCGCGAAGCCGCGTGGCGTGAAGCCGGCCTCGGCTATCACGAAGCCGAACGCATTCGGGCCGTGCGCGACCTCGCCGACCGCTATTTTCAGGGGACGAACCTCATGCCGCGCTACCGCGTGGCGGTCTACGAAGACGATATCTTCGAAGAGATGGACAACGCCGCCGAAAAGGACCCCATGGTCGTTCGGCGTGCCAACACGTGGTTCTGGCAGTGCCTCAGCGAGTGGTTCTTCTCGCTCGGATACGGAGGTGCCACGAGGCTCGAGATCCTGGGGCGCGACACCGAGACCGGCTACGAAGGCATCGGTTTCTCGGAGATGTTCAGCTGCCTGCTCGAGAGCGACGCCCACACGCTCGAGCTGGTCATCAATCGTGAGCTCGAACTCCTCGATGTGATCATCCCGTTGTACGGGCGGCGATACCACGACGAACCTGTTCCGGTGCCGGACGAAGTTGAAGAGGCGAAGGAGCTCGGGCTCGACGTCGAAGGACTGTCGGATGTGCTCGGCGACAGCATTGCCGCGCGGCAGTTCGTCTTCTTCGTGAAACGGCGCGTCGTCCTCGACGACTGGATCTACCTCCTGCTCGACGCGCTCCTCGACCTGCTCGCGCTGTTCCGGCTCTTCTCCGGATTTCAGCCTCCGAACAACGGCGGCGATGAGAGTGCGGCCGAAGCCGAAGAGGAAGAGGAAGGAGTGCAGGTCGTGGAGGTTCACGGCCAGACGACCGAGATGACCAAGGCGAAGGCGTCGTTCTTGCCCGCGTGGAATCGCAACGGTTCGACCATCTACACGGCTTACGAGCTCGCCGAGATGCGCCCGAAGATGGCGCTGTCCCTCGACATACCGGAGATCCGGACGTTCGCGTCTGCCCTGTTGCGTCGTGCTCGACCCGAGCTGCGAAGCGCAGCAGTGCTCGAAACCTACGACACGATCGCGGCCGAGCGCGCCAAGAAGTATGCGGGCTCGACGACCTCGAAAGCCGCCGCCGAACGACGCGGACGGCTCGAAGCGATCGACGTCATGCTCAACGAATACCCGGGCTTCGGCGACTACAAAGCACTCGCCATCATCGACCCGAACCTGCTCGCGAACGTTCACGAGGATCTCAAAGCAGAGTCGGACGACTCAGCTCCGGTGTCTGCGCAGGTGTTCAAGCCAGACTCCATCGCCGAGCTGAACCCGACGAAATCAGCGATCTACTCCGCTGCGCGAGCGTCGTTCGGCGAGACGCGAGTGACCGTCGACGGCAAGTCTCTTGCGCGAAACGAGGTCCTCTACCAACCGACTGCCGACCTCGAGGAGAAGGGCGCCAAGTCGATCGCCGAAGAGACTGCGAAGGCCGGGCGCAAGCTCGACCGAGCCGCCCGCCGAGTCGCCGAGTCCTCACTCGCCGGGCCAAAGCTCGCGCGAGCCTATGAGGAAGCAGTCGTCGAATACGGCGAAGAAAAGGCCCTCGGCCAGCTCGAGAAGAAGAAAGGATACAAGACGGTCGCGGGGGATCTGCAGGCCATCAAAGAAGTGGTCGGGCCGAAGGGACTCGACCGAATCATGCTCACGATGCGCAAACAATAACGAGGGAGGGAGACCATGCCATCGATCGGTGAATTGGAGACGAAAGCAGACGAACTGGCGGTCGCTACGGAAGCGGCCATGGCCAAGAAGGCCTCGGCCGCTGCGGCCGATGAGGCGCTCTTCGAGAGTGTCGTGAAGGGGCTGCAGGAAGCCACGCGTGCGGCGCGCCGGTCGCACGACCGCCTCGTCGGACAGGACGCGCAGGTCCGAACAGCGGCGGACAACTGGATCGCAAAGAGCGCCGACCGCACGCCAAAAGTGGATGCGGCCTCGGCCGCCTACACGGCTCTGCGCGCGGACCTCGCAAGTCAGCTCGGGCTCGGAGTCACTGCGCTCGACGGCAAGCTGAGCGACATCGACGCGCTCGACGCTACGCTACAGACAGCGGTCGACGATGCGTCGGCCGCAGTCGACGCGGCGCGAGATGCCTGGATCGATGCGCACGCCGACGTGACCAAAGCGACACTCGCGGTCGATCGACTGCGCGCGCGAATTGGTAGGCTCCCCGGTGCGTTCTCGGCTGCGATCGAGCGGGCAAACACGTCGATGACGGAGGCCCGTCGGTTGATGACTCGAGAGGAAATCTCGAGCGACCGCGCGGCGGCTGCGAACGCACATTTCGCACTGGCCGCGCGCACCCGCATCAACGCCGATTTCGGATCGTCGGACGACGCGATCGACAGCGATGCAGGCGCGGCGACAGCATTCACGGGCCCCTGGGCGACCGCGTGGGACGCCCTCGTAAACGCCGAGCACGAGCTTCACTCTCGTTCGCTCGCGCTACATCAGGCGCTCCTCGCCGAGGCTGAAGCCGTGGCTGTTCTGCGTGAGCATGAGCGCGGACTTCCGTACGACTCGGCGCTGGAGCCAATCCTTCCGTAATGCTCGAGCGCTCTCACCAGCCTGCAGCCCCCGAATCGACGGGGGCTCGACGACGCCCCACTTTCGGACCGAGCGGGCCGAGGAGCGCACCTTCAGAGTCTGGTGCGAAGGACCGCCCCATCCCCGAACCTCGTGCGCGCAATCTCGAGAAGTCGCGCCGCGCGGAGGCTGAGGCAACAAAGGCGGAGAACGAAAACGCTCATTCACTGAGCGGCCGGTGGCTTCGTGAGGTCGAAATCGAACAGGACGATTTCATCCCGCATCTGCTTTCTGCCCGCGCGGTCGCGCTCGACTCGAAGATATTGCTTTCGCGCGATGCGCCGAGACCTCAGAGCGAGCGCGGACGGCGGCTAGTTGGGCACGAACTTCAACACCTGATTCAGCAGAAGCGGGACCCATCGCTGGGTGTCCAAAGGTCGTTCGATCCGACCGTGACCTCGCTCACCCGGGGCGCCCTCGCGACCCGAAGCGACGACGAACTCACCGAAGGCCGTCGTCAGCTCATCAGCGTGCTTCACCAAACCCCGAACTCGGACCCGACGGTCGAGACATTGCGCTCGAACTACACGCTCATCACGGAGGTCTTGGAGGACCGCGGGGTCGTCATGCACGACGGGGACGGCGAGCGCGGCGAACTCGCGCCCCCCGAGGAGCCGCAGCATGCGAATCAAGCGATCGCGACATGGACCGGAATCCCCGAAGCTACCGTGAGTACGCTCGGCGTTTTTGGATCGGTCGACATCGCGGGATATATCTCGATGTCAGCGGTAGCGATGCCGGTCGAGCGGACCGGTTGGACACCGGGACAGTATCGTTCGGAGTCGGAGGCGCTCGGCATCGTCGTCGGTGCGGGAGTCCCGGGTGCCGTCTTTCTAGAGCGGGGCGCGTACGTCGCGTATCACGTGTACTGCAGCGCTTTTTCGGACTTCACATGGGGGAACATCCAGCGCTCCGAGGGCAAGCCGTGGACCGCGCTTCGATTCGACGGCGGAGCTCTCGCGATCGTGACCACGGACGGCGCGATCGTGCGGCCGGGTCTCTATCGCACTGCGGAGGCGGCCGAATCCGAGGAGGCGGATGCCGACCTGTTTCCGGGAGCACAGCAAACCGTCGACGGACTGGAAGAAGCGTACGGCGACTTCAACGAGATGGACCGAGGAGAGCTCATCCGTCGTTTCGACGCCGCACTCAAGGTTCATGCGCTGAGCGTGGTGTCGAACGCGCGAAGTCGTGTGGAGTACGAAGAAGAACGGCGCTCGATGTCGGGGCGAATCTCGTCGCACGAAATCGCGGTGATGCAAGAGGTCGCTCAGGAACTAGCCGACCTGGATAATCGGCTCGTCGAGGCCGACTACCGGCGACAGGAGTCTGAAGCAACCCAGCGAGCAGCGAACTCTCGGCAGGGCGTTGCGTCGCCTTCCCGTCGTCGCCACCCGAGCTACATCCCCGGGCGAGACGAGGCCAGACGCCCCATCTTGGCCAGGTATCCGCTTCTCGGTCGAGTCGACCCGAGGACGTTCGTCGCGAAGTCCGAAGAAGAGCAACTGCTCGAGCTCACGGACTCGCTGGATGGGGTCGTCGAGGACATCGAAACCACGCGCAACAACATCATCGACGGGACGCTCAACCTCTGGTCGTACCCAAACATGGTGAATGCGACGATGGCTGCGCTGAGCCTGGACGAGCGCGCTCAGCGGGCGATCACCGAACACGCGGACGGGCTCGCGACCATCGAGGCATTCGACAGTATCGCGCTCGCGGTTCTGAGCATTGGCCTGGGAATTGGGGCGGCGTTTGCGAGTGGGGGAACCGCACTGTTGCTTGCCGGCGGGGCACTCGCCGTAGGGGTATATGACGCCGTCGACGTGACTCAGACGGTGCTCGCGGAGCAAGCCGGTAGCAACACGGATCTCGACCCTGCGAATTCGATCGTCCCTCCCGATTTGGCGACCGGATACGGGTGGCTGGTGCTCGCATGGATCGGTGTGATTGCCGACGCCGCCGACGTGGTTGCGGCGGGGGCGCAAGTGGCCCGAGCCGTCCGCGCGGTGAAGGCCGCGAACGGTGTTTTGGATGAGGGCATCGAGATCTTGGCGATGGGCGACGCCGCCCTGGCCCGACGCCTCCGCGAAGCCGCGAGCGAACTTGGCGAAGCGCTGACCTATGACACTGCCGTCGCCCTTGGCCGGCGATTCGGTGTCCCGGTCGAGATCGCGGACGACATGGGCGACGAGGTTCGGATCGTGCGCGACCTCACGACCGGAGAGGTTCGTCACATTCTCGCCGGCGCCGACGCTTCCCTCGCCGAGATTCTGGCGCATGGGCACATCGTCGGCCAGATGCGTCAGTACGAGGGATTCATAGGCGGACTGCGCAGCGTGCGCGACGAGTTCGCCGCACTCGTCGGGCGTGGGTACGACGTCCCAAACCCATTCCCGGTCGGGTCCGAGGCGAACGACTCCTGGCTGGAGATGCAGAAGCTTCCGACGATCATCGAACTCCGGCGTTCGCAACTGGACGAGGCCGTGACTGCGGCCGACCAGGCGGCGATCGCGCGGCAGATCGATGTCCTCGAAAACGAACTTCGAATTCACCGTGGTGTCGTCAGTCGACTCAGCCTCGAGCGTGGTGTTGGTGTCGTACGCGGTATCAGGGAGACGACGGACGAAGCGATCGCGAGCGGGAAATATCCCGAGATTGATCGCGCCCACTACTATTATCGAGAGCGCCCCAATCCACCTCCAGAGTATGACCTTGTGCGGTTCACGACCGCCAATCCGGAGGTTGCGCCACCACGACGCCTCGTTCCCGCCGATGGGGAGGGGAACTACGTACTCGGGACCGGACGGCCTTCCAGAGCAGAGCAGGCTGCAGACATCGTGCGGGGATGGAATACCGACACTCAGACCTCGTACAGGGCACTCAAAGAGATGGAGCAGCAGGCAGACGTCCTCCGAGTCGTCCCTCTTCGAGCGGTCACTTCTACGGGCAAGACGTTCGGCGAAATCGACCCGACGTTCGCAGGCCGGCTCCGGGAACTCCTCGTACCGGCCTACCAGCGCGCCGGTTTCAGCCTGGAAGAGGCCATGGACCGCGCCGATGAGGTTGCTCGAGCGGTCGATCAGCACGAGCTGATCATCGTTAGAGGCACCGACCAGCTTCGGGCCTACAACTATCGAGGTTCGTACGCCCGCGAAGTCGCAGACCCGCAGAACGAAGTACACCACATCATTCCACTCTATCTTGGAGGCGACCATCGGACTTTGGTCGATCTCGACCCGAGTATGCACGAGGTTTTTCACAAAATGGTGGACGACCTCGCACTCGACGAAGACGGTGGACAATTGCTCGGGTCCGGCGCCGTTCGCCAATGGTCTGAGGGCCTCGAGATGAATCAGGGCGCAGCCGTCATCATGGCGGACGGCTCAATTCGCTTCGTCGAGTTCGGCCCCGATGGGACTCGCCGATTCCTCAACTACACGGAAGCCGAATAGACATGGCACTTCCTCACTTCTTCGAGAGCATCTGGCAATTCGAGTTCGAGAACATCGCGCCTTCCGACTTCTCCCCCGTCGAAGCCGATGGACACGTGGTCGTCTGCCACGGCCCCCTCCTGCGCGGGTTCACGGTCGACGGCGAGATCGCTTGGACGCTCCAAGAGTCTCCGAACATGGCCACGTCGTCGATCTTCGAGCGCACCGAGCGCTTCTTCTACTTCGAGTACACGCGCGCCGATAAAATGTCCGTGCTCGTCGAAGCCGACCACCGGGGTTCGTTTCGCCGCGACTGGGTTCTCGGCTCTCGGATTCAACGGTTCGGATCCGCCCAAGCCGACGACAAACTCGCCTTCATCTCGTCGTCGAAGATGGGTTCCAGCCTGCATGTGATGAACGATGAGCACATGACTCGGCATCTACTCGGATTCCCGCCGCACGGGCTTGCTCCGGCACCCGGAGGCTGGATCGTGCGCAATCAATTCAAAGGAGCTGTGTTCGTGAACGAAGATGGGGACATCCGGGAACTCTCGAACCAACCCACGTGGGATTGTGTGACGAATGGCGACGGGCACGTCGGTCTACTCACGGGCACAAACGGCGCGTACCAGTTTACCTGTAGAGCACCGGACGGAGCCGAGCTGCGAACGTTCGATGTCTCGTCGCCATTCGCGACCCTGTCCGCCGACCACGTGATCATCGTCACTCGCAAAGGAGAGCGCGCATGGCTCGCAGCTATCGATTGGCGAGGCGAAATCGCGTGGGAAACGGAACTCGGAGACGTCGACAACTACCGGCTCTGGGCCGCGGCGGGGTGGGTTGGTGTGACACGCGTCGGAGGGTTTCAGATGTTCCAATCGGACGACGGTAGTCTCGTCGCCGAGAGTAGACTCGCGTGGGCTGCTCCGCTCGTCCTCGACGGGGTCTGCTTCTGGAACGGCTCCTCAACGGTCATCGCGACGACGATGAACCCGAGCGACTAGGAGCTGTTTCGAAAGGACCTTCCCAGACACGGCGCAGCACCGCCAAGCCGGAGGCGGCGAACAAAGCCGCGCGTCGAGCCACCTTTGGCCCGCGGGAGGCGAAGAACCACCTTCGGCAGTCGAGCGGGAGGCCGCTCGATTCGAGACTACAAAGGGAGTTCGAGCCGCTGCTCGGGGTCGACCTGAGCAGCGTGTTGGTCCACGACGACGAACATGCGCAAGCGGCCGCGCGAGGGCTCGGCGTGCCTGCCTTCGTGCATCGCGCCCACGTCGCATTCGCTGGTGCTGCTCCCGCGTGGCGCTCTGGTGCCGGACGAAAGCTATGGGCGCACGAACTCGCCCACGCCGCACAGTTCATCGGGACCGGCGAAGTGGGTTCGGCCGACGAGATCAATCGGTTCGGCGACTCGGCGGAAGGAGAGGCCCGCGCTGCCGCCGAAGCGCTCATTCGCGGGGAGCGGTATGTCCCGCGACGTGCGCCCGAAAACGAGTTCCAACCGTTCCTGGGCGACGCGGCCGACTGGGTTGCCGACACCGCGAGCGACGCAGTCGATTGGGCGGGCGAGCAGGTCGACGACGCCATTGAGTGGACCGCCGACCAGCTCCGCGAGCTCATCCCCGACGAAGTTCTCGAGTTCGTCGAGGACGTCTCCAGTGTCGTCCAAGAATGGATCGAAGACGGATTCGCGGCCTGGCTCGAAGACGTGCTCGCCCAGGTCTCGTTCGTCGACTCGATCCAGCCCTTCTTCGAGGCGATCGGCAAGTACGCCGGCGACTTCAACAGCTTCGGGACGACCATCTCGGAGACCGCCGGCGAGGCGCTCTCTCCAATCTTCGAGCCGATCGTCAGCGCCCTCAGCGAGTGGATCAATCCGGCGCTCGAGGCCCAGATTTCGACCCTGCAGAGCGAGCAGGAAGCGCAGGATGAGCTCGAGAAGGAGCTCTTCGAGCAGGACGCACAGAATATCCAGGGCGTCGTCGACTCCATCCGCGACGGCGTCGAAGACATCTGGGACACCATCACCGAGTTCCTCAGCTCCATCCCCGGCGCCGAGGAAGCATGGGAGTGGCTGAAGGAAGCCTTCAACTTCGTCGTCGACACGATCGAAGAGATCGTCGAATGGGTGATGGAGCAGGTCTCCGAACTGTGGGAGTGGGTCAGCGAGGCGATCGAGCCGATCAAACCGGCGCTCGAGATGATCGCCAAGATCCTCTTCATCTTGAGCCCGCTCGGGCCCATCTACATCCTGATGGAGTACGGCCCACAGCTCTGGGAGTACATCACGGAATGGTTCGGAGATTTCGACCTCGGGTCGATCCTCACCGAACGCCTCGACACGTTCACCGATGAGGTGTTGCCGTTCTTCCGGAATGCCGTGCGCTCGGCCGCCGGTGCGGTTGCAGCGGGCATCGAGATGGTCATCCCGGTCATCGACACGATGCTGGCGGGGGCCGAGGAACTGACGGGATTCGAGATCGAATGGCTCGCCGTCCTGCGGGTGTGGTTGCGCTGGGTTGCGAGCGAAGCGCGGAAGTTCGCGAAGCTCACCGACGAGCAGATCAAAGCGATGATGGACGCCGCCGTCGCCGCGTTCACCGCGCTCGCGGAGTTCCTCGGAAAGCTCGTCGATTTCTTCGTCCGGCTCGTGATGGTGGTGCTCAACCCCTTCATGCTGCCGTTCGCGATCACCGGGGTTCTGTGGCTGCTCCTGCCGGACGCGTTCAAGCCGCCGATCATCGACTTCATCCTGAACCTGATCATCATCGCGTCGATGGAGTTCCCGACCGATCTGTTCGGGCTCGGGCCGCTAGGGCCGGTGATCAAGGCGGCGATCGTCGCGTTCTTCATGTCGCTCAAAGAAGGGGGCAACCTCGAAGAGGTGCCCGAACCGCGGCGCAGCGACGCGGCGACCGAGCGCAAGATCAACGCGACGAACAAGATTGCGTCGATCGCGGCGGGTGGTGGCGTCCAGTTTGTCGCGGGCTACTTTGTCGGCCTGCTCGAAGGGATTTGGACGGGGCTGAGCGACCCCTTCGTCCTCATCTGGGACCTCCTCTCATTCGTCTTCACAGCGGTCGGCAAGTTGCTGGAGTTCGTCCACCACATGGGCGAACAGATGTTCGAGGGCGGAGGCGAAAGCCGGGGCGGAGCGACCGGGGCGGCGAGCGGCGCGGCGGACCTCGAGCCGGACGTGCGCGCAGACATGTCGGCGGAGGAGCAGGCGGCGCTCGACGAGGTGATGACGGAGACCGCGGACGAGGTCCAACCCGAAGGCTCGATGCCGTCGCAGGAGACGCTCGACGAGCTCGGCGCCAGTGAAGAGGCCGGCGCGCGAATCGGCGAGGAGTTCGAGGCGAGTCGTGATGAAGCGTCGTCGACCGAAGGGATCGACGTCGAGCGCATCATGAACTGGCTCTGGTCCGTGCGCACCCGAATGCGCGAGGGCGCGGCCTCGCTCGGTGCACAGATTGCCGAGGCTTTCTACGACTTCATCGAGCAGTCCGACTTCCAGCTCGGCCGAAGCCTGGGCAACGTCGCGGGTCAGATCCTCTTCGAGATCATCCTCGGTATCTTGACCGCAGGTGGCTGGACCGCCTTGTCGGTCGCAAAGCCGTTCATCAAGGTCGGTGCGAAGATCGCGAAGATGCTCAAGCGGACGATTCGTCCGCTGATTCGGCTCATCAAACGGCTTCGGGGTCCGGTGAGCCGAGGCATGACCGCGATTGGCGACATTCTGCGTCAGATCCCAGGGATGCGAGGGATCATCGACCGGATCGAAGACGCGATGCGTCGGATGATGCGCTACGTCGACGAGTTTGAGGCTCCTCCGCGGCGCAGCGGGGGAACCCCAGATGCGACGCCCGATCGACCGCCTCGCGATCGCACGACTTCGGACTCGGATCGGCCACCTCGTGACTCTGGCGGTGACCCGGATCGAAATCGAACGAACGACCCCGACCGCGACCCGAACCGGCACCCCGATGATGATCGGCCGCCGCGCGACGATCGTCCACGTGATCGCGAATCGGATATGGAACGGCTTCGAAGTGCTCGACGGCGGATTCGACCCGTCATCGACCGTCTACTCGACACCGGTCCGTCACATGCGGTTCTCACTTCCACGCTTCGAACCCTGGGCCGACTGAATCGAGTAAGGCTGCGGATCCACGAAAGTCCTTCGGGTCGTTTCGAAATCGTTGGCCAGATCAACCCTCCACTCGAATTCATCGAGGGCTTCAACGCCGAAGGTCGGCAGCTCGTCGACATCTCGATGGTGTTAGCAAGGCAATTGCTGGGTCGCGTCGATGTGAAGAGGATGGCGAAACGAAAGTTCGCGGCGCTTCGGACCAATCCCACCGAAGAACTCTACCCACAGTCTGGTCCGGAGCATCTCGCGATCTTGCGACGACAGATGGAGCTCGGACCACGCGAGTCCGGAATTTGGCAGCCAGGTATGGCCCGGCGACATCGACGAGCAGGCGGCAGCCGCACTGGACGAAACTCCGGCCACGAAGTGCGGATTTCTGACGTCGATTCTGGGAACGGGAATTTCTCGAACTCCTTTCTCTATCGTCACAATCCAGGTCTGGTGCGTGGGAACGAGCTCGGAACATACGCTCAGATCTTGGAGACGGCGCAACAGTTCGGCATGACCGATGAAGTGTTCGCGCGTGGTATGCGCCAGTTCATTCAAGCCGGTCGATTGAGCGGCAGTCCTGGAAGATCTCCGGAGCGCGCACGCTTCATCGCGGCCGCCGCACAATTGATGATGAACCGAGAGTCCCACCGCAACCCATCGAATGCGGTCGTCCTTCCAATGGTCCTCGACCTCCTGGAGTCATCAGATCATCCGGTGAGCATGCAAGAGCTCTTCGCGTCGATGCCGGATCTGCAGCATGGTACCCATCAATATGGCGGCGGGGGAACCTATCCCATGTCGATGTCTGGAGCGCCTCGGGGCTCAAGGAATCTCATGGCAGATCTCTGGGGCCAGGACACAGAACATTGGCCCCTGCCAGGCTCCGAGCACTATGAGAATCCGGGGAATCCCAACGGTGCAAATGCGTTCACACGGGAACGTGATGAACTGACGAGCCGACAGCAGATGATGATCCTTCGTTGGGTCCAGGCTCGAGTTCGCCGCCGCGACTTGTACTTTGATGATGCCGCGGACGCTCGCAGAAAACTCACCCATCGTATTCGAATCTGGCTCTACCGAGACTGGTATCCGACCAGCCCAAGATGAGGAGAACCTCTCATGCCAAATCGCAGACTCGTGCCAAAAGACCAGTCGCTCTCCCCCGATGATCTGGGTGAGGACGTGCTCGAACAACACGATTGCTCATTCGAATTTTCAAAACCGATGGACTACAGAAACACACAGTGGATCTTCGTTTGGCGGCACAACCCTACTCAGAAAGAGGTTTCGCTGGTGGAAGAACCCTCTCTCGACATCGCCTTCATCGAGTTTCCGTCATCCCTCGATGTGATCGAATCGGCCGTTTCCAATCAGTACGAGATCTATCTCGCATCGGACCTTCTCGAAGAACTCGAAACAGAACCTGGCGATCTCCCAAATCAGTTTGAACTTCTTGCCCTCCTCGTCTTGGCTTCAGACGAACGGAGCACGACCGACGCGATCATTCAAAAGATCGTGCACTACCTCGACCACGAAGAATTCGACCTGCGCTATTTGGCCTATTACGCGCTGGGATATGTTCGCCATCCGAAGTTCCGCGACCATGTCGCGCGGTGTGTGAACGACGAGCCCGACGAGAGAATCCGTTCACTAGGGAAACGACTGGTCGAGACCGACGGAATCGAACTGTGGGAAACGCCAAACTGATCGAATCGCGCCACGTGGACCGATGACGGCCCAAGGCGCGTCCATGCTTCCTACCGATAGCGAGTCTTCGGCACGACGAGAGACTTTGGCGAGAGCTCATCGTGTTTTTGGAAAATTACTCTACGACGATCGGACTATGAGCAACGACCAATTCTCCGCGACCTTCGTCCCCGACCAAGACTCGCCTTCTCCTGAAGAACTCGTCGCTACGCTGTCCGACAGGTTCGAGCTAGCAGCCCCCCCGAACGAGAATCGAGCCCACTTCATGTCAGGAGAAGTGCTCGTCGTTCTGTCGTGGGTAGTCGAGCCGCGCGCGATCTTCCTGGTTCTCCACGGACCGAGTCCCGACGAAGTCGACCAGACCCTCGACGTTTTGGAGTCGTCTCTTTCTCGGGCTTCCGCCGCTCAACTTCGAGCGTTGGCCGAAGACGGAAATCCACTCCTCTGGGCCGTCGCGCAGCAAGGAGAACCGAATCCCGTCGAAGTCGAGCAACTTCTATGGGAGCAGACGGGATCCCCCAATTTCGAAGAACGTCTGCTCGCCGCAGAAGCGGCGAGGATGCTGGGCTCTCCGGGTGCACTGCTCGCGATCGAATGCTGCGCGCTCGTCGAACTCGGCCCGATTCGCGCGGTGTTCGAGTCGTATCTCTTCGGAACCTCTCGTCGAAGTCTCTCCAGGGAGCGACGCGTGCTGCTGGATCCGTCGGTTCCGCTGCCCGACCAGCTCGAACAGATACATCCACACGCGTCCTCGCTCCCCGGTGCATCCGTCTTTTCCAGCGTGGGCTACGCCTCGACTTACTTCGAGTGGCAAGGCGACACGGATCGCGTGTACGTGCTGGATGCCGATCACCCGACCGTTCGGTGGCTAGGCTTCGACGGACCAAACACAGCACCGTTTCAAGACCTCGCCTCGTTCTCGGTCTCCGAAGGCCTCGAGCGGTCTCACGACCCGAACTGGCTCCGGGCGGTTTCCAACGTCGTAACCCGGAACGATGCGGCCAACCTCCTCGCGACTCTCGAGCAGCAACGAACGAACGGAACAAGCAGCTTCGAACTCGCATTCTCAGCCATCGAATCCGCGATTCCGGACGCATGGAAGTGGCTTGCCGAGCACCTCTCTACATTCGACGAGCGACTCATACCTGTCGCCGAGCAAGCAGGAATTCGTCCGGCGTGAGAGCAACGAAGCTAACAAATCGAATCGTCGTGCAGGACCGACAGACCCGGCCCTCGGATGCCAAGCGTCTCGTTGAATCGTGCGCCCGTACAGAGCTCGCCAAGTTGGAGATCTCCGCGCCCGGCTTCGTCGCGCTTCGACAAATTCGAGTGCGGCTGGTTTCGCGTGACGGGCTCCCGACCCGCCAGGCGTTGGGGCGGGCGTGGCGCAAAGCGATCGAGCGAGCGGTTCGGGCCGAGCTCGGAGACGAAGAGTTCGGAGCCGGTCCAAATGTCGTTCGATTTCGAAGTGACGACGAAGCTCAGCACCGGTGGTTGCACAGCTGGACGTCTCGCGACGAGCGTCCCTGGTGGTCGAAGTCGGTCGCTACGTCGCTCGATGTCGATGCACCGCTCGAACCTGCTCACGTCCTTTTGTACTGGGCCCGCCAAAGGCCTGAAGTGATGCCGACACGTGTGGTTGAACTTGGTGCCAGGCACCCGATTTGGACCTCGATGTCGAGCGACGATCTCGAGCTCATCTGGCGCACGTTCGCCGAATCGGTGCGGGGGCGCCGGCTCGAGACCGGGATGCAATTCGCCCGCGAACTACCCGTTCGGTTGGCCGAGCACCTCCAGACAGCTGAATGGGCCGAGAGGGTCGTCGAACTCGCATCGAGCCCGACGTCGGTTCAGGTGTTTCTCGCCCGAATGGAGGTGCTTTGCGTGGTGCCAGGCACTCCTCTCGAAGCGCTCGAGAGCGACCTCGTGGCTCTGCTCCGTGCCGCGGCCGAGCCCGATGTGACAAGGGCGGAACGAGCTCCGTTTGACTTGCCGGGACTAGAGCAGCCAAAGGTTCGAACCGACAACGCTGTCGCGAGCCTGGAGTCCGAGCCGAACACGGGCACAGCGGAAGAGCCCGCCAGCGTCGGTTCTTTCGGCGATGAGCCAGTCGAGGAACTCTGGGATTCGGCCGGGCTAGGCCTACTGATTCACCCGCTTCTCACGGAGGTTCGCGAACGTTGCGAGGCCGGTGCTGACTTCGAGCTGGAGCTCGAAGGGCTCGTGCAGGCCGCCTTCGTGCGAACCTATGGAACCACTCGAGAACGGCTCGTCGCCGCGCTCGAACACGCTGGCCCGTTCGTCGCGGCGTGGTTTGGGGTTGCGCCACACCGTGGTTGGCTCGGCCCTGTGCGCGCTTCTGACGACGCTTGGATTTCGGCGCTCGTCGAGCGGCTTCCGACCGATTGGGGCGAGCCCGACGAACGTTGGTCGCGGCTGGTGTTCCGTGCGGCGACCATCGCCGTCGACCTGCCCTACATCGAACTCATCTTCCCCCTCGACGCCGCCGACATCGAGATTCGGACACGCGGATGGGACATCGACCCGGGATGGGTCCCCGCGCTGGGACGCGTCCTACGCTTCCGCTATGAGGAGACGACGTGAATCTCTTTGAATCATTCGAACGAATCCTCCTCCTGCTCGAAGGCCAGAAAGACGTCGCTGCGGCCGAACCCACGGGGCCATTTGCCCGCTGGACCGAGCTCTATGGCCTCTCGCCGCTGGAGATCGACCTGATGGTTCTCGCCCTTCTGCCGGAGGCGGACAGCCAGTTTTGTCGGACGTTCAAGGAGATTCAGCCCGACCTCGACCAACCACGGCCGACCGTGGGGCTGGGGGCCGACATGCTCGCCCTCGAAACACACCGGCTGGACTTGCGCCGAGACCTACTCGCCGGTCCACTTTTTCGCGCTGGATTCCTCACGATTTCAGCCGACCTCCCCTTCTTCGACCAGCCACTTCTGCCCGGTGTCGGGCTGTTGTTCGGGTCCGAAGACCGAGCTCCGGCGATCGTCGGCGAGACCTATCTCGAGCTGACTTCGTTGGACGCCATCGCCAACCCTGTCGTGGGGGACGAAGCGTCGAGGCTGATGCACTGGGCGAGCGTCATCGACCGGCCGGTCGTGGTGTCTCCGGGCATCGGGACCGAGTCTCTGGCTGCCGCTCTGTCACCTCAGGGTCGTGTGCTTCGAGCATGGGGAAAGCTCGAGTCACAGGCCTTGGAGCAGGCCTTCTTGCTCTCGTCCGCGCTCGAAGCGACGCTCATGCTCGAACCGATGTCGAACGCTCGGCTCGTCATGCCCTCCGGCGCGAGGTGGCAAATACCCGTGCTCATCGCGAGTGAACCTGCTGAAGTTCGGGGCAACGTCGCGATGCAGCGGGCAACCGTACCGAGGCTCACACCTCGTCAGTCACTCGAGCTTTGGCGAGAAGAGCTCGAGCACTCCGATGCCGACCTCCACGCGCTCGCCGCGCAAACACACCTGAGCCCGTCTCAAATTCGGCGGGCGGCGGCATACCTCAGGGCTGGGACCGACAATTCGATCGGAGCCGCGCTGCGGATGGTGGCCGGCGAACCGAGGTCCGCGCTCGCGAACACCATCGAGCCCTCCGCAAGCTTCGAGGACCTGATCGTTTCCGACGACTGCCGCGTCGAGCTCGACCGGATCGTCCAGGCCGCCCGCTTGCGGACAGAGGTGGAGATCGCCGACGAACTGCCGCCCAACCTGCGGCGACTCGGCAACATTGTCGCGCTCTTCCACGGCGACTCGGGCACCGGAAAGACCCTCGCTGCAGAAGCCCTGGCACACCGGCTCGAGATGCCGTTGATGGTGGTCGACGTGTCCCGCGTCACTTCGAAATATGTGGGGGAGACGGAGCAGAGACTCGACCAGCTGTTCGAAGAAGCCGAGGGCTTCCGAGCGGTCCTCTTCCTCGACGAAGCCGACTCGTTTTTCGGCTCGAGGACCGACATCTCCGACTCGAACGACCGGTACGCGAACCTCGAGACCAACTATCTGCTCCAGCGCATCGAACAGTTCGAGGGCATCGTGGTCCTCGCGACGAACCTGAAAAAGAACATCGACGAAGCGTTCACACGGCGGTTTCGATTCATCGCGAACTTTGAGCGACCGACCCCGGGCCAGCAGCTCGCGATCTGGCGACGGCATTTGCCGGCGAGCAGCTTCGACGAGGTCGCCCTCACCGAGCTGGCGCAGTCGCTGAGCCTCGTAGGCGGAGAAATCCGGAACATCGCGATCGCCGCCTTGTTCGACGCCCGAGCGAAAGAGGTTCCAGTAGATATGAAGGCGATCACTCTGGCCGCACGGAGGGAGTTGAAGAAGCTCGGGCGGAGAATTCCGGACTCACTCCAATAGACCTACCAGGTCTGTGGAAGCCGCTCGTACACTTCACGCGGATTTCGGTCGATGTCGACCAGCCCCCACCATTCCTCGTTGAACGTCTGGTCGGGATGCGGACCGCCGCCCGGCGCGATGCCGCCGACGTCGTGTTCGCTCGGTGACCCCTCCGAGTCTTTCCACCACTCGTCGGCCCACTCGAACACCGCGCCACCCAGGCACTGGCCGCCAGCGCTCGGCCGGTTCGCTCCGATCTCGGCGATGAGCGCGACCGTCGCATCGGCCTGTGCTGCCTGGTCCTCGGCCGGGATGTTCGCGTTCCACGCGTCGGCTCCGAACTCCGCGAGTATCATCGGCTTGTCGCTTCGAGTCGACCACTCTTCGAACAGGTCGTAGAAGCTTATCCCGCGGTAGGAATTGATGCCCCACACGTCGACCAGCGGCATCGCGTCGATCGTCTCCACAGGCGGCAGCTCGCCGTAGACCGCGACGATCGGGTGCGCGTCATCTACCTCGCGAATGATGGACGCGACCTCGTTGAGGCGGTCGATCGATTCCTGCGGCGAAAGACCGACGTAGAGCCCGTTGTAGTTCCACTCGTTGCCGATGACCCACATCAGAATCGCGGGGTGGTCGGCGACCGCTTCGACCCGAGAACGCGCGGCCTCAGCAGGTTCGCCGCCGTAGGCGTACACCGAGTTGAGCACGTAGATTCCGCGGGCGTGGAGCGCGTCGAGCACAGCTCGGTCGGTGATCGCGCTGTAGGTCCGCACCACGTTGAAGCCGGCGGCTTCCATGAGCGGCGCGTCTTGCTCGACGTAGCCTGCGAAGTCGATCTGCTCGAGCGTGTTGCCGCGCGCTACCGGGCTCCACGCAACCCCCTGGATGAAGAACGGCGCGCCGTCGACGAAGAGCTCGCCGTCGATTAGCTCCACTCCCGACCGCTCGATTGGCCCTGTGTCGGCGAGGGTCGCGTCGTCGGTGGCCTCGGCGTCGGAGGGCACCGAGCCGTCGGCCTGAGTGCCTGCGTCTTGCGGCGAGACGACCACGCCGCCGCCGGCGTCGTCCGGAGCCGAGGAGGACGAGTCGCTACACGCGAACACGAACAAAACTGCGACGAGCAGATACTTCATTTTGAAAACTCAGAGGCTGCGGAGGAACTCGAGGAGGGCTTCGCGGTCTTCGTCGGAGAGCGCCTCGTAGGCGACCTTCGACCGCTGCGCCTCGCCGCCATGCCAGCGGATGGCTTCATCGATCGTGCGGGCTCGACCATCGTGAAGGAAGCTTCCGCCCCCTGCCACGCCTTCGCTCTTGCCGAGGCCCCAGAGGGGCGCGGTACGCCACTCTCGACCGCGCGCGTTGCCGTCGAGATAGGTGTCGGCGAGTCCGGGTCCCATGTCGTGCAAGAGGAGGTCGGTGTACGGGTAGATCGTCTGCGAACGGAGCTCGGCGAGCGGTGCGAATTCGCTCGTCTGGAACGACGGGTTGTGACAGTCGGTGCAGCCCGTATCGGCAAAGATGCCCTCGCCCACACCGTCGTGCTCGGCTTGAGGCTGCACGCCGAGGAGCGAGATGTAGAGCGTGAGTTCGTCGAGCTGGGGGTCGGCGAGCTCTTGCGAGACTTCGGCGCATCCCGTTTGGGACGGGCCGCAGTCGTGTGTCGGGAACATCGAGGTGGTCACGCCCATGTCGGTCTGAAGCGCGGCGGCGACCTGTGCCCGAACGGTCGGCTGGCTCGCTTTGTAGCCGAAGCGGCCGAGGCGGTTGATGCCGTCGGAGTCTTGCACCACGTGCATGCGGCCCGAGATGCCGTCGCCATCGTCGTCGTTCGGGTCGGCGAGCGCTTCGACGGCGGCCTCGGGGATCGCTTCGAGCAGGCCCATCCCCACGAGCTGCGGGCTGATGCGGGGCGATACGGCGACGGGTTCGCCACCTTCGTAGACAAACGTCGGGGCGCGAAGGCCATCTTGTTCGACCCATTCACCGAGGGTGATTGCGCCTTCACTTTCGGGCCCGAGCGGCTGCCAGACATTGCCCTTCTGCGGGTCTTGCCCGCCCTGCCCGTCGCCGACTTTGAAGACCCATTGCGGGAGCGGTTCGCCGACGTTGGCCGGCAGCGCGCGGCCATTCTTGAGGTGGCACGAGTTGCAGCTGTCGTTCACGAAGGCCGGCCCGGCAGCGCCCGCGTACTGAGCCTGCGGCGGGTTCTCGACCGGGTTCTCGTCGTGTTGTCCGTCGACGAAGCTCGTGTGGACGAGGCGGCGTCCCTGCATGAAAGGCTGCGCGTGCTTCGGCGCCGTGTTGGTGGCGAGCTGCATGAAGAGATTGTCGGGCTCGTTGGACTCGCTCCGGTGGGTGGTCGTCGCGCCCCCGAGCCGGCGTTCGAGCGGGATGGGTTGCGACTCGGCCGCATAACCATTGCCGCAGCAGCCGGTCGCCTGACCCGTGCTCGCCCAAGGCACGATGCCTTCGCCGACGACGTACAGGAACGTGGTGCCGTAGTAGTTCGAGCGCCCGTTGTTTGGTCGGTCGAGGAACTGGCTGATTTCGATCTCGATCCCCTGGCCCTGCGCGAGCGGCTGAACCGCGCATGAAACGGGCACCTGATACTGGGTGAGCGTGACCGTGTAGTACGTCGTCTGGTCCGGATCTCGACTGCTGTATTCGGTCATGGGCATGAGCGAACCATCAGGGTTCGCCGGGTCCATATTCACGTTGTAGCAGTACTCGGCGACGGTGTTTCGGCCGAAGAAGAAGGCGCGAAACTCGCGCGCCCCGAACTGGTGCGGGCTGACGATGTCGAACCGGACGGTGTCGCCGCCGCGACCGACGGTGTCGGTCACGGTGACGCCGATGGTGCGGTCTTCCCAATACCAGCTGAGGTAGTGCTCGTAGGCCTGGAATGCGGACTCGCGGGCATGTCGGTCGCGCCCGCGGTCGGCGAAATGGCTGATGAGGGCGGCGCCCGTGTCTTCGACGAGCTCCGGATCTAGCTCCGTGTTCTCGTCGTAGAGGGGCTCCCAGTCGAGGATGACCTCGGGCGGCATGTCGCGCCCCATGTCGACGGGCGCCATGTCTGGCGCGTCGGCATCGGGAGTACTCGAGGCGTCGCTTGGGCTACCCGCATCGGTACTGGCGTTGTTTGCGGCGTCTGCAGCCGCATCAGCCTGTTGCGTGCCGGCGTCGCTGGACGGCGAGTCGTCGTCAGCACACGCGGCGAGGGTGAGAGATACTGCGGCGATGAGGAGGATGTGACGCATCGAAGCTCCAGACAGATGGCCGTGGGAGCTTCCGGGACATCCGGATACTCAAATCAGGCGGGACGCTAGTCTAGCGGAGGCTGGGCTGCGTCGCTACCAATCACACTCGCAGGAAGAACGCGATGAACGTGCGATTCTTCATCGTTCCGTTCTTCACGCCGTCGAGCGCCTGCCTGGCGTACTCTTGCTCGACCGCGACGAACGAGATTCGGTCGCGAACCGTGATGTTGCCAATCGAGTCGCCGGGTATGCCGAAGTCCTTCGTGAACGCCCCGACGATGTCTCCCGGACGCAGTTTGTCTTTGCGCCCGCCCTTGATCGCCACGGTCTGCATGCGTGCAGGGCGAGGCTGGGCGCGCTCGACGAGGTCGTTCGGGTCGCGCTTTCGGGCCGACTCGAGGGACTCGTCGTAGCGTTCGAGACTGCGGTGACGGTCGCCCTCGACGAGCGTGATGGCGAGGCCTTCTTCGCCTGCCCGCCCCGTGCGACCGATGCGGTGCACATAACTCGCCGGGTCACGCGGGAGTTCGTAGTTGATGACCGCGTCGAGGTTGCTGATGTCGATGCCGCGTGCGGCCACGTTGGTGGCGACGAGGAAGCGAATGCTGCCGTTGCTGAACATCTCGAGGGCGTTGTCGCGCTGGCGCTGTTCGAGCCCGCCGTGCATCGCCTGCACGCTGTACCCCATCCCATCGAGCTCGCCCGCGACTTTGTCGCAGGTCGCGCGTTCGTTGCAGAAGATGATGGCGGAGACCGGGTCGTAGTGCGCCAGAATACGCCGGAGCGATTCGGTGCGGCCGAGGGCGTGGGCGTCGTAGACCAGCTGTTCGATGTCGGGTGCCGACTCGTCGTCGACCACCGAGACGTACTTCGGGTCGTGCTGAATGCGGCGGCTGACTTCGCGAAGGTCTTCGCCGATGGTGGCCGACATCAAGATGGTCTGCCGGTCGTCGGGCGCGTGGCTGAGGATCTCTTCGACATCGTCGATGAAGCCCATGTCGAGCATGCGGTCGGCTTCGTCGAGCACGACCGTGCGCAGGTTCGTGAGGTTGAGGTAGCCGGTGTTGAGGTGGTCGAGCACCCGACCGGGTGTGCCGACGACGACGTCGACGCCATTGTCGAGCGCGACTTGTTCGCCGCGCGCTGGGCGGCCGCCACACGTCGTGATGACGTTCGTGTTCGGCAACGCCCAAGCCAGTCGGCGAATCTCCTCGGCGATCTGTTCGGCCAGCTCGCGGGTGGGCGAGAGGACGAGCGCGCCGGGGCGACGACTCGCGGGTTCGATGCCTTGAAGCAGCGCGAGGCCAAAGGCGGCCGTCTTTCCGGTGCCCGTGTCCGCATGGCCCACGAGGTCGCCGCCCTCCAAGAGATGCGGCAGCGCGGCCGCCTGGATGGGAGTCATCTCGTGGTAGCCGATGTTGTCGAGCATCTCGAACCATTCCGGCCCGAGCTCGAGCTCCGTGAACTTCTTACTCATGGTGGCCTCGCGTGCCTTTGGTGGGGGGCGTGTCTCACGACGGGGCACAAATTGCCAGTGCCGGCGGAGAAACGGGCACGGCTTTCGGGACGACGGGTCAATTGCCCCGCCAATCACTTGGACTTCTGTCGTCGAAGAACCGGCCCCGCATCGTTCAACGGTCGCGCACACACTGTGAGGGTAGACCGAAGTAGTCGTGGTCGCCGAAGCAGCGGTAGGGCGGCTCACACTCGAAGCAACCTCTGGCGTCGATCACCCAGCAGAGTTCGGGAAACCGCTCATCGGTGACCTCGCCTGGCTTAGTTGGCAGGTCTCGACCAGCGAATAGAGCACGGCCGCGGCCTTCATTCCACGCTTCGACTTCGACCCGTAGTATGTATCCGGGCGAAACTCCTCGCCTTGCACCAGCGAGGCACCAAACGCGAGAGTACGCCAAACGTGGATGACGAGTTGCCCATGACCGTACAAACCCGAGCCTACCGCCCCACCGACCGCCCGAAGTGCGCGGAGATCTTCGACGAACTGCCGGACTGGTTCGGCATCCCCGAAGCGGTCGAAAACTACCTCGCTGGCCTCGGTGAGAAGCCGACGTGGGTGGCCGAAGTCGACGAAACGGTAGTCGGGTTCCTCGCGCTCGAGCCGCATACCGAGCACGCGGCAGAGGTGTGGGTCGCAGCGGTGACCCCCGACCAACATCGAAAGGGAGTCGGCCGGCTCCTCGTCGCCGCCGCCGAGGAGTTTTGCCGCGCGACGAACCGCCGGTTTCTTCAGGTGAAAACGCTCGATGCATCCCACTCCAGTCCGGAGTATGCGCAGACTCGAAAGGCCTGGGGCGGCCTCGGTTTTCGGCCGCTGGAGACGTTCCCGAAGCTGTGGGACCCGAGCAATCCGGCGCTGCAGCTCGTGAAGGTCGTCCCGAGCGAAACGGCGGCATCGCGCATCGCGACGCTCGGCCTCGAACCACACCCCGAGGGCGGCTACTTCCGCGAGAATTGGCGGTCGGACCGAGTGCTCGACCTGCCGGACTACGACGGCCCGCGCAGCGCCGGGACATGCATTCACTTTCTGCTGCCGACGGGCGACGAGTCAGCCTGGCACCGCGTCGCGAGCGACGAAATCTGGCTGTGGCAGGGCGGCGACCCGCTCGAGCTGCTGATCTCGACCGAGCGAGGTGGAGACGCGAGGGTCATCACGCTTGGCGGGGAGCTGCTGCAGGCCGTGGTCCCCGCGGGCGAATGGCAGGCCGCGCGGCCAGTGGCGGGTGCGCACGGATATGCGCTAGTAGGGTGCGTCGTGGTGCCTGGCTTCGACTTTGCGGACTTCGAGATGTAGCTCGCGCCCTCTTCAACCCACGGATGCAATCCGCTCATGCGAACGTTCTATCTTGCAGTCATTCTCTCCGTCGCCCTCACCGCTTGCGGCGACGACTCGGCCAATAACTCGTCGAACGCGACGACAAGCAACGGGGTTGCGAACAACAGCTCGGCCGACGCGGGCAACAACTCGTCGAACGCGACGACGAACAACGGGGTTGTGAACAACAACTTCGCTGATGCGGGCAACAACTCCGCCGCCGACTCAGGCAACAACTCGACCGCGAACGATGCGGGCGAGGAGCCGGATTCCGGCACGGAACCCGACGGCGGCGACACCGAAGACATGGGCTCGTCGCCATCGACCTGCGACCCTTACGCGGCCGACCCGGGCTGCGCGGTCGGCGACATGTGCGTGCCGGGCGCGCGTGATGCCGTTTCAGGCGCGATCAGCGGAACTTGCGAGCCCGCCGGCACGGCCGCTCTCGACGACGCCTGCGACGGAACTACCGCCGCAACCACGTGTGCCGAGGGGCTCTTCTGCCGCGATACCTGCACGCCACACTGCGACCCCGACGCGACCGGCGCCGACCCCGGCGCATGCGGTGCAAACCAAGGCTGCGTGCCGGTGATCAACAACTTGGGCGCCTTTGAGGACTGGGGCGCATGCAACACGACCTGCGACTACACACACGGCGACCCGATGAACCCTGCGACGCCCTGTTCCGGCGACGCCTCATGCCTTGCGGGAGAACTTCTGGGCGTCGACTTCGACGTATGTGGCGAGACACCTCCCCTGCTCGATGTCGGCGCATCCTGCAGTGATGCCGGGATCAACCAGTTCGAACTTTGCGGGCTGAACTCCATCTGCTTCGACCTCGACAGCACTGGCGAGGTGACCTGTCGCGACCTGTGCTTCGTGTCGGCAGGGGCATTCGGTTCGTCGCCTCACCCGGACTGCCGGAACTCGACCGACACCTGTGAAGACGCGTTCTCAGGCGCGGACTTCGGCATCTGCAATTAGGCACTTGGTCACCCGCGTGATGCCGAGGCCGGTCCACTGACCGGAACTGGCTCACCCAGATGCTTTGGCGACCGACCGAACAACGCGTCGAACACCGCCACTGGCCGAGCCATCGACTCGCGCAGCGCGTCCCAGCGCCGCGAGGTGTAGACCGTCCGATCGGCGGGGACGCCAACGGCATCGAGTCCGGCGGCACGAGCCAGATAGACCGAGCGATAGAGGTGGAATCGCTGCGTGCAGACGATGACCTCGTCGACCTGAAACACTTCGGCCGCCCGCACCATCGAATCGTGCGTCCGCAGCCCCGCGTGGTCGGTGTAGATCGCGCTGTCGGGAACTCCGTGTTCGATGAGCCACTCGCGCATGGCGTTGACCTCGTCATAGCCGTGCCGTGAGTGGTCGCCGCTGACGAGAATCTTGTCGACGCGGCCTCGCTCCCACAATTCTAGGGCCGTCGCCAGACGGTCACGCAGCGGCCGACTCGGCTCGCCGTTCGCCCAAACTCGGGCGCCTAACACGAGCGCGACACCTTTCTTCGGCGCTTCGGCTGGGGTGGCGACGATATGATCGCGGGCCTTGGCGAGGACCAGCAGGTTCAGACTGAGAACGGTGACAATGCCGAGCACGACGGCGGCGGTCGCGATGATGAGAAATCGTTTCATGCAGTTGGAACTGAGTGGGGCGGGGGATTTCTTCCCGAT
>CAYLMO010000031.1:0-56626 GCA_964384605.1 uncultured Bradymonadales bacterium | reverse complement strand
ACGATCGTGTCCCACGGACCTTTGTGGTCCTTGCCCCTCTTGTCCCACGCTTTTCTCAGCATCTCCGCCTCCTAGATGGATGCGAAGTGTAGTGCGGCAGTGGCGCCGCTCGCCACTCCAAAGGGTCAGGTCGGTCGACCTAGGTACAGTCCTCGACCCATCAGACCCTCTTCGTCGAAGCGCACGTTCAAGCCGGCGCTTCCGAACGCGCCGCGATACTCAGGGTCGGCGTGCAGACGGTGCCGGCCGGTTTCCCAAAAGTCGTGGAACCCGTCGGGCCCGACGATGCAGTAGTGCAGCTCGAAGATGGAGATGTCGCCCTCGCGCTTGGACAGGGCGAGCCGAGCGATCTGTTCGTCGCCACGCTTTCCGGTGTCCATCGCGGTGTAGCCGGTCTTCCAGACATCGGGGAAGACCCACGGTTCGACGATGACGACCCCGTCGGGCTTGCAGTGCGCCGCGAACCGGGCGACGGCCTGGTTTAGTTCTTCGGCCGACTGCATGTGACCCACGGCACTGAAGAGGCAGCTGACGACGTCGAACTTCTCGGCGAGATCGAAGGTGCGCATGTCGCCACGATAGACCTTGGCCTTTGGCGCGCGTTTGCGGGTCAGCTCGACGAAGTTCGAATTGTAATCGAGCCCGCTGAAGTCACAGCGTTCGGAGAGGTGTTCGGCGTGCAGTCCGGTGCCGCATGCGACGTCGAGCCAGGTTGCCGGTTCGCGCCCGAGGGCTTCCGCGGCGAGCGCGAAGACGGCTTCCGATTCGACCGCGTAGTCCTTCAGCGGTTCGTAGATGGCGTCGTAGTACTTCCAAGATTCTTCGTACACGTCGACTCAGCGAAAGGGTGGGGCTGGACGTGCGCGGCAGTGCCGCAGGTTACCGCTCTAGCTCGGCGTCGCGCGCGTCGGTTGCTGCGAAGACGAAGTCTGCGCCTTCGAGCCCTTGAACGTCGGCACGAACGCGATGCACGCGGCGGAGCGCAACGTCGAACTTGGTCGAGCCGAGCTGCTCGAAGATCGCTCGCGGCAGCGCGAAGCGCCCGTCGTCTTCGAGGCGGCAGGTCAGACGCGGGCTCTCTGGTCCAGTCGATTTACCGCGGACGTCGAGGTAGAGCTCGGTGTAGCTCGAGGCTCCGGAGCCGTCCCATTCGAGCGCGAGTTCGTCGCGAACCGGCAAGGTCTCTTCGACCGAGGCGAGGCGCGGAACGTCGGGCGCGATGAGCCAGACGGTGAAACCGCCCATCTCGTCGGAGCCTTCGGCGGTGATGCGATATCGCTCGAACGGGTCGTAGGTCAGTTCGGCGCGGTCGAGCTCGAACCCTTCTTCGTTTCCGTAGACGACGCCGGAGACGCTCGACGAGAAGTCGGGCAGCCGGCGGCCTTCGAGTTCGATTCGAGAATCTGCGCCGGTCAGGCGAATCGGCCCGGCATCGAGCAATCGCAGCCGCATGGCGTCTGCGTTCGGCAGCGGCTCCGCACGAACGGTGCACGCGTCGACGTCGAGCTCGGTATCGGGCGACCAGACTTCCAGCGCTCGCTCAGCCGAGTCGATCGTGATCCCGCGTGCGTCGATGAACTGCGCGTGAATCGCTGTACCGCCGCCATGGTACTCCGCCAACACGGTGCCGAATCGCTCTTCGATCAGCTCCGATTGCTGGGTCCCCGCATCCACAGGTTCGAGACCGTCGTCGGTGTTGCACGCGACGGTTCCGACGAGGAGAAGGGACAGGATGTACGACGGTCGATTCATAATGCTCAGATCGGTCCAGAGTGGCGCATACAGAGGGTAGCAGCGAGGGGCCGCCGGTCAAGCAAACGGTAAACGTGTGATCCGCGGCGCTTATTCGACGCGACGACGTTTTCTGCGGTCGAACGCTACTCCACGAACGCGTCGACCGTTCCGAGGCCGTCGACCTCGAGGTGGACGTGGTCGCCCGGCTTCAGGTGGACCGCCTTCGTCGCGCCCCCGGCCAGAACCACCATTCCCGCCGACAAGCCTTCACCGCGCTCCCACATCATCTCGGCGAGCTTGGCGAGCGAGCGGGCGGGGTGCTCGAAGATTGCGGCTGACGAGCCGGTCTCGCGGACCTCTCCGTTCACCGACATCACCATCCCCAAATTGCCCAGATTCTCGACCAGCTCGGGCGGCAGCACCGTGTCGCCCAGGAAGAACGACGAGCTGGACGCGTTGTCGGCCACGACGTCGATGATCGTGAACTTGAAGTCTTTGTAGCGGCTGTCGATCACCTCGAGCGCCGGAACGACGCCCGAGACTGCCGACATCGCTTCGGCCGCCGTCACGTTGCCAACCAGGTCGGCGCCCAGGATGAACGCGACCTCAGGCTCGATGCGCGGGTGCACGTAGTCCTCGAACCTGATGGTGTCGCCCGAAGACTGCTTCATTGAGCTGGTCAGGTGCCCGTAGATCGGGTTGTGCACGCCGACCTGTTCCATCTTGGCGCGGCTGGTCAGGCCCATCTTCATGCCGACGAAATCTTCCTCACGCTGGATGCGGCGCGTGATGCTCAACCGCTGGATTTCGTAGGCTTCCTCGAGCGTCATGTCGGGGTGTTCGGCCGTCAGCATGACGATCGCTTCGTTGTGAAGCGCAGCGTCGTCGACGCGTTCGGCGAGGAGATCTTTGGTTTCGTCGTTCATTTTCTTGGTTCCCGGTTCTCGGCGTTCAGCCACGGCTTACAGCTTCAGGGTCATTGCTTCGAGACTCGCGCCTCACTTGCCCGCGATATCCATCGCAACATCGACGATCATGTCTTCCTGACCGCCGATCATGCCGCGACGACCCAGCTCGACCAGGATGTCCCTAGGGTCGACGTCGAACTGCTTCGCCGCGCGCTCGGTATGGAGCAGGAACGACGAATAGACGCCCGCGTACCCCATCATCAGCGAGTTGCCGTCGGTGACGACCGGCCGGCGCATGATCGGCCGCACCAGCTCTTCGGCACAGTCGATGAGCGGATACAGTTCGACACCTGTCTCGATTCCCATACGGTCGGCGACCGCGATCAGCGCCTCGAGCGCGCAGTTTCCGGCGCCCGCGCCCATCCCGGCGACCGAGCCGTCGACCCGGTCCGCACCGCACTCCATCGCGATGATCGAGTTGGCGACGCCGAGGCCGAGGTTGTTGTGGTTGTGGAAGCCCACCTGGCAATCCAGCGCGTCTTTCAGGGCCGTGATTCGCTCGCGCGTCTCGTCCATCAGCAGAGCGCCGGCCGAGTCGGTCACGTAGACGCAGTGCGCTCCGTACGATTCCATCAGCTTCGCCTGCTCGACGAGCTGCGCGGTCGGGATCATGTGCGCCATCATCAGGAAGCCGACCGTGTCGAGGTCCATCTCGCGGGCCGACTCGATGTGCTGCCTCGAGATGTCTGCCTCCGTGCAGTGCGTCGCGATTCGAATGGTGTCGATGCCCTCGTCGACCGCCATCTTCATGTCTTCGATGGTGCCGATACCGGGCAGCAGTAGCGCCGCGAGCTTCGACTCGGTCAAAACCTCGCGAACCGCTCGCAGGTACTCGACCTCGGTAGCCGCCGAGAACCCGTAGTTGAACGAGTTCCCGTTGAGCCCGTCACCATGGCTCACCTCGACGATGTCGACGTGCGCCTCGTTCAGTTTGGTCGCAATCGCGACCATCTGTTCGACGGTGTACTGGTGCGACAGCGCATGCATGCCGTCGCGCAGTGTGCAGTCGTTGATGATGATCGAGTCGGCCATAGGAGCGCTCCTACTGTAGTTTTGCGACGATCGCTTCTGCGTACTGTTTGGTGTTGGACATGCCGCCGAGGTCTCGCGTCGCGTGGGTGCCGTCTTCGAGTACGCTCAAGATGGCCTCGCGCATTCGCTTGCCCGATTCGACCTCACCGATGTGCTCGAGCATCATGCAGGCCGAGAACATCAGAGCCGTCGGGTTGGCGATCCCTTCGCCGGCGATGTCGGGCGCCGTGCCGTGGACCGCCTCGAACATGGCGTGCTTCGCGCCAACGTTCGAACCAGCGGTCAGCCCCAATCCACCGATGAGTCCGGCGGCGAGGTCGCTCAAGATGTCGCCGAAGAGGTTGGTGGTGACGATGACGTCGAACTGCTCGGGACGCTGCACCATCTGCATGCACATGTTGTCAACGATCTTGTCGTCGCATTCGATCTCCGGATACTCCTCGGCGATCTCTTTTCCGACGCGCAAAAACAGGCCGCTCGTCTCTTTGAGGATGTTGGCCTTGTGCACGATCGTGACCTTCTTTCGACCGGTCTTTTTCGCGTACTCGAAGGCATGTCGAATCACGCGCTCCGACCCGTAGCGCGTGATGAGCATGATCGACTCAGCGGCTGCGCCGTTCGGCGGGATGGTGTGTTCGATGCCGGCATATGCGCCTTCGGTGTTCTCGCGAACCGTCACCAGGTCGACGTTCTTGAACGGCGTCTCGACGCCCGCGATCGAACGCGCAGGCCGGACGTTAGCGAACAGGTCGAAGTGGGTGCGCAACGCGACGTTGATGCTGCGGTATCCGCTGCCGATCGGGGTCGCGAGCGGGCCTTTCAGCACCACTCCATTCTTGTCGATCGACTCGAGCGTTTCGAGTGGGAGGGGAGAACCCAAGTCGCGTGCGGCGTCGCCGCCAGCGCGCACCTCTTCCCACTCGATATCCACACCGAGCGCTTCGATGACGTCGACGGTTGCGTCGACGATCTCGGGTCCAATTCCATCACCACGAATGAGCGAAATTTTGTGGGCCATCTCGTAATTCCTTTACTGCGATTGGACGGGGGAGTGACGCGCATCTCTTAGCGCAAAACGGTCGGAGTGAACAGCGATCGGCGCTACTCGTTGCTCGTTACTCGTTTTTCGGTCCGGTCCGCGCTGGCGCATCGTCGCGACGAACGAGAAACGGGAATCAAGAAACGAAAAACGCAGGAATTGCGAAGTGCAATTCCTGCGAGTTCATTCAGCGAAGCGAAAAACGACGAACGTCTCTACGGCCGTGGTCCGACCTGCATGACCGTGCCAGACGGATACTCCGCTCCGGTGTAGCCGCTGTAGTCGATCGCGTTCGTGCGGGTCTCGTAGATCTTCGACGGTACGTCGATGATGTTCGGCGTCCAGTAGTTGAACTTCGCGTCGATCGTTCCCGATTCGGTCGCTGCCGAGAGCTCGTACGAATCGGTGGTCGACTGGCTGTTCAACTCCATGTTCGTCACCGAGACCGACTCCGTATCGGCCGAAGTATAGGTGTCGTAGACCTCTAGGTAGAGGGAGGTCGTCCCTTCCGGCAAGAACACCCAGCCTGAGTAGTTGCTCGTCCACGAACCGATGGTCGTGGAACCCGACTTCAGGCGAGCTCCGTCACTCGAGCTGTAGCCTCCCTGATTGAACGTCACGTAGACGCGCCGAATCGTTTGGCCGGCCGGCGCCGTGTACGTGGACGACGTCCGGGTGTTGCAGCAGGTAAGGCTCGCCGAAAGCGTGGCCGAGGGGTCGAGGGAAGTCACGACCGTGCTCCCGACGACCGAGTTTCCGTAGATGTTGTTGTAGTTCAGCGTCGGGTTTGGGTTTCCGCCGGAATCGGAGGTCAGTCGTACCCCGACGTCGTCGTTGAACTTCGCAACTGTGTACGTGACTTGGCCGTTCGAGGTGCCGACGTAGTGGATCCCTGCGCCGGCGTTGTAGGTGATCAGGTTGAAGTCGACGGACGGCGAGGAGTCGTTCACGTCGATGCCGTGCGATCCGTTGTCACGGATCGTGGAGTCGACGATGGTCGGACTCGAGTTCGCTTCGACACGGATTCCGGAGTCGACGCTGTTGCGCACTGTCGACTTGGACAGCGTAGCGGCGCCCGAGCCGGAGAAGATGACACCGTAGCGACCAGCGCCGTCGATGACGCACTCGGCGATCGTCGCAGTGCTTCCGCTCTGCAGTCGAATTCCGTCATAGCTCGAATCGGAGATGGAGACTCGGGTGAGGTCGCTGGCCCCAGCGATCGTGAGGGCCGTTCTCGATCCCGAAACGACGGCGTCGGTCCAGGAGCTTGCCTCGGCCCCGACTCCATTCAGTCGAATCGTCTGCAACGCATCGCCCGGTGCCGAACCGTACGTCCGGAACGTGACCGGCGAACCGACCGCACCGTTCACGTCGAGCGCGCCGTTCGCAGTGATGGTGTGATCTCCGTCACCGTCGCCGTCTTGATCGAGCTTCACGAGCTCGACGACCGAGCCCGCCGAGATGCCTACGACCTCACCAGTCGGAACCGTGATGTTCCCGGTGATGTAGACCGTGCCCGACAGCGTGGTCGAATTCAGGCTTTCACCGCCGTAGTACGCGCCGGTATCCCACGTCGAACCCAACTGCGAGCCCACGAAGCCTTGGAGATCCAGAGCTGTGTTGCGCAGCATGTCGACTCGCGAAAGCACGTCTGGGAACGTCCCCAGATAGTTCTTCCGCGCAGAAACCGTGCCGGACTCCGTGATGGAAACAAGGTCGGCTGCGCCATCGGTCCCCACCACTTCCACCTGAGAAACCGTAACCTGCTCGGTATCAGCAGAGGTGTACGTGTCGTAGACCTCGAGGAACAACGATGTCGTGCCTGCCGGCAATCGCACCCAGCCGCTGAAGTTCGACGTCCACGAGCCGATGGTGGTCGAACCCGACTTCAAGCGGGCCCCGTCGCTCGACGAGTAGCCGCCCTGGTTGAACGACACGTAGGCACGACGAAGGGTCGTTCCCATTGGTGCATTGTAGGTGCTCGAGGTGCGGGTGTTGCAGCAGGTGAGCGAAGCAGTGAGCGTCGCAGATGGGTCCACGACGGTGGTCGAACGCGAACCTGTGGTCGCATTGCTGTAGATGTTGTTCAGCGTCACGACCGGCGACGGGTGTCCGTCGTTGGTGCTGTCGAGTCCCAGACCCTCGGCACCATTGCTCCGGATCTGGTTCTTCGTCACGACGCCCGAGGCGTCGCCAATGTAATGCACACCCACGTTTCCGTTGTTTTCGATGATGCTCGACTCGAGGTCGACGCCGCTTGCGTCGGCGAGCAGGCCGTCCTCCGCGTTGCTTGCCAGCGTCGAGCTGAGCGTCGTGAGGCCGGAACCGATCGAGGCGTGAAGTCCGTGGCGACCGTTGTTCGTCGAGGTGAGGCGGGTGATTGAGACGCCGGTCGAGCCCGACGTTGCCCAGACTCCGTCTTCGCCGCAGTCCGTGGTGGTCACGTCGGTCAGCGTAGAGCCGTCCGCGTTGCGCAGAATCACGCAGGACTTCTGAGTCTGCCGCACAGTCGTGTTGCTCAGGGTCAGCTGCCCCCCGCTTCTTACGTCGATCCCGACGTCGGCGTACTCGATCTGCGCGTGGTCGATGGTTGCCGAACCGTCAACGTAGATTGCGTTCCAGGCGCCCGGCGCGCGAGCCGTGCTGCCCTGAACCGAGAAGACGACGGGGTCGGTCGCGGTGCCGTTGACGATCAGGTTACCGTCGATCTCGAGCTCGTAGTCGCCCACGCCGTCCATGTTCTGGTCAGCGGCGATGAAGACCACCGACGTGCCGTCGGCGATGGTGAGCGTTTCGCCCGCTCCGACAACGATGTCGCCGGTCACGATGATGGTGCCGTACCACAAGGTCGACGTGATGGTCTGACCGCCGATGTACTGCACGTCGGCGAACGAAACATCGCGCGTGACGCTGGCCGTCTGGCCCTGCGCGTCTCGCACCGTCATTCCAATCGTGTAGGTGCCCGAGGCGCCGAAGTTGTGGGATTCGACTTTGGTTGCCGAGTACGGAGTGTCGCAGGTGCCGTCGTTGTTCCAGTCCCAGCAGACCTCGAGGGCCGCCGAAGCGGTCTCGGTGTCGGTCACAGCGCTCGCGTCGACCGTGACGGTGGTCGTGTTCGTGACGGTCGCCGTGAAGGTCGCGATGGGGAGGTCGTTCTGGATGTCGAGGTAGGCGATCGCCGAGTTGCCGACTTCGCCTGCGCTGTCGGTAGCGCGAGCCTGCAGCGCGATGAGGCTGCCGGTCGGGACGTTCGCCGGAACCGTGTAGTTCGTCTCGTGCGGGGTGGCGGTCGAGGTGCCGATGTTCACGCCGTCGGCGAAGAAGTCGACCTTCGTGATCGTGCGGCCGGGAGCCGGCGTCGGGTCGACCAGAATTCGGTGAATGTTGCCCTGGGTCGACTGGAGCGTGCCTTGAGGCGTGATGAGCACGACTTCAGGCGCGCTCGACGATTGGCAGGCGTTGATGACGCAGATGTCGGTCGCGGTCGGGCATGCTGCTGCCGTCGACCATTCGAGGCACGAGTCAGCATCATAGTTGCCGCAGGTCTGCACCTGGTCGCCGACGCACTGCGTGGCGCTCATGGCCGGGCATTCGTCGGAGCAAGGCGCCTGACACGAAGTGCCTACGCACGACTCACTGGCCACCGCGCAGTTGTTCGGTGACGACCATTCCAGGCAAGAGTCAGCGTCGTAGTCGCCACAAGTCTCGACCTGTGCGCCGTTGCATCGCGTCTCACCCGACGACGAGCAGTCGTCGACGCAGCCGAGCATGCCGCCGCCAGGGGTCGGCACGGCGACCACGGTGAAGTCGGAGGAGTTGTCGTCGGTATCGGTGTGGGATGCGTCGCGCGAAAGCGACTCCCCGGCGCCCGTTGCCGAAGCGGCCGAACCTTCACCAGCGAACGTGTCGGACCCGCCGAAGGTGCCGTAGCCGAGGGCATCGACCGTGCGGCCACGCCAGCGCAATACGACGTTATCCGGACCGTTCTGCAGGTCGGCCGACGAGTCGAGCAAGTCGGCGAACCCGGCGAGTGTGGCGTCGGCGTTGGTGTGTGCGATGACAAAATAGCCGTCGCTTCCGAGGACTTCGCCGGTCAGGTCGATCGCGTTGTAGTCCGCGCCGTTGCTGCCATTCACGCCCACGACTTCCCAACCGTCGAGCGAGGCGCCGTTCGGGCCCCAGAGTTCGATGAAGACGGTCGTGCCGGCCGAGGTGTCGCCCGACAAAGAGTCGTATGAGAGTTCGTTGATGACGATGTCGGCCGGGGTCGCGCCCAGCTCGCATGCGCCAGCGTTGCAGGTTTCGAAGCTCTCGCACGTGGTCGCGGTCGACCATTCGAGGCAGCTGTCGAGGTCGTACTGACCGCACGAACGGGTGGCGTCTTGACCAGCGACGCATTCGCTCGCGCCGTCGGTGGTGCACTCGTCCGAGCAGGGGAGGTCACATGCGTTTCCGTCGCACGATGCGCCGCCTGGGCACGCGACGTTGCCGCCCCATTCGGTGCAGGGGTCGCCGTCGAATTGACCGCAGGTCTCGAGGCTCGAACCGTCGGCACCGCAGCGGGCGGCACCCGAGGTGCATTCGTCGGTGCAGGTCGCGACGCAGAGTCCGTTTTCGCAGCCGAAGCCCGACGGGCAGGGGAGGGCGGTCGCCAGATCGAGGCAGCTGTCGGAGTCGTACTGGCCGCAGAGGCGCACGCCGCCGTCGACGCTGCACGAGGCCTGGCCGATCGCGGTACATTCATCGATGCACTCGTCGCCGCAGACGCCTGCCGAGCAGGTCTCGCCGGCCGCGCATACTTCGGTCGGTCCCCATTCGAGGCAGGAGTCGCCATCGAACTCGCCACAGGTGCGCGAGCCGTTGCCGGAGCACTCCGTCGCGCCTTCGGACGGGCAGGTGTCCTGGCAGAACGGAACGCATGCACCCTCGGAGCAGACTTCGCCGAGGCTGCATGCGGTGGGCGCGCCGAGGTCGAGGCAGGCATCGGAGTCGAACTGGCCACAGGTGCGTACCGCGTCGCCGAAGCAGACGGTCTCGCCGTCGGCGGAGCACTCGTCGGTGCATGGCTCATTCTCGTCGACGCACGCGCCAGCTTCGCAGCGCTCGCCGGTGCCACAAGCGACCGGTGCGCCGGGCTCTCGGCATGAGTCCTGATCGAAGTTTCCGCAGATCTCGAGGTTGGTCTCGTCCGCGCAAATCGCTCCGCCTGAAGGGCAGAGGTTGCGACATTCCGACACGCACTGGCCGGAATCGCAGACGTATCCATTGGCGCAGGCGATCGGTGCCGAAGGCTCGAGGCATGGGTCGGCGTCGAACTGACCGCACAGCGTGTAGCCCGACTGGTCGGCCGAGCACGTCTGTGCTCCTGGCGAGCATTCGTCCTCGCACGAGGGGCCACCCATATCGGTCTCGTTGCCGCCGTCGGTGCCAGCGTCCACGTCGTTGTTGTTCATCGACGTAGAGTTGTTCCCGGCGTCAGCGGTTGAGCCGTTCGGTGAGTTGTTTTTGCCGTCGGTGGTTTCGGAGTCGCCGCAAGCTGCGGCGAAGACCACCAGAAAGATAAAGAGCCATCGATTCATGAAGCACCTGTCCGTTCGAAATCATTCGAGAATGGACAGACGCTAGCAGTCGTCGATGGCTCCTTCTATACCGCGAGCGGCTTTTTCAGAGACTTTCAGGCGGCCGAGCGAAGGCTCGATCAGGGTGAACTGACCGCTGCCCCGCCGGCGATGATTGCGAACAAACCGAACCAGATGGCCAGTCCGCCGCAGATCGAAATCACCGACAGTGCGAGGTTCGCAAGTCCGCCGTACCAGCCGATTTGCGCGAAGATACGACCTGCTTCTGGCGACTGGCCGGCGTCGATCTTGTTCAGCTCAGACTTGCCGATGAACATCCCGGCGACCGCGCCGACGAGCGGAATCACGAACCAGCTCGCGATACTCAACCCGGCAGCTGCGTACGCCGCATTCGACGGCTTACCGCTCGCACCCTGTGGCGCAGGCGACGGCGCTCCATAATTGGCCAGCGGCGTGCGTCCGAACAAAAGCTGTGCGATTACTGCGAGATAAGTTCCAAGCATGGCAACTCCATTGGTTTGGGCGGCGAATCCGTCGCCATTGTAACATAAAGAGTGAGCATCGCATTCGATTGGTCAACTCCATTTGCGATGGTCGCCCACCTTCTTATGCACCATATCGTGAGCATTCGATGCCGTATCGATCCGACCACTACTACCTCTACGACGAACTCACCGCTCTTCTGAACGAGTGGGCCAGTGCACATCCCGAATCGACCCGGCTCGAGTCGATCGGCACTTCGCCGGAGGGCCGTGAGATTTGGGTCTTCTCGATCACCGACACCAGCACCGGTGACTTCGAAGACAAGCCGGCATTTTGGATCGACGGCAACACGCATGCTTCCGAGGTGATGGGCAGCGCGGCATCGTTGCGAACGATCGAACTGCTCTTGTCGGACGAACCGAACGTCGCGGAGTTATTGCGCGAGACCACGTTCTACATCGCGCCGCGTATCAACCCCGACGGCGCTGAATACTGCCTCACGACCCATCACTACGTGCGTTCGGCCCGACGAATCTGGCCCGACCCCGATCCGGCGCCGGGGCTCAATCCGATGGACGTCGATGGCGACGGTGAGGTTCTCCAGATGCGCGTGGAGGCTGAAGACGGCGCCTGGAGGGTCAGCGAGAACGACTCCCGCGTGATGCTGCCGCGGCGGCCCTGGGACACCGACGGGCCGTTCTATCACCTCTACGACGAAGGCACGTTCGACGAAGCCGCGTGGCGCGATCCCCGGCATCCCGTGCGGCCGCGCGACACCCACGCCCTCGATTTCAATCGCAACTACCCCGTGAACTGGAAGCCCGACTGGGAAGAGGGCGGGGCCGGCGACTACCCGCTCAGCGAGCCCGAAACCCGCGCGGTGGTCGACTTCCTCCTCGCCCACCGAAACGTGGGCGGAATCATGAGTTACCACACGTTCAGCGGCGTCTTGCTCCGCCCGTTCACCGACAAAGCCGACACCGAGATGCCGAAATTCGACCTCGCCATCTACAAGCGACTTGGCGATCGGTGTCAGGAGCTGACCGGCTTCCCGTGCCTCTCGACCTTCCACGACTTTCGGTACGACCCGAAGAAGACGACCGCGGGCGTGTTCGACGATTGGGGTTACGAGCGATACGGCGTGCACACCTTCACGATGGAGCTGTGGTGCCCATGGAAACACGCCGGGCTCGACTTCTCCGAAGATTTTCTCGCGTTCTGGCGTGACCGATCCGAATCGGACGAACTCGCGCTCATGGCGTGGAACGACAACGGACTCGACGGTGAGGCTTTCGTGGACTGGCGGAAGTTCGAGCACCCACAGCTTGGCACGGTGGAGCTCGGCGGGTGGCGGTTCATGTACTCTTTCCGAAACGCCCCGCACAAACTGCTCGCCGACGAAGTCGAGGGGTCGGTGCGCTTTACTTTGGACCACGCCAGGGCCCTGCCGCGACCTCGACTGTCTCTACGCGTCGAAGGCGACGGCGATGCTCGCGTTCTCGTCGCACGACTCGAGAATCACGGCCATCTACCGACGTACATCACTGAATTGGCGCGGGATAAGGGGATGCTCCGCAAGCCGCACGTGGAGCTGCAGCTCGGGCCTGGCCTCGAACTCGTTCGAGGTGAGCCGACGGTGCGCGTCGACCACCTCGGTGGGCTCGACAACCAGACGACACCGTACTTTGGATCACAAGGATTCGGCGGGAGAACGCTCACGCACGTCGCGGAACACGAATGGACTATTCGTGGCGAAGGCGAAGCGGTGGTGGTGTGGCGCGGCGACCGAATCGGTCGACTGACCGAGACGATCGCCGTCTGAGCGTTTCAAACGGGGCTTCAGCTGTCCATGACCAGCACGGAACGGAAGCGCACCTCGTTGTTCATCATCGCCGAGTAGGCTTTGGCGGCGTCTTTCAGCGGGAACGTTTCCACTTCCGGAATGGAGTGGGTGAGTTCGCTGAAGTTGAGGGTGTCTTCCGAGTCGCGGGCGTCGCCCGAGGCCCAGCCCGACACCGACCTTCGCGCACCGATGAGAGCCATCGGCGAAACTTCGATCGGTTCACCGGATGCGGCGACGACGATCAGCTGACCGTTGCGCCCGAGTCCACCGATGATCTCGGACATTGCCTCGCTGTTCGGTGCGGTCGCGAGAATCACCTTTGCTCCGCCCATCTCCTGCAGGCGCTCGGCTGCGCCATCAGCGTTGATGAAGTGCGTCGCGCCCATTTCGTGGGCGAGCGATTCTTTGTCGGGACTTCGCGAGATGGCTGCGGCTTCGAAGCCCATCGCGTCGGCGTACTGCAATGCCAAGTGGCCAAGACCACCGATTCCCTGAACAGCGATGAGGTCTCCGGGACGCGCATTCGAGTTTCGCAGCGCGTTGAAGACCGTGATGCCGGCGCACAGAAGTGGCGCGGCTTCGACCGAGTCGAGTCCGTCCGGCACGCTTGCCAGCGCGGACGACGGCGCGGTCATGTATTCGGCGTATCCACCGTCGAAGTGGATCCCGGTGACCTCGGCGTTTTCGCACAGGATGAAGTCGCCTTCGCGGCATGCGTCGCACTCGAAGCAGTGCCCGCCGTGCCAGCCGACACCGACGCGTTCGCCTTCACTCCACGCGTCGACCTCGGAGCCGACGGCGTCGACGACGCCGATGACTTCGTGGCCGGGAACACGCGGGTAGTCGATGCCGGGATACTGTCCTTCTTTCACGAATGCGTCGCTGTGGCACACGCCACATGCTTCGACCTTCACGCGCACTTCGTCGGGGCCCACGTCGGGGATTGGTATATCCACCAACTCAAAGTCGGCGCCGGGTTCGTTCACTCGTACTGCCTTCATTGTGCTCATAACATCTCGTTTCTTGGGTATGTGTTTCGCAGCCCGAGAGTGAACACGAGAGGCTTGAACTCAACAAAACGAGCCAAGTAGGGCGGCCAGCCGACTGGCTCACTGCGCGTTGATCCACTCCTCGATGAGCGAAACACCCGCCTCGTCGACGACTGCCGAGCCGATTGGTGGCATCGCCTGCGCGTCGCGTCGGTTGGCGCGGTGCCAGAGCATCGACCGTTGGGCATCGCCCGGGGCAATCCGCTGTGCTCCTTCTACGCCCAGAGTGGTCGTCACTGGCGACACGCCAACCGTGTTCGTGTCTTCCAGTGCCACGCCCCACTTCAGGTTCATGTCGACGCGCGAAGCCACCCCCTGACGGTGACACGAGGCGCAATTGGTATGCAGGTAGGCTCGTGCGCGGTCGTCCAAGTCAGCCTCGCCAAACGGGTCGACGAGGGCGGTCTGATCGGCCGAGGTCTCGACCACTCCAATCTCGACCATGGTGGCGAGCTGGTTGGAGCGGCGGCCGGTCGCGACGTACTCGAACGCAGAGTCGAGCTGGATGTTTTCGATGCCCAGCGAGCGGCCGGCAGCGTCGGTGTGGCACTGCATGCACTCCGCTCGGCTCGGGTAGATCCACGAGTCGCCCCCCGGCAGCTGGCGTGTCTCGCCTCCCCGCAGGAGAGTCGCCTCGGTGCCCGCGTCGTTCCATCGATACGAGTAGCCGGCCCACGAGCCGTCGTCGTGCCGCATGAAGAGGCGCGTCTCGAGGCGTTGGCCGTCGCGCTCGAAGGACTTCACCAGCACCGTTCCCACTGGGAATTGCCAATCGCCGTCTTCGCCGGTCGTCACTACCTCGCCGTCGGGCAGTGCCATCCAGCGAAGCTTGGCGGCGCCGTCGCTCCAGAACGGCGCGGCTGGTTCGTAGGCGATCAGTCCGGGCCCGGGAAGCCATGGGTCATTGGGGTCCATGCAGCCGGTTTGCGACAGGAGCTCTGCAGGACCGGTCGGCGCGTCAGGAGCCGTCTCTCCAGGACGAATCGCGTAAATCTCGCCGCCGTAGTGGATCACGTAGAGTTCGCCGTCGGGACCTTGCGCGAACGAGGCGATGGAGAGGCCGGACTCGTCGAGCAGTTCAGCTTCGGCGTCGCCGTTCTCGTCGCTGCGAAGCGCCCAGATTCGACCTGAGCGGAAGTCGCCGAATACGTAGCGGCCAGCGAGGCTGGGGATGTCGTCGCCGCGATAGACGAAGCCACCGGTGATCGATTGCCCCTCGCTGTGTGGGTACTGATAGACCGGGTCGATCCACGGGCCGTTCTCGCAGGGATTTGCGTCGAAGCAGTCGCGGCCTTCCTTGTCGGCCCAGCCGTAGTTGCCGCCGAGCTCGAGCACCGAGACTTCTTCGAGTCGGTCTTGTCCGACGTCCCCCGCCCAGATCTCTCCGGTCGCTGAGTCGAAGCTGAAGCGCCAGGGGTTTCGCAGGCCCCACGCGAAAATCTCGGCTGCACCGCCGCCGTCGGCGAATGGGTTGTCAGCCGGGATGGCGTATGGGTCGCCGCCGAGCGGATCGATGCGCAACATTGCGCCCAACAGCGTACTGGTGTCCTGGCCGTTGCCCTCGGGGTCGCCAGCCGATCCGCCGTCACCCCACGCGATGTAGAGCATGCGGTCGGGGCCGAACGCGATCTGTCCGCCATTGTGGTTCCCGAAGGGCTGTCGCTCCGAGATGAGGCGCTTCTCACTCGCCGGGTCGAAAGTTGCCCCGTCGTCGGTCGACGTGAAGCTCGAAACGTACGAGCGCAGGCTGCCGTCGTTGCCCGTGTACGACAAGAAGAGCGTCTTCTCTCGAGGCCAATCGGGATGGAACGCGAGGCCGAGCAGGCCTCGTTCTCCGCCGGATTCCACACGATCGCGAACGTCGAGGACCACTTGGGTGTCTTGCGCGTCGTCGCCCACGAAGGCTCGCACGACTCCCGCCTGTTCGATGACAAACCAGCGGTCGCCGCCAGGTTCCTGTTCGAGCCACAGCGGCGCTTCGAAGCTCAGGTTTGCGAAGGCCCGCTCGAGCGTGACGGCGGCGTCGCGCGGAGGCCGCGCACCGGCCAGGCAGCTCGTGTTCGACGGACGCGAGTCGAGACCGAACGGGGCATCGACGAAGGTTGGACCGGAGTCCGCACCGGCGTCGCCCGAGGCGACGTTGTTGGGCGTACCGTTGGGCGTTCCGTTGTTGATCGAGACGCTATCTTTGTCGCAGCCGAAGGTCGTGGCCGCAACGAGCGCGAAGATCCCGAGCTTGCCGAGAGTGGATGGCATGTGATGTCTCCGTGGACTGTGTGCTTGGAATCGTTGTACCAGATCTTGGATCCGCTGCGCACTACTTGCGTCTTGGGCCCATCGGCTGCCAAGATTGGCCGCACATCAAAATACATTTGAATACCTGTCACCGAGCGTCGTCCAACGGCCCGTTGCAGTATTCATGAATGGAAACACAATCCTCGATTGGGAGTTTGCGAATGTCTCGCTTTGCCATCTACGGCACTCTTGCCGCCTCTTTGCTTCTCGCCGCATGCAGCGGCAGCGCCGAAAAACCCGACAAGACGATGGACCCCGCCCAGATGGGACCAAACCTGAGCGGACCTCGCTCGGGAGTCTACCTTCGAGCATCGTTTGACGATGATCCTTCGCACTTCATCGGGCGTTTCATTTCGAACGACGTCGCCGCCGACGAAGTCGACGAGAACCGTGCCGTTCAGAGCGCATGCACCGAGTTCGTGACCTACAAAGAGGTCCGTGCTTCGGGCTCGTTCGACGAGTACTACAACGCCTCGACCGCCGTTCAAGGCGGACTCGGCATTCAGCCTGGCGGCGGAACCGCCGGCGCAGCGCTCAACGCCGCGGGTGCAGACGTACCGGGCGGCTCGGCAGACGGTTCGTACCAGTCGGGCACCTCGGTGCGCGTGAAGTACGACCTCACCAAGAAGCTCGTCGCCAACATCGAAGACATCAACGGCTTCAACAAGTGCTGCGCCTCGAACCCAGGCGCCTGCTCGAACCGCTTCATCGGCGAGTTCTGGATGGGCACGGGTGAGCTGTACGAGAACACGGGTCAGCAGATGGGTGGAAGCGCCGAAGTCTCCGCCCCACAGGGCGAAGGCAACCTGACCGTCGCCGACGGTTGGGTATGGCGACGCGCCACCAACTTTGACGAAGTCTACTTCGCCTTCCGCGTGATGGACCGTCAGACCACCGACACCTGTGAATGGGTCGACCAGATTCCGGTCAGCGACGAGGGGCAGTACTTCGTCGGCGTTTCGCCGCCCTCCGCGACCGAAGACATCGCTCGCCAGATGGCCATGCGTCACGCACGCACCCAGGCCGTCCAGTACCTCGGCGAGTTCATCAGCGCGACATCGACCTCGACGTCCAACGTGCTCGAGGGCTACGTCGACAACGCCAACGTCATCAACACCGCCGCCGAAGGCATCGCGAACTTCGTGAAGGACGAGCGCTACTGCAAGGCCGAAGAGATCGACCACCCAGAAGGCGTGAAGTTCAAGACCAAGGTCCTCGCGTTCTTCCCGGAAGAGAAAAAGGCCGAAGCCGCCGCCTCGACCGTGGATGCTGTCGAAAAGCAGATGGAAGCCGACGGCAAGCTCGACGAGAACACCAAGAAGGCGCTCCAAGATGTTCGCGTGAAAATCGCGCAACCTGCACCTAGCCGATAATAGACCATGAACTATCGCCACCTCTTTTCGGTGGCGGTCTGTGCGACTGTGCTTTTGCTCTCTCAGGGAGCATCAGCGCAGTCGTGGCCGCCACTCGACCGTCCTGCGTCTGTTGACGATTCGGGCAAAAATGACGTCGCGCTGCTCATCGGGGTCGAGGATTACACTTACCTCCCCGACGTCGAAGGAGCCGCCTCGAACCTCGCCGACTGGGAGCGATTCCTCAGGCAGGACCTCGGCCTGAGCAAGGTCATGGTGCTCCGCGACCAGCACGCCACTCGCGAGGAGATCTTGCGGATGGCCGACCGGGCCGCCGCCGAGGCGACCGAAAAGGGGCGGCTTTGGGTTGTCTTTATCGGGCATGGTGCACCACAGCTGCAGACCGGTGAGCCCATCCTCGTCGGAGTCGACGGGCAGGCGACGCCGCACTCGGTTTCGGAGCGCGGAGTGCTTCACTCCGAACTGCTCCAGCGGATCGAGAAGGGCAAACAGTCCCACACGGTTGCGTTGCTCGACGCCTGTTTCTCGGGGCGCGACGCAGACGGCGACGAGATCCTCGAGGGCGTACAGCCCGTGGTACCCGCTGCTGTCGCAGCCACCACGGCGCGGACCACTCTGCTCACGGCTGCGGCTCCCGACCAGGTAGCCGGGCGCTTGCCTGGCACGCGTCGACCGGCATTCAGCTATCTGGTGCTCGGAGGCTTGCGAGGTTGGGCAGACGACGGCGATGGCAAGGTCACCGCCGCCGAAGCGGTCGAGTTCTCGCGTGTCGAGCTGCTCGGCGTTCCCGGCCGCGACCAGACACCGACGGTGGTTGGCGATGGCGACATCGTCTTGACCGCCGGCGCTAGCGAGAAACGACCAGAGGTCATGTTCACCGGCAAGACGGCCTCACCCGCCGCCGAAGCATCCGCGCCGGCCGAATCGACCGCAGTCGCTCGAGCGAACGTCGAGGACCAGACCGTGGTCGGCGACGGCGAGTTCGATTTCCCACTCATGGCTCGAATCGGAATCGGTGCGGCCGGCAGCATCAACGGTCCGACCACCGATCTTGGCGCCAATCTCGGCGTCGGCTGGAAGTTCGACGGACCGGACTCCTTTGAATGGCGCGCTGTGCTCAATGTCCACTTCGCCGATTACCGGCAGTTCGGTGTGGGCGACAGCGTGACCCTCGAGTACGAGGAAGTCACTGCGCAGGGCACAATCGACGAGGGGAACCCGATGCTCGACTGGCGCACCAGCCTGCTCGCTGCTTCGATCGGTCCCGGGTTCGCCTGGCGCAATGAGTCCGGCACCAACTCGTCCTTCGATCACGTGGTCTCGGCGGAAGTGTTCGGCCTCGTCGGCTACGTCATCAAATACTGCGACCCGAGTGAGAACATTCGCGTTTCGCAATCCGGCAGTCTGTCGTGTTCGACCACCGACCCGTTGACTCCCGGGGTCGGCGCTCGACTGGGTTACACGTGGAAGTTTTTGGATGTAGGCTTCTCGGCATCGTACGCATTCGCAGCCGAGACAGTCGTGTTCAATACGACGTTCGGCTTTGCCCTCGACCCATGAGCCGAGCATGAAGAGTCTCTCGTCTACCTCCATCTTCTTCGCCATCCTCTTGGTTTCAGCGAGCGCGTTTGCAAGCTGGCCCGACCTGAGTTCGCCAGCCGGCGTCGAGGCCTCGGGAGCCAATGATGTCGCCCTGATCGTCTCGATCGAGGACTACGCTTTCTTGCCCGATGTCGCGGGCGCCTCGCAGAACGCTGCCGACTGGGAGCGCTTTCTGCGCACGGAGCTCGGCGTGCCGACCGTGCTGGTACTCAAAGACCAGCAGGCGGTGCGCGAAGAGATTCTCGACTTCGCGAAGCGCGCGGCGTCGGCAAGCTCCGAGGATGGCCGCGTATGGCTGGTGTTCATCGGCCACGGCGCGCCCAACAAGTCGGGCGACGACGGCCTGCTGATTGGTGCCGATGGCCAACAGACGATGAGCTCGATGATGGCCCGGAGCGTGAGTCGCTCCGAGCTGCTCGATGTGATTGGCGAAGGGAAACAGGCAGACACGATCGCGGTGATCGACGCGTGTTTCAGCGGTCGAGATCCAGAAGGAAACGCGCTGGCGAAGGGTGTGCAACCCGTGCTCCCGGTGAACGCGGTACTCGCAACGCCTCAGCGCACCGCGGTGCTGACCGCTGCTTCGGCCAACGAGGTCGCTGGCCAGCTGCCAGACGCCGAACGCCCAGCGTTCAGCTACCTGGTGCTCGGTGCGATGCGAGGCTGGGGCGATGACGGCGACGGAGTCGTTACGGCTCGAGAAGCGACGGACTTTGCGCGCAGCGAACTGCTCGGCGTGTCCGGACGTCGCCAGACTCCACAGCTCGCCGGCACCGATTCGCTCGCGCTCACGCGCGGAGCCACGGAAGCTCGTCCCAACCGAAGCTCCGGCGGCGCCGTGGCCAACACGAACGTAACGACGCCCGACGGCGGAAGCGTCGGCGCGACGACCGCTCCGGCGCCAGCGACCGAACCCGGCGTTGCCACCAACCCCGCATATTTCCTGCTCGGAATCGGAGCATCTTCTCCAGCGCTGGCGGGGGTTTCGTTCCTCGCGTCGGCCGACATGGGGATCAAGCTCAACGTCATGCTCGACCTCGAGACCGAATGGCGTCTGGGCATCCACGCTGCCTACTTCAGCGTGACCGACCCCGACGCGCCCGGAATCGGCGATACCGTGCCGTTCGACAATGGAAGCTCCATCACGATCGATGCTGGCGACACTGTGAACGACACGTCGGAACAGACTTTGAAGTTCGGCGTGGGTCCCGGGATTGCGTTCCGAGGTGCGAGTTCCGTCGCCTACATCGACTCGAGCGTGGGTCTTGCTCGTGGGGTTGCCGGCGGATGTTCGTCATGGAGCGCGACGACCGGCGCGTCGGGACGCGAAGTGAATTGCAGCACTCCGACCAACGAATCTGCGGCCTATGTCGGCCTTCGCGGCGGCATGCAGTTCGGCTGGGTCGACGTGGCCGCGCACGCTGATCTAATGTTCGGCGACGCGGGCTTCATGCTCGGCGCCACTGTTGGTTTTGCTTACGACCGATGAGGAATTTGATGACTTCGTTCAACTGGAAGCGCTGGTTCGGCGTGCTGCTTGTTTCGTTCGCCGCATCGAGCCTGTTCGTTGCCTGCGGCGACGACGCTCAAGACGAGGCAAATGATATCCGGAACGACTGCAAGAATGAGTGCGAGAACTTCGCGTTCTTCGACTGCGTGTCGTCGTCCAACGTCGCCGATTGTGTCGACGGCTGTAACACGGCCTCGCTCAGCGACGCCGAAGCATTCACGTCGTGCGCCTCGGGCGGAATCTGCAAAGGCACCGAGTGCCTCGAGCGATTCGATATCGTCGTCAATAAGAACCCCGACGCGCCCAACTAGCTCGACGAATCATTGATGACCGCAAAGTGAGGACCAGATGAGATACCGATGGATTGTTGCGGCCGCAGCCGCTCTGATGCTGACCGCTTGCTCCACGCCCAACTACACCGTCATGTCGGCCAATCCGACCGGCACGACGACCTCGACGGGCGCCGATTCGTGGCCCGAAATCGGTGCTTGGGAGGCAAAGACCCCCGCGCCCGAGGACGTCGCGATCGTCGTCGCGATCGAAGACTACGCCTTCCTCCCCGACGTTCCGGGAGCCGTTCAGAACGCCAACGACTGGGAGAACTACTTCCGCAAGGCGCGCGGCATGAAGGAAGTCTACGTCGTGACCAACAAAGAGGCGTCGATCGAGGAGATCACGCGCTTCACGTCGCAGGCGAAGGAACAGGTCGGCGAATCGGGAACGCTCTGGTTCATCTTCATCGGGCACGGCGCGGCCGTATCCGACGGCAGCGATGGCGCCCTCATCGGCATGGACGCACAGCAGACCATGTCGTCGATCCAGGCGCGAAGCCTCTCCCGCAAGCAGCTCGTGACGAACCTCGAGTCGGGTCCGCAAGCAAACACCGTCGTCATCCTCGACACCTGCTTCAGCGGTCGCGACCCCGAGGGCGAACTGCTCGCCACCGGCACGCAGCCGGTCATTCCGGTCGAAGAGCCGCCGGACATCACCAAAGAGACCGTCGTCTTGTCGGCGGCGCGTAACGACCAGGTGGCCGGGCAGCTGCCCGGCTCGGAACGCCCCGCGTTCACCTACTTGCTCCTCGGCGCGATGCGCGGTTGGGCCGACGACGGCGACGGTAATGTTTCGGCCGAAGAGGCCATCACGTTCGTGAGCCAGCAGATGCGCAACCTGAAGGGCCGTCAGCAGACGCCGGGCCTCGACGGAGTCGGCGGCATTGCGCTCTCGTCCGGTGTGGGCGAGGAAGACCCCGGGGTCGCCCGACTGATGCGCGGCGAAGTTTCGGCGCCTGCCCCGGCCGAAGGAATGACCACCGCCAGCGGCGACCTCATCAACACCAATGAAGGCCTCATCTTCGCAAAGCCCGACGATTGGGGCATCGGCCCAGCGGGCGCGGGGATCATCCTGACGCTCGCCTCGAAGTACAGCGCCAACGCGATCGCGGTGAGCAAGCAAAACATCAACGAGGCGTACGTCGGACAGTGGCTCAGCAACATGAACGAGAGCCCCAACTACATTGATGGACGCACGGTTCAGCCCTTCACGCGCACCGAGTTCGGCGCGCACTCCGGCTCGTACGGCATCTTCGAAGAACCCGCGTTCGCCGACCACTCGGACAACCCCAAGATGAACAAGCGCCACCTCTTCGCAACGCACCAGAATGGCGCGCTCTTCGTGTTCGAACTGAAGGTCGACGACGAAGCGAATGGCACCGCTGACCTCGAATTCTTCAAGAAGTTCATCGGCGAAGTGAGGTTCCAATGATTGTTCGCAATCTCAGTCTATTGGCTGTTCTGGCGCTCTCCGTTTCATGCAGCGGCGGTGACGAGCGACAAGACACACCTCCCGTCGAAGAACCCGAGCCGACCGTTTCGCTCGAGGGCTCCAAGTGCCTCGGCAATCGTGTGCCGCCCACCAACTATCGGCAGGAGACCGCATTCGTCCCAGCCAGCGAGCCCAACGCCTCAGACAAGGCCGCTCGCGATGCGACTACGCGCCTTCGCGACCGAATCTGTCAGGGATACCGATGCAACGTCATCGAGCCCAAGATTACGTTGTGGAACACCCAAGCTGACGCTTCGCAGGTCTGCGCAATGGCGGTGGTCAAAGGCAGCGATGTCGAAGCCTTCCTCAGCGAACCACGGGCCGAGCTCGAAGCCTCGATGAAGAAGGCGGGCGCCCAGCTTGCGACCTCGATGAAGTCCGAGGGTAAACGCCCCAAGATCGGCATCGACAACGTGCGTGACATCGGGGTCGACGGTGGCCCTCGCGCCGAGTGGCTCGTCGACAAGATGTCGGCAGCACTGCTCGATGGTGGTGCCGTCGTGGCCAAACTCCCGCCTACTTGGTCTGGGCTCGGACTTCCCGATGGCGTCGACGCCGTCGTACGTGGCCGAGTGACGCGACTTCACGGCCAAGAATCGATGCTGGAAGTTACGTGGAATCTAGACGTTGGCGACGCCGTCGCGGCGACCTCCGCCGTCGAATTTCCCGAGCTCATCGGACCAGTCGTAGACGCTTCGACCATGATGCCCGACATCGACGACACGACGCAGCAGCTCTCGCTCCGCTTCGCTTCGCGGCCGGGCGGAGGACTCTGCGCCGGCCAGCAAACCGAGCTCTTCCTAGAAGCAGGCGAAGAGATGCACACCCGCGTGCTCAATCTCTACGGCAACGGTGACCAAGCGCTCCTCATCCACGCGTCGAAAGGCAAGATGAAGGCGAAGGAACCAATCTCACTGGGCAAAGTCGAAGTCGTCCCATTCGCGGGCGAGGCACCCGTCGAACGCTTCCTCGTCTTTGGTGCAAAGAAGCCCTCGGACCTCGGAAAGTTCGAAGCCTTGCCAGTCCCTTGCCGCATCCCGGCAGAGGCCGCCAAAAAGCTCAGCGCCGGCCAGGGAATCCCAGCCGGCGCTGCAAAGAACGTAGCGACGCGTAGCTACCGAATTTTGGACGGCGAGGATTGTGCCGATTTCACGGCCAACCCCGCCAGCGTCGAAGCGCTCGAGAAGTTCCCGAGCTGCTGGTAACCGCCTAGGCCGACTCGCGGGCTTCGTCTTCGGTCACTTTCTCGAAGACGAAGTCCCCGTCGAGCACGTCGACATGAATCACGTCACCGGGCCCGAACGTGCCGCCGAGTAGATACTTGGCGAGCTGATTCTGGAGCTCCTTCTGAATCACACGCTTGAGCGGTCGCGCGCCGTACACCGGGTCGAACCCGAGGTCGGCGAGCAGGTCGATCGCTTCGTCGGTGAGCGACAGCCCGAGCTCGCGGTCGCCCAAGAGCTTCCGCAGTCGACCGAGCTGAATCTCGACGATGTGGTTCATGTCGGCTCGCGTGAGCGACGTGAAGAGGATGATGTCGTCGATCCGGTTGAGGAACTCCGGTCGGAACATCGACCGCATTTCGTTCATCACCAGGTCTTCGGCGCGCTCGAGGTCGCCAGCGTGCTCTTGGATGAAGTGGCTTCCGACGTTGCTGGTCATGATGATGACCGTGTTTCGGAAATCGACCGTGCGACCCTTGCCGTCGGTCAAACGACCGTCGTCGAGGATCTGAAGCAGCACGTTGAACACGTCGGGGTGGGCTTTCTCGATCTCGTCGAAGAGCACCACCGTGTAGGGGCGTCGTCGCACGTGCTCGGTCAGATAGCCGCCTTCGTCGTAGCCAACGTATCCCGGAGGAGCGCCGATCAGGCGGGCCACGGAGTGCTTCTCCATGAACTCCGACATGTCGATGCGCACCATGTTGTGCTCATCGTCGAACAGCGTCTTCGCCAGCGTCTTGGCGAGCTCGGTCTTACCCACGCCCGTCGGGCCCAGGAAGATGAAGCTGCCGATCGGGCGGTCCGGGTCTTGGAGACCCGAGCGGGCTCGTCGCACGGCGTCCGAAACGGCGATGACCGCTTCTTCTTGGCCGACCACACGTTCGTGCAGCCGATCCTCGAGCTGAAGCAACTTCTGCTGCTCGCTCTCGAGCATCTTCTCGACCGGAATGCCGGTCCATCGCGCGACGATGCGGGCGATGTCCTCGTCAGTCACTTCCTCGCGCAGGAACTTCGGCCCGTTCGCGGCCTCCGCCAGCCCAGCTTCGCCCTCGGCGAGCGCCTTCTCGGCGGTGGGTAGCTTGCCGAATCGAATCTCGGCAGCCTCGTCCAAGCGGCCTTCACGCTCGGCCTTTTCGTACTCGATGCGCAGGTCCTCGATCGTCTGCTTGAGCTCTCGAATCTCTCCGATCGTCTCTTTCTCGCTCATCCACTGGGCTTTCATGCCGCTGATGGTCTCGCGCAGTTCGGCGATCTCCTCTTCGACCAACTCCAGGCGGGCCTTCGAGGCGTCGTCACGCTCTTTCTTGAGCGCCTGGCGCTCGATCTCGAGTGACGTGATCTTACGCTCCGCCGTGTCGATCTCGGTCGGCAGCGATTCGAGCTCCATTTTGACGCCAGCGGCGGCCTCGTCGACGAGGTCGATCGCCTTGTCGGGTAGGAACCGGTCGGCGATGTAGCGCGAGGACATGTGCGCTGCGGCCACCAGCGCGGCGTCGCTGATGCGAATACCGTGGTGGACTTCATAGCGCTCTTTGAGCCCGCGCAGGATCGTCACGGTGTCTTCCACCGTCGGTTCGTCGACCATCACCTGCTGGAAGCGTCGCTCGAGGGCGGCGTCTTTCTCGATGTACTTGCGGTACTCGTTGATGGTGGTCGCACCGATGCATCGCAGCTCGCCCCGCGCTAGTGCGGGTTTGAGCATGTTCGAGGCATCCATCGAACCTTCGGCAGCGCCGGCTCCGACGAGGGTGTGAAGCTCGTCGATGAAGACAATGACCTCGCCGTCGCTGGCGTTGATTTCTTGGAGCACGGCTTTGAGCCGCTCCTCGAACTCGCCGCGGAATTTCGCGCCTGCGACGAGCGACCCGAGGTCGAGCGCCATCACGCGCTTGTTTCGCAGCGAGTCGGGCACGTCGCCGCTGGCGATTCGCTGCGCGATGCCCTCGGCGATGGCGGTTTTACCCACGCCGGGCTCACCGATGAGGACCGGGTTGTTCTTGGTCCGTCGGCTGAGCACCTGCAGAGAGCGCCGAATCTCTTCGTCTCGCCCGATGACGGGGTCGAGCTTCCCTTTGCGGGCCTGTTCGGTGAGGTCGCGCGTGTAGCGCTCCAGCGCCTGGAACTTGGCCTCCGGGTCTTGGTCGGTCACGCGTTGATTGCCGCGGACTTCTTTCATCGCCTCCATCACCGAGTCCCGTGTGACGCCCTGAGCCTTCAGGATTTCACGCGCGCTCGCTCCCTTTTCGGCGAGGGCGAGGAGGATGTGTTCGGTGGAGACGTATTCGTCTTGGAGTGCGTCGGCCTCTTTCTGCGAGGCTTTGAGCACTTCGCGGAAGTCGTTCGACATGTAGACGCTACCACCTTCCACTTTGGGCAGGCGGTCGACGGCACCGTCGAGCGCGGACTTCACGCGGTCGACGCTCGCGCCGAGCTTCTTCAGGATCGGGACGACGATGCCGTCCTCCTGCTCGACGAGGGCGCGGAGTAGATGGAGGGGAACAACCTCGGGATTGCCGCGGGCTTCTGCCATCTCTTGGGCGTCGGCCAGGGCTTCGCGAGACTTGATGGTGAACTTGTCGTATCGCATGGGCACCTCCGTGACCGACATGGCTCAGCAATCCCTTCGGTGAAGGGTGGAGCGCTCGTTTGTCTGTCGGTTCTGGGTGAAGGAAGTGCGGCTCTCGCCGCGAACTCGCTGTCTCAAAGGTCAAGCTAGTCACGATGCTGAGACCGGCAAGCCGCGAACATCCTCACCCAGGCGGATGGGCGCGCTATCAGTAGCCGTCGATGACGACTGCGCCGTCGGGGATCGCGAAGAATTCAGCCTCGAGCTCGGGCTTGAACGAGACCTCCGACAGAGTGGTGTTGGTGACCAATTCGGTGGGCTTGTCGCCGTCGAGTTTGAAGGTGCGGAAGGTCTTCGGGAAGGTCAGTCCGCCGACCGTCTGAGCGTCGTCGTAGGACATGAACTTCGGGTCCGAATGGCCGCCGTCTTTGAAGAAGCCGGGGTAGCTGACGATGTAGGTGACGCCGCCGACCGTCTTGTCGCGCTGGTTGATGAAGACGATGTAGTAGTCGTCGGGCGCGTCGCCCGTTCCATCGGAGAACGTCACTTTCACGCGGTCGTACGTGACGCCTTCGAACGGCATTGGCTTGAGCAACTCGAACTGCGTACCTGGGTCGCCGAAGACGAAGGGAACGCCCATGAAGTAGTAGGGGGTCAGCGCCCAGAATCTCGGCGCCCGCATCGGGAAGTCGCCTTCGACCTCGGAGTGCCAGGCTTTCTCGCCATCCCATCCGAACTGGAGCTCTCGGTTGTCGGCCACTTCGTGCACCGCTCGCGACGCCCACTGGTCGATGACCTGATAGGTGTCTCGCGGCGTGCCGTCGACCGGAACGTAGGCGAATCGGAACGAGACGGGGCCGTTCGAGAACCACTTGGTGAGCCCGCCGTGCGCCTCAATCGCCTGCCAGACCAATTTGCCGCCGTCCGTCGATTCGAGGCGAGTCTTTGCGGCCGCTACGCGCGCTTCGACCTGCGAATCCGTGGGTACGACCGAATCGGTCGCGGCCTGCGAGGTCGGCCCGCTCATCGGCTCCGCCTCGGGCTCATCTGGCGTCGTTTCCGCAGGCTGCTCGACCGGCTCCGGGTCGGCGGCTGGTGCTGGATTCGAGCAAGCTGCAGCAACAAAAATCAAAAAAGGGCTAAACCAAAGCGCACAACGCATCGACTATCTCCAAAGCAAGGGTCTTCACTCGCCCATGCGATGTTCTCTCGCCGAGACGGTTTCAAATTAGGATGCCCCGAGCGTTTCAGGTTGGAACACCTGTTCGTCGGGGTGTTCTATATTGAAACAGGTCCTTTTGAAATCTTGCTGGGGTGGTTGTTTTGTAAGCTGTTGATCTTATTGGTGAATTGGTTGTCTTTATCTGAGTTCGCTCCGATGGCACGTGCGTCGCACTCTATCGGCCCGAAACCCGAAATGGTTCGGGCGGCGAGTGAACACGGAGACCATCATGAAGATCACGACCTGGGGAACGCGCGGCAGCATCCCTGTTTCTGGCGGACGGTTCGCCCGCTACGGCGGAGCGACGACGTGCCTCGAGATCACGAGCGACGGTGACGTACCATCACGCATCGTAATCGACGGTGGCACAGGCCTGGCCGAGCTCGCGCGCAATCGAGCCAGCGGCTGGGAGCACACCCTCGTCCTGCAGACGCACGTGCACTGGGATCACATCCAGGGCTACCCCTTCATGAGCTCGCTGTTCCAGCCATCGGCGCGCTTCCAATTCTGGGGCGTCGATCGCGACGGATTGAGCTTCGAAGAGGTCCTCAACAGCCAGATGAAGCGGCCAACGTTTCCGGTCGCGCTGTCGGACGTCCCGGCTCACATCGACTTCTGTCGACTCGACCCGGTCGACTCTGGCCGCGTCGGTCAGCTGGACGTCTCGTGGACCGAGCTCATCCACCCATCTGGCTCCACTGGCTACCGTGTGAGCGATGGGCGGCACACCGTGGTCTTCACCGGCGACTGTGAGGTCGAGCAAGGTTGTCGGCAGCGCGTCGTCGACTTCGCGCGCGGTGCCGACGTACTCATCATGGACGCTCAGTACTTCCCCGAGGAGTACAAAGCCCGCGTCGGATGGGGCCACTCCACGCCCATCGATGCGGTCGAAGTCGCTGTCGCCGCTGGGGTCGGGCGCCTCGTGCTCACGCACCACGACCCGTGTCACGACGACGTTCGCCTCGAGGCCAAGCTTGCCCTCGCGCGCTCCGCTGCTGCCGGGCGAGTGCTCGTAGACAATGCGTTCGACGGGATGACGATCGACTTCGGATCGCGCGCGATTGCGGGCGTAAGCCCGTGAACCGACAGTCGACCACAACCGACGAGATCGGTACGCTGTGGGCACTCCTTTCAGAGGAATCCCGCAACTCGATGTCCGAAAACAACGACAGCTTCGTCGCCGCGGTCGGCGAGTGGGTGCGCAAAGAGGTCAGCGCAGATCTGCTCTTGCGCCGCATGGTAGATGCAATCGCGGTCGACCTGGAAGCCGACCGCGGGACGATCTTCCTGGTCGACCCCGCCCGTGAGGAGCTTGTCTCGGTCGCCGCACACCTTCCCGAACTCGAAGAGATTCGGCTCCCGATCGGCCAAGGTATCGCCGGCGCTGTCGCGGCTTCGGGCCAGGCCGAGGTCGTACCTGACGTACGGGAAGATCAGCGTTTTCGCCGAGATGTGGACGAGCGTACCGGCTACACCACGACGTCGATCATCGCCGCACCGATCGTGGCCGACGACAAGGTTCTGGGCGTCGTTCAGCTGCTGAACAAGCGCACTGGCAGGTTCGGAGCCCAAGACGGCGCCAGATTGGGTGCCATCGCCCGCCGCGCCGGCGAAATGCTCGCACACACGACGATACCGGCGCAGTCGCTGACCGAATCGGTCGCCCACGAAGACCACTTCGCGCTCGACGGCCGATTCAACGGAATCGTTACCGAGAGCGAAGAGATGCGAGAGGTGCTGCGCGACGTGCGACGCGTCGCGCAGACCAACGCCAACGTGCTTCTGCGCGGTGAGTCCGGCACCGGCAAGGGGATGATCGCACGCGCGATTCACCACTCGTCGAAACGAGCTGCCGGCCCATTCGTCGCGATCGATTGCACGACCCTCCCCGACGGGCTGATCGAGAACGAACTGTTTGGCCACGCCCGTGGGGCGTACACCGGCGCCGAGCAAGCCTCGGAGGGGCGCGTCGCCGCGGCAGACGGCGGTACACTCTTCCTCGACGAGATCGGCGACCTTCCGACGGCGCTGCAGGGCAAGCTCCTGACGCTCCTTCAGGACCGCCGCTTCACCCCAATCGGCTCGTCGACCGCGGTCGAGGTGGATGTTCGGGTGGTCGCGGCGACCCACCGCGAGCTCGAAGATCTGGTGCGCGAAGGGAAGTTCCGCGAGGACCTCTATTACCGACTGCGAGTGGTCGAGCTGGCGCTCCCTCCGCTGCGCGACCGGGGAGTCTCCGACGTCGCTCGGCTGGCGCAACACTTCGTGGTGAAAGCATCCAGACGCCACGGCCGCCCTGCTCCATCGATCGCGACCGACGCCATGCGCGTGCTCGCCAAACACCCGTGGCCGGGCAACGTTCGCGAGCTGGAAAACTGCCTCGAATCCGCGGTCATCTTTGCCGAAGACGAAATCCGGGCGGCGGACCTCTCGTTCCCTCGGTCGACGACGCGCAAAGACCTCAAGACGCTACCACCGGCCGATGATCCATTCGCCGGCGACCCGACGCTGGAGCAGTTGGAGCGCGCGTACATCGTCCACTTGCTCGACAAGTACGACGGAAATCGCTCGCAGGTCGCCCGCATCATGGAGATCGGGAGGACCACGTTGTTTCGAAAGATGAAGGCGTACGGGCTCGACTGAGCTACGCCACTTCGGCTTCTTCGGTCTCGACCGCTTCGCACGCGGCGTCGATCGCTCGGTCGATGTCGGCTCGAGTCTCGATACCTCGCAGCAGGCTACGAAGCACCGACTCGCCTGGACCTCCGCGGAAGTACCAGAGCAGGTGCTTTCGAATCTGCTTGGTCGTGAGCTCTTCGCCAAATGTCTCGATGTAGAGGTCGACGTGCCGCCCCAGGACCCTCGCTTTGTCGGCGGGAGTCGGGCGTGGCGGGATCGGTTCACCGGCCAGATCAGCAGCAATCTCGCGGAACACCCAGGGGTTGCCGAGGCACCCACGAGCGACCATCACGGCATCGCAGCCGGTGATGGAGTACATCCGACGCGCCGTGACCCAGTCGGCCACATCGCCGTTTCCGATCACGCAAATCCCCACTGAATTCTTCAGCTCGCGGATGACCGCCAGGTCCACGTGGCCGTCGTACTTTTCGCAGCGTGTGCGGCCGTGAATCGTCACAGCGGCGCCGCCGCCCGCTTCAATGGCGCGAGCAACATCGACCGCGTTTGCGTCTTCCCAGCCCGCCCGGATCTTGCCGGTGACCGGGATCGAGACTGCATCGGACATGGCGCGGAAAATCTTCTCGACGTGGTCGGGCGTGCGAAGCAGCGCAGCCCCGTGCCCGCTCGAGACGACCTTCCGCATCGGGCAGCCCATGTTCAGGTCGACCGCGTCGGCGCCTGCCTGCTCGACGATTCGGGCGGCCTCGGCGAGCGTGGCGGGGTCCTTGCCGTAGAGCTGCACGCTCACCGGGTGTTCTTCAGGCCGAATGTCGAGCATTTCGAGCGACTTCTGCTGCCCGTGCACGAGCCCCTTCCCGTAGATCATCTCGGTGACGACCAGGCCGGCACCCATCTCGCTGCAGATGCGTCGATAGGGCGCGTTGGTCACGGCCGCCATGGGCGACAGCACGACCGGAGGATCGACCACGCAGTTCGGCCCAAGCACCATCGGACCGCGCTCGACACGGCTCGGCACCTCGCCTCCCCATGTCGGGGGCTTCAGCTTTTCGAATGGAATGCCCATGGTAAGTCGGGTGTGGCTAGCCGGCCGGGACGGGGTCGGGGATCGGGTCGCCGCCATCGGTCGTGCCCTCACCCAGCTCGAGATTGATGTCGAAGACGTCGTTCAGGCAGTCCTCGATCTCGGCGCAGAATCCGTCGGCGACTCGGGTGGTGCAGGCTTCGGTTCGACGCCAGCTGTCGTCGGTCGTCGTGCGTGCGAGACGAGCGCATCGAATCTCGAGGAGCGGCGTGTTGGCATCGGACGAGCAAGCTTCGGCGGCGGTGACAAACTCTTCGCAGATGATCTGTCGATTCTCGGGGAACGGCAGCGTCGCGAAGCAGAAATCTCGTGCTTCCGTAACGTCCTCGAGCTGCGAGCATGCAAGGTCGTCGACGATGCACGCCGAATAGATGTCGACGGCCGATGGGCTCCACGGACAAGGCAGCGTTTCGCACGCGCCTTCGAACTGCGAGCGGCACTGAGCCGTACAAGTATCGAGGTCCCCCGCGGCGCCGCAGCCCTGCAGCTTGTTGCAGACGTCGGCGCAAGAGTACGCGCCGCCGTCGATCTCCACGCACACCCCGAGGCTGCAGACGTGGCCTTCGCGACAATCGATGTCTCGATCGTTGCAAATCTCACCTTCCGATCCCTGTTTGACGTCTTGATCGGCGGAACAACCGACGAGGCAGACGGCGAAGACCAGGGCGAGGGCTGCGTGTCGCAAGCTCATGCTTAGATCGAGGTGTCGGAGAAGGAGTATTGCGTGTTGAAGACGTCATTCAGGCAGGTGCCGATGCCGGAGCAGATGCCGGTTTCGACGGCGTCGGCGCAGCGCTGCGTCTCATTCCATGCTTCATCGGTGCCGACGCGGCCGGTGCGGAAGCAGGACTTTCGAAGTTCTTCGGTGTCGGCGGCTTCGTCGCATGCGCGAACGGTTTCGGCGAAGAGCGAGCAGCGCTCCGACCGACCGTCGGGAATCTCGATACGGTCGTAGCAAAGCTGTTGCGGGTCGTTCTGGGCCTGTTCGCACGAGATGTCGTTGGCGAAGCACTGGCCGAACGACTCGATGGCGCGATCGCTCCACGATTGCACGGCTTCGAGGCACGCCTGAGTGCAGTTCGAGTCGAGCGTGCCGCAGCCCGTGAGGGTCGCGCACACGTCGGTGCAGTCGTACTCGAGGTTCGAGGAAGCCCCCTGACATGTGCCTTCGACGCACGACAAACCGGTGCGGCAAGCGTCGATGATGTCGTCGCAGAACTCGCCCTCGGCGCCCTTCTTGACCTCGTCTTCTGCACGGCAACCGACAGTGAAGACTACGAAGATCAAGGCGATGTTGAGGATCCAGAAGCGTGCCATTCGAACTCCAGTACGAAACAAGGCAAACCGTCCGCATCATGCGGCAACGAACGAGTAACACAAGTCGAAGCGTGCCGCCAATTTGACACTGGCTCAGCCTGCGGGGGCCAAGCGTGCCGTCTTGAACGCGAGAAGGCTAGGGGCTACTCTCCGGGGAAGATTCATAGCAGTCCAAGATTATGCCTCGAGGTCGTCGCCCGTGTTCCATCGGGTGCGGGGCTACGTGTACGTTTGAGGGCAGGGGTATGCCGAACCGGGTGAGGGTGTGGGGGCTTTGGGCTGGGTTGGTGGTACTTCTGTGCCTTCCGAATCCGGGCCGTGCCGAGATCGATACGGGCACCAGGGTGGAGTTTCCGGGCTCGACCTACGTCGAAGTGCTCGACGCTCGCCCGGGGAACTTCCTGTGCGCGGGGAGCCCAAGCCCAGACTGCGCGGGTCTCGGACCGCTCTCGCCGCTCGAATACATGGGGATCAGCACGTTCAGTTCGGTCTTTCAGATCGGCATGTGGCCCTACGTCGACTCGATCGGGATCGAACCGCGCGACTTCGTCGGGAGCGCGGAGCCTACGGCGACGCTCGTTGGGGACTGCAACCGCGACGGCATCGACGACGTGGTCGTCGCGATCCCTGGCATCCAGTTTCGGGTCTATCGTAGCGACGGGCTGGCGAACTTCTTCTCGCAAGGAGATCAGCTTCCCTTGCTGCCCAACGGTGGGCCTGGAGAGGACGGAATTGTCGAAGACATGGATTGGATCGACATCAACAACGATGGATACAACGACATCGTTTTGGTGTTCTCCAACACCCCGCCGGCGGTCAACCGAGCCCAAGTTTGGCTGAGCTTCGGCGCCCAGAATGGCTGCGCCTTCTCACGGGTGGTCCAAACCATCGACGGAGTGGACTACGGCGGAAGCTACTCGTTCGGCCCCAACCTGAGCGGCGGTTCCGAAGTGATGGTCTTCGACTTCAACCGCGATGGCGTCGAAGACGTGGTGTTGGCCGACGAGAGCGGCACGTTCATCATGGAGCGGGGGGTTCCCAACTACAACCCGGAGGTTCCGTCCACGTGGTTCGCCCGCACGCCCCTTGGCACCGGCGTCGCATATCACTCCTTGGCTTTTGGCGACTTCAACCGAGACGGACTGCTCGACATCGTCGGGATGGGCCTCGAAGCTGGCGGCGCAATCGGTGTCGTCGGGTATCACGAGGCCGCCGACTCGAGCTCGTTCAAGTCTCGCGTCTCGCTCAACCCGAGCAGCTCTTGGCTCGATGGTGCACGTCCCAAAGACATGAAGGTCTTGGTGGACGACATCGATCAAGACGGTTGGCTCGACGCCGTGTTCTCAGCATGGACGACGCCTGGAATCCGCACGGGACGCATCCACTACAACAGCGGCCAACGGCCCGTCCCACCCTCGACGGCGGCAACGTGGCGAACCCCGAACGGCGTCGCTTATTCGGCCGTCGACTCGAGCTCGGCGAAAGCGCTCACGCTGTACGACTTCGACAACGACGATGACCTCGACCTGGTGTTCGAAGGCCGACCATACCCCGGCCCCACATACGGCAAGATGATCATGCGCGGCGACCCGCCGTGGGGCCTGAGCCGACCCATCTTCATCCCGACGATCGTGGGTGGCCCATACGTTCCAATCCCCGACTACATCGCCGCGGGCGACATCACGGGCGACGGCCGCGAGAACCCGGTCTGGTCAGATTCGCGGTCGCTGCGGTCCCAGGTTTTCAACGGCCTGCAGTACGTCAGTTTCGACATCCTGAACGCCAGCCTGCAGCACCTCGAAGCCGTCGACATGAACTCCGATGGTCTCCTCGACATCGCGCTCGTTGAGACCACCGGGTCCCAGTTTGCGGCGTTCATCGGGGGGAACGGACCGCTCGCGCTCGTCGACTACCAGGTGGGTCTCGGCAGCGCGGTCAAAGACATCATCTTCGGCGATTTCAACCGGGACGGACTGACAGACGTCATCTATTCGACGCCGTCGGCGATCGAGATGCGGGTCGGGCAGCCTGGCAACAACGTGAGTTCAACCCGAGCCCTACTCTTCACCGCGACCGGCGTGATGGAGCCCGGCGACTTCGACGGCGACGGCGATCTCGACTTCGTCGCCAGCACGGCGCTCGGCAACCGAATGTTCATGAACGACGGCACCGGTGTGTTCAACAGCACCATCCTCTTCGGGGTGAACGGCGTCGCGAGCGACATCGCCGCATGCGATTTTGGGGAGGGTGGCGGCGACGTCGACTTCATCTTTGCGCTCGGCGCCGATCCTGCGGTCATGTACGAAAACAACGGCTCGGGCACCGTTTTCAACGCCGTGCAAACCATCGGGACAGGCACCAACTCCTTCGATGAAGTGATCTGCGCCGATTTCGACAACGACGGGTACAACGACGTTTTCGCGGCCCCGTCGACTTCGACCACGGCTTATCACTACTGGCGCAACAACGGCGCTGGCGGATTCGACACGAGCCTCTTGCGAACCCTCGCCGGCGGTCCACGCCCGTCTTCGAAGATCGTGGAGCTCGACTTCGACGGCGACGGCGACCTCGACATCATGGGGGCGTCCGTCATCGCCAACTCCGAACGATGGTGGTGGGAGAACCCGATCGTCACCCGCGGCCAGTTCAATCAGGAACCGACGCAAGTGGCCGTGCTCGTGGGCGGTGTCCCCCGATCGCACAGCGCGCGCACCGGAAAGGTGTTCGAGACCGCGGTCGTACCGATGCAGGTCCGCTTGTTCGATGCCAATCAGAAGTCCGTGCCCGAAGTGAAGCTTCAGTATTCGCTCCGGGGCGGCGGCGATTGGCAGCCGCTCGAGATCGTCGAGCCCGCGATGCTCAAGAACATCCCGATGATGACCAACCCCACCGTGGTCGAGGTCGAGTGGCGTCTGCCCACAGGATCGGGGACGCAACACATCAACAGCGACGACGTGCGCGTTCGTGCGGTCGTGGTGCAGCCACACCCCAGAGTTCACGTCGAGCACATGCAGCAGAGAACGTCCGCGATGGTTACCGGGCCGTTCTCGGTCCGGGACTCCTGCGCAGGCCACGCCTGCCCGGAACGTTGCTATTTCGGTCAATGCTACGAGAGCTGCAATTCGGCCGCCGATTGCTTGCCCGACACCTGCTATCGAACGCGAGGACTTTGCAATAACGGCGCGGGACGGTGCTACGACTCCGTCGAGTGCCTCGGGACCTGCGTCGCCAATGTTTGCGACAACGGCGCCGGACCATGCACGATGAACAGCGAATGCGCCGGATTGTGCCTTCAGGAGTCTGGCCGCTGTGACGTGCCCGGAGACCCGACCACGTCGCTCGACTGCCCGGTCGGGATGGTCGAATACGCCGGCTCATGCTTCGACCCGTGCGCCGGCGACACCGACTGCACCCCGCCGCAGCTCTGCTACAACTTCGTATGCCAGGCGGACCCCTGCGACAGCGTCCATTGCCCGGTCGGCGAGGTGTGCTACGGCGGCTCTTGCTTCGCCGATCCATGCGCGAATGACGGCGACTGCACGCCTCCGAACGTCTGCTACGAGAACCACTGTGAGTACGACCCTTGCGCCGGCGTCACGTGTCCGGTCGGAGACGTCTGCTACGAAGGCTCATGCTTCGACCCTTGCACGGGCGACATCGACTGCGACTCACCCCAGATTTGCTTCGATTCGCGCTGCTACGACCCGTTCGAACCCTGCGAGGGTGCGGTCTGCGGGACCACCGAATCGTGCGTCGGCGGAACCTGCGCCATCGACTGCGTTTCCGACGGCGACTGTGAGCCATACAGCATCTTCTCCGATGGTTCGCCGCGCGATTGCGACGGCATCGGGTTCGACGACCCGGCTTGCCTCCTCTGCTTCAACGGCCGCTGCCTAGCGCCCGCCGACCCTTGCGACGGCGTGCTCTGCCCGGTCGGCGAGGTTTGCCACGAAGGCTCATGTTTCGCGTACTGCGGCGTGCCGACCGATTGCGTGAGTTCCACGTGTTACGCCGACGTGAACGGCACTGACTCCATCTGCCTCGATGCCGGCGATCCGTGCGCCAGCGTGACCTGCCCCGACGACTACGTCTGCCATCAGGGGTCCTGTTTCCGCGACTGCGGCTCGCAGGCCGAGTGTACCTCCGATTCCGATTGCGTCGCTGTCGACGAGACGTGTCAGGACGGCTTCTGCCTGCGCTGCAATCCGGACTCGGAGGAGTGCTTCCAGTTCTTCTGTGCGGCGGACCCGTGCGACGGCGTTTTCTGCCCGGTCGGCGACATCTGCTACGGCGGATCTTGCTTCAGCGGATGTTCGTCGTTCACCTGCTACGACGCATCGGACTCTTGCTACGAAGGCCGCTGCTCGGTCGATGCCTGCGACGGGGTCCTGTGCCCGGTCGGCGAAGAGTGCGTGGCCGGAACTTGCTACAAGACCTGTGAAGACCAGGCAGGATGCGGCGCCCCAGGCTGGACGTACAAGGAATCTACGCCCAGCACGAGACTCGCCGTACCCGGCGCCAAAGAGGGCGGCGCATCGTGGGCCGACTACGATCAAGACGGTGACCTCGACGTCGTCGTGAACACGCAAGACAGTCGGGTGAATAGCCGTCTGTTCCGGAACAATGGCGATACGCCAGCCACGTTCGCCGACGTGACGTTCCTCGGATACGCGCCCTGGCTCGGCAACAACAACCGAGACCGAAGCGTCATCTGGGGCGACATCGACAACGATGGCAACATCGACCTCCTCCGCAACTCGGCCCGCTCGATCGAGGTGTTCCGCAACAAGGGACGCTCGGGCTCACCACCATTCGGCCTCGGAGTCGGGCCGACCGGCGAACCTTCTCAGAAGATCGTCGGCTGGCCGCTCGGCGGCACTTTCAGCGTCGAAGGCATGGTTCTGCTCGACTTCGACGGCGATTCCGACCTCGACCTGCTGGCGAGCTCACAGACCGATCTGGTTCTTCTCGAGAACAGTCGCGGGACATTCCTCCAGACCAATTTCCCCACGGACTACGGCTTGCCGACCGGGGCAACAGCGTCGGACTACTGCACCGCGGCCGACCTCGACGTCGACTCCGACATCGACATCGTCTGCCGAATCGACGGCGATGGCTCTCGACGCAGCCTCGACATCTGGCTGAACGACGGAACCGGCTCGTTCGTCGGCGTGTCGCCCAACATCAATGCCCAGAACACCAACAAAGGCGGCGTGGCCCCCTGTGACCTGAATAACGACGGTCTATTCGACCTCGTCTGGACCGACGGGCCGAACACCCGAATCATCCAGCAGACCACCGCAGGAAACTTCACCGTGACCGACCGGCTCGAGGATTCGTCCCGAGTAGTGCTCCCGCTGGATATCGACGGGGTCGACTGCGGCGATTACGACAACGACGGCGACCTCGACATCCTGTTGGCCGGAGCCCGAGAAACCTACATCTTCCGCAACGACACCACCGACACGATCATGCTGTTCGAGCATGACAATCGAGGGGTGCTCTCGGCCGAAGACACCGAGTCGGCGAACTTCGTCGACTTCGACAACGACGGAGACCTCGACGTCTTCCTGAACTCCGACGTGCGCACGCAGACCTTCACCAGCGGTCACGGCGGCGGCAATCTGCTGCGTGTCCGAGTGGTTCACGACTTCGGCAGCCGAGTCTTCCGCGACGCGATCGGGGCGACCGTGAAAATCAAAGACGCCGACGGAGACACGCTCGGCGTTCGCGAGGTCAACGGCGGCAAAGGACACGGCAGCCAGGGGCAGCTCTCGATTCACTACGGCATGGTCTACGGACCAGATGTTCCCTACGAATTCGAGGTCACCTTCCCGAACGGCGTGAAGGTGCGCCGGTGCGTCTCGCCGGCGTCGTTGGGAAGCCCGGATGTCTTGATTCGGGACACCGACACCAGCGACCTGACCGCATGCGCCGACCCCGACTGGGCGACCCGCATCGTCACGCGCACGGTCCCCGAGATCTGTTGGGAAGGCGAGTACGCCGAAGACGGCACGGTCATTCGACCACCACGTTGCGCATCATCGGCGTGCGAAGGCGTGCAGTGCGCCGACGGCGAGGTCTGCCACGGCGGCTCCTGCTTCGACTACTGCACCGACGACATGGAGTGCGACCCAGGCTCGATCTGCTACAACAATCGCTGCGTCGACGCCGAAGAGCCGTACTGCGACGGAATCACGTGCCCCGTCGGCGACGTCTGCTATCGCGGCGAGTGTTTCCAAGGCTGCCTGACGCAATCCGACTGCGCCGCCGGGGATCACTGCTTCCAGGGGCGATGTGCCCCCGAAGACTGCGCCGGAATCGCCGCGCTCTGTGAGGGCGACGAGCTCTGCTACCGCGGCGCTTGTTACGACGACTGCTCGGCCGATCCTTCAATCTGTCCGGCGAATCAGGGGTGCTACGAAGGGCGCTGCGCCGACAACGGCTGCGAAGCTCTGACCGACCGGTACGACGCCGACCACCCCTTCCGCACACTCGGCCGACGCATCGGATCTTCGCAGTACTCCACCCCCTGGTACTGGCCACGACCGATCTTCCCGACCTCGACGCAGTTCGACAACTTCGCGTCGGTCATCTCGGGCATCGAGACCAACGAGGTGCCCGCACTCGACCGTGCGCGTGTCGCGCTCGTCTTCGACCGCAGCTTGTCTGATGTCGACAACCCGCGGGGCCAGTACGTCCTGTACCTCACCCAGGGCTTCGACTCCGGAATTGGGGCCCAGCAGCCGATCACGTCGCACTACAACGTTCGTGTTCGCAACGCGAAAAACGCGACGAAGGTCATCTGGGACAACGACGGCGAGGCGCATCACGTCGCGCGCGACGCTGGCGAAGACTACTTCGTGATTCGCCTGACCTCCGGCGTCGACGAGACGGCAGGCGTAGCCATCGGACCGTTCCCGGCCGAGGCAGCGATCGACTGGAGCGTGACGATTCAGGCCTCGATAAGCGGCGACGCGCGACTCTGGGAGTTCTACAACCCCGACGACGGGCGCGGATTCCCGCTGCGGCTCGACGAGCCACTCAAAATTCGAAGCCTCGCACTGAACCCCGATACCTACCTGACGCCGAGCACCGGCATGCCGTGCGACGTCGACCCCTCGATCGCCGTGGGTATGTGCTCGCGCGGCACGACCTCGTGCTCCCGCACCGGCGAAGCGATCTGCGACCCGACCATCTACAGATGGCCGTGGGAGCTCTGCGACGGCCGGGACAACAACTGCAACGGTCAGGTCGATGAGAACGTCCGGTACACCGCAACAGACTGGCGACAGGGCTCCGGTGGATGGTCGTTCTTCGTGACGACCGACACGTTCGGCGACCTCGACAACTTCATGAACTTCAAGCCGCGCGGGGCCGATGACCGGCGAGGAAGCACAGCCGTCGCCGGGTACGGCGGCGCCGGAATTCAGCGGCCAAAGAAGACCCTCGTCGCGATGCACCGAGACATTCGCACCGGCATGCTGGCGATGCCTCTCGTTCACGGCGAGTACATCTCAGGACTCCCCGCACTGACCTTTAGCGAAGACGACATCTACATGACGCTCGGGCTGGACTACTACAATCCAGACTCGACGTTCATCGCGTTCCACGACGACATGTTGCCCGTGCCGACCAACGACGAAACGCCAGATTCGCTCGACGTCGCCAACCGCGAGATTGGTCTCGATTTCCGGTTGGCGAAGCCGTCGGCGACCGAGCGCGAATCGGACAGCGTGGCAATTCGGCCGTTGGTACGACCTTGGGACATCACTCCGGCTGTGACCTTCTCGATGGAGTTCGACGGCGTTCTCGGGGGTACCAACTCGGAAGTCTTGCCGCAGGAGCTCGAGTGGCGCCTCTATCAACCGCGTCTCATGGAGACTGTGCTTCGGCGAACCGACGACCTCGAGGTTCGGACGACGCTGCGACCGGCCCTCACGTCGGTTTGCGCGGCCAGCAACACGAGCCCGTCGGGCTGTGTGCTCGGTCGATATCAGTGCGTCCGGGGTAGGACCTATTGCGGAAGCGCAACCGATGGCGCGTGCGACCTCTGCTTCGATTCCGACGGCGATGGCTACGAGCGATACGACGCCGCGACTTGCCCCGACGGAACCGACTGCAACGACTCGAACCCACTGGTCTACCCTGGGGCCGAGGAGATTTGCGACGGCTACGACAACAACTGCGACGGCGAAGTCGACGTGTCGCTCGATGGCGCGGTGGTGTTCGGCGAGACGATCACGTGCGGAAACGGTGAGGCACGGTGCGGACCGGAGGAGTGCCAGTTCGGATTCCTCTGCACCTGTCCGAATGGTCCCGAGGACCCGAACGACCCCACGGCGGGTAACTGCTTCTGCGCAACCTCGTTCGACGTGGACGGTGAACCAGCTGAATCGACCTCGGTACTTGACGCAGCGTCCGAACGGTCGAAAGATCGAGTTCAACCGATCGGCTGCGCGACCGGCGGAAGCTCTCCGTCTCCATGGGTCGCCATGCTGCTCGCCCTGGTTTGGGCCGTACGAAGACGAGAAAAGCGATGAGCCGAACATTCGTAGTCTGCATGCTTGTGCTCATGAGCGGATGTGTCTTCGAGTCGTTCGAGGAGCCGGAGCAGCTGTTGTTGCTGCCGCCGGATTCGGGAACGTCCGACATGGACGCATCTTCCAACAACACCACTCCCGATGCGGCGATGGACGCTGGGTCGGACATGGCGACGCCGGTCGATTCCGGAGCCGACATGTCCGACATGTCCGACGAGATGGATATGGGTCGGGACGTTGGAGTGGATGTGGGCGTCGACATGGGGCCGGACATGCCGGGGTGTGTCCCTTACGAGACTCCGACCACCAACGGAACTGCGTGTGTCACCACTTCCGAACCGTTGGACAACAGTTTCTGCGACCCGGTCCGACAGACGGGCTGCCCCGCCGGCGACATCTGCAGCCGCGGAGTCCGGTTCGTGAACGGCGTCCCCGCCGGATTCGTGTACCGATGCGTCGCTGCAAAGTGCGAGGAAGTGTCCGCAGTCGAAGGTGGGGGATGCACGTCGGCCGAAGACTGCCCGCAGGGTCTCACGTGCAACCTCGGCATCTGCAAGCGGTTCTGCTTCATCGAAGACGCCTTCGGATGTGCACCCTCCCAGTCGTGCGTGAAGCAATCGACCGATCCGACGATCGGACTCTGCGAAGACACGTGTGTCGGCGGATAGCGTAGGCGCGAATTCGAGAAAAAGTGGGGGGTTACGCCGATCTTCGAGATCGAATTGTTGAACCGTGCTCGATCCCTTCGTACTCTGTATACAGAGTGAGTACACCGACAATTCACCGTCCTTGAGGGACGGACACCCCCGAGTGGCACCGTCATGCGGCTTCCAACGTGGAAAACGGCGCTTTGCGTCGTTCTTATCGCCAACCTTTTTTGGGCCTGTTCGAACGAAAAAGAACAGTCCGAAGAGACAGATTCCGTAGCGTCGATGGATCAACAGACGTTCGGAGAGCACGACTTGACCCCGTATTCAGGGGTCGAGGCCGGGCTGCGTCCGGTCTTGAAGGTCAGCGAACAAGCAGACGGCACGTTCGAGTTTCAGAACCCACTGGTTCGCCTCCGCGCGCAGTCGGTCGGCGGCAACGTGTCGTTCACGACCGACAACGAAGTCATCGATCACGAGCTCTCGGTCTCGTTCAGCCAGGTCAGCCGCGAAGACGGGGCCGCAAAGCCGCTTCGTTTCGATGCAGGTGAGGCCGAAGGAAACGTGCTCCGCCGTAAGGCATCGGTCGCTCAAGAGTACTTCGTGAACCGGCCCCGGGGTGTGGAGCACGGACTCGTACTTGGCGAAGCGCCGGATGGTTCGGGTCGCGTCCTGATCGACGTCGAAGTCGGTGGGGGATACGAGGCGTTCTCGAAGAGCGACTTCGACATGGTGCTCGAGAAGCAAGGAGCACCGGCGATCTCCTACCGCGAACTCGCGGTGTTCGATGCAAAGGGGCGCGAGCTTTCGGCGCGAATGTGGCCGCTCGGAGAGTCGAGGAACATTCGAATCTCGTTCGATGATACCGATGCGGTCTATCCGGTCGTCGTCGACCCAGTCTTGGCCGCGGTGGCCGACCGCGTTTGGCCGCCAGCCACGGAGTCGGTGCCGTGCAGTCGCGTTTCGCCTCAGACTTACTGCAGCTTCGGACAGGCCGTCGCACTCTTCGATGATGTCCTCGTCGTCGGGCGTCCGTTCGACGGAAACGGCTCGATTGAAATCTACCTGCGCGACCTCGGCGGAACGGGACGTTGGAGCTTCCATCGTCGCCGAGACGGGCCCACCGGGATGTCCCGCTACGGTCATTCCGTCGCGATCGGCAAAGATGGAACAGACTTCGTGATCGCGGTCGGCGCGCCGAAGTCGAGCGGTGACCGCGGCGAAGTCGAGCTTCTGGTCATGGACGAAGTTGCCCTTCGAAACCCGGCGGCGACGGCTTCCTTCGCGCCGACCACCGCACGGGTGTTCTTCGGCGCAGATGTCCTCGCCGACAACCAGTTCGGTACTTCGGTGGCGGTCAATGGCAACTTCGTCGCCATCGGTGGCCCCTCTGCCGCGTCGAACGGTCGCGTTTTCCTCGTCCAAAAGGCAGGCACTACGTTCAACGGGCACTCCTGGTACGAGATCTCCTCGGGAACGAACAACCAGCTGGGTACGTCCGTCGCCATGGACGACAATCTCGTCGTCGCCGGCGCGCCAAACGTTGGCGAGATTTTGGTGATCGACCGCACCACGCCTACAGGCGCGATGAACCGGTTCGAGTCGGTGATCGATGACGATGGCACCGGAGTCGATGCGCCGCGGACCAGCGTTCGAGTCGGTGAATCGGTCGACGTGCAAAACAACAAGATCGTCGCCGGAGCCCCGGAAATCAGCGACGTCATCGAGTGGACATACACTCCGAACGCTGGCGCGATCGGAGCACTTTCAGACGCGACCCGCACCAACGTCGCGGCGGTGGGCGACTACGGCGGCTATCGAGTGGCTACGAACGGTTCGACCGTTTGGGCAACGATCCCAGAGCTTGGCGGCACCGACGAAGGACAGCTCGTCGAGGTCGGCGGTGGTCAGCTCAGTTTGCCGACCTCCGATCGAACCTCGACGAACCAGACTGCGATCGGAACCGGGGCGCACCTCGGAATCGCACTCGCTCGCGACCTCAATAGCCCTACCGGAAACATCCTGGCGGCCGGCGCTCCTGGATTCGCCTACGACCGCGAGATGGCGTTCTCCGAGTCGAACTACGCGAACGGTGCCGTGGCCGTGGTCGAAGGCACCAATCTCGTCCGGATCGTCAAGCGTCAGGCCGATGAAGATCTCACCGATTTCTCCGAGAGCTTCGACATTGCTGGCAACATCATGGTGGTCCAATCTCGGGGTTCGTCGGCCAACGACCCGACAAAGTCGGGCCAGATCTTCATCTACGAGCGTCGATCCGGCCCCCCACAGGAGTGGGTCATGGTCGAGGTCATTGAGCCATCGACCTTTGACGGCTCGGGCGGCGACACGAACATCCTTTCTTTTGCCGGCCTTCCGCTGTCGCTCGACTCGTTTGGCGACGTGGCGACAAACGGTTCGGAGATCGTCGTCGAAGCGAAGTGGGGCGGAGGGACCTTCCGAGGCCTGATGCTCTTCCGTTGGGACGCCGCGACCGACACGCTGACGTTGCTCGACTTTGGGGCTCTCGACGGAAGCGTCTCGCTCGGCAACCAAGACGGCGAAGTTCGGATGGACTTCGAAGGTGCCTTCATCGCGGTCGGCCTCCCGTTCTACGACAGCGTCTACTTCTACAACGTGAGTACGGACTCGCTGAACCAGATCGCCGCGCCGATTCGAATCGGCACGGAGTTCGGTACCTCCGTCTCGATTCGTCCCGATGCCACCAATCCGCGGTTTGCCGTCGGTGCGCCCGGCGACGGAAACAACGGAACCGTGACGATCTACGACGCAACCGGCATGCAGGTGAAAACATTGCCTGACGGCGCGACCACGCGAACCGCCCTCGGCCTTCCGGCGAACGGCTCTCGATTCGGTACCTCCGTTGCGTTCAAAGAGAACACCCTCGCCATCGGCGCCCCAAATGCTCCTGGGGGCGGACTCGTGTCGATCGTGCGCACCAACGCGGCCGCGAGCAGTTGGACTCCGAACAAACAGGTCACCCGAAATCAGGTCGACGACGGATTCCAGTTCCATGCTGCAACGGGATCGAACTTCGGCGAAGCGGTCGATGTGAGTAATGACGGGCAGCGCATCGCTGTGAGCGCGCGAACCGACACCGCGGTCGCGATCATTCGGCGGTCCGCTTTCACGTACATTCCGACGGCATGGATCGAGGGCGATCCGACCGTCGACGTCTCGTCGTTCGCGACACAGCTCCGATTCGACAACGGGTCAGTGACTTCCGAGATCGGGATCGCGAGCCCGAACTCCACCGTTCGCGTCTCGCCGGCCACCACGTACGCGACTGGCTCGGTGCTCTTTGGCCAAACGAACGCGACGGTCGTCCAAGACTTGTGCGACGGCATCGACAACGACACCGACACGCTGGTCGATGAGGACTCGGAGTGCGGTGCGCTTTGTGTCGGCGGAGCTTGCCCTGCAACCTGCACGTCGGATGCAGATTGTGGAGGCGATGTGTGCCGCGACGACGGCGCCGGATTCTTCTGCCGTCCCACGGCTGTCACCTGCACGGGCCCGACGGTCAACATCGACGGAGTCTGCGTCAGCGAATGCGACCCGTCCGCTTCGAACCCTTGCGGCGCCGACGAGTGCTACATCGACCCGACCGGTACCTCGAGCGCGGGCGGCGTCTGCGGGCCGAGCACCGGCATTTGCGACGATCCAGCGTTCTTCTGTGGACCGGGCGAAACGTGCGTCGAAGGTGGTTGCTTCGACGGGTGTTCGACCCAGGGCGACTGCGACGCCAACGCCCCCGGAACGCTCTGCAATACCTCCGCCGCGACTCCGTATTGCGTTCCGCCGGATGCGAACTCCTGTGACGACATCTGGTGTGCTGCTGGTTCGACTTGCTACGACGGCACTTGCTACACCGATTGCAGCAGCGGCTGCGCGAGCACCGAGACCTGCTACACGAACCCGGGCGAAGCCACCGGACGATGTGCAGACACGGTCGACCCATGCGGCGACGTCTTCTGCCCGCCAGACGACATGGGCGCAGCTCAGTTCTGCCACGAAGGCGCTTGCTACCCCTCCTGCACGAGCGACAACGACTGCGAGCCTCCGTTCATCTGCTTTGACACCGGGGCTGGGGCATTCTGCAACCTTCCAGACCCATGCGACGATGTATGGTGCCCGGTCGGAGACGTTTGCTACGGCGGCTCCTGTTTCGAGGGATGCACCGGCTGTGGCGACACCTGCTACGACGGACTCAGCGGCACGGATCGATGCGCCACCTCGGCCTGCGAAGGCGTGGTCTGCCCGGTCGGCGAAGTGTGCATGAACGGACTGTGCGGTGAGCCGTGCATGACCAGTTCCGACTGCCCGACCTCGCACATCTGTGAAGACGCCTGCGCGACCGGCGTCGCAGACTCGGATTGTGCAGCCGGAGGCCGCTGCCTGCCTGACCCCTGCCAGAACGTGAACTGCAACACCGGTCAGACCTGTGTCGACGGTGCCTGCGTCACGCAATGCACCGGCCCCGGCGGATGCGGCGCGACCGAAGTCTGCTACGACGGCGGCTGCATCTCCGACCCGTGCGATCCGAACCCGTGCAGCAGCGGCGAAACGTGCTACGGCGGCGCCTGCTACACGCAATGCGCTTCCGTCGCAGAGTGTGCCACCGGTCAGGTCTGCTCGAACGGTCGATGCACGGAAAGTCCATGCACCGGCGTCGACTGCCCGGTCGGCCAAGTCTGCTACGAAGGCTCGTGCTTCGACCCTTGCGCCGACGACGGCGACTGCACCCCTCCAAACCTCTGCTTCGACGGTGTCTGCGCGGCTGACCCTTGCGAAGGTATCAGCTGCCCGGTCGGCGAGGTCTGCTACGGCGGAAGCTGTGCTCCGCCTTGCGGAACGCTCCAAGACTGCACGACCAACACCGACTGCACGGGCGGCGAGACGTGCGAAAACATCAACCCCACGACCAACCGTGGCCACTGCATCGACTGCGGTGCTGGAGAATGCTGGGCGCTCGGGTGCTTGTCTGATGCCGACTGCGCGACCGGAAACTACTGCGCGAAAGAGGCAGCATCGCTCTCCGGCGCATGCGTACCCACGGGCTGCAACCCGCTCAACGGCTCGTGCGACATCGGGTCCCTCTCGTGCCGAGGCTCGGCTTGCGAGGGCGTACAATGCCCGGTCGGTCAGGTCTGCTACGAAGGGTCGTGCTTCGACCCATGCGCATCGAACGGCGACTGCACGCCGCCGAACCTCTGCTACGACGGCGTCTGCACCGACGACCTTTGCCGCGGCACGAACTGCCCGGTCGGCCAAGTCTGCTACGCGGGTTCGTGCTTCGACCCCTGTCTCGACAACGACGACTGCACGATGCCCGACTTCTGCTTCAACGGTCGATGCGCGGTGGACGCTTGCGCGAACGTGAACTGCCCAGTGGGTGATATCTGCGTCGGTGGCGGTTGCTTCGAGGGCTGCTCCGTGAACACGGATTGCTCCGAATTCGTCGGCACCGGCGACTTTGTCGAAGTCGCGTCGTCGTACAGCCTCGCCCTCCCGGAAGACAAAGAGGGCGGATTCTCCTGGGCCGACTTCAACGGCGACGGCTGCCTCGATGTCGTCGTGAGCGGAAAAGGCGTCACGAAAACTCGCGTCCTCTACAGCGACTGCAACCTGCCCGACCCAGCGTTCAACGACATCACTTCTCCCTACGCCGACTACCTGCTCGACAACGAAGCAGCGCGTTCGGTCGTGACCGGCGACATCAACAACGATGGTTTTCCCGACATCGTCCGCACCGGAAATGGGCGTCTCGAGGCGTACTACAACCGTGGACCGTCCGGCGTCGATCCTTCGACGGGCAGTTCGTACTCGCCGTTCTCCTGGGGCGTTGGCTGGCCCAACACTCCCCACCATTCATGGAGCGGCAACACCGAAGGCCTCGGCCTCGTCGACTACGACGGAGACCAAGACTTGGACATCATGTTCCAAGACGATGACTCCGTGAAAATCTACCGCAACAACGACAACGGCACGTTCACACTTCGCGAAGCTGGTTCGGGCCTGAACGCTTCCCTGGAGCAGGACGAATCCGGCGACTACTGCGCCGTTGCCGACTTCGATATCGACGGTGACGTCGACATCCATTGTCGATTCAAAGGAACCGACAGCGACGGTCGCGACATGTTCCGAAACGACGGTGGCAACTACACAGCCGTCGGAATCATGAACGAGAACAGCAACCACAAGTCTGGCTCGGTGTTCTGCGACTACGACAACGACGGCGACTTCGACCTCTTCTGGGGCGGGCGAGGCAACAACCAGTTCTGGGAGCAGCCTTCGAGCGGAGGGTGGATTCAGACCGGCCGTCCGTTGCCGAACTCGGGCTTCGACCTGAATCAGGGCAACCGAAAGATTGAAGGTGCCGACTGTGGCGACGTCGACAATGACGGCGACATGGACCTCCTCATCATCCACGAAGACCAGCACCGCCTGTTCATCAACCAGCTCGTTGAGACGGGCACCGTCTCCTTCGCCAACGACAACCGCGGCATCAACACTTCAGACGGCAAACATGGCGGATTCGTGGACTACGACCGCGACGGCGATGTCGACATCTACATCAATTCGGACTCCGGCGGGAACGAGATGTGGCGCAACCCGCTCTCGGGTACGGACTACATCATGATTCGCCCGCGAGTGGACCTGGGCGGCGGTGTCTTGCGCGACGCGATCGGCGCGACCATCACCATCCAAGACCCAGACGGAAACGTCCTCGGCGTGCGCGAATCCAGCGGAGGCTCCGGCCGCGGCGGCCAGAAGCCGACGCCGGTTCACATCGGTCTGCAGAATGGCGACAACGTTCCGTACCGTTTCATCGTGCAGTTCCCGCACAACCCCGTGCAGGTAGTGGAACGATGCATCATCCCGAATACGATCAGCGGATATCGCGTCCTGTCGATCACCAACACCGATGCCGACAATACGACCGCGTGCAACGACACGAACTGGGCGAGCAACATCGTCTCGGCCGTCGCCGGTGAGTTCTGCTTCGAAGACCACTGTGCCGGAACCGCCTGCGAAGGCATCACATGCAATAGCGATGAGATCTGCGTCGGCGGCTCGTGCGTGGAGGCGTGTACCGCCGATACGGACTGCCCGAACTACCCAGCCGACATCTGCTACTTCGGACGCTGCGCCGACGCGACCAACCCGGCCTGCGACGGCGTGAAGTGCCCCTCCAACCAGGCCTGCTACGAAGGTGAGTGTTTCAGGGATTGCGCGTCGACCTCCGACTGCGGCGGTGGCGAAATCTGCTACCAGGGGCGCTGCGCACAGACGAACTGCAGTAAGCTGGCCGGCAAATGCCCCAGTGGTACCGCGTGCTTCCAAGGCACCTGCTTCCAAAACTGTACGGTCGACACCGACTGCGGCGTTGCTGGCGAATCCTGCTTCGATGGTCGATGCGCTACGGACAGCTGCGCCGCGATGATGGTCGACTACCAGTCGACCCACATCTTCACGACCACTGGTCGCAAACTCACGGCGGACCAGTACTCGCGCGCCTACATCTGGCCTCGACCCGAGGTCGGCACGGGTGGCGCCTCCTTCGCCGGATACGCCAACTACGCCGCCGGTTCTTCCGGCAACGGCGCGGTGCATCAGACGAGGAAGGCACGCGTAGCATTCTACCTCGACCCGTCGCTCTCCGACGGTAACAACCCCGAAGGTCAATACGTCCTCTGGCTCACTCATGGCTCGACTGGAGCAGGGCAGGGCGCAGCCCGCGCGAGCTACCAGATCCGGTTCAAAGGGAGCGACGGAACCATCAACCCGTTCTATCTCGACAACCCTGACGAGATGGTCCGGCACATGACCGATGGCAACGAGGAGATCGTCGTGACTCAGATCACGAGCGAGGCGGGCACCACGGGCGGCATCGCGGTCGGACCGCTGCCTGCGCGAGACGTGAACTGGACCGTGACGGTCGACGCCTCATTCTCAGGCGACATCGACGGATGGGAGATCTACAACCCCGAGCTCGGCACGGTCGAAGACCTGAAGATGGGCGAACAACTCACCCTCCGAAACCTGGCGATGTCTCCAGACGTCGTCCTCGCCGAAGATGTGGGCTTCCGTTGCGATATGCCGGCCGCCGCGCTCCTCCAGGGGAACTGCACAAGCGGAACACTGTCGTGCTCCACCGGAAACTTCGGCTACCCGCGATGCGACCAGACGGTCTTCCCTGCAGCCTTCGAACTCTGTGACGGCGAGGACAACAACTGCGCTGGGGGCGTCGACGAATTGCTCGGCATGAGGGTTCCATACGTTCAGTTCAACCAGAATGACGGATGGAAAAACTGGGCAAGTTCCGACTCGAACTCTGAGTTCTACAACGAGCTCAACTTTACGCCTCGCGGGGCGGACGACCGGCTCGGTTCAACCGACTTCATCGGGTTCGAAGGGACGTCGATGCAAGACACGCAGCGCTCCCTCGCGTTCCAGCACCGCAACTTGCAAACGGGCGAACTTCACGTCGGCTTCCTCCACGGCGCGAATGCTGCCGGTGGAGCCGATCGAGACGTGCGCATGCGCCTGAGCTTCCCTGGCACCGGCGCCGCAAACTCCGAGAGCTTCCGCGAAGCTTCCGTTCTTTACGCGGACGACGGTGCTCCCGCAGCCGACATCGCACCCGACAACGTCAATGTTGGGAACTTCGAGATGGAGCTTGCCTGGCAGCTCGATGAGAACGCCGGCACTCGAGAGTCGGACGGATTCGCACTTCGACCGAACTTCCATCAGTACGCGACCGGACAACCGAGCTACTTCGATGTGGAGTTCCGCGGTCAGGACGACGACAACGACGATTGGACCGACGACGGTCTGCAGTGGATCATGTATCAGCCGCGGGTTCTTCCTTCGAACCAGAACGAGCTGCTGAAGTCGCGTGAGCTCGACATGCGCACGGTCGCACGCACCCTCAACTCCGCGTTCTGTCCGTCAGCGACAGCCTTCGTGGATGCGACCCTCGGTACCTGCCAGTTGGGCACGTACACCTGCAGCGGGGGCGTGCTCTCGTGTACTCCGCCGTCATCCTACGCACCCTGCAGCGATTGCTACGACGGCGACGGCGACGGGTTCAATCTGTACGACCCGGTGTTGTGTCCGACGGGTACCGACTGCAACGACCAGGTCTTCGGAATCAACCCGGGGGCAGCGGAAATCTGCAACGGCCTCGACGACAACTGCGACAACCTCATCGATATCGAGAACGCTCCCGGCGTCTGCCCGAACGGAGCTGCTGAATGCGGCCCGGCCGAGTGCAACTTCCAGAACATTTGCGTGTGTCCGGATGGCCCAGAGAACCCCCTCGATCCGCCGTCGGAGCCTTGCTTCTGTCAGGCCCAGCTTTCGCCGTCGGACGAGCCCGCCGAGCCTTCGAGCGATAGTCAATTGTTCGAACAGGGATCAGGTGGCTGCACTTCGGCCGGCGGAACGCCTGCGGATTCGCCCGCTGCTCTGCTCGTCCTGCTCGGCCTCGGCTGGGCAGTTCGCGACCGACGCAAACGACGTCTCGACGTCTAGTTGCGTGGGGGCGGCACCAAAATGTGCCGTCCCCACACTCTTTCGATCACCACCTGGCTACAGAAATCGGCCCGTCAAATCGCTGACGAAGTTGAATCACGCGGCTAGTGGCCCTACGATGCTACGTAGAGTCATCTCATTCATCCGCAAGCTCCCAGCAGTTTAGGGAGCGCTTCGAAGGCCGTCCGATGCGCCCTTTGTACCGAATCCGCACCTTCGCGGTCGGCGCGCTATTTGCGCTGACCCTCGTCGTTTCTTGCTCTGATAAGCAGGATGCCCCCCCCGAGAAGACGGTCGACGCCGACGTCTTTGAGAAGGTGAGCCCCCGCGCATTCGACGACGTGGACGACGCCGAGGTCAAACTTGCCCTCGAGATCAAAGAAAAGGCGGGAACGCTCTATGCGGAAAACCGTCCCGCGGGACTAGCTGGCAAGTTTTTCTCTCATGGCAACTTCATCGAGTTGCTCGACGTTGATCATGGCATCGAACTCGAGATTTCATTCGATTCAGTACAACGTGAGAAGGCCGCTCGTCACCAAGCGCTCGGACTTGACTCGGCGAGTCGTAGTGCGGATGGCAATATCGTGCGCCGAAGAAAAGGGGGATTCGAGGAGTACTTCGTCAACCGGCCAGAAGGGATTGAGCACGGCCTCGTAATCGCCACGAAGCCGGAGGGCGACGGCAACCTGCTCGTCGGCGTGAAACTGGGTGGAGGATTCCACGCGGCGACACTCTCGGCCCACGAGGCCGAATTCCGTCATCCTGCGGTTGCGAGTGTCCATTACCGTGACCTCCTTGTGTACGACGCTGATGGACGGCATCTCGTCGCTCGAATGAGAAAGGGGAAAAAGGGACTTCGAGATCTCATCATCGATATCGACGATCGGGACGCCACTTACCCCATCGTCGTTGACCCAGTTCTCACGCGCGAAAGGGAGAGGATTTGGCCTCGGGCCATTCGGACGAATTGGACGGCGGGAAGCCCGTCGGTGCAGCCGGGCACGTGTCCCATCAGTTACCCAGGATTCATCGGTGTGCACTGTGGGTACGGATTTTCGACTGCGATGTACGGCGATGTTCTTCTGGTTGGTGACCCCATCAAAAAGGTTGTCGACGTCTACGTCAAAGATGACCAGTTCGGGACCTGTACATCGGACGCGGACTGCCAGTCTGGAGAATCTTGCTCTGTGGCCGTCCCCGGTTTCACGGCAGATCGTTGCCTCCCGGGTGGAGCTTCGTCCCAACGCTGGTACCTGAAGCGCACAATCGCCACTCCCGCTTCAGGCACGTGGGATCGATTTGGCTGGTCCGTCGCAATCGCTGTGGTCGGAACTGAGCGGTACGGCATCGCTGTTGGAGACCCGATGGCTGCTTCGGGCGAGGGGCGAGTTGTCTACTACGAGATCGATCGCGCCGATTTGTTGAAAAATGTGCCTGAGGCAGTCGATTTCAATGAGAAGATCATCGCCGATGGTGGTGGCCAGATCTACCCCAACGGTTTCATTAGCGCCGGGGATGAATTCGGCGCCGACGTGTCGCTAAGTTCGCGGTACATCGTCATCGGCGCGCCAGGATCGAATTCCGATACCGGCCGCGTTGTCATTGTCGAGAATACGGGTGGAGGCAACCTGACGCCTTATCATGTCATGAACCCGACCTCCAGCACTGGAGTTCGACTCGGTTCGTCGGTATCGAACGACAACCGCTGGGTCATCGCGGGCGCACCAAAGCCGTCGGATCAAATCGCGGAGTATCGGATCACGTTTACGCCCGATTTTGGATTCCTAGGCAACGGCGATTCGATAACGATCTCCGTAGGTGGTGAGTCTGCTACTGCGACCTTCGACGGCGCAGAGACTATGAACAGCCAAATTCAAGATGACCTCCTTAACATGTCGTTTCCGAGTTTCACGGTCACGGCCGGCGGAAGCGACAACGAGGTGATCATCACTGCGAATTCACCGGGGTTGGCGGGAGAGCCAACCTTCACTTACGGCGGCATGCCGTTGACGGCCACATACACGGTGATTCAAGCGGCTTCCTCGCCTCCATCAGCGTCGGTACTGGATTTGGATTCCACCTCATCTCCTCTCCAGGAGTTCGCCCCATTCGCGAATGATTCGAAGTTCGGCTACGACGTACATACACACGGCAATCGGTTCATCGCGGGAGCGCCCGGCCACTCCTCGGGGGGCGTTCCGAACTCGGGGGCGGTCGCCGCCTGGGATATTGACCCAGGCACGAGCGTCGCCGGTAGCCTCGACACGCAGGAGGCCGCTGACGGTCAGAACTGGGGTTGGACGGTCTTTACTTCCGGCCCGGGCGGGTCCGATGTCGCTGGTGCTCCATTCTATGACACGTCGCTTTCCCTACAGCGCAACGGTCGAATCGCACGACGAGGCGGATTCGAAACTGCCATCGCTGACGACATTGGAATCTATCAACACAACCGTGGCGGCGCCGGCGGAAGACGCCTCGGATACGCCATGGCATGGGACCCCACCTCCACGGCATCCGACCCGACCTATGTGGCGACTACCCCCGGCCTTGCATATGATACGTGGGAAGCTGGAGACACGCTCCCGCAGGGTGGCTTTGCGGTTTTCCGTTCTGGCAACCTACGGTTTCTTGGAGAACCTCAGGCTGATCTGGATGGAATAGAATTCGGTTCTCGCGTCGACATTGCCGGCGACATCATGGTGGTTTCGGCACCCGGCCTAAACTCACCTGCTGACGCCGACCCGGGAACCGGCGTCGTCTATGTCTACAAGCGCAGTGGTGAATATTGGAATCTCATTGAGGTCATCGAGCCAACCGATTTTGAGGTCGTGGCCGAAGTGTTCCCTAATCCCCCGGTGACCTTTCCGATCGTCAGACTCGGACCGGCGGTCGCGACCAACGGCACCTATATCGCGATCGAAGGATCGATCGACAACGGGCCTAAGTCACGGGTCATCCTGTTCTACAATGTGGCTTCCAATGGAGTGACTCGTGAGCTGCTCACAGGCAATCCCCGAGGCGGGTTCATCGCCAGATACGCCGGAGCCACCGAACTGAATTTGGGCAAGATGGTGCTCGACTGGAAGGGGAATTACTTGGCCGCAGGTTTCGAAACCCATGACACGGTGCAGATTTACAACACCACGATGATTTCCACCGCATTCAAACAGGCGGAGTGGCTGCCCTCCCCAGCTAACATACGGTTCGGCGCTTCCGTCTCCGTCGACCCAGTATCAAATGTCGTTGCCATCGGAGCCCCGGAAGACGGCACGACGGGAGCCGTACATTTCTATAACTTCGCGACCATGGCCTTTGCGTCGAAGCTGCCCGATCCAAGCACGATCGATGCAGGGACGCTCAATCTCGAACCAGCAGGAATGTTCGGGGAAGCGGTTGCCATGGACAACGGTCACGTCATCATCGGTGCACCGAAATCACCGACGCGGGCGGCGGACTCGTCGATTTCAGCGTCCGACGAAGGCAGCGTCTACTTCGTCAGGTGGGACTCCTCAACCTTCGCACCTACCTTGGGTTACAACAGTGGCTTGGTCCCGTTTCAAGTCTTTAAGAATGAACAAGTCATCGTGTTCGGTGGAAACCTTCCTGGGTCCCTCATGGGCTCTCGAGTAGACCTCGAAGAGCGAAGCGGGACGGGAGTTGCGGTGGCAAACGATTGGTCAGATCAAGTCTCGGTTTCATTTCGATATGTGTCGAGCGCCGACGTCTGGAACATGAACGATTTTGCTGTCGCCCAAGACACTGTGAACGATGTCGCCGGCGGTGGAAATTACCCGGAATGGCTCGCTCTCGACCGAAACCCTCTAACTCTCCCACGATGGGTCGCCGCGGGCAGCCCGCAATCCGCATTCCCGGCGTCGGCTGCACTGAATCCAATTACCGGTTCGATCGTGCGCCTTCCGGTGCTTTCATCGGTACCTGCTGAGATTGCATGCGACGGGATCGACAACAACCTCAACGGGACCATTGATGAGGGCTCATGTCCCACCCTCGGCTCGCTGGCAGAAGGTTGCAATCTGTTGACTCAAACCTGTTTCACCTCCTGCATCCCTCCACTTCCACCGCTTATTGCCGATACCTGCCCCGCCGGGTCCTTCTGTAGCGACAGCTTGGGCTTGCTCCTCCCCGTTTGTCTGCCTGAGGCAAGCTGCGATCCAGCGACTGAGATTCAACGAAACGGCGAGTGCTTGTCGAAGTGCGACCCCACCGACCCTGCGTTCGTATGCCCCAATGCTGGGGAGGTCTGCTTTGACATCCCCACCGAGTCCGACCCGACGCTGGGAGCGTGCGCATTCCCAGACATCTGCACCCACCCCGCCTTCGAGTGCCCATCGACCGACCAAAGCTGCGACCAAGGTGCTTGCTACGCAAACTGTTTGGGGGGCGGCTTCAACGCGACCGAATGCAACATGACCGTCGGACAGTGCAAGGACTTCGGCTCCTTCAACGCCTGCTACTACGACGACCCGTGTGCCAACATCTGGTGCCAGGCCGGCACGCAATGCTACCAAGGCGCTTGCCTCACAGTGTGTGACGGCGATCCGCTCACGGACGACGTGGCCGACGGAGTTTGCGCAGCCGGCGACGCTTGCTACACCGACCAAGGAACCTCCGAGAGCTACTGTCTCGCCGACACCGGAGCGTGCGATACCCTCAATGGCGTGGGATGCCCGCCCGACGTCAACGGTAACCAACAAGTCTGCGTCGACGGCGATTGCTTCGAAGACGTCGCGACGGGTTGTCCGACGGCCGGAACTTACGCGGATTCGGCCACCGGCGCGTGCCTGCCCAACGACCCTTGCACCGACATCTTGTGCCCTGAGGGTGATACCTGTGTTGATGGGGGGTGCCTCACGCCGTGCGTCGACGATGGCGAATGCGCGGGTGCAGGCGCCGGATTCGTGTGCATCGACGGAACCTGTCGAGACGGCGCCGACCTTTGCTCGGGCGTGAAGTGCCCTGGAAACGACAAAGGATGCTTCAACGGCCAATGCTTCGAAGCGTGCGATTCCACTACTGGTGACCTTGCCTGCAGCGCTGGAACGAGCTGCGTGGGCACGGTCTGCCTTCCCGCAGACCCTTGCACCGTAATCACATGCGCTACCGGGAACACCTGCCTCGAAGGCGCATGCGTCCAAACGTGTGATCCAACGGGAGCCGACCTGTGCAACGCACCGACGTCGTGCTTCCAAGACCCGTCCACTCCGGACAACGAAGGTGTCTGCCTCGAGACTTCGGACCCGTGCAGCTACATCGACAGCTGCCCGTCGACCTCCGGCGGCACGGTGCGGACTTGTGTGGGCGGTACTTGTCGCGTTCAGTGCAACCTCGATGCCGACTGCCCCGGCAGTCGTTGTGATCTAACCCGTTTTGTCTGCCTCGATCCCGATCCATGCGCATCAACGTTCTGCCCTGCAGGCGAAACGTGCATGGAGGGCTCGTGTTTTGAGACGTGCGATCCAAGCACGGATCCCGCGGTT
>CAYLMO010000030.1:0-56827 GCA_964384605.1 uncultured Bradymonadales bacterium | reverse complement strand
TCCGCCGTCATTTGCAGACATCGCAACCTTCCCCATGCGCGCCTCGGAGGCGCGCATGGGTAAGGCGCGGGCTAGTCGCGGCGCCGGCTGAAGAGCAGTGCGAAGGCGAGGAGTAGAAGCAAAGGAGTTGCAGAACCCGCGCCGCCAGCCGCTGCGCAGCCCGCGCCTCCGCTAATGAACGCGCCCTCTGATGCACCATTGCTATCCAGGTAGTCCGGAACTCCGTTCCCATCACTGTCCGCACATGGCTGCTCCATGCACTCATCCGCATCGTCGATACCATCACCGTCGCTGTCCGGATCCAGATAGTTCGGAATCCCATCACCATCGACATCCAGATTCGGCGCCCCAAACTCAACTGACGTCGGGATGCCATCTCCATCATCGTCGTTGTCCCGAATGTCCGCCGTGCCATCTTCGTCGGTATCCACACACGGAACCTCCGGGCACTCCACGCCGTCGAGCACACCATCCCCGTCCGTGTCGTCGTCGAGCCAGTTCACGAGACCATCCTCGTCGACATCGTTCACGTCGAAGTCGAGCTCCACGCTCGTCGGCACGCCATCACCGTCATCATCCGCATCGAACGGGTCAGTGAGCCCGTCCATATCCGAATCGACGCACGGTTCCTCCGGGCACTCCTCGGTGTTCAGAAGCCCATCGCCGTCGATGTCGTCGTCACATGCGTCACCGATGTCATCCCCATCGACGTCTGATTGGTCGGCATTTGCCACCATCGGGCAGTTGTCCACGTCGTCGCCGACTCCATCCATATCCGCGTCCGGCCCGACCGGCTCCTCACACGCGTCTCCGACGCCATCCATATCGGCATCTTCCTGTCCGGGGTTCGCGACCATCGGGCAGTTGTCCACGTCGTCATTCACGCCATCGCTGTCGGCATCCCCTTCGCAAAGGTCGCCCACCCCATTGCCGTCCGCGTCAGCCTGATCGGGGTTCGCAATGCCCGGACAGTTGTCTGCCGCATTCGGCACGCCGTCCCCATCCGTATCGAGGTCACACGCGTCGCCGACTCCATCCATGTCCGCATCTGCCTGGTCGCCGTTGTCGACGTCCGGGCAGTTGTCCATGTCGTTCGTCACGCCGTCGCCATCGCGGTCGTCGTCGCACAGGTCGCCCACACCATCGCCATCCGCATCCGCCTGGTCCGGGTTGATGACCAACGGGCAGTTGTCGTCACAGTTCATCGTGTCGCCACCGGTGCAGAAGTTGTCGCCCGGTGTGCCGCTCCCATCCCCATCATCCAATACGCCATCGCTATCGGCGTCGCCGGCGCACGCATTTCCGATTCCGTCCATGTCGTCATCGGCCTGGTCGGGATTCGCGATGAACGGACAGTTGTCGTCACAATTCATCGACTCGCCAGCCGCGCACGGATTGTCGCCAATCGCCCCACTCATATCGCCGTCCGACAGAATGCCGTCATCGTCCGGGTCCACCTCGCAGGCGTCGCCGATACCGTCCATATCGGTGTCCGTCTGCAACGGGTTCGGGTCGTCCACGCAGTTGTCGAACGAGTCAAGAACGCCGTCCCCATCTGCATCCTCACTCGAACACCCCATGTCCGAACACGCGATCGGATCGCTCGCCAAATCTCCAATGGTGGTGCCGGCTCCACCCAGGTCTGCCGCCAACGACGTCGCCGAGTTCGAGCTGCCGAAAATCAGAGTGAGCGGGTCATTCGGAGTGATCCCGACCGTCGCCAGGTCAGCCCATGCGATCGCCCAATCCAAGAAGTAGTCCGGATTCATGTCGAACGTGGACAGATACACCCCCGTCGCCTCAACAACCCGCGAATTCGTCGAGGCCGAGTAGGTCGAAATCACCGTTTCGGCGCGGTCGCTCGGATCGCCGATCATCCCCTGCATCGTGTTCTCTTGCAGCGTCACGACCTCCGGATTCCGAATCCCGTCGACCAGTGACAGCGCCTCGTAGTCGTTCAGGTTTCCGTCCGTCTCGAACAACACACCCCATCCGAACGGGCGAAGCTGCATGCCCGTCGATGGGTCCTCGTTCAACCGCAGTCGAAAGTAGAGATAGGTCGCGTCGGAATACACGTACGCCGCCGGATTCGTCACGTCGCCCACGATGTCTCGCGAACCCGCCGAATCTCCAACGGGATCGGTCAGAGGCGCCCCGTTTTGCGACACGATCGCCCAATCCCCGTCGGCCGGCCACGTCTGTGCCGACGCTTCCGACTCGAACCCTACAGTCGCGAATGCCGCCGCGAGCAACCCGAGGGAAGCAACGATGATTCGATTCTTCGTATTGGTTTTCACTGCTCACCTCGCTCTGCAATCAGGAACTCGACGCGACGGTTCTGCGCGCGCCCATCCTTTGTATCGTTCGTCGCGACCGGCTTGGTTTCGCCAAAGCCCTTGGCAACCAGTCGGTCTGCCGCGATGCCTTTGTTGATCAGGAACTCACGAACCGCTTCGGCCCGACGTTGCGACAGCTGCATGTTGTCGTCGTCATCGCCTCGCGAATCGGTGTGCCCTTCGATGCTCAGCTTCTTGATCTGCGGATTTGCCTTCATCACCGACGCAACCTGCTGAAGCACATCGAAGCTGCGCTCCTTGATCACCGCCTTACTCGTGTCGAAGTACACCTTATCGAGAATGACGATTCGGTCGCGCGTCACCTGCACCTTCGTTTCGCCCTCGTCCGGACACCCGTCTTCGTCTTCGAAGCCGTTGATGACCTCCTTCTCGGTCGGACACTTGTCGTCCGGATCCAACACGCCGTCGCGGTCGTTGTCGTTGTCCGCGCAGCCGTCTTCGTCTTCGAAGCCATCCTTGTCCTCCGGCTCATCTGGGCAGCTGTCGGTCAGGTCGTCGATTCCGTCGCCGTCGCGGTCGCCAGGCTGGCAACCTTCGGCTTCCGCCAAGCCAGCCGTATTCGGGCACTTGTCGTCCACATCGAGCACACCATCGCCGTCATTGTCCGGATCCGGGCAACCGTCCTCGTCTTCGAAACTGTCCTTGTCTTCAGGCTCATCCGGACAATCGTCATCTCGGTCGAGCAAGCCGTCTCCATCGGAGTCCTTCGGCTCCCCGTCTACTTCCTCCTCTGCCGGAGTGTACCCGATCGACAGAAGCGCCCTGAAATCCGCCGCTCCATAACCGCCCGTCAGGCCCGCACCCAAGCCGGCGCTGCTGCTCCAACCGGAACGTCCAAAGAAGAACCGAGCACCAACCAAACCTTCGGCAGAAAACGTCCGCTCGGCCTCCGAGATCGGCTCCCACCGGCCGTAGAGCGAAGCCAACAAATGCAGCTGTTCCGGCGCAATTCCCACCTCGGTACCCACTCGCCAATCAAGCGAGTCGTCGGTCTCGAGAAACGCGTCGCCCGTCTCCGGCCGCAAGTTCCAACCCAAGTTTCCCGCCACTGTCCACGGCAGCGAACCGTCGTAGGTGTAGTCGACGATCACCCCCGGCATCAGCCCGACGCCATTGCTCGATTGGTATGCGCTATCCGCAATCGGAATCGAGCTCGTCAGGTATCCAGCGACACCCCATCCACCAGCTCGAAGCACCCGTGCCCTCGCATGAGCGCGCAGGTCACCCAGAGCCACCGTATCGGCCTCCGGAAACCCCGCCACCGACTCGCCCGTTTGATACGCGACGAACGGGACGACCAGACCGAACTCCAACCAATCCCAAACGCCGATACCGAGCCCGAGGTCGAGCTTCAGCTGCGAATCGACCAGACGCGCAATGTCATCGCCGTCCGCATTCCGAAGCACGACCGGGTCATCGGCGAAGTGCAGCGTCAAACCCGCGGCCGGCTTCAAATGCCCGGGCGTTTCGCTCGTGGCGGTAGACCAGATTGACGTCGTGTGGACCGCCTGTGTCTCCAACAGCTCCGAGCCGTTGTACGTTTGCGCCGAAGCCGCCGAAGCAAACAGGGAGGCGGCGAGGGCGCACGACAGAGCAATTCGCAAGTTCATTCAACAAACTCCGTTATTCTTGGGTCTTTGAACTAATTCCTCGCATGTGATGCTCGAATGCACAATGAAATCTCACTGCGAGGCAGTTTTCTCCATCTGAATTTCAGGTCCGCTGTGGCCAACTCCAAAAACGACGCGGGTTTCCGCAGATCTTTAAACGGCATGTCGTTGAACCGCGTTCTGAATCCCGTCACCATTCGACCACGCATCAATTCGATAAACCGATTGGCTCGCGATCGAGTTTGTGGCACAAACCGCGACTCGCTCGAGTACCAAATGTCGACCGCATCAGGATTTCACCGATGACGTGTAATCGCTTTGTCACCGCCCTCGTTTGCCTCGCCACATTCGTGCTGCCTGCCTCTGCACTTGCCGAGGGCTCGCTCGAAATCGGCGGAAACCAGGACCTCCTCGCCGCAACTGACATGGGGGTCGACATCACCCAGTCAGGTGAGGTCATCACTTGGGTTGGTGCGGGCGCGCTGACGATCACGAACCCGGCCGGAACCGTCGTCGCAGTGCTCACGACGGGCCAGTCATACAGCTCCACTCAAACGGGCGTACATGAGCTGGAGATGACCGCGGACCAGACTGGCGTTTGGTCAGTCACGGTGACGCGGACCGGTGTTCCGCAGCTTGGGCGACTCTTCTCGCTCAACTGGCAGTTCAACGCCGGAAGCTTCGCGGCTTCCGCAGCGACCAACACCAGCTTCTACGCAATCGTCCCCGGCGGTTCTTCGGCCGATACCGCCGTTGTCCAAATCCAGTTCGAAGGGCTCGCGGGAAACATCTACCAGATCGTCGCAAACCAAGATGGCGTGAACGGAGCGAACGGCCGCTCCGTCCCAACTGGCGCGGGCAACACGGTCTTTATCGAGTACCCGATGTACGTGAATCCGCCGGCCGTCGCGACCTACACGAGCGTCACACCCACGATCAGTAACTTTCAGTTCGACGGCGGCAACTCTTGCAACAACGTGATTCCGGCCGTGACCACCGGTGACTTCACCTTCGATACGAACGTGGAGGGCAACTACCGAATCGTGTGCGACCTCAACACCGACGGCGTGTTCGACTACACCTCCGACAGCGACGTCACCATCGTCGGAAGCGCCACCGCCGGCACCAACACGGCCTCGTGGTCGGGTGTCGACAATGTCGGAAACCCAGTCCCTCCGGGCGATTACCAGTGCATCGTCCTCGTGACCGTCGGCGAGTTCCACTACGTGGGCATCGATATCGAAACGTCGTATCCCGGATTCCGGCTGTTCGAGCTGAACTCCGTGTTCTCGCGGTCCGGCCTGCCGATGTTTTGGAACGACGCCGACGTTCAGGCCAACGCCGTCGCGATGCCCAATGGCGACATTAGCCCAGTAAGCTCTGGACTCGCCGGCATCAACTCCGGTTCTTTCGCGGCTGCCACTGCACCTCACGGCCAGACCAACAGCGGCAACGCACGCGCGTGGGGCAACTTCGCGTCGGGCGGCAAGGGCGACCTCGCCTATCTCGACACCTACACGTTCCTCGACTCGGCATCGACGGCACCCATCACGGTCACCACTCTCACGGGCACCGAGAACGGCGATTCCGACGGCCTGACCGACTACGAAGAGGAATGCATCGTGGGGTCCAACCCCGCTGTCGACGATACCGATGGCGACGGGATTCCTGACGACGTCGAAGTGGCGCTCAACGGCGGCACGCCTTCGAATCCGGCTGATACCGACGGCGACGGAGTTCCCAACGTTCTCGACACTGACGATGACGGCGACGGTACCCTGACCGCCGACGAATCCGGCGCGGACAACGACCCGACGAACGACGACGCAGACGGTGATGGCACCCCGGACTACCTCGAGGTCTGCTCCGATGGCCGCGCCTCGATCCCACCGATCGCGACGGAAGAGTGCGACGATGGCAACGGAACGAACGGCGACGGCTGCTCCACCACCTGCACGGTCGAAGCAGGCTACACCTGCCCGGCAGCAGGTGCTTGCACCGACATCGACGAATGCGCACTCGGAACCGACAACTGCGACGCCAACGCAACGTGCACCAACATCCCCGGCGCGTTCACCTGCGCATGCAACTTCGGCTACGCCGGGAACGGGGTGCTTTGCGCCCCGCTCGATAGCGACAACGACGGAACCGACGACGTGGTCGAGTGTACCGACCCGGCGGCCTGCGAAGACACCGATGGCGACGGAACGCCGGACTATCAAGACGTGTGCGGCGATGGACGAGCCTCGGTCCCAGCGAACGAAGCTTGCGACGATGGCAACGCGATCAATGGCGACGGCTGCTCCGACACCTGCACCGTCGAGTCGGGCTACGATTGCCCGCCGTCTGGCAACTGCACGGACATCGACGAGTGCACGCTCGGCACCGACAACTGCGACGCAAACGCAACGTGTTCGAACACGCCAGGGTCGTTCTCCTGCGCATGCAACACCGGCTACTCCGGGAATGGCGTCATCTGCACGCCGACCGACACCGACAACGATGGAATCAACGACGTCGACGAATGCAGCAACTTCGCGATGTGCGAAGACACTGACGGCGACGGAATTCCCGACCTCGAGGACGTCGATAGCGACAATGACGGCATCGGAGACGCCGAAGAGTGCGGTGCTGCCGCGTGCGTCGACTCGGACTCCGACGGCATCGCCGACTTCCGTGACCTCGACAGCGATGGCGACGGCATCACCGATGCCGCCGAGGCGTTCGCCGCCGATGCCGATGGCGACGGATTCGTCGACGGCTTCACCGACATGAACGGCGATGGACAAGACGACGCGCTTGCGTCCGGAACGGCTGCCGACTCCGATGGCGACGGTACCGACGACCATCTCGACGACGACGCGGATGGTGATGGCCTCGCCGACGTCGACGAAGGGCACGATACCGACCTCGACGGAAGTGGAGACACGGCCGCGTCGGGTATCGACACCGATGGCGACGGGATCGACGACGCGTTCGACCTCGACTGCGCCGTGGCCGCGGATTGTGGCGGCGTGATTGGCGTCCCCGCACCGCTTCCGGACACCGACCTTGATGGTTTGCCGAACTTCCAGGACGTGGATAGCGACGCGGACGGCATCGACGACGCAACTGAATGCGGTCCGACGCCGCCGTGCGTGGATACCGACCAAGACGGGACGGCCAACCCCTACGATACCGACAGCGATGGCGACGGAGTGTCGGACACCATCGAGGCGAACGATGTCGACCAAGACGGCGCGGCGGATGTCACGCCGACGGGAACCGACACCGACGGTGACGGCCTCGATGATGCGTGGGACACCGACAATGGTGGCTCGGCTCCTAGTCTGCCAAACACCGACCAAGACGATGCTCCGAACTACGTCGACGTCGACGACGAAAACGACAACATCTCGACCGAGCAAGAACTCGCCGACGCTCAGACATACGGCGAGGACATCGATATGGATGGGGTGCCGAACTACCTGGATGTCGATAGCGATGGAGACGGTGTGACGGACCTCGCCGAGACCGGGTTCGACATCGATATGGACGGTATCCCGGACTACCTCGATCCCGACTCGGCGCCTGGCGACGAGGACATGGACGGAATCCCCGATGTCATCGAATGCGAAGGACCGACCTCCTCATGCCGCGACACCGATGGCGACGGTATCCTGGATTACCAGGATCCCGACGACGACGGCGACGGTATCGATACCTCTGTCGAGCTCGGCGACGACCCGACGATGGACGACGACGTCGATGGCGACGGAATCCCGTCGTACTTGGATGTCGATGCGGATGGCGACGGAATCCTCGACGCCGACGAGTGCAGCGACGGCTCGGACTGCGAAGACACGGACGGCGACTTGACGCCCGACTACCTCGACACGGATACCGACGGGGATTCGGTGCCTGACCTGATCGAAGGGCACGAGGGCACGACGCCGAGCGGAAGCGACGCTGACGGCGACGGATTGGACGATGCGTTCGATGTCGACGCCGGCGGAACCGCTGCGGCGCTTCCCGACACCGACGGCGATGAGACCCCCGACTGGCGCGATCCCGATGATGACGACGACGGTATCGACACCATTGCGGAAGACCCGAATGACGATGGCGATCCCACCAACGACGATACGGATGGTGACGGGGTTCCGGACTACCTGGACGCTATCAATGACACCGACTCCGACAACGATGGGCTGACTGACGTCGAAGAGGAGGCCATCGGTACCGATCCGAACAATCCCGACTCCGACAACGACGGCCTGGAAGACGGTCGTGAAGTCAACGATACGATGACCGATCCGCTCGACCCCGACACCGACGACGGTGGCGTGAACGACGGCATCGAGGTGATCGACAATGGAACGAACCCGCTCGATCCAAGCGACGACATTCCATTCGTGGACGACACCAACGAACTCGTACTCCAGGGTGGCGCCTGCTCGCAGGCAAGCTCGCCGGCGTCTACCGGATTTGGTGCGTTGATCTTGGTTGCTCTCGTCGCTCTCGGGCGGCGTCGGCGTCGAAGCTGAAGCGTTTTTGAACTCGAACGAACCCTCCCTTCTGACGAAGGCCCAACGATGATCCGTCGATCTCTGTTGATGCTCGCTTGCCTGGTCGCGCTCGGTGCTGCACCGACGTCGGCTTTTGCCCAGACGTTCGCGGTCGAGCAATTCGAGCCGCTGCACGCGCAGGGTACGAACAACCTGACGCTCGGTAAGAGCGAGGTCTTGAGTGCGTGGACGCCGAGCTTCGGCTTGTTCGTGCACTACGTCGACGACCCGCTGGTGCTTGCCGACGCCAATACCGGTGAAGAGCGGGGAGCGTTGGTTGGCGCCCAGTTGAAGACGGAGCTTTGGGCGTCGTTGGGCCTCTTCGATTTCGCCGATCTGGGCGTCGTGATGCCGTTGGTCGTCTGGCAGGACGGCGACGACATCGGGTCGATCACGGGAGTGGAAGGGTTCGCGGCCGGAGACATGCGACTGGTGCCCAAGTTTCGCCTGCTCGAAGAAGGTACCCTCGGTGGTCTTGGGATTGGTTTGCTCGCGACGGTTTGGCTGCCGACGGGAGACAGCGACACGTACAACTCGGATGGCTCTGTGCGTGTGGAGCCGCGGTTGCTGGTCGACTACACCGTGGCGGATTTCGTAGTGCTGGCGAACGTGGGCTTTCAGATTCGCGACACGGTGAATCAGCGAAACTTCACATCGAGCAACAGCTTGCGCTGGGGCTTTGGAGTCGAAGTTCCACTAGGCGACCCCGACTTCAAGGCACTGGGGAACATCTTCGGTTCGGCGTCTCTGGAAGATGCGCGGGATCCGGCGGCTTTCCCGAATGAAATCTCGAGCAACGGCACGCCGGTCGAGACGGATTTGGCGCTGCAGTACACGTTCCCATACGACCTGGTCGGTCAAGCGGGAGCGGGATTCGGCCTGACCAACAGCGTGGGCTCGCCAGACTTTCGAATCTTCGCGTCGATCGGCTACACGCCGCGCGATCGCGATTCCGACGGCGATGGCTTGATGGATCGGGACGACGCGTGCCCCGACAAGCCTGAAGACAAAGACGGTTGGGAGGACACTGACGGGTGCCCAGATGAGGACAACGACGCCGATGGTATCAAGGACCAAGAGGACGCTTGTCCGGATGAGCCAGAAGACCAAGACGGATTCGAAGATGAGGACGGTTGCCCCGATCCTGACAACGATCAGGACACGGTCTTGGACGTCGATGATGCATGTCCCGACACGCCCGGACTCGTCGAGGAGAAGGGCTGCCCGCTCAAAGACTTGGACGGCGATGGCCTGATCGAGGACGACCAGTGCCCTGAAGAGCCGGAAGACAAAGACAAGTTCCAGGACGAAGACGGCTGTCCCGATCCGGACAATGATGGTGACAACTTCCTCGACATGAATGATGCATGTCCGAATGATCCTGAGAACATCAACGAATATCAGGACGACGACGGTTGCCCCGACACCGCGCCGACCAAGGTGAAGGTGACCGAGAAGAAGATCGAAATCCTCGAGAAGGTCTTCTTCGATACGAACAAGGCAACCATCAAGCCCGTGTCGTTCGGTGTTCTCGACGAGGTCGCGACCGTTCTCAACGAGAACCTGCAGATCACCAAGATTCGCGTCGAAGGTCACACCGACAGCCGCGGCAGCGACAGCTACAATCTCAAGCTGTCCCAGGACCGCGCAGACTCCGTGCGTACCTACCTCGTAGGTAAAGGCGTCGATCCTTCTCGACTCCTCCCGGTCGGGTTCGGCGAGACTCAGCCAATCCAGTCCAACGAGACGAGCGCCGGTCGAGACGTGAACCGCCGGGTCGAATTCGTGATTCTCGAGGTCAACGGAGAGCCCGCCGAGAACTCCGATGATTCCGGCGTCCAAGACACCACCGAGTAGCTCCACACACTAGCACCTTTAAGGCTCTCAGCTTTGAGGCTCCCAGGTGCTGGTTGTCCTTTTTTGACGGCATACTTTTTACGGCTGTAGTCGTAATTTGAATGCTGGGAGGCCTGTTTGGGCACTGTTGTTGCGGCGTGGCCTTCGAACAGGCGCAACGGTGCCTCAACGCAGAACGCGCCTGAAAGTCGCTGCCCTCGTCGGCATCTGGTTGGGTGGCTATTCGCGCTGAGGCGTAAGTTCGGCTGACCGAATCACTTGCGACCTGTACTTCGCCTCCAAAGTCCCCTCATCCCTTCGTCTAACGGGGGCTTGGTACGCCGAAGGCTCCGCAACCTTCGCCCCATACTTCTTGGCGGCGAGATATGTTCCCGGTGGGAATACAACGCCTTGTTCGCCACGGCGCGCGCGTTCAAGCGAGCGACCGTGCCAGCGGACGAAGGCTCTCAGATTATGGAACTCGACAGCCTTTTGGGCCGGGTCTTCGCCCACCAAGTGCGCCCGGCTGTGATCGGCAGAAGAGTGCTGAATCGCCTCGAAACACGGCGTTTCTAGTTCAAGTTCCCTCAATGTTCGGTAGCCGAGACCAGCCTGTTTTCGCGTTCTGTGAAGCCTTCGCAATGCCTGGTCGAGTTTGTTGGAGGACCACTTTCGAAACTCGGCCGGAGTGAATTCAGATTCGAGCAACTCCGGAACACAAAGGCGAAGCTCCTCCTCATCGTTCCACGTACGAGTCTGGAACCAACCACTAGGGCGTTCAATGACCTTCGGGTCCGTCAGCCAGCGGCGCTGACTGATTGCCCCATCGAGCTCCTCAGGCCTACGTCCAAGACCAGCACTCACTCCGTTGAGCTCGACGTACAGCAACTGAGCCGCCTCACTCTCCGCGTCGAGAATCTTGATGCTATCTCCAATGGAGTCGCGGCAGAATCGCGACCCTTTCAAATCCCAGTACCAGTTCACGTAGAGCGCGAGATTCGAACGAACGAACTTCCGGAACTCGACCAAGTCGTAGTCCCGCGATTTATCAAGTTGCAGCCGGACAATGATGTGGATGTGAGTGGGCATCATTGCATAGCCAACAACGCCGATGTTGTAGCGTCTACACGCCGTGGCGAGGATGAACATGAATGCCTGCCGTATGGCGGCGTGCGGCTGAAACACTGCCAATTTGCCGTGCGTGTTTCGAATCTCGTGCCGGCATCTGTCCGGCAAGATGGGAACGGGAATTGTCACTCTGGGCCTCCGGATTGAAATCAAGGGTCGGCCACTCCGACCACATAGGTTTTCGGCCGTTGGTCCAAAACGTTGCGAAGAAAATTGATGGTTGTGAGTTTTTGTTTGTCGCTTGTGGGGTTGGGGAGCGAGGGGCAGGCGTGCTCGGGCGGGAGTGGTGGTGTCAGCCTTAAAGGTGTTTGGACGCAAAAAAGCCCGAGAGCGGGGCTCTCGGGCGGGGGGCGGAGGGCGGTGGACTATTCGGAGAGGGCGTCGCGGAGGTGGCGTTCCCACTTCTTCGACTTCTTGTTGCTCACCCCACCGAGCGATTCGAGTGCGTCACGGAGGCGTGCGCGACAAATGTCCGGGCCGAGGACGGCCATCGAGTCGAAGAGGGGCGTCGAGCTCGAACTGCCGCTGATTGCGATGAAGAACGGTTTGACGAAATCCCGGAACTTCATGTCGAGAATCTCGGCGGTCTCTTTGAGCGTCTCGCCGATTGCACTAGCGTTCCACTCCCGGAGCGTGTCCAGACGCCAAAGGGCGTACTGAATCACCTTCACCGTTTCGTCTTGGTCGAGCTTCTTGGTGTCCAGCTGCTCGGGCGTCAGGCCGTGCAGACCGGCGAAGAAGAACGATGCCAGCGGGCCGAGGTCGCTGAGCTTGTCGACGCGCTGCTTTACGAGCGGGACGATCTGCATCAGGTACTCCTCGTTGAGCGCCCACGCTTTGACACGCTCGGCGAATTCCGCGTCGTCGAGGTCCTCGCGAAGGTAGCGGCCGTTCAGCCAGTCGAGCTTGTCGATGAGGAACTTCGGCTCGCCGAGGCTGACTCGGTCGAGGTCGAAGTTTTCGACCATCTCGTCGAGCGTGAACTTCTCTTCCTCGTTCGGCATCGAGTACGCCATTCGACCGAGGTGGTTGAGCAGCGCCTCCGGCAGGTAGCCCATGCGCTCGTAGAACAAGATCGACGTCGGGTTCTTGCGCTTCGAGAGTTTCGAGCCGTCCTCGTTACGCAGCAGCGGAAGGTGCGCCAACTTTGGTGCATCCCAGCCGAAAGCTTCATAGAGCTTGATGTGCTTGGGCGCCGAGTTGATCCACTCTTCGCCCCGCATCACGTGCGTGATTTCCATGAAGTGGTCATCCACCACATTGGCGAGGTGGTACGTCGGGAAGCCGTCTGACTTCAGGAGGACTTGATAGTCGACCTCTTCCCACGCGATGGAAATCTCGCCGCGAAAAGCGTCTTCGAATGTGCACTCGCCGTCGCGCGGCACATCCATGCGGACCACGTACGACTCACCGGCATCGGCTTTCGCCTGCGATTCATCGGCGCTCAGTGACTTGCAGTGACCGTCGTAGCCCAGTCGCGACTTCTCTTCCTTCTGTTGCTTTCGAAGCTCGTTCAGTCGCTCATCCGAGCAGAAGCAGCGGAACGCGTGGCCACCGTCGAGCAGCTTTTGCGCGTGCTCTCGGTACAGCTCGGTCCGCTCACTCTGTCGGTATGGCCCATGAGGCCCGCCGACGTCCGGACCTTCGTCCCATTCCAGTCCGGTCCATCGAAGCGCGTCAAGAATCGCCTGTTCACTCTCACGCGTGGAGCGCACCTGGTCGGTGTCCTCAATGCGGAGGATGAATTCACCGCCGTTCTTCTTCGCGAACGCATAGTTGAACAGCGCGATGTAAGCGGTACCGACGTGCGGGTCGCCGGTGGGGCTAGGGGCGATTCGGGTGCGGACAGTCACGATCTCTCCTTGAGATAGTAGTTACGGCGCTCTGGTAGCACCGGACCCACACAACCTCAAGGCTCGCCGGAATCATCCGGCGGCGCGGCAATGCCCGACCGCGCTATTGCCGGGAGAGGAAAGAGCCGCCGGCGTTCGTGTTCACGATGATGTCGATGATGTCATCGCCGTTGAAATCAGCGGTGGCGACGCTCGCCGAAGTCGCGTTTGCGAGGTCGGCCAGCACCTGCGTGCAGGTCAGCGATGGCGGGCTTCCGCCACCGTTGCTGCATGCGAGCGTGGTGCCGTCCGCCTGAACGACAATGCCGTCTTCGCGGTAGTCGCCATCGAAGTCCACGAGGTAGGTCGCCTCGAATGCCCCCATCAGACCGGGAACGGCCGACAGGTTGACCGAAACGTTGCCCATGGCGTCCAGCGTCACGTCGTACTTCTGCCCGCCCGCGGGTGAGCTGAAGAGCACGAACGTGTTTGCGACCATGGCCGGGTCGATGAACGCGACATCTGCGGTGAAGAGGATGTCAGTCGTCGAGATCGAATTGCACGAGTACGCCCGGTTGCCCGACGGCTTGCAGACCTCGGTTCGGACAGGGTCCGAAGAGCTGCGGATGAAGTCGAGCGCTCCGTCGCCGTCGAAGTCGTAGAGTGCGTGAGCTTCGGGGACCTTGAAGCGGGTCGTGCTGGTCGACTCGGTGCAGGTGAACTGTGGTGGGCTGCCGCCATTGTTGGCGCACGCGAACACGCGTTGACCGGTCGCGCCGCCGGGGTTCGTCTCCGCTGGCGTGCCGACTACGTCGAGCAGACCATCTTGGTCGACATCCGTGGCGATGAGGTTCTTCGCGTAGCCCGCGGTGAACACGCCGGCGTCGTTGCACGACAGGTTGGCGATCGTGCCGTCGGTGTTGATGCAGAGCGTCTCCACCGAAGGCATTTGGCTGCCGATCATGAAGTCGATGATTCCGTCGTTGTTGAAGTCTCCGGCGACAGCCGAGGTCACCTGCGTGCCGAGGAGGAAGTCGTTGCACATGAAGCTGCCCGCGCCATTGTTCAGGCACACCTGGTTGGCGGCACCCGACGCGTCGAACGCAATCACGTCGACGTCTCCATCATCATCGAAGTCCAGGCGAATCATGGGCCCGGCTTCAGTCAAAGGTGCCGTGAAGCTCGTGGGGCTCGCAAACGTCGTCGACGGCGACGATCCCATTCGCGCGAGCAACGTGATCGGACGATCCAGTCCATCACCCTCGTCGGTCGTCAGGCCATTGATGACCATCTCGAGCTGCTCGTCGGGCAGGAACCCGCCCGCCGGGATGAACTCGAGCGTCTCGCTATTCGCGCCGTCGTAGCTCCCCTCGAGCAGCCCGCGAATGTCGGAGAAGACCGGCATCGTCGTCTGGCTCGGATCGGTGATCGGCTGGTCGAACGTGACCGACAATCGGTCCGTCCCCACAGGTAGAATCTGGTTCTGAACGGTCTGGCTGAAGTCGACCTTCGCCGGCGCCGTGATCAAGAATTCGAAGCGCGTCGATACCGGGTCGCCGACAGGATTCGACGCCTGATCGAGCAACACGACATCCAAGTTCACGAATCCGCGGAAAGGCGCCGCGTTCGAAACCGCGAAGCTGACCGTCGCGCTCGTCCGCCCGGACGGGATCGACGCCGCATTCGCAGTGACGCCGTCAGGCAGCGCTTGTGGCGTGATGCGAACGTTCTGGTCCAGCGCCTCGACGAGGTTGACCTGAACCGAGAATGCTCGCTCGGTCACGGCGATCGCCACCGTCTGCGGCACAACCGACTGGATCTGGAGTCCGCTGGGGCCCATGTCGGGCTCACCCATGTCTTCTTCCATCGCCATGTCGACGCCCATGTCCATCTCGGCGTCCATCTCCCCTCCCGCATCCCCGGCGTCCATCGTTCCGACGTCGGCAGCCGTGTTGTTCCCCATGTCGCGGATGACATTGTTGAACGAGAAGATGTTGTCGCCGCTGTTGCCCCCTTCTTCCCCGCCGCACGCGGCAAGAATGAGGGAAGCGAAAAGCACCATGCGGATAGGTCTGCGCATATCTACGGCCTTGAATGGACACGATGGAGTTCTGCTATTTTTGCCGCATATCTATTGGTGATCAACATTGTTTCTCGAATCGAACGCAACATTGTCGGATTGGAACGCGTATTCGTCTTCGAAGCCTCGGCGGCCTTTTGCCGCACCCGCAACGACGTGGACGCCGCCCCTCGTTCTCTCTAAGCTGTCGACATTCATTTTGTGTGACTGAAGGTGACCTCGATGGCGCTTGCCTACCGATGCCTCCTCGTGGCGCTGTTGCTCGCATTGAGCGCGTGCGGTTCCGACGAAGGCAACAACGACTCGAACAATCAAACGACCCCCGCCGCCGACGCTGGCGCCGACGCCGATGAAACTGACGCGTCAGCCAACAACGTCAGCGCGGGCTGCGATCAGCTGCTCGACTGCCCTGCTGGCGAGTACTGTTGGGAAGGTGAGTGCCAGCCGTCGCCCGCCGAGTGTGAAGACGTGAAGGCCTGGCGAGCCTGCGCCAAGGAGTTCGAAGCGATCGACGTTTCGCTCGCCGTCCGCGCGGTTTGTCGCGATCAGACATGCCAGCTCAGCTGCTGGAGCGACGCCGATTGCGCCGACGGAAGCGCCTGCACCGACAACGGACATTGCGTGCCCTTCACGGGCGAACTCGGCGCGCCCATCGCCGGCGGCGAAGCACGGAAGCCGCTCGAAGCCGGCATCGGTGAAGCTCCGCTCCAATTCCCCATCGGCATCTCTCTCGCCGGCTACGGCTCGCGCTCGCAGCTCGGCGGCGGCGGCAAGTACGCCGCCAGCATGCGTGCCACCCACGGACAGTATCACGAGCTCGACGCCCGAGCCGTCCTCCTCGACAACGGCGAACGCAAGATTCTGATGCTCCGCTTGCCCATCATCTTCCCCACCATGGCGCTCCATGAAGCCCTCGCCCAACGCCTCCAAGAGCGCACGGGCGAAGACTGGCGCGACAGCCTCGTCATCTCCGGAACCCACACCCACTCGGGCCCGGCACGCTACTGGCACCTCCCCAAAGACCCACTCTTCGACCTCGGCTCACTCGGCGTCGACCAGTACCATCAGCAGGCATTCGAGTGGATGATCGCGTCGTCGATGGACGCCATCGACCAGGCGTTCGACACCATGGCTCCGTCGCAATTCGGCTGGTCCATCGTCGAAGCCTTCGACGAAGACGACGCCATCGCGAGCGACCGCTGGGAGCAGACCCCGCCGTTCGACGACAACCGACTCCTTCTGCTTCGAATCGACGACATGTCCGGCACCCCTCGCGCCGTCATGGTCTCGTTCGGCATGCACGGCACCTACAACGAAGCCGACTACTTCACCGGCGACTCGGCCGCAGGAGTCGAACGCGGCCTCGAAGCCGCGCTCGGGCAAGCGTTCGACCGGTCGATCCCGGTCATGTACCTGAACGAGTCCGGCGGCACGATGTCGCCGCGTGGCGGCCGATATGGCCACGAGAAGGCCCACATCTACGAGTCCCTCGGCGTGCAGTTCGCCGAGCGCGCATTCGACGCCGTGAACCAAATCGAGACGCGCTCCGACGTCGCTCTCGACGCCCGCACGCACCGCTTCGAAATGGGGCTCGAAAACGTCGGCTACGGGCCAGACGAGTGGGTCGGCCGCAACACCGGGCTCCCCGGCGGCGCCCAGCCACACGGCGGCATTCAGTGCTTCCTCGGCGAGGACCAAGACTTCTCGACCTACGGCGACTACCAGAACACGTTCTGCCTGCCAGTCCACCAGATTACGTACAACGCCGCGCCCACGCTCTTCTACAAGAGCCACATCACCGCCCTGAACCTCGACGGCCTGACCGCCGTCACCATCCCCGGCGAGCTTTCGATGGAGGTGGGTTGGCAAGTCCTGCGCGACGCCCGCGACCGCTCCGGTTTCGACCCCCTCGAGAGCTGGGTCTTCGGATACGCTCAGGACCACCAGTTCTACATCATGCCCACCAACCTTCGAGGCGAGCTGCCCGTGTTCCCGGGAATTTCGACGCCTCAGGCGCCGGACGATTATCCCGACTTCGCGTTCTCGTGGCTGCAGGGTGGCTACGAGTCGACGGTCTCGACGTGGGGCTTCAAGATGGGCGACTTCATCGTCGAGCAGGCGCAAATCGCGCTCGAGATTCTCGCCGGAACCCCGGTCGACGTGCCCGACGTCTATCCGCAGGTGTTCGCGCCGTACAACACCGAGCCGTTCCCCATCGACACGACGTCAGGCGCCGGAACGGTCACGACCGACGTCCCCGCCACCGTCGAGCGTTTCGAGCCGGTCGAGTTCGCCTGGATCGGTGGTGACCCAGGCGCCGAGATGCCGTTCGCACCCGTCGTGGCTCTACAGCGCGAGGTCGACGGCAACTTCGAACCGGTCTTCCGCGAAAGCCGCCGCGCCTACGACAACCGAGAGCCCGTCATGCTCACCCGCATGCGTCGGGCGGGTGACGACTACGAATGGGTCGTCCGGTGGGAAGAGACCAAGTCGTTCCCCGCCGGAAACTACCGATTCCACGTGACCGGGCACTACTGGGACGGCAGCCAGCCGGTCGAATACGAGACGACCTCGGCGACCTTCGCGCTCGCGCCAAGCAACGACCTCGTGGCCACCATCGCCATCAATAACGGCCAGTTCGAAGGCACGCTCGGCTACCCCGCCGCAGCTCCCCTCGAGTTCCTGGAGACACCCGAAGACCCTGGCGCGGTCAGCGGTTCGTTCCGCATGCGCAACCCGCTCGTCGGCACGGGAGTCTCGGACCCACTCATCGCCGGAGTCGATCTGACCGCCGCCGACATCACGATTCAGTATCAAGCCGGCGGGCAAACCCGCACGCTCGACACGGCGCAAATCACGGTCACGACCAGCGGAACCCCACCGGTGACCACGTTCTCGGCGCCGATCCCCTCCGGCAACATCACCGCCCCCGTCGTCTCCGTTACCGATGCGTATGGGAACACGACGCCATGAAGAAGTTCGGTTTCACCATCTTGCTGCTGCTTTTGCCGTCGGTCGCCTTTGCGCAATCCGTGGGCGTGGGGGCCCGCGCGCAGGCTGGATGGGTCGTCCTCAACTCCGATGATGCTTCGGCAGACTCGGGCATCGACGGCCAGCTCGGCTTCGGAATCGGAGGCCAGCTCGTCTACGAATTCAACGACACCTACGGATTTCAGGGCGAGATGGGCTGGGTTCGACGGGGCGCGAAATCGTCGCTACGGCTCTTCGAGATCGAAGGGGCTACGACGTCCATCGACTCCGAAATCACGCTCGACTACTTCGAAGTCCCAATCCTCTTTCGCATCCACTATCGGATGCCGGGTTCGTCGTTCGTGCCCAAGGTTCTCGTTGGCCCGTACGTAGCCGGTTTCATTACCGGCAAGGCCTCGGGTGAGGCGTTCGGATTTCGGTTCGAGTCGGACTTGAATTCAGGCGACGACGTCGACCCGTTCGACGCAGGCCTCGTATTCGCAATCGGCGGAGACCTCGCCGCCTCGCCTTCGGTCTCGGTCACCTTCGATTTGCGGGGCCAAACCGGCCTCATCGGTATCGAAGCGGAAGACGGAGACTCGGCCCTTTTCAACGTTGCTGTGACGGCAAACATCGGGCTGCTCTACGGAGTTCCGCTTTGACCAACGGGCTGCGCAATGCGCTCGAGGACTTCCTCGAACGACATTCGCATTCGTTGGATATCTACGCCTTCGCCGCGGCACGTACGGCCGACGGTGTGCTCTTCGCGATGGGGTGCGAACCGGCGATGGAGGCCAGGCTCCAAGCGCTTTACCCCGACGTGCGGCCGCGTTGGGAGCACGGCTTCTCGGGCACGCGGTGGAATCCCGAAGCGTTCGCACCGATCCAGCGACTCGAGGTCGATGCTTCGCTGAGCGAACTCATCGAGCTCGTAGAGTTGGCGGACTTCGCGAGCTTGGACACTACCTCGAAGTTCATCGCGTTCGCCGTCGATCTGGAGTCCTCCGAGGCCGAGCGCAAGGCGTCGATGCGACGCACTGTCGAGGAGACACGCTTTGCAGCCGTCTTCCCGGAGGTCGTCGAATTCGAGCGCTACCTCGCCGACGCCGCGACGTGGACGACCGGCGAGCAGGCTGAGTTCTGGGCGGCCGCGATGGAAGAGCTCGCGATGCAGGCCGGAACGGATCGCGCAAAGCAGCTCCAGCAACTCGGTCGCACGCAATATGACGCTCACGACGCTCTCGTAGCGCTCGGGGAAGCCGCCCGTCAGCCACTCATGCGGCTGATTCGGACCTACGTTCCGCAACGCCAGTTCAATCCACCGGGGTCGCTCGAGCGTACGATTCACGGCGCAATTTCGGCCGAATCGAAGCTCGCGACGGCAGCTCTCTTTGGGCTTCAGGCGGTCGGTGCTGACGACGAACAGGTCGACGTCTTGACGAGATTGTTCGCTCAGCTCGATGAAGCCGCTGGTGACGGAAGTACGAATCTCGTCGTGCTCGCCCGGGTTCTGCACGCACTGCGTCCTGAGCGATTTCCCGAACCGATCGTGGAGGGCGGGGAACTTCGAAACGCTGCTGCGTTTTGAAAATTCTGACCTGGAACATTCTCGATCAGCCACGCGACCTTGGCGCACTCTGGGGAGAGATTGTGGCGGTAGACCCCGACGTCCTCGCGCTGCAGGAGGTCGAGTGGTGGGCGTATGAGCAGCTTCTCGAGTCACCACTCACCGACCTCTGGCCGCACGAGGGAGTGGTTCGTCACGCCGAGCAAGACTGCCCTGGGTGGCTCCACATGCGGTCGCGAGCGCCGATAGATTCGACGGGCGTGGAGGTCTTCCGGTCGTCTCAAACGGGTCGCGGAATGTTGTGGTGTGATATCGGCGGCGTGACCGTGGCGACGACCCATCTCGAGTCGCACCCTTCAGCTGGCGCGCTCCGATTGGCACAGATCGACGAAATGCACCTGGCGTTGGCCGACCGTTCCTGCGCCGTCATTGCGGGTGACTTCAACTTCGACGACGGCCCCGAGGCCGATCGATTCGCGGAGCTCGGGTGGGCCGACGCTGCGCTCGAGGCCGCGCGGCCAACTCCCACCTGGGATCCGACCACCAACAAATTGGCCGCCCGTCACGGATTCCCCGGGGAAGTCGAACCGATGCGAATCGACCGCATCTACAGCCGGGGAGTTTCCGTCGTGAGTTTCGAGACTGGCGCGAGTTCGCACTCGGACCATCGATGGGTCTGTGCAGAGCTTTAATCTCACAGTGGCGACGTTCTCCGGACTACTGCATAGTCAAACCATGCGAATTATCGCCGTCATCGCAGCAGTCACGCTCTCGTCGTGTGCGTTGTTCGAAGAGGCCGACTCCGTCGACCGATTTGACGCCGGCACATTGGATGTCGGCGTGGACTCCCCCGACATGCAGCTCGAAGATTCGGGCGGGTCGAATACCTCCACTCCAGACGCCGGCGAACCCACCGACGTCGGCACTGACGCTAGCGAAGAGTCCGACCTCGGCCTTCCCGAGGACGTGCGCTTCGACGACTGGGCGCCGGTCGCCTTCATCTCATTCGATGGCGTAAATGCCGGAGCGTTTGACGTCCGCAGCGAGGCAATCACCCGCAGCTGTGTCATCGACGGCGAAGTGAGCGCCACCCCTGGATTGGTAGGAAATGCGGGCACGTTCGAAGGTGGGAACTGCTGGATCGCCCACGAAATGCCGTGGGAACTCGCCGCCGGCACGATGATCATTTGGATCCGCCCGACCTTCGATATGGACGCTCAAGCAATCTTGTCGAAGGGAGCTCAGAACGCGACCGGGTGGTCGCTCTTTGATGCCGGCGGATTCTTCACGGTCAACGTGAAAGACGGCGAAGGCGCCGGGCATTCGGTCAGCCCAATGATTCCAGCCAATGCGTGGACCATGCTCGGCCTGACCTGGTCCGATACCGGCGTGAGCCTTTGGGTAAACGGCGAACGCCGGGCGAGTCACCCGACGCTCATGCCGTGGGCCGGAAACAAAGAGTTCCTGACATTTGGCGCCGATTCGACGTTCTCGGAACCGGGTGAACGCTTGCCGAACTACAATGCCTTCTCGGGCCAGATCGACGAGTTCTGGATCTTCGATCGCGAGCTCTCAGCCATCGAGGTTTTGGACTTCAAGGCCGCGACCGAAGCCAGAATGAACTAGCTCACGCTTGCGCGTCGACCGTGCGGTTCTGCCAGTTCACATCTGCGTTGCGGAGCGGGAATCGCTCGAACGCAATCCAGACGAGACCAGCGAAGCACGCGAGTGGGAACAACACGGCGAGATACTCACCAGCGGCGAGGTGCGTGTAGATGCTACCTCCGGCGATGATCGAGAGTCCGGAAGCCGAGAGCCACGCCGTGCGCTTGAAGAGCAGCAAGACGGCTCCGAACATCTCCAGTGCGCCAATCGCCCACATGAAGTCAGCTGAATATCCCCACTCGGCGAACCGATTCATCAGCAGGCCGACCTCGCCGACCTTGGGAATTCCTGCCATCAGATAGATCACGCTCAGTGCGAATGTAACGCCCCACAAGACCTTGTGGTCGCTGAAGCTCCTGGCTGAGAATTTGGCCATGTCGGGTCGACGTGACATCGTCGCCATGGCAATGAAGGTGGCGACGAGCAGCGTGATTGGAAGCGCGACGAACAGTGCGATTGCGTTGTTCATTGTTTCTCCTTGGTTCGCAAAATCCTTTCTGAGCCAAGGAATATGCATCATTTGGAATCTTTCAAGGATTCGCCATGGACCTCACGCCAGAAATGAAGCGTCGGATCGCGATCTTCGGCACTGGAGCGCTCATCGGAACGGTGTTCGCGGTGGCGCTTTTTCAGTGGGCGGGGAGCAACGACGTGTCGATCGCGCCCGACCGAAAGGTGACGGTGGTCATGTCGAAGTGCGACCTGAAGCGCGGTGACCTACTCACCGCGCATTGTGCCGAGCTGAAGACGGTGGCGAGCCGGCTGGCGCCGCCGCAGACGCTGATGGAGTCGGACCTCGACTGGCACATCGGCCGGGAGCTCGAGGTTTCTGTGGATCAGGGGTCGGTCTTTCGCACCGTCGATTTTGCGCCGGTGATCCCCAAGACGGATGCCGGTCAGTCGGCGAAGTAGCCGAACACGGCGTTGATCGTGCCCATCTCACCACGAACGTCGAGCGACGTGTCCCCGACGGAAGCAGCCATCTGAGTCGAGACGGCGCCATCGAGGTTGAGCGCGTCTTGCACCTCGGTTGTCTCGAGCAAGTACCGGGCAAACGCCCAGAGTGGCAGCCCTCGGAACGACGTGGAGCGCAGCTGGATGACGTCGTCAGACTCGCTCGGAACGACCGATTCATCTTCGAACGCGACGACGAACCAGACGTGAGATTCGCCAATGGCGATCGCCGAGCGGGCGGTGTGCCGCTCGCGTCGGCCTTCGGTCATGAGTGACTTTCCGTCGGCGATGATGCGATCGATCGACTGGAGTGCTTCGTCGGCGCCAAGCACGTAGTCGTTTCGGTGAACGATCGCCACGTTGCCCTCGCGAGATTCGAGCACGCCGGACCCGCCATTCCTACGAAGGGTCGCGTGCTCCTGTCCGTCCGAGATCACGAGGCCCATCGCCTGGTTGTCGACATCGTAGAAGCCGCCGTTGATCGCGACGAAGGGTTCGTCTGGAGTCGCGAAATCGCGAAGAGGGGCGACTTCTTCGGAGCCCATCACTCGAAGTTTCAGCGCCTCTTTCGAGACACGCACTCGCCACGACGTGCCGCGGATCTCCTGGAACGACCATGCTTGTCGCTCGAGTCGAGCACCGTCGCGTTCGGCGACCACTTCGAGTTCACCGAGCGCGAGCCCGGTCTCGGCCACCGGAGCGAGCTCGGGGAGGGGCTTCCCGGCATCGGGTTCGGCTTGCCAGCGCTCTGCCTCGACTCGATCGGCTGCGCGATCTCGAGCATGCGTCGCCCGCGTGCCCTGGGCGCCAACTTCCTGAACGGCTCGGCCTCGGTCGCATCCGACCCCGATGGTGACCAACACCACGAGCGCTAAAGTTCGTGCGGTCAAAGCGCTTTCCGAACTTTGACCGGATACTCCTCGTCGGAGACTTCGACCACATCGAACACCTGATACCCGAGCACCCCACCGTTCTTCAGCGCGGTCTCGACCTTCCAGCGCCCGCCGTCTTTCAGGTAGCTCTTGTACGAGTACCAGCGGTAGCCCTCCTTACGACCGCCCTTAATGGTGAAGACGTGATTGTCGCGTTGCTTCCAGCCGTCTTCGGTCCACTCGTACCAGTTGTGCTCGAGCTCGGTCTCGATGCCTCTCGGCGCTGAGATCGCGGTGAGCACGTAGACCCGCTCGCCCTCTCTCCACGCGATATCGCGGGTGGTCAGACCGATGCTCTCAAAGAACGAGTCGGGCTCTTTCTCGATCGTGTACTCGCGGCCGTTCTCGGTCTGAACCTTCTTCAGGTTCATCCCTTCTAGACCGTTCTCGAGGATGAGCGGAACGGGGGGAATCCACCCGGCGAAGTAGAAGACGACGATCGCTCCGATGAGCGACGTCGCCAGCCGAACGGACTTGATCGGTGCGTTCACGAGCTTCCGCAATCCCCAGATGGCGCCAAGGCCCAGAATCACACTCACGACGAACCAGATGGCCGACACGCTGCCCACGAGATGCGGAAGCAGGAAGTTCAGGAGCATCACCAGACTGACCGTGTAGATCGCCCAGATGAGCTCCCGCTGGTTCTCATTGTGCTGCAGGAACTCGTTCGCAATCTGCGCCGCGAATAGGGACCCGACGACGATGAACGTCGCGATGGAGCCCGAGCTCTTGAAGTAGAGCACGACGAGCGCCGAGAAGACGGCGCCGAGCGCGAAGTGGAGCACGAACGTCGCGGCCCGAACGACCTTTTGGGATACGTTCTGGTTACGCAGCCATAGCCCGAGGAACACCACGCCGGCGTACACTGACAGGATGATCAGGTTGACCGTGTTGACCTCGCGACCCAGGGTCGCGATGTCGAACGCGAACCCTCCGACGAACGCAGAAGGGGGCGCCCAGCGCTTCACCTTGGGGCCGTACTTCTGTTTGATTGGATCGAGCTTCTCGTTCAGCGCCATTCCATTGGCCTCACCAAGCGACAAACACTTCGCGGAGCGTGTCGAGCGCCAACACCTCTTCGACACAGCGAACAAACTGAGGGCAGCCGTCGCGGAATGTCGGGCGTGGGCTTTGGTACGAGTCGGCGAGGATGCCGACGACGAACCGTGACCGAAAGATGACGCGTTCTTGAGCGCGCTCCCATGCGTACGGCTCGAACCCCGAACCACACGAAGGGCATTCCTCGAGGAGTACCATTTCGTCTTCGCCGTCGGTATTCGTGCGGATCACGGTGCCGTGGGTTGGCAAGAGCTTCGCGCAGTCGGGGCAACGGCTCCACGGCCCGCGCGGAGGCAAGTAGCTATCGTAAATCTCAGTCGCGTCGTCGTGCCAATCTACGTCGATCGTCGGATGCACCAATCCCGCCCGCTCGGCCCATGAGGCGAGCGCTCCAGACGGGCGCATTGGCTTCCATTGGGTGCCTTCGCCGTCAGGTCCGACGGCGAGCCCAGCGTCGCGCAGAGCTTGTTCGACTTTCGCGGCGGTGGCAGACGAAAACCGCGTTCCATCCTCGGGAACGTAGAGATAGCGGGCGAATCCGTGGCCCATGGTGAGTGGCCTCGCCTACTCCGAAGGGTCGATGCAGACGTCGTCAGCCCCACAGTCCGCCGCAAAGCCGACCTGATCGAAGAACCCGGCATCGCACGGGAAGTTGTTTGCCCGCTCGGTGCAAGAATCGTAGACCGACTCGTTGATCTGCCCGTTTCCGCACTGACCTGCGGGCCAGAGGTCGTAGAAGGTGCTCTCGAGCGAGGACCGGCACTCCGCGTACGACTCGTGACGCTCGCCAGGACCGATCTCGCCGCATTCCTGCCAGCGGTCGCATCCGACCTGCGCAATGTCCTGAACTCGCTCTTCACGTGATGGCTCGCCGCATCCGGCTGCCACCAACATCGAAATGATCATGCCGCTCATCATCCAAGTTCGCATCGGTTTCTCCTTGAAGGTCCTCACTAGTTCGGCTGGGAGACTAAGGGAGCAGAGGGCGTTCTGTCACTCGGACGATCGAACCCAATTTTGCGATTCGATCGATTCGCGGTATAAAATGGATGCTGTCTGACGAAGGAGTTGCAATGACAGACAGCACAACACCGAAGATCGAGCCCGTCGGAAGCCTCCTCGGCTTTTTTCGAGATGAGCTCGTCGCGGCACTCGACGCTCAAGGCGTCGACACTTCCGAAGAGACCGAAGCATATCTGGTCCACCTTCTCGAAAGTTACAGCAGACTAGACGGCGCCAAGGCCGAAGAGGTCGGTTTCAGCAAGCCGGCTGCACTCTTGCTCGAAGAGGCAATGCACAGCTCTGGCGAGCAGAGGATCGAGGCGTATCGCCGAATCGGCGACGCTTCGCTCTACTCCTGTGGTTTTTTCAAAGACCACTTGGAGCGCAGAGGCGTAGGCGACGAGTACTACCGTCGTGTCGGCCGAACCGCGTATTCGAGTCTGAGTGACTGGATGAATCTGAAACAGCCCGGAGGGATCTTCGAGCTGATCTACCGCGAGCTCACCGCGAAGTTTGATGACTTCGTCGACGCCTTCACCCGATTAGGCGGGCAAAAAGAGTCGCAAGGTGCCGCGGGACTGTGGCTCTACGGGGCCCCAGGAGAGGCGTAGAGCCTTCCGGAGAGCTTAGTTACCGAACAGCTCGGAGTACTCGGCCGGTGCCTTGAGGACCGTGCGCAGGCGCGTGCGGGAAGCTTCGTCGAACTTCACGAAACCGGCGGCAATCTCGCGCAGAGCGTGCACGATCTCTTTGTTGCCCGACGGGAAGATTCGGTCGTCGCCTTTGCGCAAGCTGCGGGCGCGCTGCGTTCCGAGCTTCACGAGCGCGAAGCGGTTTTCGATGTGTTCGAGGCAATCTTCAACGGTAACGCGAGCCATTTGTACGCCCTCTCAAGTGCATCAATGCATGAATCCGCGCGATGAACGCGGGCGGCAGAACGTAGGTCGACCGCCTCTCCGAGTCAAGCTTCTAGATAGCTGACGCGCCGGTACAAGCCGAGCCGAAGCCGTCGCAAGACCGCCCGTTCACTCCGGGGTGTGCTCCACATTTTCCGAGAAGAGCCGGTCCATCTCGCCGACATCCTCGCGCAGGAAGTCTTCCATCTCGTGCACGTTGGGCTGCTTCGGGTCGTACCAGGCGGTGAACTTGCGTCCGATCACCCGTGAGCGATTCACGTCCGGCGCGCTCATCAGGTACTCGGCCTTCCGCGTACCGATATCGATCGTGTACTCGAGCTGATGCGAGTAGCGGTTCTGATCGATCATCACCTTTCGAAACCCGGTGACTTCGCCGGTCGTCTTGCGAAGTCGCGCGGTCGGCGGCTCCCAAGAGTCGTGCGTGTAACGCACTCCGAGCAGTATCAGGTTGCCCAACAGCCCGGTCCCGCTGATCAACGCCGCGGCCAAGAATCCAGCTTCGAACGACGTCGCCATCGCGCTGATCAGAAACGTCAGAGCCGCAACGGCCGAACCGATCAGAATCATCACGAGGAAGATGTAGACGAAGTTCAGCCCGTGCTTGCCAGCCGCCTTGAGCGCCTTCTCGCGCTCTTTCGCCCGCAATGCAATGTCGGCTTCGAGTCGCTTGGCGTGCACCAACGCGCCCGTTTCGATCCCCGAGAAGTCGGCGAGCGCCTGCTCGGCTGACTCGTAGCGCTCGGTGAGCTCCGGTGCGCAAAGTCGGGCGAGTACACGCCGAAGCGAAGCCGAAACGTTCACCTCGGCGATCATCCGCTTGGCGTCCTCACCGTGCAGATCCCGCGGTGTCTCGCGCGTGAGCGCCTCAAGCAACGTGATCCCCACCGCGTAGAGGTCGGTTGCCGGAAGCGCCCGCCCCATCAGCTGTTCGGGCGGCATGTAGCCATACGTTCCGATGATGGTCGAGCCGCCTCGCATCGTCAGGCGGACCACCTCGCGTACCGCGCCGAAATCGACGAGGCACGGCAGTCCATCGGACGTGCGAACGATGATGTTCTCAGGCTTGATGTCGCGGTGAACGACCGGCGTCTCGAGCCCCTGCATGTAGACCAGCACACTCAGGAGTTGCTCGCCCAACCGCACCACGTCGGCCTCTTCCCAACGTTTGGCGCCCTTGAAGATCGATCGAAGCGTCTCGCCTTCGACGTACTCTTGGACGAGGTAGTAGCACGACGACTCACCCTCACCTTCGTCGAATGCATCGACGTAGGAGGGAATCTGATTGTGACTGAGTTTCTGGAGGACTTCCGCTTCGCGCCGGAACAGCTCGAGGTCTTTCAATTCGGCCAGGCGGCTCGGATAGAGCGCCTTCACGGCGACTTCGTCTTCGAGCTCGGCGTCCCACGCGAGGTAGGTCCGGCCCATCGAACCTTCCCCCAGGATGCGTGTGCAGTGATATCGGCCGTCCTGAAGATGAAGGTCGGCCGTTTCGTCGCGAGCCTCGACTACGGGCTCGCTTGCTTCGCCTTTCGGTTCCGAAGCCTCTTCGGTCATCAGTCCACCAGGTCGATCACGTTGAACTGCTGCCGTACGTTATCGTCGTTGAGCACCGGCACCAAGCTTCGAACATACACGAAACTCGTGTCGGGGTCCGTGGCGAGGAGGAACTCGACGTCGTCGGGGTCGTCCGCTTCACGGTAGTGAATGTCGTACGGAAGCAACCCGACCGTCTCGGTATTCTCCGGCCCGAGTCGCAGGCGGTCCGACGTGAAGTTGGACTCCGTCTCGAACTCGAACTGCAGGCCGCGTTCGGGGGCGACGAAGCCCGGGTAAATCTGGAACGAGACCGTGGGCCCGCGGTAGACCTCGCCGGTTTGAACTCGGCCGTCGGCTTCGCCGCCGATGCGGCTGTCGACGCACAAACCGTGACGGGCCACCAATCGCGACAGGTATCCCGTTCGGTCTCCCGAAACCACCCAGGTGTCGTCGGCGACAATGCCTCCAGAAACGCCGGATTCGTAGCAGCCGGCGCCTCCGTCGGGAGCGCGAACCGGGAGGGGTGCGCCACCTTCGATGGTCGTGAGCGTCAGGCTGCGCGCGTCGCGCGAAACGATTCGGTAGGTGCGGAAATCTTCGTTCTGTTCATCGGTGTACACGGCACACGCCTCGCGGCCGAGCGGCTCGGTGTCGAGCACGAAAAGGTCACCAACTTCGACGCCGGCGGCGCAGAGGTCGGTGCTCGACGTGAGCGTGATGGTCTCAAGCTGCGTTCCGTCGACGTCGGTGGTCGATCGTTCCAACGGCAGCAACCAATCTGCGCGCTGCGTCCGGGGCAGCACGCCTTCGTAGGCGACGGTCCACGATTCGTTCGTGATTCGAGCCGAGAACGGAACCGAATTGATGACCGGCTCGCGCGTCAAGATATCGAACGCCGCGAGTCCTCGACTGAGCAGGTCTGCGCGTGGAATCTCTTCGAGGTCGATATCGGTCGGGTCGTCGCCCTCCGCCGGGATGGGGCCGGCGAGTCCTCGAGGCTGCGGCAGTAGGTCGCTCGTGCAGGCGCTCGGGTTGTCCGGCGCGCCGGGGTTGGCGAGCGCGAAAGCGTTGAGCGAGTCGACCATGGTTCCGGGCACCGCACAGGTGCCGAAGCCGACCACCGTGGCGGTCGCGGACGTCGCCTGATTGATGTCGAAGATCGGGTTCACGAAGACTCGCTGACCTTCGGCACCACATCGCTGGCGGCGCTGAATGAACTCGGGATCGTCGCACGGGCATCCGAACTCACCGGTGCAGGTGCATTCGATCGCGCCGCAGGACGGCTCTTCTGCCTGGAGCGGAAACTCGGGGAAGAGGACGCAGCCGGCTTCGCTTACTTCGCAGTAATTGGTCACCGCGACGATGTTGTAGGCTTGGCCGTTGTCGGTGCCGACCCACGCGCTGAAGTTCGTGCGGTAGTAGAATGGGTCGGTGTAGGCCGTGCCGCCGAAGAATCCTTCGCCGTTGAGGGCATCCACACGGGCTTCGATCGAAATTGGCGACGACGGCACGCGAATGCCGAGCCGCTGCACGAGCGAGTCGAATCCGGGCTCCGAGAGGGCCGGCACATCGATGAGCTCGAGCCGCTTCGCATCGACGACGAGCACCTGGCTGTTCGCGGTGTCGAGCACCCACGCCAGGAAGCCACCGCTGTCGACGCTTACCGAATCGAAGCCGAGTGACGGCACGAGCGATTCGGTGCGGCCGGCGGCGGAGTAGCACGCGCTGTCGTTGAGGTCGGTAAGTCCGTCGCCATCGTTGTCGATGCCGTCGTTGCACGGCGTGACGACAGGTTCGCCGTCCCATTCCTCGAACAGTCCGCCGGATGCGATGCATTCGGGGTCGTCGAGGTCGAGCACGCCGTCTTCGTCGTTGTCGATGCCGTCGTTGCACTCGGTCTCGAGCGCGCGCGAAGGCCCAACTCCGGGCGCTTCACCGCCGAGAGGGGAGAGGCACTGCGGGTCGTCGCGGTCGGTGCGACCGTCGCCATCGTTGTCGATGCCGTCGCGGCATCCCCACGTGAGCGGGATCTGCGCGGTGGTGCAAGGAGCGGAGATCGCGTCGAGGCACGTGTCGGCAACTCCGTCTTCGGTCAGCGCGACGACGGCGAGCTGGTCGATGTCACGGAAAGTGACGAATGCTCGGCTGCCGTCGGGCGTCAGCTCGACATGGGTTGCCGTACCGCCGAGCGACAGCGAGATCGGATCGCCTTCTGGCACGGAGCAGCCATCGTCGCCGCACGTCGTGCCTTCGTGAATCGTGAGCGTCGACGGCACGCCGCTGATCGTCAGGATGCTGCCGTCGGGGGCGACCGCAAACGCGATCGGCGTCTCTTTGAGGTGGTAGCGCGTTTCGAGCGCTCGCGTCTCGAGGAGGTCGACCACGGTGATCGTGCGATCGAGCTGGTCGAGCGTGTAGGCCACTCGGCCCGATGGCGAGGCGGCGACGTCGACGGGGAGTCGGCCTACCTCGAGGTGAGTCACGCCGGGCGTGGCCGGGTCGATGTCGAGAAAGCGCGGCCGAAGCTGTTGCGTGGTCGCCTTCAGGTCGTAGTCGGCGGGGTACAGGTCGATGATGCCGAGGCGGTCGTCGTGCGACGACACGACCAGTCCCAGGTTGCCGCGCTCACCCGGTTCGCACAGGCGAGTGGTGCCTTCGATGACCGTTTCGCTCGAGTCGAGGAACGTGTCGACGCAGACTTCGCCACGAACGTGAATCGCGGCGCGCGGCCCTTCGAGGCTCGACGCCTGAACGACCTCGTCGTCGTCGCAGCCGGCAGCAACCACGAGCGAGAGCAGTCCCAATATTTGGAGAGTACGCTTCATCACTCGAACTTCCGGATGATCTGGTGGTAGCGGGCGCTCGTCGGGTCGAGGTCGATGACCCCGACCGAGCCGCAAACTTCGAGGCGGTCGGTGCCGCACGATTCCTTGCCTGTCGCCTGGTCGTTGAAGAGCGCGACGTAGCCGACACAACCGTCGGGGGTTTCGCACTTCGCTTCGTTGACCACGAACTGCGCGGGCGTGTCGCCCACGGGGATCTCAGCGACCACGCCTTCGACCGATGGGTCGACCACCTGGATCGACTCGTCTTCGAGGCATGGAATGTAGAGCAGAGGACCGTTCAACGATTCGTGCAGCACCACGCCGGATGGCGATTTGGGCAGCGGGATGGTCTTCGACAGGACATGCCGCGTGCCGGTGCCTTCTTCGACGTCGTCGGGGACGATGTCGACGATATGGAGCGCGTCAGGGCGGCGTGTGACCGTGTAGAATCGGTTTCCATCGCCGGTGAACGCGATTCCGCGTCCGTCGATGGTCGACGAAAGGTGGTTCAACCGCACCGCTCCTCGGTCGAAGATCGCCTGCACTTCGCGCTCGATCGGGTCGATGTACGGTCGATAAATCAGGATGTCGGCACCGCCGCGGCCCACGACGTAAACATCGGTGGAACCCGGGCGTTGAGCGACGGCGTTCGAACCTGCGGTCAGTGGTGCCGTCTGCAGCGAGGCGGCCGACGAATCTAGGCCGGGGAACGCGATGGTGGTCACCTGCGTCGCGCGCAGGTGCGAAAGGTGCACGATGTCGGTCGAAGTCGTATCGATGGTCGCCGACTCAAAGTCCTGCGGACGCAGCGCGATCGACTGACCGTCGACGCGGCCAAACTCGAGCCCGCCATCGATCGTGTTGGCGGCGTAGTTGCCGGTCGAGACGAGCGAATCCACGAGCTCGGCTGCGGTTCCGCTGTACGACTCGACGAAGCGGCCGCCCACGACGATGCGCAGGTCGAACGGTTCGGTTTCACCGACGACGGTCCACATTCCGGGTGAACTCACGACGTCGATCCCAAACGGGTCCGACGGAATTCGAGTGCCTTCGACGTCGCCGTCGCCGCCCACGCGGCGAATCTCGCAGTTGGCCGGGTTGGCCGTGGGTGCACCGTCGTCGTCGCGGCAGAACAGCGCGCGGCCGTCCTCGGAGACCTCGTACACCGTCACGGTGTTCTCGAATCGGGTCGGAATGTAAGCCTTGGTGGCCGAGCCATTGAGGCCCAGCTGACCGGCGAACGAGCCGACGTACGGCGTACCGTCGGCCAGTATCTGGCCGGTGTTGGCGTCGATGACCGAGATCGTTCCGCCCAGGTCCTGGCGATAACGCGTGTCGAAGTTGCTGTTCACGGCGTACACGACGTCGCCCGTGGGGTGTACTGCTACACCGACGGGGAAGTGCAGCCGATCCCGAGGTGGGGTCGGCTCTTCGTACGCGCTACAGCCGCCCAACGACGCGGCGATCAGGCCGGCCAACAGCGGGGTTGCGACGAGTTGGTAAGGTGGTTTCATTCGCACGACTTTGGAGCACACAAACATTGCTGAGCGAGGTGTACCGAAGATCGCGGCGAATGTCACTAGCGGCGCGCGCGGCGTGAGCCTCAGAAGACTTCGACCTCGATCACCACGTTGCCCTCGATCGTCACGTCGTCTGGAGGCACCGAACCGTTGCCGCTCGTCGTGATGCGCAAACCTTCCTGCGCGTACGGCTTCAGGTTGATCGTGTTGTCGACGTCGACATCGAGCGTCTCCACCCCTGTCGGCACCGGATCGACGCTCCCAACGAGGACTCGCTCGAGCTCCGTACCCGACTTCCGCGACTCGACATAGAACTCGACCTTCGACAGGAAGTCGAAGTTGTCTTCGTCGGTCTCGTCCGCTTTGGCCGTGTCGGTCGTCGTGAGCGTCAGGGCGTTCAGGTAGACACCTTCGGCGCCATCCGCGTCGCGCTCCTCGAGCTCGCTCTGCAGGTCGAAGTCGAGCCCGAGCGGCGGCAGAACGTTGTCGGGAAGCAAATCGTTGATCGGCGAATTCGAGCCTTCCACCAGCACCTCGCCGGTCTTCTGCTCCACCGTGAAGTTACCGATATCACTGCATCCGGCGCCAATTAGGGCGATCGCTGCCACAAAAATCCACTGCTTCATCATCACTCCTTGGAACTTTGGTCCCACAATCCATAAACACGCATGGCGTCTGCGGAAAACAAAAAAAGCCCCGCCAGTGCTGGCGGGGCTTTTCGAAACGGCGCTCGAATTACGAAGCTTGCTTACGCTTCTCTTCGAATTCCTTGATGAGTTCTTCCTGAACGTTTCCGGGGACCTGTCCGTACTTCTCGAATTCCATCGAGAACTCGGCCTTGCCCTGCGTCGACGAGCGAAGCTCGTTCGAGTATCCGAACATTTCGGCCAGGGGAACTTCGGCTTCGATGACGGCGGTCACACCGCGAACCATCTGGCCGGTGATCTGACCACGGCGCTTGTTGATGGTTCCGAGGACGGTTCCCGAGAACTCTTCCGGAGTCTCGACGACGACCTTCATGACCGGCTCGAGGATTGCCGGCTTAGCCTTCGGGTACGCGTTACGGAATGCCGAGCGAGCCGCGATTGCGAACGCCATGTCGGACGAGTCGACTGCGTGCGACGAACCGTCGTTGATGCAGACGCGGAGGTTGACGACGGGGAAGCCGATGAGCGTTCCCTTGTCCATGCCCTCTTTGAATCCGCTCTCGACAGCGTTGTGGAATTCACGCGGGATGGAGCCACCGACGATCTCGTTGAGGAACTCGAAGTTCTCTTCTTCCGAAGGCTCGATGTAGCCAGCGACGCGGCCGAACTGGCCCGAACCACCGGTCTGCTTCTTGTGCGTGTAGTTGAACTCTGCACGCTGCGTGATGGTCTCGCGGTAAGCGACCTGAGGCGGCGAAACTTCGACTTCCACGCCGTACTCGCGCTTGATGCGCTCGATGTAGACTTCGAGGTGCAGCTCGCCCATTCCACCGACGATGGTCTGACCGGACTCTTCGTCGCGCCAAACGCGGAAGGTCGGGTCTTCTTTCGAGAAGCGGTTGATCGCCTTCGAGAAGTTGGTCATGCCGTCGCGCTGCTTCGGCTCGACAGCCATCGTGATGACGGGGTCAGGCACGTACATCGAGGTCATGGTGTAGTTGACCGAACCGTCGGTGAACGTGTCGCCCGAAGCGCAGTCGATGCCGAACAGTGCGCAGATGGCACCAGCGTCGGCGTAGTCGATCTCGTGCATCTCGTCGGAGTGCATCTGAACGAGGCGACCGACCTTGTGCTTGTTGCCGTTGGCGATGTTGTAAATCGTATCGCCCTTGTTCAGTCGGCCCTGATAGATGCGGACGTAGGTCAGCTGACCATAGCGGCCGTCCTCGAGTTTGAACGCGAGCATGACGAGCGGCTTCTCGGGGTCCGGCGAGAGGTCGACCGACTTCTCATCGTCGTCCTGGTTGAGCGCTTCGTGCTCGACTTCCAGCGGGCTCGGCAGGAGCTCGGTGACTTTGTCGAGGAGCGCCTGAACGCCCTTGTTCTTGTAGGCCGAGCCGAGGCAAACCGGCGTGATCTTACGCGCGATGGTCGCCTTACGGAGGACCGACATGAGGAGCTCGGTCGGGATCTCTTCTTCTTCGAGGAAGAGCATCGCGATTTCGTCGTCGAGGTCAGCGAGTGCCTCCACGAGCTTGGCGCGCTGCTTCTTGGCAACTTCCTTGAGGTCGTCCGGGATGTCCGCGATGCGGATCTCTTCGCCGGCGTGGCCTTCGAAGTAGATGGCGCGCATCTCGATGAGGTCGACGACGCCCTGGTGACGATCTTCGAGGCCGATCGGATGCTGAATCATGACCGAGTTGTGGCCGAGGTCTTCTCGGAGCTGACGGCAAACGTCGAGCGGGTCAGCGCCTGCGCGGTCACACTTGTTCACGAATGCGATGGCCGGAACGTTGTATCGACGCATCTGGCGGTCGACCGTAATCGACTGCGACTGAACGCCTGCAACGCCGCAAAGGACGAGGATGGCGCCGTCGAGAACGCGAAGAGCGCGCTCCACTTCGATCGTGAAGTCGACGTGTCCAGGGGTGTCGATGATGTTGATCGCGTAGTCACCCCAGTTCGTGTAGGTCGCTGCCGACTGGATGGTGATTCCGCGCTCTTTCTCGAGTTCCATCGAGTCCATCTTGGCGCCGACACCGTCTTTGCCGCGGACTTCGTGAATCGCGTTGATGCGACCCGTGTAAAAGAGGATACGCTCGGTAAGGGTCGTCTTGCCCGAGTCGATGTGGGCGGAGATCCCGATGTTGCGCAGGAGATTGAGGTCGCGTTTCTTAGCCATAGAACAAGTTCTCTACTCAATTGGGCCGGCGTCATTGCGCGGCGCTCGAAAATGACGCGGCCTCTTAACCAATTGAGCGGAGATTGTAAAGGAGATGGAGCGATTAGTAGCTCGATCCCCTCAGAATGGCTCGTATGAGGGGAGGCGGACCACCAGTCGCGCGCCCCCTTGTCGCGGTTCCGCACGCAACATTCCGCCATGTTGGTCGGCCAAAATCGACTTTGCGACAAACAACCCTTGCCCAAGAGCGTCTGTGTCGGACTGTGTCGTGAAGAATGGGTCGAAGATTCGATCGACGTGCTCCGGCGCGATGCCGATGCCGTTGTCTTCGACCACCATTTCGCTCCAACCATCCAGCTGAGCGATCGAGACTTCGATACGTCCCCGAAATTCGGACCCTTCGCGCTTCCGCCTCGCTCCAACCGCCCACGCGGCGTTCGTGAAGAGCGCCGCAAACGCTTGAGCGATCGCCGACGGATCCCCAATGACCGGCGCATCGCCACGGTTCGGCGGGATCTGAACCTCCGCGACCGTGTCCCAGTGACCCTTGGCCATGCGCGCCGCCGCACGAATGGCATCGGCGAGGTCGAACTCCACGAATTGGTCGAGGGTCGGCTGGTCGAACGCGGTCGCCGTCTTGAAGAGCGACTCGATTCGGTCGAGGCCGAACAGCGACTCCGAGAAGACCTCCTCCATGTCGCTCGAACCCGCCCAGTTGGCCTGGAGGTACTCGATATTCGACCGCACAAACCCCAGTGGCGAGCGGATTTGGTGAATCATTCCGCTCGTCAGCGCACCCAGCGTGGCCAGGCGAGCCTGCCGCAACTCTCGGCCCTGAGCGGTGACGTCGCGCAAAACGAACGCGCCCTGCTTGCGCTCGGCCGAGTGCGCTACGGAGCGTCCGCTGATGCGAATCTGCCTCGGCGAGCTCGTCTCTGGCGCATACTCCAACACATCCACGAGCGGCTCGCCGCTCGCCAGAGCCACGGCCGCGGGGTGCTCGTCTTCCGTCAGCAACTCGCCGTCGCGTCGAAGCGGGAAGACGTCCGCCAAACGCACGCCGAGGATCGAAATCCTCGGCCGGCCAATCAGCTGGCAGAACGGCTCGTTGCACCACTCGATTCGGCCGTGGGTGTCGACAAAGATGATCGGATCTTCGAGTTGACTCAGCGCCAGCTCCATCTTGGCGAGAGTCGACCTCAGGCTCCGAATCAGATCGGATTGATCGATTCCGCTTCTCGCCCGCTTACCGCGGCGCACCACCCCTGCTTCTGGAGGTGAATCGGTCATATCTCGCGCACCATCGAGATGAAGCGCCACTCGCCGTTTTCGAAACGTTTCGCCGCAATGTGATGCACCAACTCGACCACTTCGCTCGACGCCTTGGAGGTGGGCAGCCTCACGTCAGACTCGAGCAGATGAGGTTGGCCGGTGGCAACGAAGCGGCTGAAGCCCATGTGATGAGCATCGTGCATGTGGGCCGGAATGATCGCGGAGAGTGGCCTGCCAATGAGCGAGTCTTGCCAGCCGAGCATCTCTTGAAATCCGTTTCGGACCCCGGTGATGAAGCCATTTTCGTCGACCTCGACCGATGGGTGTTCGGTCTGCTCCGCAATCTCATCGAATGTCATCAGGGCCTCGCTAGAAGTCGTTTCCCTGACATCGTCTCATTCCGCGAAAAGTTGAGCAAATTGGCTGGTGGAGCGTGCGAGCAGAACTTTCGGAGCTTGCGAAAACTCGCCATTTTCGCTTAAGTAGTGGGGCCGGGCGCTCCCTCATATAGGAGCGTGTGGACTCGGTTCGCGGTTACGGCCCGCCGCGCCAATTTCGAAGCTGTTCAGGCACCTTTTTGTGTATGCGCCTGGACGTTGACGATTTTGGTGTTCTCGGTGGCCCGCGATCCCTCTGGACGCGTGATCGACCGATCGCCAGTAACCAAAGGAGTTCACATGTCCGCCCAAACCATCGACGACATCGCCGAAGCGAAGAAAAAGGCCCACGCCGCGCCGCCCGAACAACGCAAGCGCAAGCCGCCGGTCGACGTCACCTCACTCGCGCACCGCGACCTTCGCGACGACGAATTCTGGCGCCGCATTCCGGCCTTCAACGTCGATTACGACACCTTCATCGACTACAAATGGCAGATGAAGAACTCGCTGTACGGCGAGGACAAGCTGATCGAAGTGCTCGACGGAGCAGCCCCGGCGGAGTTCATCGAAGACGCACGTCGCGGCTTCCACATGGCACCCATGGCCGTCCGCGTGACGCCGTATCTCCTCAGCCTGATCGACTGGGACGACCCCTGGAACGACCCGATTCGGCGCCAGTTCATCCCGCTCGCCGACCAGCTGCACGAAGACCATCCGATGCTGACGCTCGACTCGCTCCACGAGCAGGCCGACGCGCCGGTCCCGGGCCTCACGCACCGCTACCCCGACAAAGCACTCTTCCTCCCGCTCGACACCTGCCCGGTCTACTGCCGTTTCTGCACGCGTAGTTACGCCATCGGCGTCGACACGGACGTCGTCGAGAAGGTCTCCCTCAAGGTGAGCCCGGCGCGCTGGGAAGAAGCTTTCGACTACATCGAGAGCCGACCCGAGCTCGAAGACATCGTCATCAGCGGCGGCGACACCTACAACCTCGCCGCCAAGCATATCGAGGCGATCGGCACGCGACTCCTCAATATCCCGCACGTTCGGCGCATCCGTTTTGCCTCGAAAGGCCCCGCAGTCATGCCGATGAAGATTCTGTCGGACGAAAAGTGGGTCGATGCCATCACCGCGGTCAGCGACCTCGGGCGAAGCATGCACAAGCACGTTTGCCTGCACACCCACTTCAACACGCCGAACGAAATCACCGAGATTTCGCGCAAGGCCATGAACATCTTGTTCGAACGCGGGCTCATGGTTCGCAACCAAACCGTGCTTCAGCGTGGCGTGAACGACACCGTCGAGACCATGGTCTCGCTGGTGAAGCGCCTCGGTGAGATCAATGTCTTCCCGTACTACGTCTATCAGCACGACATGGTGCAGGGCGTCGAAGACCTTCGGACCTCGGTCGGCCTGGCCGTCGAGCTCGAGAAGAACGTTCGCGGCATCACGGCAGGCTTCAACACGCCGACCTTCGTGGTCGACGCCCCGGGCGGTGGCGGAAAGCGCACGACGACGTCGTACGAGTTCTACAACCCCGAGAGTGGCATCAGCGTGTACCGCGCGCCTTCCGTGAAGCCGGGAGAGACGTTCCTCTACTTCGACCCGCTCCACAGCCTGAGCGAAGACGTACAGGAGCGCTGGAAGGATCCGGTCGAGCGTAAAATCATGATTGATGAGGCGACGGAATAACGGCTTAGAACGCCGTCTGCTCCGTGAACCAGGACATCACGTAACCCTCGCGGCGAGCGATCGCTTCGAGGGTTTTTCTGTAGTCCTGCAGCTTCTTGATGAGCTCGTGTTCGAGCTGCTGCATGTCGAGGGTGATGTCGCCGTGCGTCGAAATGTCGGCGTCCGCGCCCAGACCTTGGTCGAGCGCCTCGGACACATCGCTAATCGCGTCGCGGTCGAGGCCCGCGTGGAAGTCGATGTGTGCCAGTAGGTGTGCGGCTCTGGCGTAGTGAAACTGTCGGTCGAGCTCGAGGTCGGTCGCCAACCACTCCGGCGAAACCGGAGCGTCTTCGTCGACAAGCCGGTCGCCCACGACGAGGTCTCCATCGACCAGCGCGCCGTGCACGCCCATCCCGAAGTCCTCCGACCCATCCGTACGCAGGCCGCGAATCACCTGGTGATCGAGCCACTTGTGCGTTGGGTAGCCGTCGTCGGCCGAGAAGAAATTGTCGGCCGAGACCGTCGACTCCGGGTCCCACTCGGCGAGCAGGTCAGCGAGCGCCGAGGCGTTGCCGTAGGAGCGCGCCATCGAGACCGCTTCGCGCAGCTGCTCGAGCCGCGCCGGATCAATCTCGACGGCGTGATGAACGCCGCGCTTGAAGGCGTTATGTGGTTCCAGAACGATTGGCAAAATCCCCTCCGCATCCCTGCGATGACTTCACCTTCGCATTCTTGGCGCACATGTCCAAACGTGACCGGTCCAAACGCTACTGGATGGTCGCGTCGACCCCTTCCCAGGTCAGACCGATGGAGAGCGCGTCGTAATCGCCGTCGTTGTTGGTGTCGATATCGGCGGCGTTGGTCAGGATGCCGGGGAGGACAGTGCAGACCTGGCCGTCGAAGATCGACGTCCCCGCGATGACGCGGCACGGAAACTCGTCCGACGTCAGGCACTTGTTCGACACGTCTTGGCACGTACCGGACCAACGGCCCATGGCGTCCTCGTTGTAGAGATCTGCGCCGTTCAGGCCGAGGCAGGTGCAGGTCGGCGACGACGCGATCGAGTTGATGCCTGCGAACACTTCGTCTTCGGGGATGTATCCGCTCATCTCGCCCATGGTGTAGGTGACCGAGTCGGTCGCGATCGTCGCGGTTGCGGAAGCGTTCATCTGGTCGATTGGAACCGGGATGGAAGCGGCGCCGAACGGCAAGATGACGTCGATGGAGATGGGGCCGCCGGACATCATCGATGCGGTCATTTCGGCTGGGTCCATGACGCGAACGGGTTCGCCCGTGTTGCCGACGAAGCTGCTTGGAGCGACGTCGAAGGTTCCGAGGCCAACCGAGGCGTCGGCGAAGTTCGAACCTGCCGCGAACGACCCGGTGAGCCACGAGAGCAAGAAGCCGTCGGCATCGTCGGCACCGTCGAGCTCGCGGTGATCGAGCAGGAAGACCAACGAGCCGTCTTGAATGGCGGCGGTCAGCGCGGCTTGGAAGTCGATGCCCGAGTTGGGAATGCCGCTCAGCTGCGCGTTGAGTGACGAGAAGGCGTTGTCGATTCCAGCATTCTTGGAGTTCGCCCCGAAGTCGCGGCAGCAAACTGGGCTCCCGTCTACGACTTCCGGTACGCCGAACTGCGCGATGTAGGACACGCGCTCAGCCGACGAAATGAAATCGGCCGGCGTGGCGGGCCATTCGTAGGGTTGGCCCATGTCGACTTCCATCGCCATGTCGGTCCCCATGTCTTCTTCGCCCCCAGCATCGGCGGTGCCGCTCATGTCTTCCGGTTGCTCTCCCATGTCGACGGGCGACTCGCCCATGTCGACCGGTGACTCACCCATGTCATCCGTTTGGTTGTTGCCCATGTCCATCACGGCGACGTTGTTCTCGGAGTTGTTGTCGGTGGTGCCGGTGCCGTCATCACCGCATGCTGCGGTAGCGAGAAACAGGGCGCACAAGGCGTAAGAGAGCGTTTTGTTCATGATATCCATCCTAATGACTGCCGTTCAGTATTGGCCGAGACGCTAGCAGGACGTACATGTAGGTGCAAGAGCGGGCCGTCGAGACGCTGGTCGCTCGACAACTCGACTCAATTCCGCTTGAATCGACGCGCACTTCAATACGCAGAGGAACACCATGGCAACTGATCCCGTTCGAGATGCCGACCTTCGGGTCGTCGAGAAATTCAGCCCGATCAACGGTGAGAAACTCGGAGACTTTCCGATCGCCGATGCAGATGAAGTGAATGCAGCGGTCGGCCGCGCACGAGAAGCATTTGGGGCGTGGCGAGCGCTTTCGCTCCAGGAGCGGCTGCGGCGAATCGAGAAGGTTCGGGAGGTCATCGCCGAGGAGGGTGAGTACATCGCTCGCCGAATCTCGGAAGACACCGGCAAGCCTCTCGCCGAAGCTCTGATGACCGAGATCATCACCATCCCGGTCTTCATCGACTACTACGCCAAGACGGCCGAGAAAGTGCTCGGCAGGCACAAAGTGAAGACGCCGATTCTGTTCCCTGGCAAGACCTCGTACGTCGAGCACTTCCCGATGGGCGTCGTCGCGATCATCTCGCCATGGAACTTCCCGTTCCAGCTGTCGGTCATCCCGATGATCTCCGCGCTGATTGCGGGGAACACGGTGGTGCTGAAGCCGTCGGAGGTGACGCCGATTACGGGCGAAGTCATCGCCGAGGTGTTCGAGCGCGCAGGTCTTCCGGACGGCGTCGTCGAAGTCGTCCACGGCGACGGAAGTACAGGCGCGGCCCTGACTGAGGCAGATGTCGACAAGATCTTCTTCACGGGCTCGGTCGCAACTGGCCGCAAGGTGATGGCCGCGGCGGCCAAGAAGCCGATCCCGGTCGAGCTCGAGCTCGGCGGCAAAGACGCCTTCATCGTATGCCACGACGCCAACCTCGAGCGTGCCGCGCGCGCCGCTGTGTGGGGCGGACTCTCGAACTGCGGGCAGATGTGCACATCGGTCGAACGCGTCATGGTCGTCGAGTCGGTCTACGACGAGTTCATGACCAAGCTCGAAACGGCCGTGAAGCGCATCAAAGTCGGAACCCCCGACGAAGAGGCCGACATGGGCCCGATGACCTTCCCGCACCAGATCAAGATCGTGGAACGCCACGTCAAAGACGCGATCGAGAAGGGCGCCAAGGTCGTCACCGGCGGCAACCGGATCGAGAAAGAAGGCACCTGGTTCGAGCCAACGCTCGTGACCGACGTCACACCCGATATGGAGATTTACGTCGAAGAGACCTTCGGGCCGGTCATCCCAGTCGTGAAGGTCAAAGACGAAGAAGAGGCCATTCGCCTCGCCAACGACCACCAATACGGGCTGAACGGCTCGGTCTGGTCGCAAGACAAGCGACGCGCCGTCGAGCTCGCCAGCCGCATGGAGTGCGGCCAGGTGACGGTGAACGACATCGTAGTTTCCGTGGGCAATCCCGTGCTGCCGTTCGGCGGCGTGAAGGGTTCCGGCATCGGCCGATACCACGGGCCGGAAGGATTGCTCGGCTTCACCCACCAGAAAGCGATCATGGTCGACCCGGGATGGGGCGACAAAGAACCGTTCTGGTTCCCCTACAACAACAAGTATCCGGAGTTCGTGAGTGCCTTCAAATCGCTCATGAAAGGCAACCTGCCCAAAGCGGTACTGTCGCTCCTGAAACTGCGCGGCATGACCGACTGACCCGCACAAAATCTAGAAAGGACGCTCAAGTGACTCCAGAAGAGAAGCTCGAATCAGGCCGCGAGATTCGAAGTCGAATCGTTCGTGGCGACCTCATGATTGGCATCATGGATTGGGACGAGGTGGAGAAGATGTGGACCCATCTTCGAGAGGCCTCCGAGGCAGGATTGGTCGACGCGTCCATCGAGTATGGTCGCGCGTTGCTCGACGGGATCGCCGAACCACCCGACCCGGAGACCGCCGTGGCCGCATTCCGCGCGGCTGTGGAGCAGGGGGCCGGCCGCGAAGCCAAGCTCTCGATGCTTCGTACCGCATACTTCTTCGTGCCCGACGCTTTGGAACCCGCGGAGGTGCGGGAACGGGTCGTCGAGCTCTTGGACGATGACCCGACCGGCGAAGTTGCGCTGCTGAAAGGCTACTTCCATTACCGCGGTTTTGGCTTCGAACAGGACCTCGCACAGTCGGTCGCATGGCACGAGAAAGCCGCCGCGAAGGGCAACGCCGACGCGATGTTCGAGCTCTACGTACTCCACTCGACCGGGCAAGGAACCGAGCCGAACCAAGACCTCGCGATCGAGTGGGCGATGCGGGCCGCCGAGGCCGGGAACATCCGCGCGATGTACAACCTGGGCGGGTTCTTCGCGACCGGCAACGGCGTGGAGCAGAACGACCAGTTCGCGCTCGATTGGTACGAGAAAGCCGCCCACGCCGGCCACGGACGCGCGGCCGCCACGCTCGCAGTGATGCTGGTCACGGGGCAGGGCGCCGAGACCGACCTCGAGCGCGCGGAATCGTTTTACGAGCTCGCGTATGAGAACGGCTTCGACGCCGACGAGTTGTTCTGGGCGATGGGACTCGAGAATCCGTTCGAGGGTTAGTCTTCCACCACGCTCAGGTACTTCGGCGCGACTTCGTCAACCAACCACACCCCGTTTTCGGTGACGAAGAAGGTATGACCGTCGGCGACCATTGCCGCGGCGTCGACTTCGAACACAACCGGCTTGCCGCGGCGCCCGCCCACGTTCTTTGCGGTCGCGACGTCTTCCGACAGGTGGACGTGGTGGCGCTGCATCTTGAGCAGACCTGACGAGAGGATGGCGTCGACGACCTTTGGATGCGTGCCGTGGAACAGCAGGTCGGGTGGGGGCGTGGGTGTGAGGCCCAGGTCAACGTCGAGCGAGTGGCCTTGCCGCGCACGAATGCGCTCGTCGACGATCTCGAACCGTTTCTTGGTGTTCTCGTCGACGACGCGCTGCAACACCTCACGCGTCCACGAAGAATCGCGCTCGAACAGCTTCGGAAGGAGGTCGTCCACATCGACCCAACCGGCCGTGTCCATCGACAGCGACAACTCGTCGGGGTGGTGCCGCAGCAGGTAGCTCAAAAACTTCGATTTCTTTCGTAGATCCATTGTCTCACTCTTCAAGTTCGATGCCTATGTTCTGGGACATCGAACCTCTTAGTGTCGATAATACACAGTTTGCGGCGAATCTCAAACTGTTGCGATTCGACTGCTCCGGGAGACCAAAAAAAGGGGCGGCAAGCCGGGCAAATGCCGGCTCACCGCCCCTCGAGGAGGCTCAAGGAGACTCGGGGTCAGGGAGTTTCGACAGGCAGGTCGTTGGCGCGAGCGTACTCGTACCAGGAGCCGTCGTAGTTGCTCACGTCATCTTGGCCGAGCCATCGGAGGATGGAGTAGGCCACGGCCGAGCGGAACCCGCCCTGGCAGTAGGGAATCACGAGCGAGTCTGATTCGAGCAGGCCGGCGGCGTCGAGCTCGGCGCGGAGCTCCTCTTTGTCACGCAGCTGGCCCGACTCGGTGTAGACGTTGGTCCACTCGTAGTGGATGGCGCCCGGGATGTGGCCGTGCCGAGGGTTGTCGCGGTCGTCCGTACCTTCGTATTCGGGGAACGAGCGAGCGTCGAAGAAGATCACGACTTCGTCGTTGTCGATCGCGCGCTGAATGTCGGCACCGGTAACGATGATGTCTGGGCGCCAGGCGATCGTGAAGTCTCCGGCGGCCGGTCTGACTTCGTCGGTGCTCACCTCTTCGGTGGCTGACCAGGCGTCGAATCCGCCGTCGAGAATGTGGACGTTGCTGTGGCCGTAGAACTCGAGCTGCCACGCCTGACGCGCGCTCGACGTCGAGATCGCATCGCCGTACACCACGATCGGCGTGTCGTTGCGAAGTCCGAGCGAGTTCGCCGTCGCTTCGGCCCGGTCGGGGTCGGTCTCGACGTAGGCGCCTTCGACTTCGGCGTGTCCGAACACGCTCCAAGGTGCGTGCACCGCACCGGGAAGATGGCCTTCGAGATAGAGCTCCTCATCGCGGGTATCGAGCGCAATCGCTCCCGCCTCGAGCAGCTCCGCCGCCCTCTCCACCGTTACGTAAACCTCGGTCGTCGGCGCCTCTACCGCCTGCGAACGCGTCGAAAAATCCGGTTCTGGTACCTCGACCAGACCAGGCTCAGGCCCTTCCACCGACGTTCCACAACCCACCAGACACACGAACAGAAGTGCCAAGAGTGGGTGGGCGAATCGATTTGTGTTGCTGTTCATAGTCTTCTCCAGATCTGTGAAGCGGCGAATTGCCGCGGTCGATGTGAAGTCACTATCGATCATTCGAATTTGCAAATCAAGTAAACCCTATCGGTTTAGTATGGAATTGTGGGGAAACAACTAGTCGATAATGAGGAGTCCTTGAAGCCCCCGTAAATACTTGGGTTTACCGGTGTCGGCCGATCTTCTGGCGTACCGACCGACCAAGCGGAAGCCCCGAGTCGGCCTGAAGTTGCCAGGCGTCAAACCCTTCGCCGGCGGCCGCAAGCTCACTCAGGTAGACATCGCCGATATGCCCCAGCATCGCCGCGTTGTCGGTACACAACGAAGGCGGGGCAAACACCACTCGCCGACCGGCCTCCTCAGCCGCCTCGGCCGCAAGCTCACGCAGCCGCGAATTGCACGCGACTCCTCCCGAGAACACGACATCTGGAATGTCGTGCTTCTTCGCCGCCGCAAACGCCTTCATCACCAACACGTCGCAAACCGCCTCTTGGAAGCTCGCGCACAGGTCGGCAAGCCCCTGCTCTTCCGGGCGACCGTGCTCCTGCAGGTGTTGCAACACGGCCGTCTTCAGCCCGCTGAACGAGAAGTCGAGATTCTTCCGCGTCCACATCGGCCGAGGAAAGTCGATGGCCTTCGGGTCCCCAGACTTCGCGAGGCGGTCGATGACCACACCCCCCGGATAGCCGAGACCCAGCATCTTCGCGACCTTGTCGAACGCTTCCCCAGCGGCGTCATCCCGCGTGCGACCGAGCAGCGTGTAGTCACCGACGTCGCGGACGACGTACAGGTCGGTGTGGCCCCCGCTGACGATGACTCCCAGGTACGGGAACGCCGGTCGTTCGAGGCCCTCGATGTCGAGCAATACCGCCGTGAGGTGACCCTCCAGGTGGTTCAGGCCGATGCACGGCTTGTCATGCGCAAACGCCAGCGCCTTGGCCGTCTCGATTCCCACCAACAGGCTTCCCACCAGCCCCGGGCCGGCGGTCACCGCAAAGCCCTCGATCGCATCGATCGTAACGCCAGCCTCTTCGAGTGCCCCGTCGATCACCCCGTGGATGTCTACGATGTGATTGCGGCTCGCCAACTCCGGCACGACGCCGCCGTACTTGGCGTGCACGGGGATCTGCGACGCCACGGCGTTCGACAGAATCGCCTGGCCATCGCGAACAACCGCCGCCGACGTCTCGTCGCAGCTCGATTCGATGGTCATGATCAGCATAGCGCCGTCAGGTTTTAGAACTGGGTCTGCAGGATGGTCCGGACCTGGTCCGACTCGTCGCCGTTCGGCTGCTTCTTCAGGAACTCTTCGTACGCCGACTTCGCCTTGGGCTTGTTACCCTCGATGAAGTAGGCGCCACCGAGCTCGATGTAGAGGCGAGCAGGGCGATACCCGAGGCTCTTGGCGCGCTCAAACTGAGCGATCGCTTCGCCTGAGCGACCGACAGACACGGCGGCGATTCCGTGAAGGAACGCGACTTTGCCGTTGTCAGGCTGGCTCTTGGCGAGCTCTTTGAGCTTGTCGATCGCCTTGGAGAACTGCTCCCGGTTGACCATCTTTTCGGCGTCCCGCACTTCGTCCTCGGGCGACTTCGCGACCGGCTCGACCGGTTCGACTGGCTCGCTGGGCGTGGTCTCGGCAGGAGTCGTCTCGACCGGTTCGGTCGGGGTCGTTTCGCTATTCACGGCGAACGCGTTACCCGCGTCGGGGCTCGGAGCGACACCGGCGTCGGCCATCGCGTAAGGGTCGAGTCCGGCGAGGAGCATCGACACTTCAGTTGCCGAGGCTTGCACGTCGAGGCCGTTCGAAGCGGCCTCGTACTCGGCACCTTCGGCGTCGAGTCCCGCAACTTCGGTCGGCGTGGTCTCGACGGGAGTCGTCTCTACCGGCGTCGTCTCGGGTGCTGTGGTCTCCGCAATCGCAGCCGTCGTTTGCTTATCAGGCGCGGGGTCGTCGCCGCCTGTCGTTACGATGAAGCCGATGAAGACCACCAACACGAGCACGAGGAAACCAGCGATCCCGAGCATCCATCGCGGCTGCTCGTCTTCTTCAGGGTACTCGTACGCTTCCGGCTCGAATTCCTCCTGGAAGAAGGAAACCTCCGACGAGCTGTCGGCCATAGCCTCCACGTCGGACGTCTCTTCCAGGCTCTCGTCGGCCGGCGCAGTCGCCGCCGCAGCTTCGGTGGCTCCGTCCGCAGGAGCGTCGGCTTGTTCGGCTGGCTCGCTCGGTTCGGGCGCAAACGCGTCGCGCTCTTCGGTCTCCGCCAGACCGATCTCGCCAGCTTTCTCGTCTTCGTCGAGCTCGACGGTCTCGAGGTCCGAAACCTCGGGTGCCGGGAACAAGTCCTCGGCCGAATCCTCTTCGTCGGGCCCGACCGGCGGGTCCGTGTCGTCGTCGGCGATGTCGATCGTGTCGAGGTTCGGATCGACTGGATCTTCGCTGGTTTCCGAGAGGTCGATCAGGTCGTAGTCGGGTTCGTCGACGTCGGAGCTATCGGCATTCGCCCATGCTTCGGCGATCTCGTCCACGCGCGCCATCAACTCCGGATTGGTCCAGACTTCGGTGGACGAATCGGGGTCGTCTTCCTGAGCGCGTTGCGGCACGAAGTCGTCGGGGTCCAGCCCCGTCGTCGCGCGAATCGCGTTTCGAGCAGCGCGGTCGGCCGCCGCTTGGATACGTGCTTTCCGGTCGTCGACGGACTCGCCGGCGTGCAATGCGAGCTCGCGCCGTCGCCGGCTAATCTCGGTCAGGTCGTAGGTCGCATGCACGATCTCGTTGTCGTGCGAGTGGCGTTCCACGGGGGGAAGCAGGTCGAGCGCGGCTTCGATCTCTTGAGGCTCGAGTTCCGACGGGTCAGTCTGCTGCTCGAGGCCCGCGGGGACGTCTTCGCCCTCGGCGACCACGGGCTCCGACACCTCTTCACCGAGCGGAGTGAGCGCCGCAAAGTTGGGCTGGCGCATCCGCTTGGTCACGCGTTCCGTCGAATCGACCTCGTCGTCTTCGACCGTGCTCGATTCGAATGCCGAAACCGCCACAACCTCGTCGTACGGGCCTGAGCCCGACATCGGCGGTGCGCCCTCGTCGTCGTCGTCGAGGAACGCGTCGCCGCTGCTGACCTCGCTTCCAAGACCTTCCGCAACATCTCGAGGTACCGGGTCTTCGGTCACCTCGTTGATGTCTACGGCGGCGTGCGGTGCCGACTGACGGATGTCTTCGGTCGCCTCTCGAGCGACGGCTTCAGCCTCTTCGACCGCGGCTTCGCGCGTCTCGGCTGGTCCGGCCTGCTGAGGGGTCTCGCGACGCGGCCGACCTTCGGGTTCGCTCGACTCGTCGAGCGACACGGCCTTCGCCGAAACGAGCGCTGGAGCGCTGATCGGAGTGGCGCGGCGAACTCGTCGCCGGTCGTCGCTGTATTGTTCTTCCGGATTCGACGGCTCGGCATCGTCATCATCCGAAATCTGGTCGGTGCTCCGGTCGAGCCCTTCTCGTGGCGCAGGAGCCGCGTCCAGACCCGACGCGGGTGTCAGCGGACGATCGGCCGACTCTTTCTGCGCGCCTGGGAGGCGTGGCGAGCCGTCCATCAGCTTGCGGCGCGCGTCTTCGGCGAGCCGTCGCTGTCGCTCGAGCGTCTCGGCTTCGAGCTGACGTCGCTTGAGCTCCGCTTCTTCGAGCTCGGACATCGCATCTTGCTGCGCAAATGCCTCGTCGCTCGGCTCGCTCCCTTCGATACGCGACTCGGCGACGGCGGCGTCTTCTTCTGCGTTCGCCTTTGTCGTCGCGGCGTCGAGCTCTTCGGTCGGCACTCGAACTTCGCCCGACTCACGCGAAATGGCGGGCGTCTGCTGCAGTGTGCCCGACGTCTCTCGCTCCTCGAAGAGCTGCTGCGCCTCGAGCTCACGGCGTCGGCGCTCGTCCTCTTCGATCTTCTTGATCGCGTCGTCCGCGTCGAGATCATCGAAATGGAACTTCCAGTCGCCGTCTTCGCCCTGCCGAGCTTTCGCCTCTTCGAGCTCTTCCACTTCCGAGATGCGCGCGATCGGAGTTTCGGCAGTTCGCGTCGTCAGACCAGGGTCGGTCTTGCGCGGGTCGCCCGAAACGTCGCTCCGCTCGCCACCGAGGTCCTCAGCTTCGCTCGTCTCGATGCGCTCTGTCTTACGGCGCTTCCATGGCTCTTCAGCTTCGAGCTGCTCGGTCTCGCGACGCGGACGCTCATTCTGAGCGGTGTCTGTCGTACGTCCGGGAGAAGTCCGGGACCGCTCCCTGCCTCGGTCTTGGCCCTCTAGCCATGCCGCCAGGTTTGCCGGCGAGGCTTCTTCGGGCGAGGCCTCTTCGGGGGTGACATTGGTCAGGATGTTGTCGCCAAGGAGGCGCCGCGTGATCTGCAGCGTCGTGACGTCGTCGAACGGGCTGTCGTCGACCACGTCGCGAATCGTGCGCACGCCGTCAAACAGTCGAGCAACGCGGCCAACTTCAGCCGGCAAGCCGTCCATCGCCTGAGCCAGCGCGCTGAAGTCCGCTTCGAGCGTCGAGCCCAGCGGCGGCAAATCTTTGATCTGGTCGTTCCATCGTTCGAGGCGCCGAATGCCTTCGAGCAGCAGCTCGCCGCTCTCTTTGGCGATCTGATCCACCGTGCCCACGTCGTCGTGGTAGCGCACCGTGAACTGACCATCGGGCCACAACAGCAGGCGATAGATCGCTTCTTCGCCCTGCAATTTGCCGCAGATGGCGTCGTAGATATCGCCTTCGCGGAACGTCACGACGGCGGTTCGATTCTCGCGCTCCAGCTCGATGGAACCCGACCGCCCGCTCCCTTCGATCATCTGGAGCAGATCGATCATCGTGATGTCCGACAGCTGGCCGGCGATCTCGTCGGCCTCCGCATCGGTCAAGATGTCTTTGGCTCGCTTCTGGAGCAGCAGCTCGACCCGAGTTGTGACCTCTTTGATGTAGACCGGCTTGGTCAGATAGTCGTCCGCGCCCATCTCGAACCCTTTCATCTTGCGGTCGAGCGCGCGCTCTTCCGTCAAAAACAGGAACGGGATGTTGGTCGACGCAGGGTCGGCTTTGACCGCCTCGATGAAATCGAAGCCGTCGGTACCGTCGGAAAACTGCGTATCCGAGATGATGATATCGGGGCGAACGGCGTGGACGTACTCGAGCGCTTGGATCACCGAGTCGGTCATCACCACTCGGTATCCGGCTTTCTTGAAGCTGACTTCGAGCACACGTTGGCTCTTCTCGTCAGCGTCCACAATCAGGATGGTTTCGTTGGCCACGCTTTAGCCCCTAATGCGATGGCATGGGTCGATTGTGCGCACATTCGACCACACTCGGGCCGGAATACTAGTCGTAGCCATAGGGCGGGGGCAAGTTTGCCTATGGAATTATAGATCCGAGCCCGCGAAAAACTCGTCAGTACCGCTCACCATGATAGAACGCGAGCATGGACGACGACTCATCCAGCCGCAGCTCGCGACTACTCGGAGCGCTTCGAGACGCCGAGGTATTTGGCGAGATTCATATCATCCGAGGCGCGCTACTGCTCGTCGCCATCGGCGTGATCGTTGGCTTCCTACACTTCACGTCGCCCATCCTGATCCCCTGTCTGCTCGCGGTCTTCCTCGCGTACGTGCTGAACCCACCGGTCGCCTTTCTGTCGAACCTGCGCGTCCCCGGAACCTCGTGGAATGTGCCGCGATCCCTCTCGGCCTTTGTCGTCGTCCTCACCCTCTTCACCCTCTCGTCGCTCTTCTTCATCGTCGTGATCGACCAGATCCGCGACTTTGGCGCCGACATCCCGAAATACGAAACCGCACTCCAGGCGAATCTGCAGCAATTCCGCGAAAAAGCGCTCACGCTACAATCGAACTTCGAGTCGTATCTCGAGCCGATGCGGCGTAACGACGCGCCACAGCTGGATAATTCCGGCGCGGCAGCGAGCGAACAGTTTCAAGTTTCGGTGAACCAGAGCGGTGATCTCTGGGCCTCGGCGACTGGATGGGCCCTCGGTTCGATCTCGGGCATCCTTGGCTTCCTGGGCCAGTTTCTGACCTGCTTGTTCGTGTTGTTCTTCCTCCTGATCGAGGCACCAACACTCAAGACCAAGGCCATCAACATCATGGGCACCACGCTGCGCCGCCGTAGGATCGTGCTCGAGATCCTGCACAACGTGAACGAAGACGTTCAGCGCTATCTGTTCAATCGCGTCGTCACGAACATCATCCTCGGCACGATCGTCGGACTGCTGATGTACGCGTACGGCCTACGCTATGCCTTCCTCGTGGGCGTGCTCGCTGGATTCTTCAACTTCGTTCCGTACGTCGGTCCAATCATTGGAACGATCTTCCCGGCCGCCATCGCCTACGTTCAGTTCGGCACGCCCGTCGACGTGGTTCAGGTTTCCCTGATCTACATGGCGCTGACGGGCATCGAGGGGAACGTCATCACTCCGATCGTGCTTGGTCGCCACCTCAAGCTCAACTCGTTGGCAGTTCTCTTGGCCTGCATCTTCTGGGGATGGCTCTGGGGCCCCGTCGGTCTCTTCCTCGCCGTACCGATGATGGCAGGCTTCAAAGCCGTGGCCGAGCATGTCGACGGACTACGTCCGGTAGGCGAACTGCTGCGAGGCTAGGGGCGCACGACTCTGTTCGGTCCGTCGGATCGGTGAATCCCGTTTGTTCGTAATTTTTTCGCGCAGACGGTACGATATATACCGGCGAGAAGGATTCCCTTGCAGCCGTCAATCGTTGGCGGATGGAGAGGTGACGTGACCGACGGCGCACCGGGGCAGGAACAACACCACTTCGTCTTGGTGGCTCTCCTCGGCCTTACGACGGCGCTTGGCCCGTTCATGCTGGTCCTCGGGGCGGTCGACGCGTGGCTGCGAAACATCCCGGGAGTCATCGCGTTCCTCATCGCGATCTACTTCTGGATCGTGTTGATGTTTCGCGTGCGACACACGGCGAGCACGAGGGTTCTGTCGTATCAGTTTGTCGGGATGATGCTCGCGATCGGCGTGATCACAGGCTGGTGGTACGTTCGCGACCCGATTCCGTACATCTATCTCATCACAGCGATGCCCGTTGCGGGCGTGCTGCTCGGCTGGCGAGGGGTAATCTTCTCGGTGGTCGTCACGATCATCGGTACGAGCATCGTGGCGAGCTTTCACTATGCGGCCGACCCGACCTTCATCAATCACCAATGGGTGACGACCGGACTGGCCTGCCTCGTGGTGGGTGTAATTCTGGGAGGTGCCTCGGCGAAGCTCCACGAGGGGATTCGTGCGGTGCCAGATCCAGTCACGGTGAGGGATTTTCGGCGCGAGCGGGAGCTCGAACTGCAGCTCTCTCGGGCCGAGAAAGATCGGGCGTTGGGCGCGCTAGCGCGAGCAGTGGCACACGACTTCAACAACCTGCTCACGCCCATCCTCGCGTCGGCCGAGATGGCCAGTCTGTCGGTAGACGACCCCGAGGTGCGAGACGATCTGTCTGCGATCTTGCTGGCCGGGACGGAGGCACGAACGCTTGTCCGCACGGTGCTCGAGTTTCAGCACGAAGACTCGCCGGTCGAGCAATTCGACATCGGCGATGCCGTCAAACGAATCGCGTCGCTCATCACGCATCAGAAGGCAGACCGCCTAGTCTTCAAGTGCACGTTCGAAAGCGGAATGCGGATCGAAGCTCGTGCGTCCGACATTCAGAGGATCATCCTGAATCTGGTCACCAATGCGCGTCGAGCGGCCGGCGACGAGGGCACCATTACCATAGGCGTTTCGGCGGATGTGGGCCCCGGCGAGTTCGAGGACGCGGTCATCAGGCGAGGCGAGATCCGAGCGGGGCCGGTCGCACGGATTGTCGTTGAGGACGATGGTGTCGGCATGGACCGTGCCGTGGCAGAGACGATCTTCGACCCGTTCGTCACGTACTCCGGGGGCACCGGGTTGGGGTTGGCGACGGTCAAAGAGATTGTCGACGACCTCAATGGCGCGATCGCAGTTTGGTCCAAGCCAAATGAAGGATCTCGGTTCGTCGTGGTGCTTCCGACCCTGTGTGAAACGCCCGACGTGATGCCGACGGTGGCGAAGCCAGGGTCCTCTGAAATGGTCGGTTCGGCAGGCCAACAACCTGTCCACTGAATCGACCTCTTCCTCATCTGCATCACAACGACGCCTTGACCTCGTGGATCCGATCCACGATAGAGAGTGCCGCGCAAAGAACCCGTTCGGGCTTGATTGTTGATGAATGAAGCCCGTTCCGAATCCACCGATTCGGACGCGAAAAGAGCCTGGCGGGAATGTCTGCACGGCCTCGTGGATTGCTATGGTCCCGAGGTTCCAAACGAATTTTCATGAGCGAAATGCCATGTCCAAACTGGTCATCGTCGAGTCCCCCGCAAAAGCACGCACCATTGAGAAGTATCTGCCCGACGAGTTCGTCGTGCGCGCTTCGATGGGCCACGTGCGCGACCTTCCTGACAACGCCGGGCAGCTGCCCGAAAAGTACAGGAAGGAGTCTTGGGCGAGCCTCGGGGTGAACATCGAGAACGGCTTCGAAGCGCACTACGTGGTGAAAGACCCGCGCTCGAAGAAGTCGCTCTCGGAGCTGCGCACGCTTCTGAAAGACGCCGACGAACTCTACCTCGCGACAGATGAAGACCGCGAAGGAGAGGCCATCTCGTGGCACCTGCTCGAAGCGCTCAAGCCGAAGGTTCCGGTCAAGCGCATGGTCTTCCACGAGATCACGAAGTCCGCGATTACCGAAGCGCTGGCGAAGACTCGCGACGTCGACGAGAACCTCGTCGAAGCTCAGGAAGCTCGCCGGATTCTCGACCGATTGGTGGGATACCCGCTCTCGCTGCTCGTAGCGAAAAAGATCAAGTACGGCCTTTCGGCTGGACGCGTTCAGTCGCCTGCGGTGCGCCTCATCGTGGAGCGCGAACGCGAGCGTCGTCGCTTCCGGATCGGTTCGTATTGGGATCTCAAAGCGACTCTCAATAAGGAAAAGCAGTCGTTCGAAGCGAACCTCGTCGCCGTCGACGGTACACGTCTGGCGAGTGGTAAGGACTTCGACGAGACGACCGGTAAGGTCGCCGAAGGCAAAGACGTGCTGCTGCTCGGCGAGACCGAGGCGAAGGAGCTCGTCGCAAAACTGAAAGGGCTGCCCCTCTCGGTCGCCGATATCAACGAGCGCTCGTACACCTCGAACCCGCGCGCGCCGTTCACCACGTCGACGCTGCAGCAGGAAGCTTCACGTAAGCTCGGTATGGGCGCCTCCGACACCATGTCGGTCGCACAGCGCCTGTATGAGAACGGTCTCATCACCTACATGCGTACCGATTCGATGAACCTCTCGGGCCAGGCCATCAACGCCGCCCGCGACGCCGTGAAGTCGCTCTACGGCGACGAATACCTGTCGGAACGTCCGCGCAACTACACCACCAAGTCGAAGGGCGCGCAGGAAGCGCACGAGGCCATCCGCCCGACTGGCGACAACTTCACGCACCCTGACAAGACCGGGCTGAGCGGTCGCGAATACAAACTCTACGACCTCATCTGGAAGCGAACGGTGGCTTGCCAGATGGCCGAAGCGCGCAAAACCTCGATCCGCTACGACCTTCAGGTCGAGATCGACGGCAAGACGCTCGACTTCCGAGCCAACGGTACGCGCATCGACTTCCCTGGATTCATGCGGGCGTACGTCGAAGGTTCCGACGACCCAGAAGCCTCGCTCGAGGACAAAGAAGTCCTGCTGCCGAAAGTCGAAAAAGGCGACGACGTCGAATGCAAGAAGGTCGAACCGATCGGGCACGAGACGAAGCCTCCGGCGCGCTACACGGAAGCATCTCTGGTCAAGAAGCTCGAGGAAGAAGGCATCGGTCGCCCGTCGACCTACGCGACGATCATCAACAAGATCACCGACGGACGTTACGGCCGAAAAGAAGGCCGCACGATTGTGCCAACCTTCACGGCATTTGCGGTCGCCGACTTCTTCTCGAACTACTTCCCCGACCTGGTCGATCTGAAGTTCACCGCTCGAATGGAAGATGAACTCGACCAGATCGCGGCCGGGAAAGAGACCAAGAAGGACTACCTCCACGAGTTCTATCGGAAGGAAGGCGCCTTCGCGGACAAGGTTGAACAGGGCGACGAGAAAATCGTGCCCGACGATGTGAAGATCGTCGACCTCGAGGAACTCGACAGCTTCGTGCTCAAGGTCGGTCCCTACGGCCCCTACGCCCAGCTGATCTCGGACGAAGCACGGAAAGTGAACGTGCCCGAGGAGATCGCTCCCGCAGACCTCACCGAAGCCCAACTCACCGAGCTTCTCGAAGCTCGCGAGGCAGGTCCGGAAGTCCTCGGAACCCACCCAGATACTGGCCAAAACATCTATCTGATGAATGGCCGCTACGGTCACTATCTGCAGCTCGGCGACCGCGAAGAGGGCTCGAAAAAGAAGCCAAAGACCGGCTCACTTCTGAAGACGATGGAGCCCGACGACGTCACGCTCGAAATCGCCGTTCAGCTCCTGAGCCTTCCGCGCGAACTCGGCAAACACCCGGACGACGACAAGAAGATCGAGGCCGGAATCGGCCGCTACGGCGCGTTCGTCCGACACAACAAAGAGTACCGAAACCTGGCCTCCGAAGATCTCGTCTTCTCGGTCACGCTCAAGGAAGCCATCGACCTGCTCAAGCAGCCGAAGGGCCGCCGTGGCTCGACCAAGAAGGTGCTGAAGGACCTCGGCGAGCATGAGGGCGAGTCGGTACAGATTCTCGACGGCCGATATGGTCCGTACGTGAAGCTCGGCAAGACGAACGCTTCGCTACCGAAGGGTCTGAAGCCCGAAGACTGCGATATGGCCAAAGCGCTCGAGCTCGTGGAAGAGCGCAAGGCGAAGAAGGGCAAGAAGAGCGGCAAGCGCAAGTCGAAGAAGAAGTAGTAGGTGGCACGAGGCGTACTATCCGACCGGGCGGCAGCATTTGTTCGACGCGTCGTCGGACCGGTGGTTCGCCTCGCATTCCGCCCTCGCATCGAGGGTGTCTCCAACCTCCCAGATGGCCCATTCCTGCTGGTGGCAAACCACTCGGCAGGCATCGGTGTCGCCGAGCTCACATCGTTCGTCTGGCTCTACCTCACGAACGTCGGGCGAGGGCGTCCGCTCGCCGGATTTGCGCATCCCATCGGATTCCGATTGTGGCCGATGACGGTGCTGCATCCGCACCTCGGGACGATTCCGTCGACCTACGAGGCAGCGTTCGAAACCCTCGAAGCAGGCGTACCGATTCTCGTGTTTCCGGGCGGTGACTACGAGACGCTGCGACCCATCACGCACTGGAATCGTGTCGACTTCGGGGGACGCAAAGGATTTCTCAAAATCGCGCGGCAGGCGGGTGTTCCCATTGTGCCAATGGGGATCCGACGGAGCCACCTGACGGCTCCGATCCTCGTTCGCGCGCGCTTTCTCGCCTGGCTGTTCGTAGTTCCGCGGTTGGCCGGCATCAAACGGTGGGGTGTTTCGGCGCTCTCGTGTTTCGTCGGTGCGCTCGCGGCGCTCTACTCCCCGTGGCTGGGTCTCGGCCTGTTCTACCTGTTCGCGGCCACGCCTCTGGGCTTCATTCCGTGGATCCCGGTATCGATCTCGTTCCACATCGGCGCACCGCTCCGTACTCTCCCCGACGACCTCGAGTTGGCCCTCTCCGAAGTCGAATCGAACATTCAGAGCCTCCTCTGACCAACAAGAACCGGAAGACCTCATCCGCCCAGAAATAGGGCGCTTCCCGGACCTCCCTGTCATTCGGCCGGCTCTGGAGTCGGACCCAAAACACCGGCAATCGGACAAGAACCGGAGTCTCCTCTGACCAACAAGAACCGGAAGACCTCATCCGCCCAGAAATAGGGCGCTTCCCGGACCTCCCTGTCATTCGGCCGGCTCTGGAGTCGGACCCAAAACACCGGCAATCGGACAAGAACCGGGAGACCTCATTTGAACTGCCGGCACCGCGAGATATCTGAGTGGGGCCTGTACGCGTAGCCCCCGCAAAACCTAGCCCATCGGGCCCTTCGAAAAAAAATACGCAACGATTTCGG
>CAYLMO010000029.1:37701-56968 GCA_964384605.1 uncultured Bradymonadales bacterium | reverse complement strand
TCGTCATGGACGCCATGACGTTTGCAGGATTCCTCGCCGGCTACGCCCGACTTCGATGGAAGACTCCGCTCATCGAAGGCACCGCGTGGCCCAACCCATATATGGAATTCGGGGTCTTCGGCATTCAGCTGACGGCACTGAACACGTTCATCCTGATCTGCTCGTCAGTCACGATGGTTCACGTGCTGCTCGAGACTTACAACGGCAACATCGAGCGGGCCAAGAAGTGGTGCCTTGCCACAATTGTCGGAGGTCTGATCTTCGTCGGCGTTCAGGGGTTCGAATGGACCCACCTGATCCTCGACAAATGGCCCTACCTCTTCGATGACGCGCATTCGGTCGACTACAACAAGAACTTCGCGGCGACGTTCCTGAGCCTCACCGGCTTCCATGGCGCGCACGTCTCGGTCGGCGTCATCTACAACATCATTTTGTACCTCGGTCTGAGCTCCGGGAAGATTGGGAAGCACAATGCTTCGCTCGTCGAGATTGCCGGTCTGTACTGGCACTTCGTCGACCTGATCTGGATCCTCGTCTTCACCTTCGTCTACCTCATCTGACCGGCCTCTTAGGAATTCATCATGGCACACGCACACTCCGAAGAAGAGATGATGACCATTGCCGGTATCCCGATGAAGAAGGGGTACATGGCGGTCTGGGCTGCGCTTCTCGTCCTCACCGTCGTCGAGGTGATCGTTCCCGAGCCGAGCCTCATCGGTCTCGAAGCGTTTCCGCGTCTGGTGGTCATCCTCTCGCTGTTCTCGCTCGCGCTCATCAAGACCGTCCTCGTCGCCTGGTACTACATGCACCTCGTCGACGAGCGCGTCTCCATCATCTTGATCGCCTGCGCGCCATTCTTGTTCTCCATGTTCCTCACGATCGGGCTCTTCCCGTACTGACGAACCGTTGAACGACGTCGCCAAGGGCGGGTCCGAGTTTCGGTCCGCCCTTTTTGACTTCTTGGCCCGAGATCTCTAGGAACGAGGCGGCCGAAATGCGGCCCAATTGGAAATGAAATGCGCGGTTCGCCCGTTCCTTGCGCGAGCGACTCCCGCAGTAGATGGATTGATGCTCCGATGACGAAATTTCTGGATACAGCCCGTGCGTACGTCGAACTCACGAAGCCCGGAATCATTCGGCTTCTGGTTCTGACGACCTGTTGCACGATGCTCGTCGCCGAGCGCGGGGTTCCCGAGTTCGCCCTCATGTTCTGGACGGTGCTCGGAACCGCACTCGTGTGCGGCAGCGCCAATGCCATCAACATGGTTTGGGACCGCGACATTGACGGTGTGATGAACCGCACCGCACATCGTCCAATCGTCAGCGGTCGAGTGACGGCCCAGCGCGCCCTCCTCTTCTCTGGCATCATCGGCCTGTCGGGCGTCGCCATCCTCACCCACTTTGCCAATCCGCTTGCGGCCCTGATGGGCATCGCGGGCCACCTCTTCTACGTCGTCATCTATACGATGTGGTTGAAGCGCCGAACGCCGCAAAACATCGTCATCGGCGGTGCGGCCGGCGCATTCCCGCCCCTCATCGGGTGGGCCGCCGTGACCGGCTCGCTCTCGTGGACCGCATGGCTCATCTTCGCCGTCATCTTCCTGTGGACGCCGCCCCATTTCTGGGCGCTCGCGCTCTACAAAGACGTCGAGTACGGCAAGGCAAACATCCCGATGATGCCCGTCGTCCGCGGCAAGTACACGACCAAGTTCCAGATGCTGCTCTACATGCTCCTTCTGCTCGGAGCGACGACGCTCCTCGCCGTCGTGGGCCGCATGGGCTTCATCTACTTCGGCGCCTCGGTCCTCCTCGGTGCAGTTTTCACCTACCTCTGCATCAAGACGGCATTCGAAGAAGACACCGAGCGTGAACCATGGGCGAAGAAGACCTTTGCCTACTCCATCGTCTATCTGGCGCTCCTCTTCGGAGCGATGTCATTCGACGCGGTTCAAACGGTCCACTTCACCGAGCGCAACTACCTCATCTCGATCGAGCATGAGGCCGACCGCATGCGCGAAGCGCAGACGCTCGACACGCTCCAGCGCATTCACAACGACGAATCAAGCGCCCAGACCGACGGCGCACCATCGGCGCAAGACTTTCTGCAAGACTAAGACTCGAGGGCACGATGTCTGAACCGAGAGACACTGACGGCAACGTCGAAAACGCTGATGCGCGGCCAAAAGCCGAACCAAACCGGCCCACCCAGCAAGACTTCTCGCCGGATTCCTTCCGCGAGCAGACCCGACGGGGCTCCAAGTTCTACGTCGGCATCATCATCTTCGGGTTCTTCCTCGCCTTCATCTCGATCCCGCTCTACCGAATCGTCTGCAAATCCATCGATCCAGGCGGATCGGCGTGGCAGAACGGCTCCGCGGACATCTACGAAGGCGTGACGGTCGACAAGTCCCGCAAGGTGAAGGTCCGATTCACCTACATGGTCGAGAAGCAACTCCCATGGGACTTCGTCGCCACCGTACCGAGCGTCGAGGTTCACCCGGGTGAGAAGAAGCTGGTCAGCTTCATCGCCAAAAACATGGATCAAGGTGGCGCCACAACCGGGAAGGCTGTCTACGACATCAATCCTCCCGAGGCCGGCCAGTACTTCAAGAAGATCGAGTGTTTCTGCTTCCGCGAGCAGAAGCTCGAGGCCGGCCAAGAGATGGAGATGCCGCTCTACTTCTGGTTCGACCCCGAAATGCCCGACCACATCAAAGAGATCACGGTCGCCTACACGTTCTTCAACATGGAGTCGTCGCTCGCGCGCTCGATGAAGAATCGGGAACGGGAGGCCAAGTGACCGAAGAGCCCACGCCCCACGAAGTCACCGAAGCCCAGAAGACAGGAGCTCGCCGAACCGCGATCATCCTCTGCGTTCTCGTGTTTTCGATGATTGCTGTCGCCACCCTCTCGCGAATCTACGGCTGGTGATCCGACCCTTTCGACCAGGCCTTTGGCCGACGCTCGGGATGCTTCTTGGGCTCGGCATCCTCTTGGTGCTCGGCACGTGGCAATTCCTGCGCTTTCAGGAGAAGTCCGAGTTCGAGAGCTTGCGTGACTCCCGGCTCGAACAGCCGCCCGTCGACCTCCCGGTCGCCGACGCCTTCCTCGAAGACAACGATTACCGGATCGTCCGCGTGAGCGGAGAATTCCTGCCCGAGTACACGTTCCTCTTTCGGCACCGAGTTCGCGATGGGAAGCCTGGGTACTGGCTCGGCCAGCTCTTGCGGGGCGAGTCCGGCACGGTGCTCGTAAACCGCGGCTGGGTTCCCTATGAGAACATCGATGCGACCGCGCGAGCTGTGCGGACCGCCGGTCCGGTTCGGCTCGAGGGCCTCGCGTTCACGCCCGACCAGATCATTCCGGACGAAGAGACCCGAAGCTCCCTCGGCGACGGCCCTCCTGCCGAACTCACGTTCTGGGACTCGTACGATATCGAGGGCATCTACGCGGCGGCCGGCATCGACGCGCCGCGCCCGACGATTCTCATTGCCGCGCCTGCACATTCGGGCTCACCGCTGCCGGTCGCGAGCTACGACTACGTCACGGCCCCATATCTGACGGCAGAGAAGCACCTCGGATACTGCGTCACCTGGTACACACTCGCCGGTGCCCTGATTCTGATGTGGATTGCCTACGGGTTTGGCTATCTCGGAAGCTACGCATCTCGCGCGAGCGGCGCGAGCACGACCAACGCTTCGTCCACCGTCGACTAGCCCAGTGCCCCAAGGCGCTGGGTTTCGATGAGGCGATGATACAGTCCACCCTGCCCCACAAGTTCGGCGTGCGTTCCGGATTCGGCCACCTTTCCGCGGTCGAGGACGATGACCTTGTCTGCGCCGGCCACCGTCGAAAGCCGGTGCGCGATGATGAGCGTCGTCCGACCTTCCATCAAGCGCTCGAGCGCCGCCTGAACCAGCGCTTCGCTCTCGACGTCCAGCGCCGACGTAGCTTCGTCGAGCACCAGTAGCGCGGGGTCTTTGAGGAGCGCACGAGCGATGGCCACACGCTGCTTCTGACCTCCGCTCAGCCGAACTCCTCGTTCGCCGATGACCGTCTCGGCGCCATCGGGGAAGGAGCTCACGAAATCCCAGGCGTTCGCAGCTCGTAGAGCGTTGTCGACCTCGTCGTCGTTCGCGGTGGCGCAGCCGTAGCGTACGTTCTCACGAACCGTTCCCGAGAAGAGCACCGGCTCCTGTGCCACGACGCCAATCTGTTCGCGCAGGCGGTCGGGGTCGAATCGTCGAAGATCGATGCCATCGATCGTGATCTCACCGCCCTCTGGGTCGTAGAACCGAAGCAAGAGGCTCGAGACCGTCGACTTCCCTGCCCCGCTTGGCCCGACGAGCGCGACCTTCTCTCCAGGTTCAATTCGGAACGAGACATCGTCCATCGCTCGAACTTCGGGTCGAGTGGGGTACGAAAAGGTCACGTGGTCGAACCGGACGCGCCCACCGATGGGGTGGTCTACCGGTGATTCGTCCCGGGCGATCGAAGGAAGCCGATCGATGAGGAAGAAGACGCGCTCGGCGCTACCCGTCGCCCGCATGAAGTCGCTCCAGAGGCCGCCGAGCGCCCCGAGCGCGAATGCCACCATCAGCGTGTACAGAATGAACGCCGTGAGCTCACCGGGGCTCATCTCGCCGGCCATGACGAGCGTTCCGCCAATCCAGAGGATGACCGCGATCGTCGCGTAGCCGAGGAACGTTACGCCCCCGCTGAAGAGAGCTGCCAGGCGCGCTCGCGTTTTGGATGCCGCGAAGCTCTCCTCCACCTGCGCGTCGTACCGCGCCCGTTCGGATCCTTCGGCCGCGAAACTGCGCACGGTTCGAATGCCAGCGATCGATTCCTCGGCAATCGCGGTGGATTCGGCGAGTTTGTCCTGCACGACCTTCGAGAGTCGACGAACCTTTTTGCCGTAGTAGAACGCGATCGCGATCACGGACGGCACCGCGATGATCATGACCGCCGCGAGCTTCACGCTCGTGAAGAAGAGCACGATGATCCCGCCTACCGCCTGCGTTCCGTATCTGAGCGCCATCGAGACGTTTGCGGTGACCGTGTTCTGCAGGACCTGCGCGTCGGAAGTGAGTCTGCTCGTGAGCTCGCCCGTCTTGTTGGCATCAAAGAAGCCAATCTCTTGGGCCATCACGGCGCCGTACAGGCGCTGTCGAAGGTCGGCGACGACCCGCTCACCGACGATGGTGAAGAGGTAGGACCGCACCCCGACGAAAACGGCCTGCAGGAAGAACAAAACGAGGACCACCAACCCGATGGTCGTGAGATCGTACTTCGCCGATTCGCCGACGATGTCGTCGATCGTCACGCGCGCGGCCTGCGGGTAGAGCAAACCGACTCCAGACCCCACGAAGAGCGCGACAGTTGCGATCGAGAGGGGCTTCCAATGCGGAAGCGCCAAGGCGAGTACTCGCCGGACGTCCAGGGTCGATTCTTCGTTGGTGGTCATTGGCTTCATCGGACATCAGATTCGCAAGAATCGGTTTCGATTCGCAGCTGATCGCCTTGAGATGATTGGGGCGTTCGTGTATTCACTAACAATCGCAGTAATCCATAGATTGTCACGCAATGGGAGAATTCCCATTTACTCACCTCTGGCTTGCCGAAAACGCCAAGCTGATTCAAGGAGCTGCCCATGCAACGCGGCGAAGTACGAAACCCTGTAACTGTTCTTGTTCTCGTGATGTGCACGTGCGGCATCTACGCAATCATCTGGCTTCTCAAGGTGATGGAAGAGCTCAACGCTGGCCTTGGCCGCGAAGAGTTTGCTGGCGTCAAAGAGATCGTTTTCACCGTCCTCTCCTGCGGCCTTTGGGGCATCTGGATGCAGTGGCGCATGTGCGAAGCGACCGTCGAGCTTCAGAAGTCGTGGGGCGTCGAGCCTGAGATGGATCAGCCGATCCTCTTCGTGACCTTCCTTGTCTACGTTGGACCGTTCTTCCTCCAGAAGAGCCTCAACAACGCTTGGGAGAACGGAACTCCTGGCGGCCAAGGCGGCGGCGGATTCGGAACGGCTCCGGTCTAAGCTTAAGCACCAAGTTGAACGGAACGACCCGGGCGCTCGCGCCCGGGTTTTTCTTTGGGTAGACTCGGCGCCGATGGCCGAGGGCAAAATGGAAAATGTTGAACGCCACCGAAGAATGCTCGTGGTCGGGCTTTGGCTCGGGATGCTCTTCTACGCCGCGTTCGTGGCCGGCAGTTCGGCCGACGGCTTCTACCAATGCCCCTTCCACTGGCTCACTGGGTTCGATTGTCCGGGATGTGGAATGACTCGGGCTTCGGTCCACGTGCTGCATCTCGAAGTGGTCGAATCGTTCCGCTATCACCCGTTTGGCATCGTCTTCGTTGTGGGTTTCACAGCGCTCGCGATGTTCCGGCTTGCCGAGCTCATCGCGGGCCGGCCACTGGCCGGCGAGTTCTTCGAACGGACCAAATCGGTCCGCCAGAAGGTCTGGTTCTCCCTAATGGTTCTCGCGCTCATCTTCGGATTCGGCCGACTAGCCTTGGAAATCGCCGGAATCTTGACACCCCTTTGACTTCGCCATACCAACGGACGAGCCCAAAATTCGGGCTTGATCGCTACACTTTACCTGCGGGCTTGCCCATGCAACGGATCATCGCCGTTCTATTTGTCGCCCTTCTGTCCTCACCGGGCATCGTCGCTGCGCAGGGACTTCCCTCGCCGGACACGCTCGATGAGCCCGTCGAATCGGAGCCGGAAGCCACGGAACAGCCCGAGGAGACAGAGCCAGAGGCAGACCCGTTCGAGGAGTCCGACACCGACGCTTCGAGCTCCGAAGCGTCGTCCGACGACACCGAGGCATCCGTTGAAGACGAGATGACCACGGTCGACGAGGAAGATGAAGGCGACAAGCGCTACGTCGCTCCTCAGGTGAACCTGGAAGGTACGGTCGGTCTGCAGCACATCGCTGCTGCCTACGGCGGTCGTCCCAACACCTATCATCTGGCGCTCCTCGGAGAATTCTCCAGCGGCTCCAGCGTGATTCGGTTCAACGACGAGAATACGTTCTTCGCCGGTGACCTGGTCTTCGAGGCCACGCCGATCGAGTATTTCTCGGCGAACCTGCGCATGCGCACCACGAACAACGTGAACACGTTCGGCCGACCGCAAGCGATGTTGTCGCAAGGCGACCTGACGCTCGGCCTGAAGGGGAACTACCCCGTCACGCCCGGCATCTGGATCGGTGGCGACTTCACGACGTACTTCCCTGCTGACTTCGGAACATCGGGCATCGGCTTCGACGGCACTTCGGTGCGCCCGCGGCTGCTCTTCTCGACGCGACTCTCGGAGTTCACCGACGGCGCGATTCGCCTCGGTGGTCACATCAACATCGGTTACCGCGTCGACAACAGCCAGTCGCTCGTCCCGGAAGGCTACACGCCGACCCGCGTCGATCGATTCGCCTACGACTTGAGCGCGTACGACATCGTCGAGTTCGGTCTGGGCTTCGATTACGAACTCCCCTACGTCACTCCGTTCCTCGCCTGGAACCTCGGTATCCCGGTGAACGGCGCCGACGGAATCTGCAACGACCCAGCCCTCCCCTGTGCATCTGACGCGGGCTTCGGTTCGTTCCCGAACATCCTGAGCCTCGGCGTGAAGTCGGAGCCGATCGACCACCTCGGCATTCATGCCGGCATCGACATCGGCATGACCTCCGACGATGCGGCGGGTCTGCCCGTGACGCTTCCGTACAACGTCGTGCTCGGCCTCAGCTGGGAGATCGACCCCACTCCGCCGGTCGTTTACGTCGAGAAAGAGGTCGACGCCCCGGCTGAAGAAGCTCCGGAAGGCACCGTCATCGGTACGGTCATCAACATGCAGAACGGAGAGCCGGTCGAAGGCGCAATCGTTCGCTACCCGCTCTCGGGCAATACGCCGCAGGCCACCAGCCCGAACGGTATCTTCAACAGCTACGGCTTTGCCCCAGGCGAAGACTTCGCGGTCACGGTCGACCATCCCGACTTCGAGCCTGGCGAGTACAAGACCCGCATCACCGAGGGTGAACAAGAGGCCCGCATCGAGCTCAAGCCGATTCCGAAGTCGTCCGATGTCGGCGGCCTCATTGAGAACGAAGAAGGCAACCCTGTTCCGGAAGCGACAATCAAGCTCACCGGTCCTGAAGAACTCACGGCGACGCCTGGTCCTGACGGACGATTCTCGCAAGAGGTGAAGCCGGGCAACTACACGATCGCCGTTACCGCTCCGGGCTACCTGACGCGCGGCAAAGACGTCACCGTCGAGCCGAACGCCAAGGTCGAGCTTCAGTTTGTGCTCAAGCCGGAGCCGAAAGAGAAGCTCGTGAAGCTGCGCGACGACAAGATTGAGATCCAGCAGAAGGTCTACTTCGACACCGGCAAAGCGACGATCCTGCCTCGCTCCTACAACCTGCTCGACCAGGTCGTCTCGATCTTCATTGAGAACCCGACCGTTCGCATTCAGGTCGAAGGCCACACCGACGACGTCGGTTCGGCCGACGCCAACCTCGAGCTCTCGCAGCAGCGAGCCGAAGCGGTGAAGTCGTACCTCGTCGAACAGGGCGTCAGCCCAGACCGCCTCGTCGCCAAAGGCTTCGGCGACACGCGTCCGATTCTGCCGAACACCAACTCACGTAACCGGTCCTACAACCGTCGCGTCGAGTTCCAGCGTCTCGATAAGAAGTAAGCCTCACGCTTTGCAGCACCGATGAGCCCCGTCCCGCCGGACGGGGCTTTTCTTTTTGGCGGGCGAGCCTACCCTATCGGCTCCCAGTCGATACGGAGCAAGGGATGGCTCGCCCAAAAACGGTGCATGTTTGTCAGGAATGCGGATACACCGCGACCAAGTGGATGGGGCGCTGCCCCGGCTGCGAAGCGTGGAACACGCTCGTCGAGGAAGTCCGCGAGCCCGAGCCCACAGTCGCCCAGAAGCAGGCGAACACCAAGAAGGGCTATGGCGCTGCGCAGGGTGGCGAGCCAGTTCGACTGAGCGATGTGGTCTTCGAATCCGAAGACCGGGTCCATTCCAACATCCATGAGCTCGACCGAGTCCTGGGCGGTGGATTCGTCCCAGGCGGGGTCGTCATCATTGGCGGCGAGCCCGGCATCGGGAAGTCTACCCTTTCGCTTCAGGTCGCAGGCCATTTCGGCTCGGGCGGCCGCCGAGTCCTCTACATTTCGGGCGAAGAGTCACTCGGGCAGCTCAAAATGCGCGCAGAACGCCTGGGTGCGCTCGCCGACAACATGTGGGTCGTCAGCGAGACGTCGCTCGAGCGTGTCGACGCGCTCGTCCAGAAAGAGAAACCCGACTTGCTCGTCGTCGACTCGATTCAGACGCTCGCCACCGAGCGACTGACTTCGTCGCCAGGGAGCGTCGCGCAGCTTCGCGAGGTCACCGGCGCCCTCACTCAGCTCGCCAAGGGCTTCGAAATCCCGACGATCCTCATTGGCCACGTGACCAAAGAGGGCTCGATCGCCGGCCCGAAGATCCTGGAGCACATGGTCGACACGGTCCTCTACTTCGAGTCCCAGTCGGGTTCGAACTACCGGCTCTTGCGCGCAGTGAAGAACCGGTTCGGTTCCACGAACGAAGTCGGCGTGTTCGAGATGCGCGGCGACGGACTGCGCGAAGTGCCGAACCCGAGCGCCGTGTTTCTGGAGGGCCGTCCAGTCGGCGCTTCGGGAAGCGTCGTCGTCCCTGTCATGGAGGGTACCCGCCCCCTGCTCTGCGAGATCCAGGCGCTGGTCTCGCCGCCGAACTACGGCCCTCCCCGAGTCACGACTGTGGGTGTCGACAGCAATCGGGCTCTCCTACTCCTCAACATCCTCGAGAAGAGAACGGGCCTGAAAGTCGCCGGAATGGACGTGTTCGTGAACGTTACGGGCGGCGTTCGCGTGGCAGAACCAGCGGCCGACCTCGGCATCGCTCTCGCGATCCTGTCGTCCTTCTTCGACCGTGCGATCCCGGCCGACACGCTGGTGTTCGGCGAGCTTGGGCTCACCGGCGAGTTGCGCGCGGCTCCCCAGGCGGTCGGACGCCTGCTGGAAGCCAGAAAGCTCGGGTTCGAAAACGCGATCATCGCACGAGCGAACGCATCCGCGTCGACCGAACGCGAAGATCTCGCCTCGTTCGGGCTGCGCACTTGCGATGTCGTGACCGATGCGATTCGACATGCATTCGGCGACGACGTGCTTCGAGGCTGAAGATGCCGCATACTGCGGCTATGCGACTGTTTCTTACCATTCTGTTGTTGCTCTCGCCGTCGTTCGCGCTGGCTCAGTCCGCCGACGACGCGCTCGAGCAGGCGCAGGCCGCCCGCGCCCAAGAGCGATATCGCGACGCCCTCGAGATGATCACTTCGGCGCAGCAGGACGCACCCGACGACGCCCGACTCATCTACGAACGAGCGCTGATCCTCGAAGCGATGGGCGAACCCGAACTCGCTCTGAATCTGATTGAGGAGCACCGAGAGGCCATCGCTGCGGTCATTCCGGCGGAAACCCTCGAAGCGACCACGAACCGTCTGGACGCAAGCCTGGCGCTCCCAGATCCCCCTGCAGCCGAGACCACGCGCCACAACCACGATGACGCCAAGAAGACATCCAAAGACCAGCAGGTCGGCGGCTTCTTCTTCACCGGTGCCGGTATCCTATTCGCCGCAGCGGCCGGAACGTCGCTGTTGGTGGCCCAAGCAGATGAACGGCAGGTGGAGTGTGCCGCAGGCGGGAGCTGCGAAGACGCCTTGGACCCATCCGAGCTCGATGCCGCGGAGATCGACCGACGACGTAGCCGAGTGAGTTCGCTTCGAACCATTGGGATCGTCTCCGGAGCCCTCTCGGCGGGCCTGCTCGCATGGGGAATCTGGGAGCTCGTAACCCGCGAAACGCCCGAAAAAAGAGCCGTTCGCCTGCTCCCAACAGTGGGCGAACACGAATTTGGAGCGGCGGCAGCGTTTCGGTTTTGAGGTAACCCCTTGCTGTCTGCGGGGTTGTGCCTATCCTCCATGCATCTTTGATCCGCCTCGCGACCGCTTATGTCGTGGGGGACGATTTCGAATCTGTCTGCGCTGGATCCCAATGAGCAAGCGAGATTTTTACGAGGTGCTTGGCGTTTCGCGGGATGTCGATGAGCGAGAGCTCAAGAAGGCATATCGCAAGCTGGCCATGAAGTATCACCCCGACCGCAACCCCGGCGACACTGACGCCGAGGCTTCGTTCAAAGAGGCCGCCGAGGCGTACGAGGTCCTATCGAACCCCGAGATGCGCGCTCGCTACGACCGCTTCGGGCATGAAGGACTGCGCGGAGGAGGAGGCGGCGCCGGATTCCACTCGGTCGACGACATCTTCTCGCAGTTCGGCGACATCTTCGGCGACTTTTTCGGATTCGGCGGGCGCCAACAACGGCGCAGTGGGCCGCAGCGTGGGGCCGACCTTCGCTACGACATGGAGCTCGAATTCGAAGACGCGGTGTTCGGCACCGCGCGCGAAATCGAAGTTCCACGCCACTCGACCTGTGAAACCTGCTCCGGCAGCGGCGCAAAGCCAGGGACCGAGCCCAAGACGTGCGGCACGTGCAACGGTACGGGCCAGATGCACCACTCGCAGGGCTTTTTCACCCTGACTTCGACGTGCCCCGAGTGCCGAGGTCAGGGCAAGGTCATCGCCGACCCGTGCAACGACTGCTCGGGTAAGGGCGTCGTCGAAGAAGTCCGCGAGGTCTCCGTGAAGATCCCCGCTGGCGTCGACCACGGCACCCGTCTGCGTCTGCGCGGCGAAGGCGAGGCCGGAGCACGCGGCGGCCCTCCGGGCGACCTGTACGTGTTCCTGCACGTTCGCGAGAGCGAAGTCTTTACCCGGCGCGACTCGGATCTCCACATCGAGGTGCCGATCTCGGCCATTCAGGCTGCACTCGGGGGAACGATTACCATCCCCACGCTCGGTGAACCGCGCTCCGTCGACATCGCTCCAGGCACCCAGTACGGCGACCGTCTGGTGCTGCGAAACGAGGGAATTCAGCACGTGAACCGGTCGACTCGTGGGGACATCGTCGCCCACTTTAATGTCCAAACCCCCACCGAACTCACAGAGGAGCAGCGCGACCTGCTCACGCAGTTCGCCGAGAGCGCTGGAATCAAGCTTGATGGGGTTCGGCACGACTCGCTGCCTGACGAGCCGGAAGACTCGGACGATGCGGAAGTCGCGGACTCCGAGACGGAAGATGCCGAGAGCACTTCCAACGCGGACGAATCAGACGCCGGGGAAGCTGAATCCGTCGGCTAGCCCCCTGGCCTAGTGCTCAGGTGACGTACTTCTCGAGCGAGGCTCGCAGGTAGAGCCTCGCCCGGTGCAGCCGACTCTTCACGGCAGGCACCGACAGGTCCATGATGTCGCCGACCTCCTTCAAGCTCAGCCCCTCGATCTCTTTCAAAACGAACACGGACTGATACTTCGGTTCGAGGTCGTCTATTGCGGCCAAGATCTGCTCGCGCAGTTCCTTGTTCTCCACCGCTTCGTCGGCTCGAACTCGCCACTCCGGAACCGTGAAGGCGTGGTGCCCATCCTCTAGAAACGACGGGCCCAAGTCGTCCATCGCAACTTCGCTGCGCCGCTTGCGCTTTCGCAGACGCATCAGCGCCGTATTCACGATGATCCGGTACACCCAGGAACTAAACGCCGCGTCGCCATTGTACGTGTCGAGCTTTCGATAGACGTTCAGGAACGCATCCTGAACCACATCGTTCGCGTCGCTATCATCCTTCACGAGGCTCCAGGCGAGTCGGTACGCCTTCTCTTGATAGCGGAGCACCAGCTCTTCGAAAGCATCGAAGCTTCCGTCTAGAGCCGCCTCGACGAGGCGAAGGTCTTCCTCCTGACCGGCCGAGAACCCGTCTGATTTGCCGTTGGCAGATGCCATAGTCTCAACGCTTGCTGTCGAATTTGCCCTGAAGGGCGAGATCAATCTTGGCCTTTGGAGCGCCAGCTTGCTTGGCCTGTGCCGCGCGCGTTTTCGCATCGTCAGAGAGGCCTGCGCGGCTCAGAATCGCGATCGACTCGAGGAGAATGCGTGATTGACCCGCCGGGCGCAAGGTCAGCCACGTGTCGATCGCCTGCTTCGCTCGCTTCCGATCCGACACCTTCGCAGCGGCGATCGTCATCGCGCGCTGCGATCGCATGTCGAAAGGAGAGATGTGAATCCAGCGCACCGCTCCCTCCATTGCGAGCTTCGAGTCGTCCTTCTCGAGACCGAATTCGAAGACCTGGCGTGCGACCACCGGGTCGTGCTGGTCGAGCGCGAACTGACGCATCAGCGCCTGCTTCGCCAGTGCGGCGTCCTCTCGAGCCGAAGCGACCTTCGCCAGGCCTCGCCATGCTTCGATGCCGCCATCCCAGAGCATCGTGGCCGACTGGAAGTGGATATGAGCCGCCTCGACGTCGTTCAGCGCCATCCCGGCCGTCCCCATCGCGATTCGCAGGTCGTACGAATCGGCACCCGAGTCGAGCGCACGCCGGCCGAACTCATAGGCGTCGCGAATCTTGCCGCTGTCGAACGCGAACATCGCCGACACTACGAGCACCCACGAATCCGTCGGCGCAACCTGCCGCGCTCGTTCGATCGCGAGCTGAGCCTGCTCCACGCGCCCCATCCGAATGCGCGCGATGGCGAGCTCAGCCCAAGAGCGCGCATCCTTCGGGTCGGCATGCACACGCTTCTCGAGCTCCGTCGCCGTAGGAATCGTCGCCAGATTCACCATGAACTGCGGCCGAAAGTTCGCGTATCGGTCGCCGAGCCACGCTTTGAATCCGTCGTCGAACTTCTCGGGCGTGGTGTTGAGCACCGCCACCATCACGTCGGAGGTCTCTTTTCGGTCGGCCCACCCTTGCAGCATCTTGGGCACGACCTCGAAACCCCACGTCTCGACAATGTAGTGAATCACGAGGCTAGACTGATGATACGCCCTCAAGACTTCTTCGAACGAACGAGCGTGGGTAAACCCCTCACTCAGTTCCAACACGCCCCGCAGCTCGTCGGCGAGTAGTGCCCGCGATAGCTCGCGGTCGTGATGCCGAATCCAGCTGGGGTCCTTCACGTTCGTCTCGTACTCGGCGAGCCCTTCCGTGAACCATCGCGGCACTCGCGAATCGGACATCTGCAGGTGATACACGTGCGCGAGCTCGTGCCACATCACCTGAGCCCAGTTGAAGTTCCCATCACTCGGCGACCGGCTGACGACAACTCGGCCAAAGCAGATACCGTGCGGCGAGATATTCGGTAGTCCCACCGATCGCACCGAAAATGTCTTCGGGTTCGGGAAGAGCTCCACCGCGAGATACGGGTGAATCTCGAACCCATATTTCTTCGAATAGAGGTCGAGCGCCTCGTCGACGAGGGGCGGAACGATTGCGTTGATGGCCTTCTCTTCGGTCCGGTGCGCTCGAATCTGATAGCGGTCGTACGGCGTGAATCGGTAGGCCGGGATCGTCTTCTCGTAGAGCTCGATCATGTTGAAAGCCCGCACGTTGTACGGGTCCGCATCGGCGGCCAGGCCCAGATATTCTGCGGCCTCGTCTTCATTCCCAATGCGCGAATGCCCGATGCCGATTCCCAGAAGCGCAGGCGGGTAGTTCGGTCGAATCTCGAGCGCCTGTTGGTTCAGCTTCACTACTTCGACATAGCGATGCGCCCGCTCGGCGTACCGCGCCGTCTCGGTGTAAACCCGGGCATACTCCGGATTCAGCTTCAGAACTCGGTCTCGGAGCTTCTCGTACGCTTTCGTGTCGTCGTCCAAGTACGCACAAGCGGTCTTCACCGTGAGTGCTTCGAGGTCGGCCGGCCGAGTGTCGAGCACCTTATCCACGTAGTACCGCGCCGCATCACAATCGGTGTCGAAGATCGCGACCTCGGCCCGCGTCAGCAGGAGCTCCTTGTTCTTCGGAAATGTCGACTCCGCTATCTCGAGAAACCCACGAATCTTGCCGTAGTCGTTCGAGAGCTGCATTTCGACGCGCGCCAGACCCACCAACGCGATTGGGTGATCGGGGGTGTGTCCGAGGACCTCCGAGAACGTCGCCTCGGCGTCGGCCGTGTTGTACTTGTCGAGCAGTAGAAAGCCCCACTGCACGAGAGCATCGATGTTGTCCTTGTCCTTGTTGATCGCGTTCTGCAGCGCGTAGTTCGCGTCATCGAAGCTCCCCAGAAGGGCCATCGCCTCGGAGACGACCGCGATATCACTCGACGTCTTCACGATGCCGTTGTTGTAGAAGCCGGCCAGCGCATTCAGCAGCACCTCCCCCTCCGCGCGTGAGCCGCGGTTGATGAGCAGTCGGCCCAGCTCAAGGCGCACCGAATGTGCCTGAGGCGAATCGCTCAATCGGGCCCGGAGCAACGCTTCGGCCGCCTCGATTTCGCCCGCGGCGATCATCGCCTTGGCCGAGGCGACCGTGGCGAAGTTCTTGTCTTCGTCTGAGGTCGTCCGCTCCCGCGCCAGCGCACTGAATCGCTGGGCATTCTCGATCTCCCCGGCGAGCAGCGCGATCCGCGCACGTACGGCCAGAGACCACGAATCATCGGTCTGCCGCGCTTCTTCGAGCGCGTCTTTGTACGCCCCGCGCTCGAACAGATGCAGGGCTCGAGGCCGCTGCTCCTCCGCGTTTATCGGCGCCGTGGTCTGCGCCCAAGCCTGAGGCGAAAATACAAAAAGGGCGATCGCGGTCAGCGCAATCGCCCAAGTTCGTGTGTTCGTCGGATAGTTCACGTTGCGTGTTGTCCGATGCTCTTTGAAAAAAAGCTCATAGGCCCGAGACGATCTTCCACTCGCCGTCGTCATCCATAAGCTCCAAGCGGTTGACGTCTATTCCCGCGTCCCAGCTTGGCTGTTCACCGATCGAGAACTGATATGCGTACTGATACTCATAGTCGATGGTCGCTCGTCGGCCGTCGACCGCGAGTTCCTTGACCGTGATCTCGTACCGGATGTTCTCGGCGTGCTGCGCCATCATCTCGTAGACTTCGGGGAGAGCGTCCGAACCGTAGTCGTCTGACGTCGTATTCGTCGTGCCGCCGTTCTCGTAGTACTCGTCCGAAACCAAACGCTTCAGCGAACCAACGTCCTTGCGGACGATCGCCGATCGATACTGCACGAGCACGTCGAGGACCTTTCGATGCTCGACCGTGTCGGCAATTCGAGCCTCATCATCGATCGTGAACCCCACCTCGTCGGCGTAGTGCGATTCTTTCTTGAGATAGGAAGGGCCGCAACCGACGCCAATGAACAACATCGTGGCCAAGGTCAAAAAAGCGAGCTTACGCATACGTATTACGGTCGAGTCAGAAGGTAATGGAACGGAAAGTCTAATTCATGTCGGCGCCGAAGCAACTTACGACGCCTAACCGCCGCGTCCTTGTACCGTATTCCTCGCCCGCCACTCAATGCGCGCAAGCCATTCGGCCGCCTCGACGGAAAACGTCGATCTCGGATGCTCTGCGAGCTCCGAGAAGACTCGGCGCGCGGCGTCATCACTGCCGACCCAGTAGTGCGAGATGCCCAGGAGCCGCTTCGCCTCGGAGTCGAGGGCGCCTGGGAGGCGTCCAGCAGCGGCCTCTAGGTGCGGTATCGCCTCTTCATGCTGATGTGCGGCCCACAGCCTACGCCCGACCAGATACGCGGCGAGCGGATCGTCGGGAGCCTCGGCTCGCCACGTGACTGGATAGTAGAGCGCATCGGCGCGATCGGCGCGCGACACGAGATAGGAACGGGCCAGATACCGAGCTCGCTCGTCGCGAGTCACCGACTCGAGCTTGGCGGTGAGGAGCCGCTCGTACTCCACCGGGAGTCCGCTCGACAGCGCGGCCCGATAGGCTTCGGCAGCATCGGTCACGCGCCCTTCCCTCCACGCAATGTCCCCCATCAAATGCAGCATCTGAGCGGTCTCCGCCGGGGTCAGGTCGTCTCGCTCGGCGAGTATGCCGACCTCCGCCCGAGCTTCGTCGAACGCATCGAGCAGCAGCAGGGTCTGGGCGAACTCGACCCGGTAGCCCACGTGGTTTGGAGCGTGCTCCAGAACCTCCCCATACGCATCCACGACGACCCCGGTCTGCCCCGCCGCGATCGCTTCGAACGCCGTCACCCGCAACTCGCCAACCTTCCGCGCGCACACTTTCTCGAAAATCGTCGGGCGGTCGTACAGAAACCGGGCGCGTTCCATCTTCTCCTCATCGATCGCGATGGTCGCCAGATACGCCTCCCACTCGGCGACGAGGTCGTCTACCGAGGCTCCATAAGCGGCCTCGAACTCACCGTGCGGGTACGCCTGCCGAAACTTCTCGATGCCGCGAGTCTCGACGAGATAGCGAATGAACGACCCCACGAGCGTGTAAGCTCGACCCGACGATTGCGTCCAGAACCCCGAGGCGCCAACCAGACGCCGAAGATCAGGCGCGCGGTCGAGCCGCTGAAGCGCCGCGGATGACTCGTGCGGCGAGAGCTCTGCCGAGTGCCAGTCCGCCGCCGTGGCCGCGCCCTCCACGAGCCCCATGTTGATGCCGACTCCGTACCGGGTGCTCAAGCGCAACGGACCGCTCGCGAACGGCTCGGTGAATACGTGTGCCAGCTCATGGGCGAGCATGTGATCACCATACTCTCGCCACAGGATGTGCATCTCACCCAGCCAGATCTTCGCGACGAGGGTCCGCCGAGCCCCGATCAACACACCCTTCTGCGCTCGGTCCGCGTAGACGAACGAAACAACCTTCTCGCCAGACTCGGCCACCGGGTCGGTGCCGAAAAACGCCCGCATCTCCGCGTATCGGAACTCGTGGTCCTCCACCATCCGTGCCACTTCCGCCGCGTCGAACCGGGAATCCGCCGGATAGAAGATGATGAAGTTCTGGGACTCCGCGCGACCGCCGAGCGCCTTCGCTACGTCTGAAGACGTTCGGTCGACGCCCCACCGATCGCGCTCGGCGAATAGCCCGGCCCACAACAAAGCGAGCAGCGAAGCCGCGACGATGAGCGGTCGGACACGGCCTTCGCGCCACTTCCACTCCAGAAACGCGAGGATCGCCCCACAACCCACGAGCTGAATGATGCGATACGCGACAAGACCGTCGGGTACGGCCAACGCCTCGTCGTAGATGGAGCCGCTGAAGTAGCCCAGGAAGACGTGATAGCCGTTGATTGGCGGCTGCAGCGCAAGGCGCAACCCAAAGTCCACGACCGACGCAGCGAAGACCAGAAAAGCCCCAGCCCGCAGACCCCATCGGCGTCGCCAGAACACCTGCCCTACGACAATCCCCAGCAACGACCCGATGGCAATGGACGCGACGGGGATCGTCACCCAAAAGGCGACCCCACCCGCGACGTCGCAGTTCTCGACACGAGTCGCATTCGCTCCCAGCAACGCGAAAGGGACAATCAGACTCATCAGATTCTGAGCGGTCGCGCGAGCCCACTGCACCGTCGGAGCGTCCTCGGCTCGAATCGGCATCGGGAGCTCATCGCGGTATCGCCGCGACGTGAGCACGAGCGATGCGACTCCTCCGAGCACTCCAAAGAGCGCCGCGGATTCATACCCAATCAGATTGAAGAGCGGGACAAAGCAGACCACCGCTCCGACGACCGCAAAGGCCGCGTGAACCAACACGGTTGCGCGGTCGGGCGCGAGCAGTTCGGAGGGGCGCATTCGGCCTTACGGATTCGGTTGAATCGAGTCGGGGGCGTTCTCGAGCTTCATGATGGCCCCCGGAACAACGCCCGACTTCGCCGCGGTACCCGCGGTGAGCTCGAGCACGTACCGAGCCGGCTTGTCGACACGGCGCGGCGAGAGCGTCATCGGTTCAGCACCTTCGATGATGCCAACGACTTCGCCGCGATCCGCGATGAAGACCATGTCGAGCGGAATGAGCGTGTTCTTCATCCAGAACGACCGCGGCCCATCGCTCGGATAGACGAACAGCATGCCCCAATCGTCGAGCATCTCGCGCCTGTACATGAGGCCACGGGTCTTCTCGGGCGTCGAAACGGCAAGTTCGAGATGAAAGCGTGCACGCTCCTCGCCATTCACCTCGAAGACCGCGACGGGCGTGTCCTCGCGCACATCGCCGGAGATTGCCGGCGGCGTCGTGCACACATCGTCGATGCATCGGAAGTAGGTCTTGCAGTCCGCATCGCGTTGACACGCCTCGGACTCGCCAGCCTCCTCGGCGACCGGCTCCTGAGCAGCGGCCTCTTTGGCCGTCGTCGCCGCTTCCGAA
>CAYLMO010000029.1:0-37601 GCA_964384605.1 uncultured Bradymonadales bacterium | reverse complement strand
CTCGGCGACCGGCTCCTGAGCAGCGGCCTCTTTGGCCGTCGTCGCCGCTTCCGAAGGCTCGGCCGGAGCCGGCTCCTCGACCCGCTGCGCGCCCCGCTCGCACCCAAAGGCGACGAGCACGAGCGCGAGGATCATCGTGCGAATGAAGTAGTTCACAGTTTCTTCAGCGTGGACTTGGCGAGGTCTTTGAGCTCTTGGTCTTTCTCGCGCTCAATGAAGGCCTGCAGCGCGGGCTTCGCGTCTTTGTCGCCGAGCGTGCCGAGCGACTTCACCGCTTGCTCTCGCACCGTGATCTCGGAGTCATTGAGCGCCGATTCGATGACACCACGAGCACTGCTGTGCCCCGACTTTCCGAGTGCACGCAACGCGGCCATTCGGAGCGCCATGTCGTCGTTCGACGCGTTCACCGCAATCGAGGTCACTGCGCGGTCGTCCTTGAAGGTTCCAAGAGCCTCCATCGCTGCAACCTTCACTTCGGTGCTCGAATCGCCAATGGCACCCGACAAGAGGCTGATGACTTCCCGCACACCCTGCTTGTCGCTTCGACTCACCAACGCCGCGAGCGCTTTGAGCGATGCCGCGCGAACCTGAGGGTCGTTCGATTTCGCCTGCTCTTTGATGGTGTCCCATGCGAACGCTTCTTTGCGCTCGGCAAGCGAGTCAATTGCGCCAGCGACGACGCTGGAGTCTTTGTCTTCGAGGTACTTTTTGAGCTGGTCGACCATCTCGCCGTTTTTGAACTTTCCGATGGCGAGGGCGACGTCACGTCGCACGTCCGCGCTCTTGTCGTCCGCGACCGTGGCAAGGGCCGACGCCGCATCCTTGTTGGCGAACTCGCCGATTGCGCGCGCCGCAGCCCCGCGAATCGCGGCGTCGCGGTCGGTCAGACCCTTCTTCAAGATTCCGAAGACCTTTCCACTCTTGGCCTTCTCGCCAAGCGCACGGTACGCGAGTCGCTGCACCTGATTGTTTCGGTCGGTGGTCTTCTGCTCGATCACGTTGAGCGGCTGTTCGAGCATGACCTTGTAGCCGCTCTCCTCCATCAGAAGCTCGTCCGGACCTTTCTTCATCGCCTTGGCGAATGCGTCGATCGACTCCGGCTCGGCGCGAGCGACGAGCTGCTCGGCAGCTTCACGACGCACGAACTCGTTCTTTTCGTCGAGGTACGACTCGAGCTGCGCTCGGGCTTCTGGAGTCTTGAGTTTTCCAAGCGCTTGGATCGCGTCCAGCTTGGTGTCTAGGCTGCCGTTTGCGACTTGATACGTGTATGCAGTCAGCTTGAGCGCATCGTCGTTGTTGGTGAGGTCTTCCGCGATCGCGAGCCGAATCGACTCGTCGATTTTGGAGTTCTTGAGCGATTTGACCTGAACCTCGGTGGCATCTTGCTCTTCGAGCGCGGCGGCGGCCGCAACGGCGAGCTGCTTGTCCTTTGCGGTGAGTTTGTCTTCGAGTTGAGGGACGACACGGTCGTCCTTCCACTTACCCAGCGCCTTTGCAGCGTCGATAGCCTGCTTTCCCGCTCCCTGATTGAGGTAGAAGAACTGTTCTTCGATGGCGAAGGTCTTGTCCTTCGCTTTGCCCAAGAATTCCGCGGCGGCGACCGCCTGCTTCATGTCCTTTTGGCCTTTGAGATAGGCGCGAACCGACTCGAGCACACGCTTGTCGTCACGCTCCGCGGCGAGAATCTCCAGGGCTGTATTCTGAACCGAGGTCGAAGGATGACCGAGGAGTGGAATGACCTTCTCGGCGTATGGAACTCCCCAGGCGGGAAGCAACTTCGCGACGGTAGTTACGGTGAACGTCTCCGGAGCGCGGAGATAGTCGTAGAGCCCGTCGACGATCTTCTTGTCTTTCTTGCGCCAGAGCGACTGAACCTCGTCGGCCTCCATCAGGGTGCCGTCGGGGAGTCGCACCCGAACCATTGGTCCGCGAACACCGTCTTTGTTCTCGCTCGTCGGCAAGGCGCGCCACAGCGGAACGGTGATTGCGTAGGCCGAGAAGGGAATGTCGGCGCGTGTCATTCCGCGGGTCGAGTAGCCCGGAAACTCGACGTCTTCGGCGCCCAGCTCGGTCATCGTGTAGACAACCTCACCCATGATGATGAGTGCGTAGCGATTTGCTTTGCTGTCGATCGAGACGGAGATCTTGGGCTTCGACGCGGAGCCACTGACCTTCACGGTCGAGCCGAGGTAGGTCTGCGGTTTGTCGCGCTTGAGCTCGTTGAACGCGACCTGGAACGACTTGGTCGTGATCGGACCGTTGAGCTCTTTCTCGGAGTTGGGAATCAACCCGTACTGCACGACGCCGTCGATCTGAACTTTGTCGTACGAGTAGATCACGCCTCCGCCCTCAGCGAAGGCGACTGCGGGAACAGAGAGGGCGAGCGCAATGAGCGCAGAGGCAAAAATTGGAAGCTTGCGTGCCACGAGACTCCTCGACGATGAGGTCATCCATTGCGGCGCCGATAGGTGTGCGCCGTAAGATAGGAATGATGTGGTCGACCGACCGCATTCCCGGCGGGGTATACCACAACACCAAGAAAATAGAAGAACCCGCCCCTCTTCGAGAGGGCCGGGCTCGGATAAGATGTCAGTCTTTGGCTGCGGGATTCAGCGCAGTTCGAGCTTTCCAGCGTTGGCGCCCGAGGTCGCGACCATGGTCGCGCACGAGTTGTTGCCGCAAAGCCAGAACATGCCGGATGCTGCTTCGACGCGGAGGATCTTGGAGATCGTCATCTCGCTTTCGCACTCGGGGCACAGTTTTGCCTGTGCTTTGCCTTTCTTTGCGGAAGCGATCTTTGCCGGACGCTTAGTAGCCATGTCTTGAAGTCCGTGTTCTATGCGCCGAATGTCGGCGTGTTGGTGTTACCAGTCAGTAAAGCCCGGCGAAGTGCCGAGAGTACCCCGTACGGGATTCGAACCCGTGTTACCGCCGTGAGACGGCGGCGTCCTGAACCGCTAGACGAACGGGGCAGTTCGGGGACTAGGATTCGAACCTAGATACTCAGGATCAGAACCTGATGTCCTGCCGTTAGACGATCCCCGATTACGAAGCCAAAAACTTCGAGCGCCTTAAACGCTGATCGGTTGTTCGATATTTCGGCCCCTTGCGAACGAGCCCATCTTTTCGTCCCCGCTCGCAGGGCGCGTCGTTATAGAGAAGGGGGTTGAGCGTGTCAACTACAGAGGCCCGATTGACGCTCAGCGCAAAATCGAACCCGCATTTTTGACGACTCGCCCCTCTCTTCCCTACAGTCTTGCCACACACATCGCTCGCTCGTTTCCAGGCAATCTCGCCCAAACCGGCGCGCGTCATCCGGACGATAGCTTCACGGAGGCACCGATGAACAACGACGTCACCAAGCGACAGACCACTCTCGAAAACCTGCAGCGCGAACACGCCCTGCTCGAATCGAGGCTCAAGGAGCTTGAACGTCCACGATCGATCTCACCGGAAGAATCCTACGAAATGCAGGTGATCAAGAAGCGAAAGCTCAGCATCAAAGACCGCATCTCCGTGCTCGAGTCACGCTGACTCTTGCCCCACGAAACAGAAGAGGCGCGCCACGTTGGCGCGCCTCTTCTCGTTCTTGGCCGAATCAATTCATCTCGTTCGGCGGCACCGGTGGCGGCGACGAAAGCTCATCGCCGAGCTCGGCGACCAGGTCGTCCATGATCTCGACCTCGCTCGCCTCCAACTCCGCCGTTTCGCGAAGATCGTTGGGATCGGCCGCTTCGATGTCATCGTCGGAGACCAGAATCTCATCTCCCGAGAGGTCCGGGTCGTATCCCGAAAACTCCAGCTCATCGTCGAACGTGAGCGTAGACCTCGCCTTCACCACGGGATGAATCGTTTCAGGCGAGGCGAGCGGAATCGTCTTCTCCTCTGGTGGTGCGTCGGGCTCGTCGTCGGGTTCCGGGCGCGGGTCGAAGCCGTCGTCTTCGGGACCAACCCAGGTGATGTTCCCCTTGTCGCGACCCGGCGCCAGACGTCGCGTGCCTGAAACGTCGTCGCCGTCTTCTTCCCCACTCGCCTCCAGTTCGCCCTCCAAGAGGTCCTCGCGCGGAACTTCGGCGCTCAACACACTCTGCGGGATCGGTTGCCACGGCGCGACGCCGCCGTACTTGTTCTGAAACGCCGCGTGCTCCGGAATGAGGTCGAGCGCGGTGCGACTGCGAAGTACCTCGAGCGTGAGGGCTCGGTAGCCGCCCGTCAGCTCATTCATCGGCAACGAGTTACCCTCGTATTCCAAATCGAAGAACGACTCGACCAGAGCCAGGAGGTGCACGTCGTCGAGCTGTTTCGAGGGCATGACGGCACGGCCGCCCTCCTCTTCTTCGACGACCACAAGCAGCCCACGTTCGGCGAGTTCATCGACGACCTCGCGCACGAGCGGAGCCGAATAGCCCGACTTTTGCGTGAGCACCGACTCGGGCATGCCGCCCTCACCACTCTTGAATCGGCGAGCAATCGGCGCATAGAGCTCGAGCCCCACGAGAGGATTCGTCACGTGCTCGCGATGCTTTTGCGGCTCCGATGCTTCAGCCGTGCGGACGGCGACGAGCGTCTGAAGATTCTGCGCGGTGTAAGCCAACTCGGCCCCGCCGAGCACGATGATCCAGATGACGTACAGCCAGATGAGGAAGAGCGGGAACATCCCGAGCGCGCCGTAGAGGGCGTTGTAGGACTCGAGCACCACTTCGGACACGTAGAGATTGAAGCTCCACTTCGCGACCTCGAATGCGAGCGCCGAGCTCACGCCAGCGATCGCCGCTGCGTACCACTTCACCTTGGTGTGCGGCATGAGGAAGTTGAGTCCGGCGAACACGACAACGCCGAGCCCGAACGGCAGGTAAGCGTCCAAGAAGCTCGTATCGACGCCCATGTGCGACAGCCGAATCTGAGCGCGGGCGGTGATGATGATCGATGCACTCAACGCCACTGGACCAAGCGTGATCATTGCGTAGAACGCCAGGATCTTGAGGTACCACGGGCGCTTCTGCGCCGTTGCCCACACCTGATTGAACGTCTTTTCGACCCACACGTAGAGGAAGATGCCGACGACCATCAGGGCCGCGGCACCGACGAGCCCCAGCTCTCGCGCACTCGTGTTGGCAAACTCGTGCAGGTAGTTTGCGACTTCGGCGGCAACGGCCGGAAAGAGCTGCTGGATGTAGGCGATCAGGTCGGCGTTGTTCTCCTGCGCGAACAGACCGAACGCCGAGAGCATCCAGAGCCCCACCGAGAGCAACGGCACGATGGTCAAAGCCGTCACAAACGCCAGGTGCGCCGCTCGAACCTCGATCTGGTCTTTGATCCCCTCCCGAACTGCCAGAATCAGCACGTAAATCGGCGCAATCGGAGCCAATTCCCACCAGCGGAGGTCATCCCACTCGCCCTGTCGAAATCGGGCTACTACTGATTCGTCGGAGGTCGACATGCAGCTTCCTCACGCCAGGCTCCGAAACTCTCACCTCAGAGCAATTATCCTACATTGTGCTACACAGAGTAACAGATTCGCGCCTCGGAACAACTCGACGCTGAGCGAGGTTACATCTCTGGGTCCCCCCACTGAGACACGCCTGGCGCGGGCGCAGCGCCAATTTTGTGACACCGTGCAAGGTGTCGTATACTAATGATGAGGATACCTCGATCACATCTGGAACTAGGCGCAATAATGCGACGTGAGCGGCGACACACGCTGGCAGCGACCGTGGGAGTTTCTTGCTTCCTCTTGGTCACTATTGCCGGCCCCGAGCTTGCCGCTGAGCGCTTTGCCCAGTTCGAAGTTCGCCCCGAAACCGCTCCGGTTTCGGACTCCTCCCTCGCCGAGATCGATGCGAGATTGAGGATGCCGGCGGCCCGTCAGGCCTCGGCCACACAGGTCTTCGCCGCTGTCGGTATGGGCCGAGCCGCAGCCTCGACCCGCGGCGACGAAACGCTTCAAGTCGCCGGACGAGAGGCACTCCTCGACGGTCGCTACGACGACGCCGAAGCGATCCTGAACATGCTGCAGCGCAGAATTCGGGACGAACTCGGAAAGTCGATCGATTCCGGCGCGGAAGGCAAGCCCCCCGGCGAACACGAGCGCAAGCTGCTCGTCCGACTTCAGCAAGCCAAGCTCCTCGGGGCCCACCTCAAAGCCAAACAGAAAGAGTGGACGACCGCCTCACGGATGTTTGGGGAACTCCACGGAAAGACGCCCGTCGACGACGTCGTCATGTGGGAGCACGCGAACGTCCTCGTCGAACTCGGCAAGCACGCCGAGGCCGCCGAGCTCTACAACAAGGTCGCAAAGGACGACACCAGCCGCCTTCAACTGCGCGCTCAGGCACGAGAGGCGCACGCTCTTTACGCCGCCGAGAATTGGAAAGAGGCCGCCACCGCCCTGCGCAAAGTCAACGCGGCATTCGACGAGTATCCGCGACGCCACGTCGCACTTCACCAAGAGGCCAAAGCACTCGAGAAGCTCGGCAAACTCCAAGAAGCGGCCGACGCTTATCAAACGACCTGGTTCGAGTACCCCTACCGAAAGGAAGGCGAGGACTCGAAAGCAGCGATCGAGCGACTCGAGGCCCAAGCCATCGTTCCGTCGAACATGCCCACCGGTCGCGAGCTCTACAATCGATACCGATGGCTGCGCATCAACAAGCACTGGCCTGTCGCCCGCAAACTCTTCTTGGAGCTGAAAGAAGACTACGCCACTGAGAACGGGCACTCCGCGTTCGAACACGACATCGACTTTCAGCTCGCGCTGAACGCCTATCACTCGCGCGCCTTCGAAGAAGCCCGCGAACGCCTGCAGTATCTGGCGAAGTCCTACGACGAGGGATTCCGGGCCGGGACGTCGGACGTGCTCGTGCACAAGTACCTCTCGCGCACGCTCGACGCCCTCGGACGACACGACGAAGCGCTCGCCGCGCTCGACCGCATGAGCCGCACGTCTGGCGAGCGAGCACGCTTGCTCAATCGAGCGGAATACTACGAAGACCACGGCCGATGGGAAGAAGCCTTCGCCATCTACGACAAGCTCTACTCAGCCGGCGCCAAGCGCGGTTGGCATTTCGCCTGGATGCTCTACCAGACCGATCGATTCGACGAAGCGTACGAGAAGCTCTCGGCGCTGGCCGAACGCTCCGGCGGCGAAACCCGCGCCAAGTACCTCTACTGGAGCGCTCGCACGCTCGAAAATGCTGGCAAAGAGGAAGAAGCGAAGAAGGTGTTCCAAGAGATCGTGAACTCGCGCCCGACGAGCTACTACGGGCTTCAGGCCACGAATCGAATGGTCGACATCGATCAGCGCGAGAAGCTCGAAGGCACCTTCGTCGCCAGCACGCAAGACATTGCCGAGTCGGCCGACGCGGTGCTGGATGCGCTCGAGAACGCACGAGAAGAGATCGATCCCGTCACCCGGGCAGCGCGTGACCCACGCGAAGCCCCACGGGTGGCAGAATGGGGCGGAACCGACCTCAGCATTTCGCTGTCCGAACCCGGCCCGACCTGTCGTCGCGGACCTCAGTCCGAGGTTGAAGACCTGTGCGCGACCCCGACGGCCATCGTGGCGACCGATTCGCCCTCCCCTTCTTCCTTCACACCGGTGGTCGCAGCGACCGCGCCAGAGTGGAGCAACGGAGAAGCGAGCGAAGAGAACATCGCCGAGCTCGACGCGCTCAACACTGGCGAGCCAGAAGTCTTCACCAAGCCCGGCGAGCTAGGCTCCGAGCGCAAGCGAGTACGATGGACCACGGCCGGCCGCATCTATTGGAACGGGCGCTACGACTCGGCGACTTCGTTCGCAGCATGGAGAGACGGCCGCGTCCCCGGGCCTGCGCCCGATATGCCGCGTGCCTACGACGAGGTCTCCTACGACGGCGGAATCGCCCGCGCCTACGAAGAAGTTGGACACCTCTTCCCCGAGCTCGAACGAGTGCATTGGCTCTTCCTCGCGGGATACGAAGCGCACTCGCGCCGGTCGGCACGGCACGTCTCCATCGAGTACCGGGCCCTCCGTCGCAAATGGATGCCTTCGCGCACCCCGCACCAGCTCGACGAGAAGCGCTGGGATTACCTCATCGACAACCGCCGCTCGGGCCGAAACGGCTTCTGGGGCGTCGGCGGCAACGAGCTCCGCTACCCAGTTCCCGAGAGCGCAAAAGGCAAGGCCGCCCTCCTCGCCCGACAGCGCGAGATCATCAGCAAGCGAAAAGAGATTGAGCCGTTGATCGTCGACGCGCTCAAAGAGGCCGGTGACTACTTCCAAGTACGCAAGCTCACCATCTCGAAAGGTGGTTGGTTCCGCGCCGACCCTGCAGGCGAGAAGCGCGGCGACTGGATGCAGGCCTACCCGCGAGCATTCCCGCGGCTCATCCTGGAACATGCGGAACGCAACGGCGTGAACCCCTACCTTTTGTGGGCACTCATGACCGTGGAGAGTTCGTTCAACCCAGACTCGGTCAGCACCGCCGACGCGCTGGGACTCCTTCAGGTGATTCCTCGCACCGGCCTGAAGACCGCGCTGATGCTCGAGGACAACGACTTTGGCCCGAAAGACCTACTCGACGCCGAAACGGCCGTCGCCCACGGCGCTTTCTACTTCAGCAAGCTGGTGCACAAGTTCCGCGGCCAGGAACTACTCGCGTTCGCGGGATACAACGGCGGACCGCACCGCGTCGGTGACTGGGTCGACGCCCGTGGACATACGATGACGATGGACGAATTCGTCGAGACGATTCCGTTCACGCAAGCCAGGTTGTACGCAAAGAAAGTGCTGCGTTTCACCGCGCTGTACCTGCGGATCTACGAAGGTGGATCGAACGTCTACGTCGGCCAGAACCTGCGGGTCGACTACCTCCCCAACCCGAAGTTCTAAGCTTCAGATCTGGTAGATGGGCCGGAAGTCTTCGCCGGCGATCTCAGGCACGGAATCCGCGATGCTCTGGATGGAGTATCGGCCGAGGATTCTGATGGTGGCATCGCGAATCTCTTCCCACACGGGGATGAACGCCCGCTGCCGCTCCGTCATCTCCTCGCCGCCGGTGCGGTCCTCGAACTGCGTCGGAGCGACGGGTCCGTCGAGGTGGCGAATCACCTGAAGCACCGTGATTTCGCTGGCCGGGCGCGCGAGCAGATATCCGCCGTTCGCGCCGCGCTTCGAGCGGACGAACCCGCCTCGCTTGAGGTCGGCCATGATCCCCTCGAGGAACTTGTTCGGGAGTTCTTCTTCTTCAGCGATGACTTGGATGCTGACCGGGTCGCCGGACCGCATTCCCGCCATCGTGACGAGTGCCCGAAGGCCGTAGAGAGTGCGTGCGCTGATATCCATGTCGAACCCTAGAAGTCGCAGACATCGCCGATGCCGTTCATATCTGCATCGGTCTGATCGGGGTTGAAGACGGTTGGGCAGTTGTCGCAGGTGTTCGCGACGCCGTCGGAATCTTGGTCGCCACCGGCGCAGCTGCAGAGGTCGCCCTGCCCGTTCATGTCGGAGTCGAGCTGGTCGGGGTTGGCGACTTCCGGACAATTGTCGCAGGAGTCTCCCACACCGTCGTTGTCGCGGTCGGCCTGCTGGTCATTGGAGGCGAGTGGGCAGTTGTCGCACGCGTCGCCGAAGCCGTCGCCGTCTCGATCGAGCTGTTCGGTGTTCTCCACGCCGAGGCAGTTGTCGCAGGCGTCGTCGACCATGTCTTCGTCTTCGTCGGTACCGTCGCCCGCGGTGTCGGGGCAGCCGTCACAGGCGTCACCAGCACCGTCGCCGTCGGAGTCTTCCTGGTCTTCGTTCGCGGTGCTCACGCAGTTGTCGCAGACGTCACCTACGCCGTCTTCGTCGACGTCTTCTTGGTCTGCATTTGCTTCGCTCGGGCAGTTGTCGCAGGCGTTTCCGACATCGTCGTTGTCGCCGTCGCTTTGCGACTCGTTGGGCACATAGGCGCAGTTGTCGACCGAATTCGGAATCTCATCGCCGTCGATATCGAGGTCGCAGAGGTCACCCTCGCCATCGCCATCGACGTCGCCTTGTTCTGGATTCGAGCGGCCCGGACAGTTGTCGCAGATGTCGCCGACTCCATCGCCTTCCATGTCTTCCTGGCCCGGATCGGCGTCGAACGGACAAACATCGCACGCGTTTCCGAAGCCATCGTCGTCGGCGTCGACCTGCGAGGGGTCGAACGCGTCCGGGCAGATGTCGCAGATGTCGCCGACGAAGTCGTTGTCGGCGTCTTCCTGACCGGGGTTGGGCAAGTCGGGGCACACGTCGCAAGGGTCACCTGCGCCGTCGTCGTCGCCATCCGCCTGGTCTGGGTTCGCGATCGAAGGGCAGTTGTCCTGTTCGTTGACGAGCCCGTCGTTGTCGATGTCTGGATCGCAAAGGTCGCCGAACTCGTCGCCGTCGACGTTCGACTGGTCGGGGTTCGAAAGGCCGAGGCAGTTGTCGCAAGCATCCCCTGCACCGTCGGAGTCCTCGTCGTCCTGACCTGCGTTCGCGTCATTCGGGCAGTTGTCGCAGAGGTCGCCCAACAGGTCATTGTCGAGGTCACTCTGATTGGCGTTTCGAACGGTTGGGCAGTTGTCCCGTTTGTCAGGTACGCCGTCCGAATCGAGATCGGCGCTCGAAGAGCCGCACGCCGCGACGAATCCAAAAGTGAGCAGGACCAGGAGTTTCTTCATCGGTTCCTCCGTCGCCACATCACACGCACGGCGCCGAGCAGGACGAGAAGCAACGCGCCGTCGGGTGCGGCGGGAGTCGACGTACAGCTGCAACCAGCGTCCGATGTAATCTCAGGTGTAGCAGCGCGCTCGAGCACCGCGAACATCGCGACCGGCTCGTCGGTTGGGCGGTCGGCTGCGAGCTCGAACGAAAGGGTCACCGGCACGAATCCCGGCGACGAGATGGCGACCTGCCACGGACCAGCGCCGAGCGAGATCGGGACTTCGCCCGATCCTTCGCGCTCTGCCGTCACCATGCGGCCCAGTGACCGCGCCTCGACCGTGACCGGACCGCCGCCCTCGACGAACGTCACGTCGATCGCGACGTCGAAGGTTACGTCTGGAAAGAGGACGAAGTCTTCACGGGTGTTCGCCCGAAGCTCGAGCGAGCGGGTCTGAGTGATGAAACCGGGGTATGTGGCGGAGAGGTCGTACGCACCGGCCGCGAGGTTGTCGAACTCGAAACGGCCGCCGGCATCGGTGAAATCGGTCTGCGCTTCGCCGTCGGCCGACATGAGCACAACCTCGATGCTCGCAGCTTCACTTGTCGAGAGGACTGCGGAACCGCTGATGGAGAGGCGCACGGGGTCAGGGGTCGGACCAGCGTCGGGAGCACCGGAGTCCATCGCGGCGTCCATCTCCGACCCCGCGTCCATCGAGCCCATGTCCGAGCCAGCATCCATGGAGCCCATGTCGGAACCCATGTCGGAGCCAGCATCCATACCGGCGTCACCCGCATCCGCGAACGCGGGTGCGGCCATGACGAGGACCAGCAAACAGACGGCTACACGTACAAAATTCATGGTGTTTCCTTAAGGAGCAGCTGCCGCTTCTTCGCGGCTGCCCCACCACGTAAAGAGGGCCACAATCACAATGCCCACCACCGCGGCGGCAAGCGCATATCCAACATTCGCATCGAAGGCCTCAGGCATCACGTTCTGCGTGACACCTTCAATCTCAGCACGAAACGGCCAAATTCCGCGCAAACATCCAATCATCAGCCCGACCAGCACGCCGAGCGTTCCCACGGGGAAACGGTGCAACAGGTAGCTCAGGAGCCGAGAGAAGCTCAAAATGCCAATCCCAGCCCCCGCGCAGAACAGTACCACATAAGTCGCGGCCGACATGTGCACCTGAGCCTGCGCAAGCCCGCCAATGAAGCCCTTCAGCGCGTTCAAGATGAAGAAGTACGCGCCGAGGATCAAGAGCAGGTACGAGCCGCTGATGCCGGGCAGAATCATCGCGCAGATCGCAATCATGCCGGCGATGAACACAAACCAGTACGCGAGCGTTGGAACCGACACCGGAGTTCCGGCAGGAACCTGAATCGTATCGTACGGCTCGGAGCGAGCTTTGAGGGTCGCCTTGTCGTCGGATGCGACTTCGCCTGCCGCGGCCCGCGCCTGAGCGAGCTCCGCGTAACGATCGGGCGACGACGTCTGCACTGCGTCCCGCAAGTCCTGGTTCTCTTCAGCCCAGAACACCTGCTCCGACGGCAACGCTGCCGGCCCCCGACGGGTCACGTCCTTGAGCGTTTCGCCCTCGGAGGCCTCCACGTTCATCCAGGTGAGCGTCGCGTCGAACGTGCGCCCTGGATTGGTCGCCACGAAGCCGATTCCGACTCCGCAAATGACCGCGATGGCTGCAATTCCGACCGTCCGTCGAGCCCCGTCGAACTCGATCATCGTAAACGGCACGTAGATGCTGCCGAGGATGAGTCCGAAGAAGAGCGCCCGCATGATCTCGGGATAGTTCTCGAGCAACCCGGGGATGATCGACGACCCAACCGCCAGCGCACACGCAATGCCGCTGCCGAGCGTAATCAGAAAGACCAGATTCAGTTCCCTGAGTGCAGCGATGAACGCCGCACGGTCCTCCGGCTTGCGCCCCTTCGTCAGCCAGTTCCACAACGGAATCAGCGGCTTGGGACTGAGCCCTTTGATCGTGTCCACGAGCTCGGTGTAGATGCCGAGGATGAGGGCGAGCGTGCCCCCGCTGACGCCGGGAATGACGTCGGCGATCCCCATGCAGATCCCCTTCAGAAACAGCGTAATTCGGTTCTTCATGATCATCCCTGAACGGGCACGGCTCTCGGCCGGCCTCGGTCAAACTCCACCCGAGACATCGGTGTTTCGGGGTCATGTTCGTACACCAAAACCCAGTCGTTGCGCACGGCTTCCCAGAGCAGCGCTCGTTTCTCCTCGACCGTGACGAGCGGCTGCAAGTCGTACCCCATGACGTACGGGTCGCGCAGGTGCGACGACGTCGGGATGAGGTCCGCCAGATGAACGAACGTGTCTTCCGGCGTCGCGACCTTCACGACCTGCATGCCGAATGTGTGCCCATTCATCGGGAACACTTCGATGCCCGAGAGGATTTCGGCCGGCCCGTCCACCAGCTCGAGCGGAGTCTCGCCCTGCTCGAAGAAGCTGAAGTCGACCTTTCGATAGCTTCCGCCGTCGCGCGAGCTCGGACTGTTCGCCCAGCCCCAATTCTTCTTCTGTACCCAGTGGGTGGCGTTCGGGAAGGCGGCGACGACGTCGCCGTTCTCGTCGTACTCGCTCACGCCGCCTGCGTGGTCGAAGTGCAGGTGCGTCAGCACGACATGCGAAATCTGCGCGGGCGAGCTTCCCACCGCGGCGAGGCCTGCGGTGAGCGACGCGTCCTGCTCGCCAATCTTGTAGATGCCGCGTTCCTTGTCGTCCCACTTGGTGCCGATTCCGGTGTCGACGAGAACGTGCGAACCGTCGCTCATCTCGACGAACAGGCAACGGCACGCGAGGTCGATGCGGTTGTTGTCGTCGGCCGGATTCGTTCGCTCCCACAAGGGTCGTGGGATGATGCCGAACATTGCGCCACCATCGAGGCCAAACATGGCCTCGGTCATCGGCACGACACGCTTCGGATAGAGGGATTCTTTGGACATGAGACTCTCCGCTTGGGCGCTCGTTATGGTCTACACGCATCGAGGGATCAAGGCGGTTTCGGTTGCGCTCCATGCGACCGATCGCAGAGGATGAGGCATGCGCATCCTCATCGCCGACGACGAACCCAACATTCGCGACGTGCTGACCTTCGCGTTCGAACAGGCCGGATACGACGTCGACGAGGTCGGTCGCGGCGATGATGCGCTCGCCATGGCACAAGAACACGCCTACGACGCAGTCCTGCTCGACATCGTGATGCCGGGCATGGAGGGCTTCGACGTCTGCCGCGAACTGCGACGAGCCGACAACCACGTTCCGGTGCTCTTTCTCACCTCGCGCACCGACGAAATCGACCGAGTGCTGGGCCTCGAGCTAGGTGCCGACGACTACGTCACAAAGCCATTCTCGCCCCGCGAGGTGGTCGCTCGCGTGAAAGCCATCCTCAGACGCGTTCATCGGGAACCAACGGTCGCCGAACCGGAGACCTCGGTCGTCGTCGGGAAACTCCGCATCGATCTCGAGCGACGAAGGACCTACTACGGCGAGGAAGAGCTCGAACTCACCAAGACCGAGTTTGGACTACTTCAAGCGCTGGCCCGTCGACCGCGAAAGATCTTCACTCGCGCCGAGCTGATGCGGGCCGCCTACGACGAGCTGACCCACGTGAGCGACCGCACCATCGACAGTCACGTCCGCCACGTGCGCGAGAAGTTCGCCAGGTTCGATGTGCAGCCGATCGAGACCGTGCACGGGGTCGGATACTCGCTCGGAGATTTGTAGGTGCGCGAGGGATGGCGCCCTAGGATGCGCACGGTGCTGATTGCCGTGAACATCGTCGTGCTCGCCATGCCGTTGGCGGCGCTCGGGGTGTTCCGCATCTACGACACCGAACTGGTGCGCCGTACCGAAGCGGAGCTCGTCGCTCAAGCGACCTACGTTTCGGAACTTTACGCCCAGCGCCTCGCCGCGACGGCCGGCGACGAAGTCTCGACGATCGGAACGACCGGCGAGAAGCGCTGGCCGATGGACCCGGAATCTGGCCTTCGGCCAATCCCGGTCGAGCTTCGCTTGTCGCTCGATGATGCGCGCCCGCCGGCAGAGGACGCTCGTGACACGCTCCTCACCGCTCGCGCGGCGGAGATCGCCGCAGGTCGCGAGATTTCTGAAACGCTCCGACGTGCTCAGCGAATCCTCCTCGCCGGAATTCGAATCGTGAACCCCGACGGAGTCGTCGTCGGGAGTACCCGCGGCGAGCTGGGCCAGAGCCTGGCGCACCGCGAAGAGGTGAAGCGCGCGCTCGCCGGCGAGTTCGTTTCATTCGCCCGCGAACGCGTATCCGACAGCCCGGTGCCGGGCATCGAATCGATCAGCCGGCGCACCAAGATTCGAATCTTCGTGGCAATGCCGATCGTGGTGGAGGGGCGCATCGTCGGTGCAGTGGTCACATCGCGCACGCCGATCAGCCTGCAGAAAGCCGCATATGACAACCGATGGACGTTCTCGTCGTTGTTTCTCGGACTGCTCGTCGGGGTCATCATCATTTCGCTGCTGACCTCGGTCGGCATCGCTCGCCCCATTCGCCGTCTGCGTGACAAGGTCCGAGCGCTGAGCAATCCCAGCGAATCACTCGAAATGCCCGCTCACCCACGAACCCAAGAGCTCGCCGAACTGACGCGAGCCTTCCAAGACACGACGCAGTCGCTTCGGGAGCGAGAGCGATACCTCCAGACGTTCGCTCGCGACGTCCGGCACGAATTCAAGACACCGCTCTCGTCGTTGCGCGGCGCGGTCGAGCTCCTCAATGAGCACATCGACGAGATGTCGCCCGAGCGCCGCGACAAGTTCCTCGGCAACCTCATGCAAGACGTGGCACGGCTCGAATCACTCACGCAGGACCTGCTCGAACTCGCTCAGGCCGACGTAGCCCAGTCCACCGACGAGTCCTGTCTCGTCGTCGATGCGCTCGCGCGAGCGACCCGAGATGACGTCGAGCTCGACGCTCGTGTGCCCGCTGACCTCGCGGTTCGACTGCCCGTCGACGCGCTCGAGAGCGTCTTCCGGAACCTCCTCGGAAACGTCGCCATGCACGGCGCCGGGCGAGCGACTCTGACCGCTGAAGTCCGTGACGATGAGGTGGTCCTCGAACTCGAAGACACGGGCCCGGGATTCACGGAAGAGATGTTGGGCGAAGCGACCGAGGCGTTCGTCTCGACCGCGAAATCAAAGGGGGGCACGGGACTCGGACTCTCCATCGTCCGTGGCTACGTGCAGGCGCACGGCGGCGACGTAGAGGTGACGAACCGAGAGGGTGCCGTCGTGCGACTGGTCCTGCCGCGCGCCGAACCCGACGAGTCAGAATCCGCCACCGTAGAGTAGGTACCCTTCGCTGGTGCCGAACGCATCGAGCCCGCGAGCATAGCCGAGTCGCAGATTCCCGCGCAGATAGTAACCGAACACCATTTCGACAAGCACCTCACCACCGGTTCCCACGAGGAACTGGTCGGCGTCCCGAAGGTACCCATCAGTGGCGGTGCCAGCGTCGGCAAACGCTACCCCTTTGACGCGTCGCAAGTAGACCGGAAGCGTGCCGAAACCGATGTCAGCATCCCAGATGGGAAAGCGATACTGGGCCGAGCTGACCACGTACGAGCGTCCACTCGCCACGGCAGGAGGATGCCCGCGCAGCTGCCGCCCTCCGGTTGGAGACTGGAAAATCACCGACGTGAGCACGTCTTGTGGACGTGTGCCGCCGACGAAGAACCGTTGCGGGTTCACCGACTCGGTAGCCGTCACGCCCCCCGCGTTCTGCCAGGCGAGGACGTGCCGATCGAAAAAAGGTGCTGGCCAGTAGAAGTCGGCGTTCCAATTGAACGTCACGGCCTTGAACTCACTCCCGATCGCTGGGTCCTGAACCGAGATTCCGGCGCGACCACTCACGCCCTTCTCCACCGAGATGGAACGCGGAAATCCGTCGAGATTCCCGTAGTTCACCGCGAATCCGATCTCGTTGAACCAGCCTTGCTCCGGGTCGCGCGGCTCGAGATCGAACGGGTCGAGCACGATCTCGGGACGTCCGTCCGCGAACCTTGTGCGCTCGGCCCGGCCGTAGGCGCTCAAACTGATCGAGTCCGAGACCGATCGAAGCGGATAGGTGAGCCCGAGCTGGGCGAGCGACTCTTCCTCTTTGAACGTCACGAAATCGGAGCCCGCAAAGTACGCGGAGAGTCTCGGGTACTGCCGGTATCTACCGACCAACGAAACATCGAGCACGCTGCCGTAGTAGGAGTATGATGCGCCCACACTCGCGCGCTGTTCGGTGATGTCGCGACCCGACAGAAACCCGGCCGCGAGAACCCAGCTGTGGTGCCCGACGAGGTCGGAGCCCGCGAGCTCGAGGCCGAACCCGGCGCCACTCTGAACCACGCCAAAATCGGGCAAGATGTACTGCGGAGCGATCCAGCGCAGCGCTTCGTACTCCTCGGGTTCGGAGGTCTCGAACTCGACGATCGGAGGTTCGATCGGAGGGAGCGCAGCGACCGGACCCGCTTCCGGGGTTTCAGCGAGCAGCGACGCGCCCTCGAGGCGACCAAGCTCGAAGCCGTCGTCGGTGTAGGAACTGACGTAGAGCCCATCGCCGCCGGGCGCCATGACCGGGTCGAACACGCCCCGAACCACGCGAGTCAACTGCTTGACCACGCCCGAAGAGAGTTTGATCGAGTAGATGTTGAAGGTCCCACCTCGGTCACCGCTGAAGATGACCTCGTCGTTCGAGATGAACGAAGGGTCGAATTCGAGCGCGAAGTCGTCGGTCAATCTGGTGGTCTTGCCGGTGGTGCGGTCCCAGACGAACAGGTCTCGACGCTCCTCATCCAGCCGCCATCGCGAAAAGACCAATCGCTTGCCGTCCGGGCTCCACGCGGGTGTGGCGACCTGTTGCCAATGAGCATCTTGGTCGGGCGCGTGCCGCCCTGCCCCGGCGACGACACGGGCGGTATTGGCGTATTCGACGCGACGCACGACCAGCTCGGCCGAGCCTGGCACCGTGCGCACATACGCCAACCATTTGCCGTCAGGCGAGATGGCGGGCTCACGTGCCCGTTCTCCCCTCGTCACTTGCCGGAGCGAATCCCGTTCACGATTCCAGACCCACACGTCGAAGTACGAGTAGACGTTCTCGACCACACCTCGGCGTCCGAAATAGAAATTCTCGCCGGCAGCGTCCCAACTTCCTCGCTCCTCCGCCCCCTCGAGCTCGAGGAGCCGCGTGATCTTACCGGTCGCCGGGTCGTAGTTGCTGTAGGCCCCCTGTTCCATGAAATCGAAGTGGTAGAACGTGACCTGAGAGGTCTTCGGGTCGATGACAGCTCCCCCGGAGCGCCCGCCCTCGGAAGTCAGTAGCTCGACCGAGGTGCGCCCGCGGGCCTGCACGATCAGGCGTTCGGCTTGAGCCTTTGCGGTCTGGGCGGCAGTCCATTCGTCCCAGTACCGTTCCATCGTCTTGCCCGAGATTTCGTTGGCAATGCCGTTGATTCGCCACGGAATGATCCGCGAGCCGTACCCCCGGTTGAACTTCGCTGCGAACTCTTCGCCTTCGTTTTGGATGATGTAGTCGAGGAAGAACCCGCCATAGAGGTACGAGGTGGTCCCAAACGGCCACTCGGTCGGCGAGTTGCTCGCCGTTCCGAGCTCGAAGAGGTCTCCGTCGAGCGCGGCGGCGCGCAGGTAGGTTTGAAACAACGAGCTCTTGACCCGCCCGCCGCGCGAAGTCGCCGACTCGTAGTAGGTAGCGAGTCCTTCGATGTACCACCGCGGTAGGGTTTGGTTCGGCACCACGAGTTTGCCGATGACCGCGTTGATGTAAGGCGAGATGCCGCCAATCGTGTCGAGGTGAAGGATGTGCACGTACTCGTGGTACACGAGCACCCGCAGCCAATCGTCGTAGAACCCGAGCACGCTCTCCGATTCCGGCGGCATCGCGAATACGTTGATGACGTTTCGGCCGAACACCCTCGCCGACCCGTTCGCCGAGTCGGCCCGGTCGGTCACGACGACATGGGTTCGCTTCGCCGGCACCCATTCCAGCCGCGGTGTCAAAACCGCATGGGCCTCTTCGGCGACCTTCGCGGTCCGCTTCGCGACGTGCTCCAGACCGGAGTGGTAGTGCACCCGAAAGTGCGGCGTGACGATCGTTTCGAACTCGAGGTTCGGGTCATCCACCGCCCAGGCCGAGCCGCTCCAAAGTACGCAGACCAGAGCGCACAATCCCGCGATGGTCGCGGCGAACGAATTGCCCGTGGGTTGGCGCAAGGAAGACTCGGGGTCGAAGTGCTCCGCGATTATCGGCAGGTCGGCCAGACGAATCAACGACGACCGTTGCCAACCTACATTGTTGCGGCACCGCGCGATCGGCCGATAATCGCAGCATGCCCGAACCTTCGACCGAAACAGCGACCTCGAACGGCGACCTGCTGCCGCGCGTACTCCTTGCGCTGGGCGTCTTTGCCGCGCTCGCGATGGTCGCGCATCGAGCCCTCGGCTGGATGCCTCCCGACTTATCTGCGTACCTCGCCGCGATCGATATCTGGCGAGACGGCTTCAACCCTTACACCGACAAGATCTTCGACTCGCCACGGTCCGAGGGCTTTCCGTTCCTCTACCCGCCGGCCAGCCTGTGGATCTTCTATCCGGTGGACCTGATTCCGACACTCGTGGTGACGGTGGTCGACGGCATCGCGCGTTCCATCGTGGCCGCTCTGCTCGTCGTTTGGGTGCACCGTCGCTTCCTGCCGGAGTTCGACGTCGGCTGGGTCGTGCTGGGCGCGACGATGTGTTCGCCGCTGCTTGTCGACGCCATCACTGGAAATCTGGCGGTCTACATGCTCGGAGCGGTCGCATTGACCGTGGAGCTGGCCGATCGAGAGTTCACGCCCGCTCGGTTTGTGGGTATCGCGCTCGCAGGCCTCGCCATTGGCGTGAAGCCGATGTGGGCGATTCCGGCGGTTTACGCGGTGGTGTGCGCCCGAAATCGGTGGGCGTTTCTAGCGCTCGCGCTCGGCGGTGGCACGGTCCTCGGCGTGAGTTTGCTCGACCGGCATCTCTTTTCGTCGTGGCTCATGCGGGTCGACGAAGTGTCGGCATTCTACGAGTCCGTCGATTTTCTGAAGCTCTCACCCGCTCTCGCGATCGTAGCGGCCGCCGCGTGGCTCGTCCCGGCAGCCTGGCTCGCCTGGAAGCGGCCCCCAAACGCCTGGTTGTTTGGGCTGGCGAGCGTGTGCATGTGGCCGCGGCTCGCCGTCTACACGTATCTGGTCACGATGCCGATCGTCGCATTCTTCGTGGCCCGCTGGGGCTATCGTAGAGGGCTGGCGCTGGCGCTGCCGGTCATCGGCCCGCTGCCATGGCTCCTGCGCGACCCGGCTGGTGGAATCTACGAGCGATGGACTCTGCTGATATGGGCCGTCGCGCTCGCCGTGCTCACAGGCTGGGAGCTTCTTCGGGCAGCACCGGCCAGGGCCGAGGTCGAGTCATGAAGACGACGTGTTCGTCTTTGTAGATCACGGTCCACTCCGGGTCCGCCGATATCTGTTCGATGAGCGAGGCCTGTCGTTCTGCGTCGAGCACCACGTTCTGTACGCCATACTGCTTGAACACGCCGCGCCAGATGTTCCCCGTCGTGGTCAGATCGAACAGATTCCAGATCTCCTCTGGCGGTAGCTCGATTCGGGCGTCGACAAAGAACGCCTCGTCAGGAACGCCGTCCTTGTCGAGTTCCCACATCAGGTATCCCGCGTACCGAAGGTCGTGGAACATGCGAGGCACGAAGCCCCAGCGGGCCATGATCTGCGCGGGTTCCACGGGCGTTTCGGCGGCCACTCTGCCGCGATAAGGGTCGCGGTCGCGCACCGGAATCGGCTCGAGCTCGACGACCCAATCGGCATGTTTGACGTGGATTGGCTGCAGCGTGATGGCGCCGGCGATGAGCACCACGGCCGCGAGCGCGCCGACGAAGTTGTGCTGCTCGGTCTTCACTCGCTCGACGAGCCCGCGTAGGTACGGCGCCACGATCACCGGCCAGACCATCACCCACCACAATATTCCCCGGGCTTCTTTCAACGCGAGAAACCCGAAACCAAGCAGGAAAATCACGTCGACAGGGTCGATCTGGCGCCGCTTCCAAACCATCAGGCCGGCCGCCACGACGACCGAGGCGATGACAATGGGACCGAGCGTTGGCGGGTTCGAGAAGGTCGTCGGTTGCCATTCCGAAACGGTTGCCTGAATCGTCGGGTTCGTCGCGACCTGGTAGAGGTAGGCGTAGATGTCGAAGCCACGCGGGTTCCCGTAGGTCGCGGCGAGCGAAGCGATCGCCGTGCCGCCCCACAGCACGAGGTTGAGCTTCCAGCCCTTGTCGCGCTCCATCACGCCGTCGAGCAACGCCGCTGCGCCGAATGCGCCGGCAATGATCGTGGGCATCAGGAACGAGCCGTGTAGGTTCGCCCAAGCGACCGTGAAAACTGGCCACAGCAACATCAGCCAGCGCGGCAAACGCCCGCCTCGAATGCCATACCCGACCACGAAAAGTGTCGCGAAGAGGGGCAGCACCAACAGATACGTGCGCACCGATATCACCGCGTGACTGACCCCAATCGCCATGAGCGCCGTGAGCACGGCGCCGATCATCGGCGACTCGCTTCGTCGAATCGCGAGCCAGGTCACCAGCAGAAAGACGCCCGCCGCGACCAGGTTGCGCAGCACGAGGACAGCCTCGAGCCCAATCCCGTCGTGCAGCAAGAACAACAACCACTGGGCGAGCCACGGCTGAACCACGGAGGTCGCGTCCGAAGGCACCGTGTAGAGCACGTGAGCTGCGCCCGGGATACGGTCCCACTGGTCGAAGAGCCGTCCGAAGCTTATGTGCCACCAGTAGTCCCACGACCGCAGCGGGAGCAGTCCGAAAGCCATCGCAGCCAACGTCGAGGGCAGCAAGAGCCACACGAGGTCGAGCCCCAGAGGCCAGACCACGGACTTCATCCGAAACTCAGTTTCTTCGTTGGATTCTTCGCTCACGTCACATGCGCCGTCGCAGGAAGATTGCGCCGAGTTTGATGCTGATCACCGCCGCGAGGAACGGGGCGACGAACCCGAGGAAGGCAAAGAGGATGTGCGAGGAGCGCAGCAACGACTCTTTTCCGTCGGCCAGGTTCCCGAAGTGGTAAGTCATTCGGAACGTGAACGCGATCACGAAGAGCGCGAGGAACATCCCGAGAATCATGAAGATGACGGCCCCGAAGCTCGACGCGATCTTCGCGGCGTTCGGATTGTGGAACTGCGGGTAGATCGCCCCAATCCCGATCGCCATCGCGCTCACGCCCAACGTACAGATGAGGATGATCGTGCTGCCAAGCAGCATGTATGCGTAGTTCTGCACCACGAGCAGGTTGGAGGCCCAGATCAACGCCTGCCCCACGATGAGCACAGGAGCGATACCGCCCAGCCATTTGCCGACGAGGAAACGCTCCAACGAGATCGGCGCCTGCAAGATGAGCCAGAACGACCGCCCTTCCACACTGACCGTCGGGAAGAGGAAACGCCCCGACAAAGCCACCACGATGAACGCGCACGCCAGGAGGTTGAAGAAGAACAGCCCCACGTCGCCGAGCAGGCGTTCGTCGGCCGCGATCTCGAAGTACTTATAGTTCACCAGGTAGATGACCATGATGGCCACCACCACGAGCAGCTGAGACCACTGGCTGGCGTCGCGCGCGAAGATTCGCAGGTCTTTGCGCACGAGCTGCGTGAACGACGAGAACGGCTTGGCGCGCTTCTCGAGCACGACGAGGCGCTCTTCGAGCGTTCGTCGCTGGTCGGCGCTCCGCTTCATCATCCAGTCACGCACTTGCGTGATGAGTGACTGGCCGTGTCGGCCCTCCTGGGCCTTGGAGAATCCGCGATAGTAGAGCGGACGATGCAGCCAAGCCGCGATGAAGTAGAGCGCGGTTGGCGTCGCCACGAGCAGACCCAACGACCAGTAGTCGATCTCGGACTGCCGATACAGCAACGGTACGATGATGTTCATCGCCCAGTCGCTTGGCAGCCACGCGCTCGTCGGCGCCGACAACAGTCGCAACATCTCCCCGATCGAATCGAAACTCTCGGGGTTCAGCAGCTGCTCCGGTCGAAGCGAGCGAATCACGACGAACAGCACCGCGAATGCCGCGACGCCCAGGAACAACGTGGCGTCGCGAGTACGATCGGCCGCCAAAACGTTGGTGATTCCCAACGCCAGGATCGATGCCAGCGCGGTCGGTATCGCGACGAACGGCACGAGCACCAACACCATCGCGACGTAGTACTCGGGGCCCGCCCCCACCCCGATCCCAGCCGCAAAGAAGATGGGCAAACCGAAGATGAAGATCACCCATGAAGACTGAGTCAGCGCCTCGATGAACCGAGCCGTGAAGAGTGAGTCTTTGGGGATCGGCTTGCTCATCAAGAATTCCAGCTCGTCCGCTAGATAGAACGTGCTGAAGACGGTCACGACGTTCGAAAAGACGAGCAGCCCCAGGAACACGAGGAAGGCGATCGAGAGCAACTTCTGCACGAGAAGTTCGCCGACCGGCTCAATCAGCAGCGCTTCCGAAACTACCCAGAGGCTCGAACGGAACAGCATCGCCCAGAAGACTGCGCTCAGCAGGGTGAACGCCGGAATTCGATAGCGTCCGTCTGCGGTCGAGCGTAGAGACCCACGCAAGATGTTGAATTTGATCCCGAGGAGTTTCGGGGTCATGCGGCCCCCTCACGGTCGTCGCCGCCGTCGTCGCTGTCGCCGGCGCCGACCTCATCGGATTCGGCTGCCACTGACCCATCCACGCCTGCTTCGGGCTCACCGGTGAACGGTCCATCGGTGTAGCCGAATCGCTCGGCAACCGCCGCGGCGCGCTCTTCCTCGCGCTCTTCGGTGAGGCGCAGGAACACTTCCTCGAGCGAACCGTCATTCTCACCTGCTTCGATGCGAAGTTCGTCGAGGTTGCCGCGCGCGATGATTCGACCGTGGTTGATGATCGCGATCTGAGTACAGACCTCCTGCGCCACTTCGAGCGTGTGTGTCGACAGAAGGATCGTCATGCCGTCCCGCTCGGTGAGCGTCTTGAAGAGGTTCTTGATGAGCCGGTGGCCTTTGGGGTCGAGGCCAACCATCGGCTCGTCGACCACCAACAGCTTCGGCTCGGGCAGGAGCGCGCCTGCAAAGGTGAGGCGCTGCTTCATGCCGTGCGAGAACGACTCGATGAGCGAATCGGCCCATTCCCCGAGGGCGAAGAGCTCGAGCAGCTCACGAATCCTCCGGGCGACCGCTGCGCCCTCCATGCTGTAGAGCCCAGCGACGAAGTTCAAAAACTCGAACGCCGTCAGCTTGTCGTAGACGTACGGTCGGTCTGGGATGAACCCCGTGATCTGCTTCGCCTTCACCGGCTCGTCTGCCATCGAGTGACCGTCGATCATGATGGTCCCGCCGGTCGGCACCAGTAGTCCCGTGAGCATGCGCAGCGTCGTCGTCTTGCCGGCCCCGTTGGGCCCGAGCACGCCGAACACCTGCCCCCGCGGCACGTCGAGGTCGATATGGTCGACGGCCATGAACTTCCCATACTTCTTGGTCAGCCCGCGCATCGAAACAATCGGCTGGTCTTCGCTCATCGTCTGCTCATTTGTGGAAGGTCTCGCCGCCATCGCCGACGTCGGAAGCCGGCTCTGCCGGTTTTGCGGCCTCGATCCTCAGGGAATCGAGCGCGCTCAAGATGCGTGCATCTTCGGGGTCGGCACTCACGAAGAACTGAATCGCTCCCGATCCGACGAGGAAGGTGTTGGTCGTCGCGTCGAGGTCGACAAAGCGATTGCCGTCCCAGAATTGCGTCCAGACGTGTGGCACGAACTTGCCCTCTTCGTCCTTTCGCACGCCGAGAGCGAATCTGGCCGGAACTTCAACGGCTCGTGCCGCTGCCACGAGCAGGAGCGCGTGCTCGGTGCAGTCGCCCTTCGGGTCCGCCAAAATGCCAGACGCTGACTTGATGCCGACTTCGGGCTCGGTCTTCACCGTAGCCGCGACTCGGCGAGCGAGTTCCTCGACCATCTGGGCGGGCGTTCGCTTTCCGTCGTTGATTCCCTTCACGAACTCGCGCATCGCCGGGTGGCCAAAATCGACTCGTTCGGTGGCCTTCAGGTACTCGGCGCGTTCTTCGTCCGAGATTACGGCCTGCGGGGCGGCAGCGGCGGTGTCGATGGTCAGCGACTCCGCGTTGCGGTCGATGACCTTCTGCTCGGCGGAGTCCCAGCGGAACCCGAGCTCCTCGTCGATTCCGTAGATGACGAAGCGAGTGGGCGTGCGTGCGAGCGGACCGGCGCTACCTCGCATCATCTCGAGCGCCGACTGCGTATCGAGGTCGAGTCCTTCGGTCAGGTCGGCGCCCTTCTTCTTGCCCGAGGCAAAGTCACGACGCATGGCCTGCGCACGCGAACGACCGAGCTCTTTCGGCATTCGCGCGCCGATGATCCGCAGCGGAAACTCCTGAATGTACACCTCGCCGTTTCGGTCGACGTACGTGTCGAGCTCGGTTCCAGCCAGCTTCTGGCGGAAGTGATACGTGTCGATGAGCTGCTCGAAGACGTCGACCTGGTGTTCGCGCACGAACTCCCAGCGCATCTTCTTCATCCCCATGATCGTAGGGTCGAAGTACTCCTGTTCGAACGTGGTACCCGGCTCGAGGTCGTCGCGCGCGATCAGCTGATTGATGGCGGAGTTCGAGAGCCTCGGAGCCTCGTTGAGCTTGATCTTCCGGGACTGCTCTCCCCCGCCCAAATCGTAGCGCATCTCGACGATCGTACCCTTGACCTCACCTTCGACGTCGAACTCGGTCCGGCCAGCTTTGATCTTCGCGGTGAAGCTTACGAGGCGGGCGTTGGGATCGACCGTCGATTGAATCTGGGTCTCGAGAATCTGGCTCGCCCCCATCATCGAGACGTTCATCATGAGGTCGTACTCGAGCAGCCACCCCGGATCGAGAGGAGTTCTGGTCTCGTGGACGAAGCCGACCTCGGTGTCGTCGCGGGTGAGAATCATCCACGAGTCGCCCTCGGTGATGATCACGTCGCTTCCAAGGTCCCGCCCGGCCTCGTCGACGAAGTAGGTCACCCACACGTAGGCCCCCACCAGCGCGATCCACGCCGCCACGGCCAAGGCGCCAATCACGTCGAAGGCTCTCAAGCGTCAATCCTCGTCATAGAAACGAAATACCCGCACATGCTGTTTGCCGCACGCGCCCGCCGGATGCACAATGAGTGGGAAGCCACCCGCCGGAGAATAAAGGATGTCGGACGAGAATTCGACCCACTTTCAGTTCGCCCTCGCAGGCATCGAGCTCGAAATTTCGGGCGATCGTAAGTTCGTCGAACGTATGTATCGCACGATCATGCACGACATCGAACTCGCGCGGAAAGGTGAGACCCCGAAAGGTCCGCCCCCCGAGGTCCAAGAAGAACGCCGGCGAGAGCAAATAGACAAGAAGAAACGCGAGGTTGTCTGGGTGCATCGCTGCAGCGAGATGATGCACAAGATCTACATGTCCTCGCCCACAGAGATTGCGCGCTCGCCCCTCCTGCGCGCCTTCGACACTTCGAAGCTGGGTGTCGTCTACGCCGAAAAGGCACTCGTCGGCATGGTCCTTCCCAAGACCGAGCGCGGCCAAACCCTGTGGGCTGAGCTCACCGAGGCCGGACGACGACGCATCGCGCAGGCCAACGACTAAGCTTCGGAAGCGCCCGAAACATCCCCCGTAAAACTTCGCGTACGCTGTTCCTCGAGCGCTTCCAATGCGGCCTCCCGCACTTCGGGATCCGCATGGTCTCGGCTCAACGCGTCGAGCAACTCCCTCGAGCGCGCATCGCCATATCCGGCGAGTGCAAGCGCCGCGGTGTCGGCGTGCCAGTCGTCGCTCTTCGCGACGCGTTCAATCTCGCCGCGAAACGCCTCGAGCTTCAACTCGCCAGCCAGCTGGATCGCATATCCGCGAGTATCGCGTCGACGGGCGTGAAGCGTCTTTCCGATCTGCTCCACGCCGAACGCGTCACCCATCTTCGCGAGAGCAGCCGCCGCTTCGACTTTGAGGAGCGGGTGCGCCAACAGTTTGTTGGCCGCGCGCCGCAATGGTTCCAGCGCTCGCGGAGGCGCGAGTCGACCGAGCGCCTTGGCCGAAGCAGCGAACGTCTCGGCGTCTTCCAACCCCTCCAACAGATCATCGACCACCTCGACGCGCACGGCCGGCTCGAGGCCGTCGGCAAACTCGCTCAGTGCGAGCGTCAGGTGCATGCGGTCCTTCCACTCGAGACCAGCTCGCAGCTCGATCAACCGCGGTACCAGGTCTCGCCAACCAAGGTGAGACGCGATCTGTGCACCGACCACGACCACCGCCGGATCGTCATCGCTCAGCGCCAGACTGACCGCATCGCGCAGATCGTCCTCGTCGAGCGAGGTGTAGGCCGCCAACATGGCGTGGTACCGAACGGTGTTGTCGCGATCCCCCAGCAGCGAGAGCACGACCTGTTTGCCGTCGTCGCTCAGTTGCGGCGTACGCATCGCAAGCGGCGCCATACGCCGAACGTCGAGCTCACGTGCCTCGGTCCAAGTGACCGGCCGCGAGTCGAGCACATCGCCATTCAGAAAACCGACCAGCTTGGCTTCGGCATCCGAATCCAGTCGGGCGGCGAGAAGGCCTGCTGCCCGCATGCGAAGTGGCGGCCAGCCATCAGCAAGCCCGCACAACAACAGCTCGACTCCTTCGTCGGAGTCGGCCCGACGAACGAGCTCGGCCATGCGCGCATCGAGATTTCCGATCGACGCGATTGTGTCCAGATAGTCGGCCACGTCAGCTTACCCGAGTGCCGACAGCGACCGTCTCAGGGAACTCCGTCAGCTCGAGGCCTCCATCTTCCCGGTCGGCCGCGAGCAGCATCGCGCGCGATTCGATTCCGAAAATCTTGGCGGGCTTCAGATTGGTCACGACCGCCAGCCGACGACCGACGAGTTCGTCGGGCGAGTAGCTCTTGGCGACGCCAGCGACGACCTGTCGCGGGTCGTCCTCGCCGACGTCGACCGACAGCTTCAGCAGCTTGTCTGCACCTTCGATCGACTCGGCCGCCAGGATCTGACCGACGTGGATCTGCAGCTTCATGAAGTCCTGGTACGAGACCAAGCCGCCATCGTCTTTCTGCTCGTCTTTCATCGTCGGCTCCTTCTTGGCTTCAACCGCCTTCTTTGCCTGCTCTGATTCTTCCTTGGCCGCTTCGATGTCGAACTTCTCGAAGAGCACCGCCGGTGCTTCCACAGCGCGACCAGCGGGCAAGCGGCCCCACTCGAGCGTCGAGAATTGTGCGGCATCGGGGCCGGTCTCGCCGAGCGCCGTCAGAATTGCGTCCGCGGCGTCCGGGATGAACGCGTGAACCATCACGGCGACCCAGCGAAGGGCTTCGAGTTGGTGGTACAACGACTGCTCGAGTCGTTCGGTCGCGCCTTCTTTGTTCAGCTTCCACGGCTGCGTGACCGCGATGTACTGATTGATGTCGCTCGAAAACGAAAGTGCGCGTTCGATTGCACGCGATGTATCCCGCGCGTCCATCAAGGCGAGCACCTCGTCGCGGGCCGCAATTGCGCCCTCGCGAAGCGCTGCGTCATCCGAGTCGTCGGACTCCGCGCCATCGGCAACCTTGCCGTCGGCAAACTTTTTGGTCATCGCGAACGAACGATTCACCAGGTTGCCGAGGTTGTCGGCCAGCTCGGCGTTGTTTCGTTCCGCAAGCCGCGCGTGCACGAAGTTGCCGTCGCTCCCGAGCGGAATCTCACGCACCAGGTAGTAGCGCAGTACGTCCTTCGGATATCGCTCCACCAGCTCGAAGGCATCGATGAAGTTGCCGAGGCTCTTCGACATCTTCTCGCCCTCGTTCATCCACCAGCCGTGGGCGAACACCTGCTTCGGCGGTTCGAGCCCGGCGCTCATCAAGAATGCCGGCCAGTAGACGGCGTGGAAGCGCAGGATGTCTTTGCCAATCAGGTGCACATCGCACGGCCAGAACTTGTCGAACGTCTCCGAGTCGGAGAAGCCGCCAACGCCCGTGACGTAGTTCGTCAGAGCATCGACCCAGACGTAGAGGACGTGCTCGGGATTGTCCTCGAACGGGATGCCCCACTCGAACGTCGTGCGGGTGATGGAGAGGTCGTTCAGGCCGCCCGCGACAAATGCTCGAACTTCGTTTCGGCGGCCATCCGTCTGCACGTGCGCCGGGTCGGCGTCGTACCAGTCGAGCAGCTTGTCGGCGTATGCCGACAGCCGGAAGAAGTAGCTCGGCTCTTCGACCCACTCGACGGTCGCACCGGTGCTGATCGCCTTGCCGTCGGCGATCTCAGACTCGTCGTAGAACGCTTCGTCCGAGGCCGCGTACCAGCCTGCGTAGCTGTCGAGGTAGATATCCCCATTCGCCTTCATGCGACGAACCATCTCGAGCACCGTCTCGCGGTGGTCGTCGTCGGTCGTCCGAATGAAACGGTCGTGCGACAGCTCCATCTGCTCGAACAGGTCACGGAACTTCGACGAGTTCAAATCGGCGAGCTCCTTGGGCGTCATGCCCTGCTCTTCGGCAGCGCGCTGAACCTTGAGACCGTGTTCGTCGGTTCCGGTCATGAAAAACACGTCGTCGCCGCGCTGGCGGAAATGACGCGCCAGCACGTCGGCCACAATCGTGGTGTAGGCGTGCCCGATGTGTGGCGCGCCGTTGACGTAGTAGATGGGGGTAGTGATGTAGAAGCTCGACATGACGAGACCTCCTTACAGTCAAAAAGGGTCCCCTCCCTACCCGCTCGACGCGTATCGCGCAACGGAGCGAGCGCCGCTTGCGCCCGGCAGGGCCGCGCTATAGCTTGCCCAACGAACGGTTCGAAAATTCTCGATGACCAAGGAGACGGCCGTGGCTCGTGAGATCCGATACGTCGGCGCCCCGACCATTACCGAAGCAGGCCGAGAGGTTCTGGGCTTCCACTTCCACAGATACCTCGCCGGTTGGATGCAGCGACGCGCCCACGGTGAATGCTGGGTTTCGATCGGCTTCGAAGGCACGAACGTGGAAGAGGTCACGTTCCGCCTGACCAGCTCGCGCGCGACCCCCGTGGAAGTCGCATGGACCTTCGACGACCTCTGCAGCACCTATCGGCACGGCGACAACCGCCTGATCGTGGAACAGGGGCGCGACGAGACCTCGACGCTCGAGGCGATTCCACTCTTCGACGAAGGCATCGGCGACGACCTGGGTGTGCTCATCGGGTTCGCCATCTTCGACGAGTCGGCGGAACTCACGCAGACCGAAGTCGGCGAAGTGCAGGCGCACGCCCTCGAAGCCTTGCGCACGGCCCGAAGGAACAGCGTCAGGCTGTTCTTTGATGACAATCGCGACTCGGACATGAAGCCGTTCTTCTACTCGCTTCTCGACCGGCTGCCGGAGTGGTGTGGCTGCGACGGCTCCGCCTCGATCGTGCTCGCGGACTCGGTCGAAACGGTCGCGCTCACCGATGGCGAAATGTCGTTTCACGTGATGGCCGAGCGGCTCTTCGACACCGAAGACCGCAACGTCGAGCGGCTCGTCGGCATGGCCATCAACGCCGATCCGGACGACGAAGACATCCTCGCGGCCGCGGTGCGCGGGCAGCGGGTCGACCCTTCGGCGCGCGTCCACATCTTCACGCGAGATCGGCAAGCGGGCGTCGACTCTTGGCACCGACGCGACGATTCCACGGCGCTCGATCGATTCCACGCGCTCGGCGGACGCTCGGACGAAGAGGTCTTCGTGCTCGTGCCGCTCATCGGCGGTGACTCGGACGGCGTCGAGCTGCTCGGCTTCCTCTCGATGGTCTTCCGCGGGCGAGCGCCCGTCGGCACTACCGCGCTCGAAGTCTTCGACGCGGTCTCCAACAGCCTGGCCAACCGCCTCGCCCATTCGCCGCTCTACACCCTTTCGGCCAAAAAGGTCGTGCTGTTGCGCGAAGCCTTGAAAGCCGCCGAACGAGCGCTCGCCGCGGATGGTGACGTCACGGCGCGCCTCGAAGCTTTGATTGGGGACATCACCTCGCTCATCGCGCATCACTCCGAGGTACCGAGCGCGGCGATTGGCTACGTCGTCGGCGATTCGGGGCAACGAACCCTCCGATATCGGCACCCATTTGGGTGGACCGACCTCGAACAGATCGATCTGCCGGTCGACATCGCCCCCGGGCAGCACGCCGATTCTGGTGTGACCGCACTCGCGGTTCGGCTGGGGAAGATGGTCGTCTTGGCCGGTGGACGACCCGACGAATCCGAGTTCAAGAACCACCTGTGGGTGCAAGAATCCGCGGGCGAACTCGTCGATGCTCGGCGACCAAATCAGGCCGAGAGAATCAGCAGCTCCGATGACTGGTATCCGCTGCGCGAGGTCTATAAGCCCGCACGACACGGGGCCTACGCGACGCTCGCGTTTCCGATTCGGTTCGCTGGTGAGTCGCTCGGAGTCCTCGCCGTCGAGGTCGACCGGGACACGCCTTGGTCTTGGTGGACCGGCCATGGCGGCCGCCTCGTCTGGAAGCTGTTGGCCGAGCACCTCGGCCTCGTCTTCCACGCCCTTAGGCCGCCCAAGTAGCGGTATATCCGCCACAAATAACCGAAATACGCCCGACGTATATTTTCTTTATCCCTCATGATGTAAGATGATGTCTGAACTCATCGGTGAACATCATGTCGATTTCGCGCGAATCGGAGCCGATCACGGACCCGAACGAAAGAATCAACGTTTTGGTGCTGACAACGACGTCAGACCACCGACGTTGGGAGTCGCTCGACCTCGGTGATTCGTCGATCCGGGTGCACACCGACCCAACCTCAATTTCTAAGATCCTGCTGGAAGAAACGTTCCAAGCGGTCGTTTTGTCGGCCGAAGTGATCGCTCCGAACACTGCGGCCTCTCTCGTCGAAACCGTCCGAGCACTTTCTCCCGCCGGCGTGGTCATCGAAGGGAAGTTTCAAATTGGACAGCGACTGCCGGGAAACGCAGACGCGGTGTTCACCCCCAACGCCGACAGCCAGACATTCCAGGTCGCGATCGACGCGGCCGTGCGCCAGGCTCGTTCGAGGTTCGCCGCATCGGCCGACCGGGCATTCGTGCAATCACTGCTCGATTCCGGGCAAACGCTCGTGCTTTCCATCGATTCGAAGACCCGAATTCGGGAGTTCAACCGAGCGTGTGAAATCGTCACCGGCCGGACGCTCGGCGAGGTGTACGGACGCCCGTTGCACGAATTGCTCGTCAAGGGCGACGACCGCGGCCTCTCCGAGACCATGTCCACCAATCGTGGGCACATCTTCCCGTCGAATCTGGAGCTCGAGTTCTGCGATGCCGACGGCGAAAGTCACCTCGTAGAGTGCACTTTCTCGCCATTCTTCGACGAGATTGGAGACACGCGACTCGCCGTGGTGACCGGGATCGAAGTCACCGACCAGCGGCGTTTCGCTGCGGCGCTGCGCGAGAGCGAAGAAGCATTCCGCAACCTCGTCGAAGCATCACCAGACGCGGCATTCGTACTGTCGTTGAGCAATGATGAATGGCTCTACGCGAACCCTGCTGCCCTCCGCCTCCTCGAAATCGACTCGCTGGAGAGTTTGCGAGGCCAACGATTCATCGACATCGTCGATCCTGCCGACCACGAGACGTCCAACGAACGCCTCGCAGAGGTACTGCGCACAGGCACGACGCTGCCGCCTGCAGAGATCCGTCTAAACTTGCCGAACGATTCGACCCGATGGGTCGAAACAATCGAGATTCCAGTACCTTATCGGGGACGCGACTCGATCCTCACCATCGCGCGCGACATCACCGAGCGAAAGGAGTTCACCGCCCGAATGATGCAGCTCGACCGAATGGTCGCCGTCGGGACGCTCGCCGCAGGCGTCGGGCACGAGATCAACAACCCTCTGGCGTACCTGACATCGAACATCGAGTTTGCAGCAAACGAACTGAAGCGGACGGCTCGCGACAATCCTCAGGCGTTCCGAGAGATCTTGATGTCGCTCGAAGAGGCCCAAGAGGGGGCTTCCCGCGTTCGTGACATCGTACGCGACCTGAAGGACCTTTCGCGCGCCGAGCGCGACCGTCTCGAACCCCTCGACGTCGAGGCCATGCTGGAATCGGCGCTCAACGTTGCCTGGCACGAGATTCGAAATCGCGCCCACATCATTCGCCGATTCGAACCTGTTCCGCTGGTTCACGGGTCCGGAGGGCGAGTTCGCCAGCTCTTTGTGAACCTATTGCTCAACGCCGCACAATCCATGCCCGAAGGCGACCCGAATGGGCGAGCAATCTCGCTCGAGATTTCCGCGGAAGGCGACCACGTCCACGTCTCGATCACCGACGAGGGCAGCGGCATTCCCTACGAAGACCAGCGTCGCGTCTACGATCCGTTCTTCACCACAAAACCTGTCGGTTCGGGTACCGGGCTTGGACTGACCATCGTTCAACGAATCATCGAGTCCGTCGGCGGGACCACCTACATCGAGAGTGAACTCGGCGTTGGCACCACCGTGCATGTGCTCTTCGAAGCCTTCACGTCAGAGGCGAGCGAGGCGAGCGAGATCGACCCGTCGCAGCAAGTCCCGCTGCGACTGTTGCTGCTCGACGACGAGCCTCTCATCGCAAATTCGGTGCGACGTGCGCTCCCAGAACACTCCGAAGTTCTGGCGTTTTCGAACGGCATCGACGCCATTGAACACTTGGAGCACGACCTCGACTTCGACGTGGTTCTCTGTGACCTCATCATGCCCAACATGTCCGGAGCCGAGTTCCACGCGGTCGTTGCCGAGCGATGGCCCGACCTCGAGCGGCGAATCGTCTTCATGACCGGCGGTGCTTACACCGATAGCGCGGCGGCCTTCGAGAGCATTCATCACTCCAGAGTGCTCGATAAGCCGTTTGCGACCTGGGACCTGCGCGAAGCGCTCTATACGGCCGCCAAAGCCTAGCCGTACGCCCGCTCCACGATGCGCGGCAGCACCTCGCCGGACCGAGCTTCCAACACGATGTCGCAGAGCGACGAGAGCTCCGACCGATTGGGGTTAATCTCGATCAGCGTGGCGCCGGCTCGCTTTGCGAACTCCGGGATTGCTGCCGCTGGATAGACGATACCGCTGGTTCCAATCACCAGGCATGCGTCGGCGCTCGAAGCGAACTCGATGGAGCGCTCGAATGCTCCCTCGGGCAAAGCTTCGCCGAACCACACGACACCTGGTCGCATTCGTCCGCCACACTCGTCGCAAGCGGGCTGTTGCCCGAGGTCCATTTGGTCGTCCCGACGCCGGTCCCCGCAGTCGTGGCAAGCCACCTCGAGAATGGAACCGTGCAGGTGGATGACCTCCGGCGAGCTTCCGGCCTTGTCGACGGCGCGATCGATCAGGCCGTCGACGTTCTGCGTCGCGATCAGATACTCGCCATGGTTCGCTGCACGTGCCAGGGCGTGGTGTCCGGGGTTGGGTTCGACCGTCCAAACCTGGTCGCGGCGCCCCTGATACCAGCCGAGCATACGGGCGCGGTCCCCGCTCTCGAACGTCGAAACGTGGGTCAACGTCGCGATCTCACGATCGCTGTAGTGCCCGTCTTCGCCCCGGAACGTCTGGATGCCGGACTCGGCCGAGAACCCCGATCCGATGAACGCGACCACCCTCTTCGCTTCGCGGAGCGCCGACGCCGCAGCCTCGATCTCTTCTTCCCACATAGTGCACCTTTTCGTGGTAGGTCAGTCATCGTAACACGGCGACGTCGCGTCGCTTAAGACCTCAACTGTGGCTTCGAGCAGTATCCATGGGTGAACTCGCAGCATTGAGCGCATCAGCCGTCTGGGCCGTTGCCAGCCTCATCTTCACGAGGTTGAGCACCGACCACGGTCCGCTCGTCATGAACTACCTGAAGTGCGTGATTGCGGTCGTCTTCATGATGATCACGTTGCTCTTGCTCGAAGGCAACGTTTGGCCGGTCGGCATGACGATGGCGAACGTCGGCTTTCTCGCGGCCAGCGGCATCGTCGGACTCACCATCGGCGACACGGCATTCTTCAATGCCCTCACGCGCATTGGTGCCCGACGAGCGCTGCTCTTGATGGCGCTCTCGCCGCCCACGACCGCGCTACTCGCGGTTCCGTTTCTGGGCGAACCCATCACCGCTCGGCTGGCGATTGGAATGTTCCTGACGCTGGGCGGAGTCGTGTGGGTCATCTTGGAGCGGAGCGCGCCGCCCGAGGGCGAAGAAGAGCGCGACGCTCGGGCCGACCGTCGCACACTCGTCATCGGCGTGATCTTCGCGCTGGTGGCGATGTTCTGTCAGTCGAGCGGAAACATCCTCACGAAGCTCGGCGGCGAACTAGACTCTCCGTTGGCAATCTCGGTCGTCCGCCTGAGTTTCGGAATCATCGGGCTGTTCATCGTCGTTGCCGTCACCGGTCGACTCGCAGCCACGCTCGAGCCCTTCAAGAATAGACGAACCGCAGGCTTGCTCGTCTTCGCGACATTTCTTGGAACGTACCTGGGAATCTGGCTGCTCAACGCCGGTTTGAAGTACTCGTTCGCCGGCATTGCAGCGACGCTTTCGTCGACGAGCCCAATCTTCGTGCTGCCCCTCGCCTACTTCATCCAGAAAGAGAAGCTGTCGTTCCGGAGCATTGCCGGCGCCGTCATTGCGGTTTCCGGCGTGGCCGTGATCTTCGTGTTCCCCTAGCGGGAAGCCGGCCAGCGCATCATCACGTGCGGAATGTTCGCTTCTTCGAAGACGTCTCCGAATCGCTCCCAACCCAGCCGCTCGTACCAGTCCTCGAGGTGCGCTTGTGCGTGCAGTTCGGCTGCTCGGTCGCCCAGGAACTCCTGAACGCCCTCCATTACTCGCGTCCCGTAGCCGCCACGCTGAAGATCGGTATGGACTGCCACCCGGCCCACGACCATCGGCGACTCGTCCACGAATATCCGCGCCGTCCCGATCAGCCGCTCGCCCAGAAACAGGCGCGCGTGTGCGCACTCGGGGTCGCGGCCGTCGATCTCTTCCTCGGCGGTAATCTTCTGGCCGACGACGAACACCACGTTGCGAAGCCACGCGATGTCGTGGAAATCGCGCGCGGTCATGTCGTCGAAATGCAAAACGTCGAAGCGGAGCTCGGCCACGTTCAAACCTGCGCGTCGGGCATTTGGTCTGGGTGCGACGAAGTAAATGCGTCGAGCGTGTTGCAGTTCGACTCCACCGCCAAAATTCGTGGCATGGAGTCGAGCGAAACCTCAAACCGACGAGCGTTGTAGATCTGCGGAATCAAGCAGCAGTCGGCCCAGCTCGGCTCGTCGCCCACCGAAAAATCTCCGGCGGTGCGTTCGAGCAGAGTCTCGTACTTCTGCAGCCCGCCGCCGATGAAGTCCTGACACCAGGCCTTCCAGCCGTCGAACTTCATGTCGTCGCGCAAGCGCTGGATCACCGCCAGGTTCTGGAGCGGTTGGATACCCGAATTCACGATCTCGGCGAGCTGTCGAACCTGTGCGCGGTCGAGCGTGCTGCCCGGGAAGAGCGACGGCTCCGGAACGACTTCTTCTAGAAACTCCGCGATGGCTGGCGATTGCCCCAGAAAGACCGTCCCCGTCTCGAGGGCAACCTCGAGGACAGGGACCTGTTCCATCGGGTTCATCGTCTTGAACCAGTCGGCATGCTGCCTTCCGCCGTCTTCCACCAGATGAACCGGCACGTATTCGTAGTCAATCCCCTTCATGGCGAGCGCGATCCGCACCCGCCAGCTCGAGGAGCTGCGCCAGTAGTTGTAGAGCTTGACGCCTTTCACGCCTTCACCACTTTCTGGTCGATGGTGCCGAAGATGTTCGCGCCATTTTTGTCGAGCATCTCGATCTTGATGGTGTCGCCCGCCTTCATGAACGGCGTGTGGAACTCGCCGGTGTCGATCTTCTCGAGCATGCGCTTCTCTGCCAGGCAGCTCGAGCCGCGCGAGCGGTCTTCGTTCGAGACCGTGCCCGATCCGAGGATGGTACCGGCCGTGTACGAACGAGTCTTGGTGAGGTGTTTGATGAGGTCTTTGAACGAGAAGTGCATCGCTGGCCCGGCTTCCGGGTCACCGAATTTCTCGCCGTTGTAGTACGAGTAGAGCGGCAGATGGATGCGGCCATCTTTCCAAGCGTCGCCCAGCTCGTCTGGAGTCACTGCAAATGGCGAGAACGCGCTCGCCGGCTTCGACTGGAAGAACCCGAAGCTCTTCGCCAGCTCACCGGGGATGAGATTACGGAGTGTGATGTCGTTCACGAGCACGATGAGCGCCACGTGGTCGAGCAGCTCGTCCTCGGAGGTTCCGCGAGGCGTATCGTCGAGAATCACGGCGACTTCAGCTTCGAAGTCCAGGCCCCACTCTTCGTTCACCATCGGAATGTCTTCCGTCGGCGCGAGCAGGTGCCCGGAACCTCCCTGATAGATCAACGGGTCCGTCTCGAGCGTCGCGGGCGGCTCCGCGTTGCGGGCCTTCCGAACGAGCACGATGTGATTGATGTAGGCCGACCCATCGATCCATTCGTATGCGCGCGGCAGGGGCGAGTGAAGCTTGCTGGTGTCGACGGGTTCTCCGGCGATCGCCCCAGACTCGAGTTCGGCCGCCCGGGCTTCGAGTTTCGGCTTCGCGTTCGACCAGTCATCGAGCGCAGCCTGAAGGTTGGGGGCGATGTCGGTAGCCGACGCGAAGACTTCTCCGTCTCGTCGAACGATGACCAGGGAACCGTCGCGCGTGCCATCATTGAGCGTTGCAAGCTTCATCAATCTCTCTCGCGATATGTAGGTTGATCAGTCTGTTGCTGCGACAACAGGTAATCGCGAGAGATGGGGGTGTCAACGCAT
>CAYLMO010000028.1:11626-56974 GCA_964384605.1 uncultured Bradymonadales bacterium | reverse complement strand
ATTGTTGGGCGCGATGATCCATCGAACCTCACCCAACTCCCGAATCGCCGCCTCGGCCTCTTCGTCAAAATCGATTGGAGCGACGACAGCGAGCTCGCCGGGCGACGCTTCGATAGCCGTCATTCGCGTGGGAAAATACGTACCGGGACCCAGCCGCAACTCCTCACTCAAACCCCAACAGTGTTCCGAAATTTTCTCGAGCATGTGCACCTCGTCAAGTTTACCTGACAACAATAGTCAACCAAACCTGACGGTCAAGGACATCCTTACAAATCGCTGTAGCGGGCTGGATGCGCGACTGCATTCCCTTCAAGAAACAGCTCGATTGATGCAGCGTGAGCGCGAAAGCGATCTCTTGGAAGGGAGTGTTCATGCATCAAACACAATTCATCAAAGCACTTGCGAACGACTTCGACGAGGCGTTGGAGCTCGTCAAAGGCCACCTCGAACGCCTCGGCGAATGGCCCGCCCATTTGGTCGGTGAGGGCGAGCGCGTCATCTACCTCCTGGTCGACATGCATCTGTGAGTACCGGATGTTCGTGTCTAACCACTCCGATTGCCCAGATCGCCCCCCGACGGACCACTTCCCCGGAATCGTCACGAGACACGCGCGGCGATTGCGACGATACTCGACGCATCTCATCCCGACCTTGAAGACGCCATGCGACGTTATCTCGCAACCCTCGCCCTCGTTCTCTGCGCTGCCTGCAGCGGAGAGACCGGTGACACCGACACCACCGGCAACAACGGAAAGTCCGATGGCACCGCGACCACCTGCAGCCTCGCAGATTCCGACGCACGGCAGGTGATCGAGTTTCAACGCGACGGCGAGACGGTGAAGCAGTGCCAGGGGCCGGGTGGTCAGTTCGTGGAGAACGTTTGCTGCCCAGATCTCATCGAGAATCCGTTCACCGATGATGAGCTCGAGTGCCTCTGCTTCGAGCAAGACTTCAACGACTGCTTGCTCGCGGCCGAAACGGTCGACGACGCGATCGAGTGCCAGAAGATTCCCGACGACACGTTGCTCGACGAGAATTGCTGTGAGCAGTTCCCAGGCCTCGTGTCGAAGTTGTGTGAAGAGTTCGCCGAAGAAGGTGATCCCAGCATTCAGACCGACGCGCTTCAGTGCGGAGGCGACGGAGACCTCGACGACGACGGGGTCGGCGACGAAGTCGACAATTGCCCGAGCGTTGCGAACGCCGATCAGGCAGACGCCGACAACGACGGCCGCGGCGACGTGTGCGACAGCACGCCCGACGGCGAGCTGGCTTCGTGCCTCTGTTTCGAAAAGTCGTTCAACGACTGCCTGGTCGCAGCCGGCGACGATTTCGGCGCGATCGAGGAGTGCATCAAGAGCCCGGACGACACGCTCGAAGACGAGGAATGCTGCGCCGCATTCCCAGATGATCTGTCGGTTCTCTGCACGCCGCTCGATTCGGTCGAGGGCGACCCGGCGCTCGCGGCCGAGCAAGCCGACCTCGTCTGCAATTGAGACATGCGACCGCGGGTCAGGGCGACTCGCGGTCGACTCCGACCATGTTGAGTCCGCCCGGGTATGCGTAGGAAACCGCGCTGTCGAATCCGTACGCGTTTAGACCAACCGGCGCGTCGGCTTCGATGACGTGAACTCCGGGTTGGACCTCGAGCGTCGCAATCTCCCAAGCACCATCGCCAACCGAAACGAATTCCTGGTTCGCCACCTCTGCTCCGTCGAGGACCACTCGAACGCCTTGCGGCCGAGTGATGGTGACGTAGTCGCGGCTGTATCCGTTCGGCGTCAGCAGGTGATAGTCCTCGCGGAACTGGTTCGTCGGAACCGTCAGGATGAACGCCGGATCTCCGATGACATCGAGCGTTTGTTCCTGGCTCGTCAAGAACTGCCCGACCGAGATTGGCCCGGTAGCGCGCACGGTGAAGCTCTGTTTCGAGAAGAACGAGTGAACGTCACCGCGATTCAACTGCACGCTGGCCTGACCCTGCGGCGGGTCGAAGGTGACCGTAACGCCATCCTGCGACGAAACGATCTTCCAGAGGTCCTCATGGTCGCCCCGGTCGGGACTCAAGGTCGCGATGTACTCGTTGCCCCAGGTTTCGACCGGCAGAAGCTGCTGCTGGAGGTGGTCTGCGCAGCACGACTCGCGGCCATTTGCGCTATTGCCGATGACCGCTTCCTCGTGGCCAGCGAAGACGGCGATCGGCTGGTCCGCGATGATGTGTGTACCACTCAAGTCGTTGAGATTCGGGCCGAGCATGCCGCTGCTCGCCTGAATGTTCAGCACCTGTCCGTACTGCAGCTGAACGCCTCTCGGGAATCCCGGCTCGAAGTTGGGCACGTCTGCCGACCGCTGAATCTGAGCGGTCGACGTAACATTCATGTTGGTCACGCCGCGCGAGGTCGCGACGATCGTGACGTAGGAGTGCTGATCTTCGGGGTCGAAGCTCATGAAAGCGGGCAGCACTTGAGTCGGCCAGTTGAGCACGAAGTATTCGCGTCCGTGTGCCGTGACAGGCAGCAGAAGCGATGCGTCGTTCGAGTAGACGCGTTCGTCGTTGAGTGGGCTGAACTGGTGCGCAATCACCGGCGACGACGCGAGAATCTGGATCGCATTCTGCGAGATGGTGGAGCCCGAGACGTCCAGGCGCGGCATGGTGAATGCGCGAGCCTCGCCCACGGGCACCACGGGGTCCGGAGCGTTGACCATGACGCCCGCGACGCGGGGGCGGAACACGATCGTCGCGTCTGACGGACCAGGGTTCGAGATCACCACCGCGTGGGGGGTCTCCTCGGGATTCGGGCTCGAGCCCGGGTCGGGGTACTGATCGAGATCGATGGTCCAGTACTCGCAACCGATGTAGCTCGGTCCTTTGCCGCCGAGGTCACACAACGACTTGCAGTCGCCTTCTTCGCAGATGGTGTTGTCGGGGCAAGCTTGCGGATTCTCATACCCGTCGGCCGTGGCGTTGCAGTACTCGAGCGTCTGTTCGTCAGCGCACCGCTGGGCGCCGGGCTGGCAAAGCTGGTCACCGCAGGTTCCTTGGAAGCAGAACTCCCCTGCCGCGCACGGAACCGACTCGAGGCCCGAACCATTCGCTTTGCATCGACTCGCGGTCGTGTCGTCGAGGCACGACCCAGCCACGTTGGGATTGCATTCGCCAATATCGGGAATGCCGCCGTCGGTGTCGCCAGCATCGCTCAAACCGGAGTTTCCTCCGTCGAGCGCAGGGTTGACGTTGTTCAGCCGCAGATTGTCGGGCTGCCCGCTCCCCTTCTTCGTGTCATCACCGCATGCCGCGCCCACCAGCACGACCAAGAAAATCCAATTCAAACGAGCAAACATTCGCGCTCCTACATTGCACTACACATTTTATGAACGGCGTTTGATCTACCGAACGGAGCGCAGAATTACAAATTTGCGTGCGTCACAGTTAATTCGGTCTGAGCTACCGCGAGCGCATCGCTCCTCGACGCACGGACCGCAGGCGTCTCAGTTGTCGTCCCAGATTGCCCGCATGAAGTCAGGAGCATTGCGATCGGGGTCGAAGACGAGCGTCGACTGGCGGTCGATGGAGTCGTCGTCGGACGGCAGTTGCGTGATGGAGATGTCCGCGTCGACCCAGCTATCGCGTGCCGCCGCCTTGTACGCCTCGTACGAGTCCATCAGGGCTCGCGTGGGGTTGTGAAGGACTTCCCGAATCCAGCCGTACTCTCCGCCGGAGTGAACCCGGAACGGGTCGATCCGTGCCCCGCGCTCGTCGAGCAAAATGACGACTTCGGGGTGCTCGAGGTCCTGGAAATTGGGGCCCGCGGACACGATGACTCCCTGCAGGCCCGACTCCATCTGCACCGCCGTTCCCCGCGGCACGATTCCGAGAATCGACCAACAGAGGTCGAGCGTTGCCGACTCGACCTTTCCGAGTTCGTGTTCCCGCACGACTCGTACGAGCTCATCGGGGCCGCTGGTTTCGGCGAGCGCGTTGGCAATTCGCATGGCCTCGGCCGCGACAATCCCCTCGACGGTCGGCGCGAGCCGAGACGCGTAGGGCCACCCGAGCAGCTTTCCGTCGGACAGATGCACGGCCTCATAAGCCACGACCGTGCGCCGAAGCGCATGCATCGAAGCACGACCGGTCTGAAGGAGTATCGCCCCAGTCGACGACGGGATTCGCTTGCGCTGCGACTCGTTCGGCGCAGGCACGATCGTGCTGTTGAACGAGTCGTCTCGGTACATGCCAACGACCCGAGGGCGACCAACGTCTCCCTTCATGCAGGCCATCGCGATGCGCAGAAGAGAATGCATGTCTCGAGTCAGGCCGCGACCCGCGAGCAACCCGATGATCGCCGCGTGAACAGCCACACGGGCCTTGTCCGTCGGCGGAAGCGGCCGGCGCACCAGGGCCAGCCATTCGAGAAATCCGCCCTCGGAGAGGGTCACCATTCGTTGAGACACCCTCTTGATTTGCCGCAAGAGGGTGAAATCGTCTTTCGCGACCCCTTCGGTGAATCGCTTTACGAGAACTACGGCGGCCGAGTAGGTCGCCGTGACCTGCTCGCCGATGGACGCTTCTTCCTCGTCATCCCCAATGACCGTGCGAGGATCGACTTCGCGCAACCGCAACGTCTTGGGCAGGTCAGAGGGGACCTGATCGTTCGCGATGCACTGCAACAGCACGTAGATATCTGCCGCGCTGACCCCTTTTCGGACGGTGAACTCGTTGCAGCCGAGCTGGCCGAGCTGCTCACCCACTTTGAGTGCGTTCTCGTAGGCCTGCCGCTCGGCGCGCAAAGGCTGGCCGTTCACGTAGACCGTTTCTCCGGCGAACAAGACCGATAGGAACCGAACGTCTGCCTCGAGAAACCCGTCGAGCGTCGCGACGCCCCGCTCGAGCGCCTTTCGCGACGCGTCGTTATCGAGGTCGTGCATCTTCGCGAGGCGAAACAGACGGAAGAAAAGCGCCACGAACTCGGCCGCGTAATCCCCTTTGAGCTGGTCGAAATCGCTCATGTGCGCGCTATCCATCGTTGCATTGCGGTTCGTGCTGCTTCGCGGACCTTCTCGGGATTCCCAATGCGCCGCTTCGCAGCATCTTCGAGGGCGAAGTAGCCGTCTTCCGTGACGCCCCTCTCGCCCAAGATCGACATCGCGATCGTCCGAGAGGTGTGCGCCGCGGGATCGAGCCGCAGGTTGAGTTTTCTACGCACAATCTCGACCGCCGTCGCCTCACCGCGACGCGGGTCGATGCCGAAAAGTGTCTCGATGATGAGTCGGCGCTCGGTGAACGGGAGTTCGTGGAAGTCGCCCGACTTCGCGCGCTCGGCCAAGAAGTCCTCGACCGCACGACTCTTCGACGCGAGCGCGAGCTTCAACGCCTGAACGCGCAGGTTCGCATCGTCGTCCTGCACCATCTCGAACAGAATGTCTTCCACCTCGGCCGGGTAACTTTCCGCCATCTGAGTCAGTGCTTTCTCGCGCACGGCAACGTCGGCGTGATTCAGAATTCGCTTCAGCGCATTGGCGGTCGCGAGGTCTGTCACGGCTCCGAGAACGCCCACCAACTCGACCGCTGCATCGGTCGGTGCGGTCACGATCGCTTCGCCGAACAACTCCTGATTTCCGGCGCAATGTCTCGCCAGATATGGCGTCACAATCTCGCGCTTGTGCCCTGCCAGTTCGACGTAGGCGGGTAGCACCTGCGCGACCGCTTCACCGTCGCCTTCCCGCAGATAGGTCACCGCCCGCGACTGCGTGTCTGGCTGTAGTCGGCCTTCGTGGTTCCGCAGATATCGAACAAAGCGATCGACGTTTCGTTTGTCGAACACCCAGTCGAACACGAGATCGCGCGTGGAGTCCTCCGGAACGGCGCGCGCGACCTTGTCGATCAGTTCCAAGAGCTCGTCGATCTCTCCCTCGAGCAGGAACCTCGGAACCAGTTCGCGCAGCGGCTCGGCGAGGCGTTCAGGGTCGCCCTCGCGGACCACGTCGAGTAGTGCCGCAACCAGCACGAACACCGCCCGCTGCAGCCAGAGGTCTCGGCTGAGCGCTTCGACGAATTGTTTGCGATAGGCCTGGGCGAACGTCCCCCGATTCAGGCGCCGAGCGAGCAGGAGCTCGGGTCGAGAGTAGTGCGCCTGCGCGAGCGCGCCCTCGCCGAGCTCGGCGAGCGCCAACAGGACCTTGAGCTGCTCCGCGCCCGGCCCGGCGAAGAATCCGTAGAGCTCCGATTCGATCGCCTCGACATCGCGTTCGAATCGTTTCTGCTCGTTCTCGTCGTCGGAAACGCGAAAACTCGTGACCATCTGGGCCTGAATCGACGACAGGTCGAGGTCCCAGAACGCGGTCGCCAGGTCGTCCTCGAGCGGCAAATCGACCTTGGGGTTGAGCATTGCGAGCTTCAGGAATCGAGTCAGGTCTTCCTTCGTCAGGTTGGGCAGAAACCGAATGTGGCGGAAGCCCGCGGTAAACAGGTTGAACGGAATCTTGTCGAACGGATCGCCCGGGTGCCAGACAGGCTCGTCGTTCACCGCGAAGTTCGCTCGACGAACCTGAAACGCGCAGTGGTCTGGGAAGATCGCGAGAACCTCGAGGACTTCGTCGAACGCATGTTCGAGCCGTCGCTCCACGTCCGGGTGCTCCCAGTCGTACATGCGCGCACCGGCGAATGCGCGCTCGATTGCTCGAAACACGGGGAGCAGCAGTTGCGCATTGAACCCAGATTCGACCTCGGCGTCGTCAAAATCGGGCTGTGCCGCGCTGTCGAATGCGATGGCCGCCGCTCGCTCGATGTCGGATTCGCGCTGTGCACTCTCGTGCATCTCTCGAAGCCGCGACCGTCCCCGTGACCGGGTGGCCGAAGACGTAGAATCGTTCCACTCGTTCGAAGGCGCCGGCCGCTGATAGGTTTCGGCTTTCGAGCCCTCGAATTGGGGCGACTCGAACTTCGGACTCGGGAAGCTCGTATCTCTCGGAGGCGCCGAAGGCGGCGGTTCGTGGCTCGGCTGGCCGATGGCAAAACGCGGCGCCGAAGGCGCCGGTTCGGAGTGCGGCTCCGGATCGGGCGCCGGACTGAGCGGGCGGCCGGACACACGGCCCGATTGAAGCTGTCGGTTGAACTCCTCGGATGGCTTGAAGATCGCGGAGTCGAAGATGCTCGCGTCGCCTCCGGTGTCGACAGCTTCGGAGTCGGGCTCGATAAACGCGGTGTGGAACGTTTCGCTGACCTCACTGGCGCCGCTCGCGACCGATTCGTCGGACGGATCCGACAACTCGGCGTAGTTGATCGAGTGGGACTCGTCCGAGTTATCGGTCTCGGCGTAGACGCGCGACGGATCGTCATCGGGCGCGCGCTTCGAAAAGTCAGGCATTTCGAAGCCAGCGGGCAAGATTCCCGCGCCGTCGAATGGGCTCGGTGCTCTGGAGGGACCAGTCGGAAACTTCGTGCCGCCATCGAACTTTGTGGGAGGTGGCGATACGTGTGCGTCGGATTCAGCAGGAGCCTCGGCCGGCACGACGCCCTGAGCCCGCCGGACGATCTCTTTCACGTAGGAAAGCTCGTCGAGCATCTCGCTCGCGGTTTGAAAACGGTCGGCGGGGAACCATGCGAGCGAGGTGTCGATGAACGCGATGAGGATGCCCGGGAGGTCCGGCGCATACCGGGCCACCGACTCCGCAGGTGTGGATGCCGCCTTCACGAGCTTCTCTTCACTCGTGCGCCCCTCGTGAATCTGTTTGCCGCTCACCAGCGCATAGAGAACCGCCCCAACCGCGAAGAGGTCGGTACGCTGATCCATCCGATCGACCTCGCCCATCGCCTGTTCGGGCGCCATGTAGGCGGGCGTTCCAATCATGGAACCCTGGCGAGTGTAGTCCTCCGGCGTCATGTGTTCGTCGCGGTAGCGTGAAACGCCAAAGTCGACGAGACGCACCGCGTCGCCGTCCATGATGAGGTTCGCGGGCTTGATGTCCCGGTGGATGACGCCATGAGCGTGGTAGGTCTCGAGCACTTCGAGGAGCGACTCGATGTAGCCGATCGCCCGAAGAGGGTCGAAGAGCTCGATCATCTTCCAGCGATCTTTGAGCGACTCGGAGCTCAAGAGCTCCATCGCGTAATAGGGCTCATTGATTTCGGTGAAACCTTCCTCGTAGACCCGCACGGCGCGCGGGTGCGACGAGAGCCCCATGATGAACGCTTCGCGCTTGAATCGGCCGATGACGTTCGGATTGGTGGAGTGATCTGGGTGCATGACCTTGACGGCCGCGACGCCGCCGCCATCGTCGGTCGCCTGATACACCGCCGCCATGCCGCCTGCTCCGAGCACGCGGTTGAGCCTCCACCGGCCTACAAACTGGCCGAGTCGCCCTTCAATCGTGGCGCCATCCAATCCACTGTCCTCTGTCGGAACGTGTTCGGAGTGTCTCAAAACGGGGGTGCAGATGACAAGCCGGTTCGCCCTCCGCGGCAATCATTCGCTCGTCCGCACAATACCCATTGAATCGTTCGTCATTCACATTTGTCCCTCAACGTTGCGATTCGGTATGTGTAGAGTCGACGGACCCGACAAAGTAGGAAGACCTTGAGCGCGGCAACACTCGAAGATGTAGGACTCGAACTTCACGATTTGATCGCGAAACTCGAGCCGGCGCGTTGGCGCGAAGAGATGCGTGGCGAACTCACCTCGCGGCTAACCGCGCTGCGGGAGCGCGTTGCGTCGGTCGCGGGCGACTCTGAGCCGCCGTCGGTACGGAGCAAACTCAAAGAGATCGAAACGGCGCTTCGTGACGCCCCGTCTGCTGAAGACGTGCGCGAAACGTGGATGGAGTTTCGAACCTCGCTCCATGCACAGTACGAAAGCTTCGCCGAAGCTCTCAAGGCGTGCCACGTCCACCTTCCGAGCCTGCGACCCACAAACTACGCGCGCAGCATCACGCACGCTTTCTTTGGCGTCGTCGCGCTTTCTTTCATCGAGTTCGTCCCCTGGCAGTGGGCCCAATTGACGATCTTCTCGATCACCGGCCTGGCCTGGTTCCTCGAGATAACTCGTCGATACAGCGAGCGGTGGAACGACCTACTGATGATCGGATTTGGGCCGATCGCCCACCCGCACGAACGCTACCACGTCAATTCGTCGACCTGGTACGCCACGGCCTTGTCACTGCTCGCCCTCACGGACCTGCAGACAGCGTGCGTATGTGCGGTCATCACGCTCGGTTTCGGCGACCCGGCCGCTGCCCTCGTGGGGCGACGCTTTGGCCGGCACAAGCTGGTGAACAACCGCTCGCTCGAGGGCACCATCACGTTTGCGGTCGTCTCGATGCTGATCCTGTTCGCAGTGTTCAGCACGCTTCACGCTTCGCTGGGCTGGACGAACATCATCGCCGTATCGATTGCGAGCGCAGTCGCTGGCGCAATCGCGGAACTCTTCAGCCGGCGACTCGACGACAACTTCACGATCCCACTGGTCAGTGGTCTTGTCGCCTGGCTCATCCTCTTCTAGCCGCTAGAAGATTACCGCTTCGTGAACCTTCGCGCCTTCTTTGCTCCGCGTGACCGCCTTCTTTTTGCGATCGTCCTCGAAGTAGGTGTTCTCCGCTGCGCCACTCGATTTGTCGCGTTTCGAGGTCTGCTTTCCGTCGGCGATTCGCTCGTTGAGCGCGGAGATGTCGGCCGCCGGAAGCGCCTCTTTCTTTGGCGACTCGCTCGTCACGGCGGCGAGGACGTGTGATTCGACGAGCTGGTCGCGCATCTGAGCGAACAGCTTGGGATTCGCGAAGGCGTCGAGGCTTCGAATCTCACCGTCGACCGCGGCGACGATGCCGATCGCCTTCTTGTCTGCAGACAGCTTCGGAAGCACGGACTTCTTCATTGCGGCGACCTTCTTGGCGACCCCCGCTTGATCGAGCGTTGCGCGATAGGTACCGGTCGAAGGAGCAACCTTCGATTTTTCATTCTGCTCCGACACTTCATCCCAGACCTTTTGCTGGCTCTCTTCGAAGATTGCGGCCTTGCGCAGCTTCTGGTGCGCGACTTTCTTCGAGGCTCGGAACTGCGCCTGTCGGCCGTCCCAGCGGCCTTGTTCGACGCAGAAGACTGCCACTTCGAGCTTCTTGGTGCCCGGCTCCACGATGGTGCTGGTCGAGATGATGCGGTCTTGTTTTCCGCCCAAAATCACTTCTCCCGCGAGTAGCAGAATGGGCTTGTCGGCATTGCTCGTGACGTGCACCGCCTGAACTCGCGCATCGGACGTGTTGCCGTTGAGTTCGGTGACTTTGATGACCCCTTTGTCTGAAGCTTCTGCGAACGTCAGGAAGTCCTCCTTGGGGAGTTCCACGCTCTTGGCGGGGTACACCGGCACCAGGGTGAGGTTCTCGTGCGCGATCGGCTCACCGTATGTGTAGTCTGCGGCGAGCGCGGGAGTGGCGAAGAGGAGGACGACGAGGAGGGCAAAGAGCGTGCGCATGGGACACCTTCGGGCAAAGCGTGTATGTGAGTGACGCCTCTTTCAACGGTGTTCTCTGCTCTTGGATCTAAAATGAAGTTTTCGAGGGGATCTCTCGTCTTGTAGGCTGCGCACAACAAGACCCCTAGACCTCCAAGATGATGCGACACCTTCTGCTATTCTTCGTTTTGATCTTCGGCGTGACGGCTTGCGCCAGCATGCAGTCATACTCGACGGGGATCCCGGCGACCGGTGGTGACCGGTTCTTTTTCCATATGGAGCAAGAAGCGGCCGAGCGTGGGTACGCGACGTACTACGGGTCGAACGGAGACCAGCTCACGGTCACGGTGAACGGCGGGACGCTGCGATACACGCTCACCGAGCGGGAGATCGTGCTCTACACGAGCCTCAAGCAGACCAATATCTCCGACGCCGAGGCCCAACGACGGCACGGAAATCTGAAGCAACTCAGCGACGACATGATCGAGGGCGCTCGGGCTCGGGCTGAGGACGCCAACGTCTTCGACCGTTAGAGTCACTCTTCATCGCGCATCTGCTCCGTCCACTCATGGGCGACCTGCTTCAGAAACTCCCAGACGACCTCGATTCGGGGGATGTCCCGGGCATCTTCGTGCACCGCGAGCCAGAGGTCGCGCACGGGCAGGTCGGGTCCGGAGTGGATGCAGACGAGACCGTCGTCGATGCCGCGCGGCAGAATCCCGATACCGCACCCGCCCGCGACCGCCGAGTGAATCGAAGCGACCGTTGGCAATCGGATTCCAACGTCCTCGGGTCGACAGCGTTCATTGACCCAGACCGCCTCGGGAAGGCTCCCGAAACGTTCCTCGTAGGTGATGATCTCGTGGCCGCTCAGGTCTTGGCTGGGGTCTTCGGGAAAGCCGTGACGCGTGAGGTAGTCTGAGCTCGCGAACACACCGTAGTGCACTTCTCCCACCTTTTGGGCGATGACCCGCTCCTCGGTCGGACGCACCACACGAAGCGCGAGGTCCGTCAGACGCGACGACAGCGGGACAATCCGAGACTCGGCCCGAATGGTCATTGCGAGTTTCGGATGCGCCGAACGCACTCGCCACAGCTGCGGGGCGAGCACACGCTCCATGATGGTATTCAACGTGTTCACCGTGACCGAACCGGAGATCTCCTGTTCGCCACTCTCGGCCTCCCGCAAAAAGCTCACCACACCGTCGAGCACTCGCTCGGCGCGCTCGACCAGTGGCTCTGCGTCTTCCGACAGGGTCAGGCCGGTGGCGTGTCGGTGAAAGAGACGCATTCCGAGGCCATCTTCGAGACGATCGATTCGCCGCCCCGCCGTAGCCACGCTCACGTTGAGCGACCGCGCCGCACCACTCAGCGTTCCCGACGTCGCGACCGCCAGAAACACGCGCAAATCGTCCCAGTCGATTGGGATGTCGAATCTGTTTTTCATTTTTGCAAATGGGTGTTGAACAGTTGGGCCTACATTGTGCCTCGGACCGCGCATAACCTCAACTCGTCAACTCAAGGAGGCGTTTATGGCAGTTCAGTTCCTGCAAAATCCAGAACTCGAAGAAGCTCTTTCACTCGTCGAAACGCGAAAGATCCGATTCCGCGCGGCAGACTTCTACGAGCTACACGGCCAGACGTTCGTTCCCCCAAACCCCAAGGCATCGGTGCTGCTGTCGACTGGAACGGGAATCCCCCAGTGGTTCTACACGCACTTCGCCACGAACCTGGCCGCGCGTGGATATGCGGTGATGACCTGGGACTACCGCGGAATCGGCGCTTCAGCGCCTGAGAGCCTGCGCGGCTTGAAGGCGACCAAGCGCGACTGGGGTCGACTCGACACGTCTGCCGCACTCGCTCGCTGCAAGCACGAGTTCCCCGACATTCCGCTCTTCGTGTTTGGCCACAGCGTGGGCGGACAACTGCTCGGAATCACCAAGGGCGTGGAGCTCATCGATGGTGTGGCAACCTACGGTAGCGGGTTCGGATACTGGGGCGAGATGCCCCAGCCCTACGGACTGTTCGTGGCGAGCCTTTGGTACGTGACCATTCCCGTACTCTCCCGAGCTTTCGGCTACATGCCCGCAAAACTGCTCGGCCTGGGCGAGGACCTGCCAGCCGGAGTCGCGCAGGACTGGGCTCGATGGGGTCGTAGGCGCACCTACTTCAAATCGGAGCTCGAACACGAGACGGGGTTCCGGCTGCTCGACGCGCCATTCAAAGCGTTCGTCGCGTCCGACGACGACATCGCCCGTGGTTCAAACGTCGACCTGCTCTACGAGATGTTCGCGACGGACATCGAGACCGAGGTCTTGCAGCCGGCCGACTTCGGCCTCGACTCTCTCGGCCACATCGAGTTCTTCTCGCGCCGCCGCAAATCGGCGTGGCGTGTCGTGCCAGACTACTTCGACTCGCTACTCGACAAGCCAGCGAGGTAGTCGCGGATCGCCTGCTCATAGGCCGGCGCGTTGTAGGCGAAGATCGAGTTGTGATCACCTCGGTCGAAGATGACCTTGGTTACTGGGCCACCGGCTGATTCGGCATTCTCGTGAGCATGTTCGACGCCCACTAGATGGTCGTTCTCGGTATGTAGAATCAGCAGCGGCGCCGCGATCTCGGACAGCTTCTTGCGGTGGTTGAGTCTAGCCTCGAAGGCCTGCAGAAATTCCTGATCCGACACACCGAATTCGTCGGCGCTAGCCCGCAGCGCGATGCGCTGGTGAACGTCCGCGATTCCGCTCTCGAGCACCAAACCTCGAACGTCGAACGCGTGTGCAAACTCGATCGCGTAGATCGACCCGACCGACCGCCCAAACACGACTACGTCGTCTCCAACGTGGGACGAGATGGCGGCCACATCGTCCAGCATCGTCCCCATCAACGGGACTCCGGACGACCCTCCGTACCCTCGGTACTCCGCAAGAAAGAGGTTCACTCCGAGGCGTTTCGCCATGCCAGGAAAGACATCTTCCCAGTCGTGAACGACCTCGCCGTTTCCGTGGAAATGGACGAGCGTGATGTCGGCGCCGTTGTCCCACTCGGCGCAGGCTAGCCGTGCGCCTTCGACGTCGATGTCCACCCGGTGCGACGGTGACGGCGGCTGGCGGCGAGGAAAGAAGTAGCGTTCCGAGATGATGCGATGGTCGAGTAGATTCATACCGACACGCTAGCGCACGCACACCAAAGCTCAACCCACGTTCTGAGAAGTTCTTCTGTCGATTCGCAACTGGTCGAAGGGTTGAAGCACTTCATCTTCCCAGAACAACCTCGCCCACGAGAGCACTGTCGCATCGTCGAGCCGCGAATGATGCGCGACGCTCAGGTGCATCGCCTCACTCACCTCAACTCGCGATTCATCCTGGCCGAAGAATCCTCCCGAAGGGTCCAATCGGACGCACGTCGCGAGCTCCCGCACGTACCAAACCAACCCGACTGCCGCCTCGCCGAACCAATCGACCGTGGCACACAGCTCTCGCCACTCTCCAAATGTCCACTCATGGGCATCTTCAGCGCACTGCTCGAGCCACGCTTTCGCAACGTCGTGAAACGCACATGGCAGCTGCGTCGGCAGATATCCGTAGAGAAACTCCGAGAGCGACTCGTGGTGGTAGTCGACAAGCAGAGGCGAGAAATGCTCGCCGATCGGGTCGCCGCTGTGGCGGATGTGCCAGGCTAAGAGTGCCGCATTGCGGTCGTGCGAATATCCCATCACCTGGATCACTCGAGGACGCGCGTCTGGGTCTTTTTCCCAGACCTCGAGGTGATGTTCGGGAGCCTCGAAGAGCGACTCCCAGTCGTAGACCGTCGAATCGGGGAACTGACCCGAGTTGTCTTGGACCCACGAGAACAGTCGCTCGGCCGAGGCGGGCGTCAGAAACTCCGTCAACCGGTAGGCTGGCTGTGCGTACTCCCACGGGTCGAGAAATGGATTGGTCGAGGCGAGCGAACAGAGCAGCCCGTGCGTGATCTCGCGCGGCAATCGGTAGCCATCTCGCGTCGCGACCTCCGGGAAGTCGGTCGCCTCCAGCGGCCATTCGATGCTGCCAGAAACCGTCATCTCGGTCGCCATCGTGCGTGTGGACCAGACGACCATTCCGTCGGTCCACTTCGACCTTGGGAGCGCCGGTAGCGCTTCGATTTCTACATGTTCGCCCATCACGCCTCCATGACGTCAAGATAGCGAACGGGCCGGCACTTTGCGTGCCCGCGTCTAGTTTTGTCGGCCTTCGATCGCCAACAACAGAACGACGGCCGCCAGCCCCAGCCGGCGATCGAGTTCACCCGTCTGGTCCATCGAGAAGTCGATGTCGTACTTCGCCACGAACGGATTGAAGTGCTGGTCGAAGCTCGCGACCTCGTTGCCGCGAATCGTCACGGTGAAGGACTGGGGAATGAGATTGCTCAGAAATCGTCGGACGATCGCCATCAGCGCCGAATCCTCGATGATGTTGCCGATCACCTCGCCGTTGGCGTCGTGAATCTCCCACTCATCGCGGATGATGCTCTTCATCCCTTTCCGCTTGAGGGCGCCAAGGTTCTCGCCGCCGACCGTCGTGACGTCGTAGGTCCCCGAAAAGTCCATGATCGAGCGGGCCTGGATGGTCATGAGGACATCGCTCATCCCTTCGTCGGCGTACACCGTGATCGCTTCTTTCAGTTTGAACGCTTTCTGCTTCACGTAACAGACCAAGCTGCCGTTCTCGCCGTAGATGTGGAACGCATCGCCGAACATCTTGAAGACTTTCTTTCGGGCGAGGTAGCGGGTGCCTTGATACCGAACGAGATCGCTCATGTTGGACTCCTTTTCTTGAGATGGAGGGATGGTAGACCGAGCTTCCGCGAGGCGCGAGTCCGGTTCGGTGGCGACGTTCCGACACGCCGTGGTACATCCTCTGGCCCAGCTTCCTGCCCTCCACGCTCGACGACGACGATGACCGACGAAGTACTCAGCCTGGTCGACCGACTGCCCGAAGACGGCTCCACGCTCGACAATGACGAGCTGTTCGACATCTTCGTCAACTGGACAATCGACCGGGGATTCGAGCTCTATGAGGCGCAGGAAGAGGCAATCCTCGAGGTCTTCGCCGGGAACCACGTCGTGCTCAATACGCCGACGGGATCGGGCAAGTCCCTCGTCGCCGTGGCGATGCATTTCTACTCGTTCGCCCACGGCCAGAACTCCTACTACACCTCGCCAATCAAGGCGTTGGTGAGCGAGAAGTTCTTCGACCTCTGCAAGTTTTTCGGGGCCGAGAACGTGGGCATGTTCACCGGTGATGCGAGCATCAACGGCGGCGCCCCAATCATGTGCTGCACGCAGGAGATTTTGGCCTCGATGGCGCTGCGAGAGGGGAGCGAAGCCGGCGTACACCACGCGATTATCGACGAGTTCCACTACTACGCCGACCGAGATCGAGGGCTTGCCTGGCAGCTGCCGCTCCTCACGATGACCGGAACGACGTTCATGCTGATGTCCGCGACGCTCGGCGACCCGAGCGGGATTGCCGACCGGCTCGAAGAACGTACGGGGCGCACCGTCGGCGTGGTGCAGTCCGACACCCGACCGGTGCCACTCGAGTTCCGATACAGCACCGACAAGCTCGTCCATACCGTGCAGGACCTGGTGGATAGTGGGCTTGCTCCGGTCTACGTCGTCAACTTCTCGCAGCGCGAGACCGCCGAGCTCGGGCAGTCGATGATGAGTCTGCAGTTCGCATCGGACGAAGAAAAGGCGGCGATCAAAGACGCGATCGGCGACATCAAGTTCGACACGCCTTATGGCGACACGATGAAGCGCTACTTGCTTCACGGGCATGCGATTCACCACGGCGGCTTGCTGCCGAAGTACCGCCGAACGGTCGAGCGACTCGCCCAGGCCGGACTGCTCAAAGTCATCTCCGGTACCGATACTCTGGGCGTGGGAATCAACCTCCCCATTCGCACAGTCGTCTTCAGCAGGCTGAGCAAGTACGACGGAAACAAGGTCGGACTGTTGAAGGTGCGCGACTTCAAGCAGATCGCAGGTCGCGCGGGCCGGAAGGGCTTCGACGACCGCGGGCTCGTGGTCTGCCAGGCGCCCGACCACGTCATCGAGAACATCAAGATCGACCAGAAGATTGCCGAGAACCCGAGCAAGGCGAAGAAGCTCAAGAAGCAGAGCCCGCCCGACGGATTCGTGCACTACGACGAGGAGACCTTCGAGAAGCTGCACTCGTCCGATTCGGAGATGCTCGAGTCTCGCTTCACGGTGAATCACGCCATGCTGCTCGACCTCTTGCAGCGGCCCGGCGACGATGGCGGCGGCTATCGGGCGCTGCTCGAGCTCATCAATCTGAGCCACGAGTCTGACGGCAACAAGTCACGCCTTCGGTCGAAGGCGCGCATGCTGTTTCAATCGCTCCGACAGGCGGGAATCCTGGAGGTCGTGCCTCGCGAAGACGGTCGCCGCGGCCAGAAGATTCGGCTGTCGCGGGAGCTCCAAGACGACTTCTCGATTCACCACTCCTTGTCGCTCTTCCTCGTCGACGTCGCGGGTCGACTGAATCCCGAGCACGAGGAGTATCACCTCACGTTGCTCTCGTACGTCGAGGCGATCCTCGAAGACCCGCGCATCGTCCTCTACCAGCAGCGCAACAAGATTCGAGACGAGGAGTATCGGCGCATGAAGGCCGAAGGCGTGGAGTATGCCGAGCGCCAGGAGAAGCTCGAACAGGTCACCTGGCCCATGCCCAATGCCGAGGAGATCCGCGAGACCTTCTGGTTCTTCACCGAGCAGAATCCGTGGGTGCGAGGCTTCGAGCCGTCGCCCAAGTCGGTCGCTCGCGACATGTACGAACGCTACGTCTCGTTCAACGAGTACGTTACCCGCTACGGTCTGGAGCGTTCCGAAGGCGTGCTCCTTCGCCACCTCTCGCAGACCCACAAGACGCTGCGACAGAACGTACCTGAGCAATTCAAGACCGACCTCGTCTTCGACGTCATCGCGTATCTTCGTGAGCTCATCGCACGGGCCGACTCTTCGCTCGTCGAGGAATGGGAAGATCTGCGCGGCGAAGGGTTCGACATCGGGCGTCTCATCGACGAGACCCCGCCGGCGCTCGACGCCGACCCGGCTGAGTTCCGAGCCCGGGTGCGTGCCGAACTGCGCTCGATCGTCGCGGCGCTCGCCAACGAAGAGTACGAAGAAGCCGCAGGCCTCATTCGCCAGGCGCCCGACGCAATCTGGACTCCGATGCGGTTCGAACGAGAACTCGAGCCATTTCTCGAGGAGTACGACCACGTCGTGTGGAACCACCGCGCGCGTCGCGGCGACCTCGTGAAGATCGACCGCACCGGCCCTGGCCTGTGGCGATTCATGCAGGTCCTGTGCGACCCGAACGAGGACAACATGTGGTACCTCGGTGGTCGGGTCGAAGTCCCCGACCCTACAGCCGAAGCGAGCACTCGATTGATCATCCTCGAGACGCTGGGTTCCTGAGCCCCGAGTCTCACGTGCCGATTCGCCTCATCTCCGCCCACGTGCGCTGGACGATGAACGTCTGCGCTTCTTCGAGGGGAATGGACTCGTCCTCACTACGGTAGAAGTCGAAGCCGACGATGCGTCGACCCGCATGGGAGTAGTTTCCTTCGACAACAACTCGGACTCCGCCCCACAACCCGAAGTCGCGTCGATATACGGTGACTTCGTCGTCCGCGTAGTGTTCCTTCTCAAATTGGAAGTCGTACTCCCAGTCGTCGCCCAGCTCGTGCCACTTCACGGGCTGCCCGATGAACTGCCCCAGGTCGGTCGGGCCGCTTGACGCCACCAGCTGGTCCTGTGCCTGAATCAGTTCGTAGTCCGAGAACAATCTCGCCCATGCACCGCGGCACTCGTCACTCATCGTATCGCCGCGCGTGACCCACACCATCGCATCGAGGGCGAGCCACACGGGCTCCTCGTGCGCGTCCACCATGTCTCCGTCGGGATCCCACCAAAAGTAGACCGGCTCGCCATCTTTCTCCGATTGCCAGACGACCTTCGAGGTCGTCCGCGCAAGCCAGGGCCGAACGCGCCACGTTCGAACCACATCGAGCCGGAAGGCCTTGGGCTTGTCGATGTAGCTCGCAATCCAGGCATCGGCCATCGGCTGAGCTTCCAGAGGCAACACCGTCGGTAGATTCTCCTCGAGCTCCTCCCTCCCGTCATCGATTGAAGAACATCCCGCGTGCGCGACCCACCACTCGATTAGCGAAGCGGCCGCGGCGTCGTGACTCGCAGTTCTCAACCACGAGCGTTGGTCATACGGCCGCGCAAGTAACTCTCGTGCGACGGTCGCCTCGTCTAGGAAGTTCTCCGGCCACATACTCGGACTCCACGTCATCAGAGTGGGCCGGAGCGATTCGAGATACAGCCAGAGTCGGAGCGATGAACGAGGTTCCACAAGCGACATCCATGCCTGCCTGGCCGGCCAGACTTGGTGACTGGCGTAGTCTCTCTCGAAGTCATTTTCGAACCTCGGGTCAGGCCTGTACTCCTTCCACTCGTAGGGGATATGCCAATCGCAGTTGTCTTCGTCGAATTCAGGTTCTGGGCGCCACCTCTCGTCCCTGGCATATTCGGGGAGGGCCCAATCATCCGGGTTTCCTCGAAAGGAATGCCGGGTGACCAGCGCAGCGACGTAGCCGCGCACGACCTCGAGCGGAACCACCCTGCCGTTGGTCGTCCAAACCGCTGGCGCCTGGCTCAGGTCTACGTCGCGCCACTCGACATCGTCTCGGAACTTGAAGTGGCGGTTCGGCACGGTCGTGAGCACCGAAAGCTCACGCAGAATCGGTGGTACCTCGTCGATCGGCGCCGAAACGCCCACGCGAGCGATGAATGGCCCAAAGCGCTCCATCACACGCGCACAGATCGCGGGGTCGAGATGACCCCAGACCGTTTGGAGGGCGTCGTCCGGCATCATCGCGACGCATTCGACCATCCTGTCGGATTCGTATTCCCCCGCCGTTCGCCAGATACGATTCAGCCCAGGCGCGGCATCGGGACCCAACCCGGCGAGCCACCGCCCAATGTCCCACGAGGCCGCGGATGCCTCCCCCACGAATCGACCCACGAGCGATGCAATCGGCCGCCGAGCCAAGGCTTCCGCGTACGTCCGATGACCCGAGTCGAGCGTCGTCTCGACAACGTTTCGCCAGGCCTCGTCTGTCGCAACCTCCGAGAACCGCTCGAGAAAGTCTGTCCGCACCCCATGGCCGGCAAGTGCGAGCCGATACTGGACTTCGTCGCTCGCCCCTCGCTGAACAGCCCACCACAAGACCCACGCGTTAGGGTGCTCCGCCACGACCATGCTCGCGGCCGTCTCGAGTCCATACATCAGCGAGAGATACGCGAACTTCGACTCCGCGTCCCAGCCGCGCGTGCGCGCAAGCGCTTCGGAGTCCGGCTCGAACGGCGCGAGCCAGTCGAGCATCTCCAGCTCAATCTCCCCACGACGACACGTGAGCCACTCGAGCGTGCGTTTGTGCCCCACGATCTCCTGGGCGAGATACGCGACCATTCCGTAGCGGTCACGGTATTTCACCTCGTCCAAGATTGTCTCGACCTCTTCCGCCTCCAGCGGCGCGTCCGGAACGGGCATGCTCTCCATGATGCTGACGATCCGCTCGTAGGCCGCCCAAGACTTGTCGCACTCGTGAAACACGCGCAGCCAGAAGCTGGCGCCGCGCACCCCAAATTGCCCTGCGATAGGGCGCCAATCGAACCCACGCCACCAGCGGGTCCAAACGTGGAATGCCAGCTTGCTCCCCTGCCCTTTCTCGAGCCGCGCCATGGCCGCACCGAGGTCCCAGCGGTCTTCCGGCGTTCGTGAGGTCTTCACGACTCGGAACTCTTCGCGCCCGAATCGTATGGTCTCGTCGAGACTGGCCAGCGAACAACCGCCGTCGAGACGCACCCCGTCGACCATCGTCACCGGCTTCAAAACGGAGTCCCGAACTTCCACTCCCACCGAGGTCGCGCGCAGCTCTGCATGCCTGTTTGCGGCCGACCCGTGCCGCAAAACGAGATGATTCAGCCCATCGCGCCCGACGGTGTGTGTCCGCCCGGCTTCAAGGATGAAAATCCGCCCATGAATGTCTTCTAGCCCCCAGTTCATCTCGCCCTCCCCAGCGTCGAGTGGCGAGAGACTCTGCGCACCGTCGCTGGCGAGGCGAGAAAAAACTTGGGAGGGTCTACGTCGCTATCGCGTGGGGTCTACCGGAACTCCGCGATCGCACATCAACCCCGATGGGAACGGAACCGGACCCATCGAGTACGAGATTGTCTCGAACCATCGAAGTTCGGGTGTCCCGTTCCGAATCGCTTGCAGCCAAAGTAGCGGTGCGAAGTGAAGAACTCGCCGCTCTGGAAGTTGGCCGGCATGTCTTCCACCCATCGAGATTGGCGTCGGCGGCGAGACACGAGGCGGGAGGGATTGGCCACCAGCGTCACATCCTCTACCATCCGGCATCTTAGAGTTCTAAAAATGCGGCACGCTGCGACAGCACCGCATTTGACCTGGACACGAGGCTGAAATGACCGAATTCGCAACGGCAGTACGACAGGGCATCCCGAACTCGATCCCCGAGCCTCCACCGGAAGAGCCGGGGATCGACCGCGCCCCCAAACGAAATGACGTGCTCGACGAAGCGGGCAAGGCCCTCGCGGTACGCAACGCCCTGCGCTACTTCCCAGCCGAGTGGCACGCTCAGCTCGCCCCGGAGTTCGCGAGAGAGCTGCGCGAAGACGGCCGCATCTACATGCGCCGGTTTCGACCGCACTACGAGATGAGAGCTCGCCCGATCGACGAGTACCCCGCGAATTCTCGGCAGGCCGCGGCGATCATGCTGATGATTCAGAACAACCTCGACAAGGCGGTCGCTCAGCACCCCTACGAGCTCATCACCTACGGCGGCAACGGGACGGTCTTTCAGAACTGGGCGCAGTATCTCCTCACGATGAAGTACCTGAGTGAGATGACCGACGAGCAAACCCTCGTGCTCTACTCGGGTCACCCTCTGGGCCTCTTCCCATCGCACCCCGAAGCCCCCCGCGCGGTGGTGACGAACGGCATGGTCATTCCGAACTACTCGAGTCGCGAGGACTACGATCGAATGGCCGCGCTCGGGGTGACTTCCTATGGCCAGATGACGGCAGGAAGCTTCATGTACATTGGTCCGCAGGGGATCGTGCACGGCACGACCATCACCCTCTTGAACGCGGGCAGAAAATACCTGGGCCTCGAGCCCGGTGAGGACCTTGGCGGGAAGGTCTTTGTCACCTCCGGCCTCGGCGGAATGTCAGGTGCGCAGGCCAAAGCGGCGGTGATCGCGGGCTCGGTCGGTATCATCGCCGAGGTCAACGGCCATGCGCTCAAGAAGCGCCACGAACAGGGTTGGCTCATGGAGGTCGAAGACGACCTCGACAAGCTCCTGCTTCGCGTCGAGAAGGCCCGGAAAGACCGTGAAGCGGTTTCGATCGGATACCACGGCAACATCGTCGAGCTCTGGGAACGCCTCGTTCAGGCCGGCATCTCGGTGGACCTCGGCAGCGATCAGACCTCCCTCCATGTGCCGTATTCTGGCGGCTACTACCCCGCGGGTATGTCGGTCGAAGCGGCGCAGGAGATGATGGTTCGCGACCCAGCTGGCTTCAAGGAGTCCGTGCAGTCGTCGCTTCGACGGCACTTCGCAGCCGTGCAAGAAATGGACGCGCGCGGCATGTATTTCTGGGACTACGGAAACGCGTTCCTCCTCGAGGCCTCACGCGCCGGCGCACCGGGCTCCACCAAACCGGACGGAACGTTCACGTATCCATCGTACGTCGAGGACATCATGGGTCCGATGTGCTTCGACTACGGGTTCGGACCGTTCCGATGGGTCTGCACTTCGGGCTCGGAAGAAGACCTTCGAACGAGCGACAGGATCGCTGCGTCCGTCCTGCGAGAACACGCCGCCAGCGCATCCGACCAGATTCGGCAGCAGATGCTCGACAACGTTCGGTGGATCGAACAAGCCGAGGACAACCAGATGGTCGTGGGCTCGCAAGCTCGCATCCTCTACGCGGACCGAGCCGGTCGTGTTGCCATCGCGGATGCGCTGAACTCGGCGATCGCCGACGGCACGATTACGGCTCCGATCGTTCTCGGCCGAGACCACCACGACGTGTCCGGCACCGACTCGCCGTATCGCGAGACCGCGAACATCTACGACGGCTCGATGTTCACCGCGGACATGGCCGTTCAGAACGTGATCGGCGATTCGTTCCGTGGCGCCACGTGGATCTCGCTGCACAACGGCGGAGGCGTGGGGTGGGGAGAGGTTATGAATGGCGGGTTCGGGCTCGTCATCGACGGCTCCGAAGCATCGGGCCGTCGCGCGTCTTCCATGCTCGACTGGGACGTTTCGAACGGCGTTGCGCGGCGAGCTTGGGCAAGGAATCCCGGAGCGATCTACGCTACGGAGCGCGCAATGGAGGCCAACCCGCTTCTACGCGTCACGCTCCCCACGGTCGCCGACGAGGACCTGGTGAAATCGGCGCTCGAATAGGCGACCTACTCCTCCTCGAAGAAGAGGTCGTACTCGTCGCCGACCCACCACAACCGAATCTCGAACACGCCGCCGTCGTGCTGCGTGGCTTCGAGCCTCAGGCCGTGGATGCGGCACAAATCGCGAATGATCTCGAGCTCCTCGGCGTCAAGGCCGACTCTCGAGTCCACCAAGAGGAACAGCACGAGGAGTTCGTGCTCGTACATCGTTCCGATGCTGAGCCGAGAACTTGGGTCCGTAGCGGCGACCATGGCGTCGACGACAACATCCACGGCGTTGACCGTCGATTGCGGCACCTTCAACTCGTCGAGAGTTGAGTCGATGGCGCATCGGACTTGTGGCGCCGTCGGTTCTGCCGCGACGCGGTCCGCGATGCCGCGGAGCGCCACGCCCCACGTGCTCATCGCAACGCGTTCGACCCACGTGTCCGGGGCCTCGAGTGACCTCGGACGAAACTTCTCTACGTGTTCGCGCACGAGCTCCTGCACGATCTCCGCAAACTTGGCGAACAGCTGGCGCTGCTCGGCCGTAGCTGCTTCGCGGGGCTCGCGGTCGATCACACTCAACGTTCCGATCGGATACCCGAGCGCGTCGTGGATCGCGTGGCCGAGATAGTAGCGCACCGACGTCGGTCCCAGGACCGCGCGCTCACTCATGAACCTCGGGTCGGTCGAAGCGTCGCAGACCTCCAGTGGGTCAGTCGAAAAGAGGGCGTAGCTGCAGAATGTCCATTGTTCGCGCTCGTCTCCGAGACCGACGGACGCCGGGAAAACCTGTTCGCCGTCGAGGATGATCGACGCGGCTGCGATCGGTGCGCCCAGCGCCATCGCCGCGGCCTCGACGACCGACTGCAGCGCGGAGCTATTCGCCAGCGTCGTGCGAACGGTTACGGCATCGTCGGCGCGAAATCTCAAATCAGGTGCGGTGGAAGCGAGTCCCTTATGACTCATCAGGTCCCTCATCATCCCGGCGGAACACACCGGATTCGACGGTCGACCACTCCCAGTCGGAGTTTTCCATCAACCCGCGAAGCTGGTCGAGCCCTTTGGACTTCAGCTGGGAGATACGCCCGGGCGTGAGGCCCAGATCCTCGGCAATCTCATTGCCGGAACGATCGTGCAGAATGGTATCGGCCACGACGTTTCGGGTTCGAGTACGAAGGCGAAGGAAAGCCGCTCGCATCTTGCGAGCGCGCTCGTCGCGTAGATAGGTCGACTCCGGGCTGTCGCCATTCACGACATCGCGTTCATCGACCGGGACTTTGGTCCACTCCGCTCGCTTCTCGATCGTTCGCACTCGGTGCGGTGACCACTGAAGCGCTTCGGCGAGCTCCTCGGTGGTCGCTGGTCTGCCCAGTTCGCGAGCGAGGAGCTGCCGTTTGGCATCGAGCTGGTTGATTGCGCGTCGAGTTCGATCGGGGACCGGGTCGAGCTTGCGCTGATAGTCGCGCATCGTTCCGACGATTCGGATCGAAGCGTAGGACGAGAAGGGCACGCCCTTCTCCGGATCGTACTTGTCGACAGCGTCGAAGAGCCCTTCGACCGCGACCTGATAGAGGTCGTCGAACTCCGATGGGCTAGACCGCGCAAAGGCGCGAGCGAGCCGCACTACGAGCGAACGCCACTCCTGGAGAACACCGGCTCGTGCGGCAGTCGGCTCTTTACTCCAGAGGTTCCGGTCTACAACGTCGTCTTCCATCGGTGCCTCAGCTTCGTCGTATGAATACCTGTCGACCCCTTCGACGCGTAGCCGCCCGCACTTTAACGGAATTCGCAGCATCTTTGACTCGCGGGCCGAATATCGACTCCAAGAGCGCCACTTGGCCGATCTCTTGAAAGATCTTCAACTTTTTACCATTCGGTCCGATGGAGATCTCGCGACACATTCGATGCCGTATCGTGCGCAATGCAGTATCATGATCGTCTCTCAGCCCATTCCAAGCGATTCTCCAGATGGACCTACACGAACTCCTTCAATACGCGCGGGCGGGATTTGCGGGTGGGGTGTTCGTCATATTCTTGCTGGAAGTGCTGCTGTTCACGATCCGGCGGCGCGCCGTGCACGCGGTCGGGGCTGCGATGCTCTTCTGCGCTTCAGCTGTGCTGGTCGCGCGCGTCGTCATCTACGGCGACGCGCCGGTCGAAGTCTCGCGAACCGCGACACGCGTTGTCTGGACGAGCCTGTTTCTCATCGGAGGACTGATCGGGTTCGGTCTGCGGCTTGCGGTAGGCAAACCGATCGGTCGCCTCACCTATGTCGTCGGCGGCTTCGCAGCGATCGCCGCCCTCTTGGTTTGGCCCGACGGGCCGATCATCGGTGCCGGACACGGTACGATCGAAGAGTGGACCGGCAATGTCGTCATGGTCGTGGAGCTGTCGCCGACGTTCCCGCTCTTCGTCTTGCCCTTCGTCACCCTTCTCCTGCTCGACCTGTTCCTCTTCGGCCGTTCCGCGAAGTTTCCGGAGGTGCACCAAACCTGGTACGCCGTCCTATTTTCGTCAGTTCTTCTGGTCGCAGGTGCGATGAACGAAGTCGCGCAGATCGTCGGCTTATATCAGTCGACCGGGACGGTCGAATTTGCGCTTGCGCTGGGGGTCTTATCGCTCCTGTTCGTCTTCGCCGGATACACATCACAGGCCTACGACGCGCTCGAACGCGACGTTGAACTGTCGAACAGCGCGCTCGCCAACACCGTCGAATCGCTCCGAGGACTCATCTCGGGTCTGCCTGATCTGGTCCTGGTCATGCGGTCCGACGAGGTCGAACCGTACAACGCGAGGGCCAAGGCGGCGTTGGGCGAAGGCCCGTTCCAGCTGTCGGACCTTGGAGCCAACGATGAGGTCGTAGGAGCACTGGAACGATTGTTCTCGTCGGCGACCACCGAAGCAACGTTCGAACGCCTCGAAATCAAGACGACCGCGGGAGTCGAACAGATCGACCTCGTCGTGGTCAGCGCCGAAATCGATGGCGAGCGAGTGGTCATCGCGAACGGTCGCACGAGCCACGAGCGTGACGAACTCGAACGCCAACTGCGCCTCGCTGACCGGCTGTCGTCGCTCGGAACGATGGCCGCCGGAGTCGCCCATGAGATCAACAACCCGATCGCGTACATCGCGGCGAACCTCGAGTTCTGCGTCGCGGAGCTCGAGGGGGATGACGCACGCGTCGAAGAGCTCGAGGCCATCCAGTCGGCCATCGGCGGAACCCACCGAATCGCTCGGATCGTCAAGGACCTCGGTACGTTCGCCCGGTATGAATCCGCCGGCTCGGACTCGCCGGGCGAGGTGAAACATGCGCTCGACATCGCGCTCGGGATTGCGCGGTCGACGCTGCGTCATAGCGTGACCATCAACAACGAAGTGCCCGACGGTCTGCCGTTGGTCACGTGCGACACCGGTCAGCTTTCGCAGGTCCTGCTCAACTTCCTGATCAATGCGGCCGACGCGATGCCCGAAGGTCGCGACGCGAGCGACAACTGCGTGACCGTGTCGGCCTCGCGCGCCGACGGAGTCGTGAGCGTGGCGGTGATCGACAACGGGCTGGGTATGGAGCCCGATGAGGTCGAGAAAGCGTTCGACCCATTCTTCACCACAAAGGATGTGGGCGAAGGGACGGGGCTGGGATTGTCGATCTGCCACACCATCATCGAGCGCGCTGGCGGAACGGTCCGCATCGAGTCGGAGCCCGAGCGTGGCACTACCATCACGTTCGAGATACCGATCTCGCGGACGCCTGTCGTCCAGATTACCGAGGAGGTCGCCGCAGCCCCCGAGGGCCTTTCGCTTCTGCTCATCGACGACGACCCAATGGTCGTGCGGTCCACTCAGCGCTTGCTCGGATTGACCTATGCGGTCGTGACCGCCACATCCGGGTCGGCCGCGATTGAAGCGATGAAGGGGCAGGATTTCGACGCCGTGATCTGCGACGTGATGATGCCCGACATGAACGGTCTCGAACTCTACGACTGGGTCACGGAGCATAAACCCATGCTCGCCGGAAGATTCGTGTACTTCACCGGCGGTGCCATTGGCGGTTCCGTCCAGGAAGCGCTTCAGACGGCGTCGATTCCGGTGATCTCGAAGCCGCTCAACCGTCGTCAGCTCGACGAAGTGCTGGTCCGTTTGAAGGCGGCGAGCTGATGCACGAAGAAATGTTCCCTCGAAACATATTGATTCGAGGCCGGACAAACTCCCTTGCCGACGCCCTTGCGAATTCGTAAGGTCCCGCAAATCTGACGTTCTCGGGTGCCCAACGCCCGACGTGACTCGACCCACCGAGTGGGGGGAAATGCATGCACTGGCTAATCGCTGTTGCTCTGTTATCTGTTTGCCTGTTTACCGCTCCATCGCAGGCGTTCGCTCAAGATGGCGAGCCTCCGACGGAGTCGGTCGTAGAGGCGAAATCGCCGGTGGCGCAGGCGAGAGAGGCCCGCGAAAGAGGCGAATTCGAAGAGGCGCTTCGCATCCTCGAAGCGGCCCAGTTTTCGGCCCCCGACGACGGCCAAGTCCTGTACGAGCGCGTGTTGACCCTCGAAGCGATGGGGGAGGTGGAACTCGCGCTGCAGGTGGTCGACGACAAGCGTGATGTGATGCTGCGCCATCCCGAGGTCAACGACCTCGCCGTGGTAGAGCAGCGATTGATCTCGGCACGCGACCAGCAGTCGAATACGGTCGTCGACCCCTCGGAGGGGAATGACGGCGACAAGACCGCGGGCGACAAGACCGCGGACCAGAAGGACACCACCGAAACTTCGAACGAAGACACGGCCCCGGCAGGTTCTTCGGTCGCGAGCTGGATCGCGATAGGCGCCGGCGGCGCAGCGATTGCCGGCGGGGCCATCTTGATGGTCTCCGCGGGCTCCGACGCAGACGAGCTTCGCTGCGCAGGCTTGTCGCCCGAGCCCAGCTGCGCGCCCGACGAACTCAATCCCGGCGTTTCACGGGAAGAATACGACGACCAGCGTTCGTCGATCACGATTCGTAGGGTGGTTGGCGGAACGCTCATCGGCCTGGGCGCCGCTTCGATCGCATGGGGAATCTACGACCTGTTGACAGGCGACTCGGAGCCTACTTCCGAGCCGTCATCGACCACGCAAATCGAAGTGACACCGACCCAATCGGGACTTTCGATCGGTGTTCGAGGCCAATTCTAACGGGGGGAGCATGAGACGAACCAAGTCATTTGTCGCGGCGTTCGCCCTGGCGCTTCTGCCGTGCGCCGCATCCGCTCAGACTTTCGGGGTGATCGCGCTCGACGCGGAAGCTCGCGCGACCGAGTTAGACGCCGAGGTCTCCGTGAATCTGAACAACGCCGGCGTCGGCGTGGTCACCGGCGACGAACTCGCTCAGCGACTCGAAGAGAAACAATCCGCGGAGCCTGACGACGCCCTGCTCGGACGGTTTGCCGGACTCACGACGTCGATCGGAAACGGCGTCAACGAGTTCTTCTACTCCGGCAACGACAGCGCAATCGAGCTTCTCAGCCCCGCGTTCGACCTGGGCGTGAACAACCGCGAAGTGCTCGCGCGACGCCCCGACTACGCCGAGCAGATCTACAGCGCAGGGATCGTCCTCGTGCGAGCCCACAACGCCGAAAACCAGACTTCTTCGTCGGACGCCATCGTTCAGATCTTGGCGCGACACTTTCCGTCGAAAACCGCCTCCGCGTCGACCGTTCCTCCGAAAATCATCAAGCGTATCGAAGACGCGAAGGCCAAAATCGCCGCGGCCGAGACGACCCTCGAGCTCGAGGGGATCGGCGATGGGAACTGCACGTCCTATCTGAACGGCTTCCCGGTCGACGGTCCCGTTTCGGTCGAGCCGGAGCTGGTCTACTACGTTCGCCACGACTGCGGTCGTGACCGTACTCCAACGTGGGCGGTGAAGGTTCCCGCCGGCCAGTCTCTGGTGGTTCCGGTCTTGTCCGGCCCGCATTCGGAGTTCGAGCTCGCCTCGTCTTCGGTGCGCGACCGCGCCAAGGCTGAGCGATTGATGAAGGCCCTCGTCTTCTGGGCCGACGTCGACGGCATGGTCGCCGCGAGCACCAAGGGTGCCAACGAAACCGAGGTGGTCGTCGCGCGATGGACTCCTACCGGCGTTTCGTGGAGCGACGGCATCTCCAGCAAGAACATCCAGGTCGCGCTCTCGAAGGTGTTTCCCGAGCTCGACTCCGACCAGCTCGCTTCCGTCGAGAGCGAGTCGAGCGTCGAGCGCGGTGACGGGCCAGGGATCGTGCCGTGGATCGCGATCGGCGGCGGTACGGCAATCGCCGGCGTTGGTGTGTTGCTCTACATCCTCGCCGAAGGACTCAACGACGAAGTCGAATGCCGAATCCTGGAGAACAACACGCGCGCGACAGACCGAGACTGTACGGGCGTCGCCGCCAAGCAGTTCACGCCCGAAGAGCTCGATACCGCCAATTCACGAGTCACGATTCAGCGCATCGGCGCGTACAGCTCGTGGGCGATCGGCGCCGGCGCCATCGCCTACGGGGTGTACGCGCTGCTGTCACACGAGCCCGCCAGCGAAACCGCTCAGTTCGGGCTCTCGCCGCTTCGAGGCGGCGCCGAAGCAACGCTTACGATTCAATTTTGAACTAGATACGCGCTACCCGCGCTCATTTGTAATGGGGAGGAACACATGAGTACGAAGACCCTTCAACTGCTCTTGCTTGCCACGTTCGCGTTGGTCACCGCATGCAGCGACATCGGCACCGAAGTGGGAGACGAAAACTGCACTCCCGAACCAGAGGTTTGCGACGGAGCCGACAACGACTGCGATGGCGAAACCGACGAAGGATTCGCCGTGGGTGAGGCCTGTGCCATCGGCGAAGGGACCTGCGCCGTCCCGGGCGTATTGGCGTGCGCAGACGACGGCGACGTTCAGTGCGACGCCACCGAACGAGAGCCTGCCGTGGAGCTGTGTGGCGACAACCAAGACAACGACTGCGACGGCGACGTCGACGAAGGGTTCGAGACCGTCGGCAACGAATGTTCGGTTGGGATGGGGGAATGCCTTCGGACCGGCAACATCGTCTGCACCACGGATTCTCTCGACGTGGAATGCGACGCTGAGATCGTCGCGCCGCCCGAGGAAGACGAGCGCACGTGCGACGGTCTCGACAACGACTGCGACGGCGAGATCGACGAGGGGTGCGACGATGACTCCGACGGATGGTGTGACGAAGGCTTCACCGCCGCCGACGGCGGACCATGCACGCTCGGCGAAGGCGACTGCGACGATGCCAACCTGAACGTGTATCCCGGCAGCACGATCCCCGGATGCGGCGACAACCTCGACAACGACTGCGATGGCACCGTCGACGAATGGCAGACCTTCGAGAACGTAGAAGCCAGCATTCAACTCAACATGGACGCCGAAGACACCGTGGGCGGACCCGGAATCCTCTTTGCCCCGCTCGGCGCCGGGCGTTTCTGCTTCGCCGGAACATACCTGTCGCGAAGCAGCCTCCTCGTGCAGATCGCCGAGATGGCCGACGGCGCGTTGAACCTGACGAGCATGGGGGACTTCTCGGTCAATGAGCCGCGACTCCTCGACATCGCATTCCAAAACGACGCATGCACCGTGCTGTTTGGAGTCGATGATGGCGCTGACACGCACATGTCGATGGCGACGGCTGATCTGGGCGGTACGCTTGGCAGTCCCACGGACGTTTCCCAAGACGACCTCGTCATGGCCGTCCCGTGGGCCGGAGCGTTCTATCCGCGAGCCGGCGGGTGGAACTTCTACGGAATGCCGACTGGCGGCTCGAGCGGCCGAATCTACCGGCGAACGGCAGTCGGGACCTCGAACTCCCCGTACGACGGAGCGAGCGTGCTCTTGCAGCACATCGCGATGGCGGAGGACACAACCGGGGCGGACCTCGACGATTTGCTCGTAGCAAACAGCTTCGGCGCAACGCGAGTTTGGTTGGCCGATATCCGAACCTTCGACATCATTGACGCTTGGAGCGACTCGGCCGCAATTCGATTCCCAGATGTCGGCGAGATTGGCGGAACGACCTTCCAAACCGCGTCGGTCGGTAGCGACTTCGTGGTCCGTGCCCTCGGGAACGTGAACGGAATGTCGACGATCGATGCGAGCGGGTCACTCCCGAGCACCTCGACCCGTGCCTACATGGCTCGCCACCAGCTCGTCGAAGGGCCGGGAGGAGCGCTGTTCGTCATCGACTCCGCCGCCGACCGCGTCTACCAGATGACCCTTCCCGGCGACGGCTCAATCATGTTCGAAGAGGTCGACATCTCGGGCCTTCCGAGCGGGTCCGAGATCGTCGCGGCGACGTCGATCGACGGCGACACCATGGGGCTCCTGAGCCTCGTCCGCGGCCCCGCAGGCGCCTCCTCCGTCGACCTCACCGCGGCGAAGGTCGCCTGCTTCTAGGCCCTATCGGCGGAACTGAGAGAAGAACTCCCAGGAGTGCTCGGTCGCGGAGATGTTGTCCGTGGTCTTGCCGAGGGCTCCGAAGAAGCTCGAGGTTCCGCCGGGCCAGGTGTGGCCCCCACCTTCGACCGTGCACAACCGGACTTCTGCGCCCTCGTCGCAGCCGGTCCAACGTTCACACGTCACGTCGCCCTTCTCGAAGTACGTTTCGCTCCCACCGTCGCAGCCGTTGACTCGGCGCCAGGTGTCGATGCTGCCAGGCGCCGACACCTGGCCGGCAAATCCGTCGTAGGGCACGACGCTGTCGTCGGTGCCGTGGAAGTGGATGACCGGCACCGGCCGACTCGGGCTGCAGTCGAACATTCCGAGCGTTCCTGCAACGCCACCAATCGCCGTGATTCGGTCGGCCAGGTCGCAGCCGAGCCGGTGGGACATGAACCCTCCGTTGGACATCCCAATGGCGTACACTCGCGCGCTGTCGATGCAATAGTCGGCCTCGAGCTTGTCGAGTATTGCTGCGGTGAACCCAACGTCGTCGATCCCTCGACTCTGCGCGGAGCCGCAGCACCATCCACCGTTGAAGGTTTGCTCGAACGAGCCGGTCCCCTCGGGGTACACGGCGATGAAGCCCTCCGCATCGGCGACCGGGTCCATCCCCGAGAGGAGCGCCTGTTGCTCGCCGGTCATCGATCGACCGTGGAAGTTGAGGACCACCGGAGTCGGCACTTCGGAGTCGTAGCCGGACGGCACGCGAATCCGGAACTCGCGGTCCATGCCATCGTGCTCGAGGTCGATCGACTTGGTGCCCGACGACTTGTTCGTGGCGCAGCCACCAGAGGGGTCCGGGTCGGGGTCGGGATCGGGATTGGTATCGGGCTGGTTGTTCTGGGTCGGCGTGGCGTTGTTCTGCGACACCGGGGGGTTGTCGGTATCGTCAGTGTCGTCAGTAGCTGTCGCGTCGTCGCGGTCCGCGCCCGGAGTCGTTGCCACCGAAGCGTTGGCATCCTCAGCAGCTCCGTTCGTTGCGTCGTCGACCGCTTCACCACATCCAGCCATCAGAATGATTGCCACCAGAACCCAATTTCGCATCGCACGCTCCGTATTGTTTACAGCGTTAAATTATCCTCAATTCGACACTTTACAGGATGCGTGCCAACCCGAAGCCCCCTCGTCTGGCGCTCTCAGGAGGGGCGGTGAGACAAGTCCGCCGCGGCGAACGAGCCACGTTGTGAGACAAACGCGCCTCATTGGTTGCCAAATCCGCGCTTGGCTTGTGGCCCAAGACCCTGCGAAAATGTGGCATACGCACATGAACCTACGTTGGGCTCGTCGATGAATGGACAAGCAGCACTGCGAATCTTGAAGCGCGAGGGACTGGTCACCCCAGTTCAGATCGCTGAGGTCCACGAGACGATGGGTCGTGGCGACCACGTTCTATCGAAGCTCGCGGACGCGGGCGTGGACCCGCGCGCGATGGCGGAATGCCTCAGCCGCTCCCTTGGCGTGATGTTGGTCGAGCTCGTGACGCCGAGTAAGCGCGACATCGATCGCGTCTCAAATCACTTCGGCGACAGCGAGGTACTGTGGGCCAAACGGGCTCTTCCGCTCGCGTCGAACGGTGAGTCCATCGTTCTTGGCATGGCTGACCCATCCGACGTCGAGTTCTTGCAGGACCTTCGATTTGCGCTGGGAACCAATATCGAGCCGCGAACGATCTCGGTGCGAGACGTTGAGGCCCATCTGAAGCCGTCATCGGAGGCATCGCAGTTCTTGAACATGTTTGACCCCAAGACCGCGACGCTCATCCAGATGGTGAACTTTCTGCTGGTTCATGTCGTGAAGACTGGTGAACCCGCCTCCATCGTCGCAGGCGTGAAGCATCCCGAGGACCACCCTGCCCCGTTCGACACCTCCAAGCTGCAGATTCAGACCATCAAGGGGATGATTCGGCGGCTCCGGTTCATGACGGAGACGACTGACGAGCCGAACGGGTCGATTCAGCTCATCATGGGGGAGAACGAAAAGGCGCTCGTGTACGTCGAGTTCTCGCGATTCGACCAGTGCGCGACGGTCTACCTCCAGAGCTAGGCTTGGACTTCGGCCTCGACGTCGACTTCTGCGGCCACCTTGGCGCCCGCGTCGTCGGAAGTGGTTTCGTCGTCAAACTCCATCGCAACCTCGCCGACGTTTTCACCGGCGCGGGCTCGCTGGATCGCGTCGGCCAACAGCATCGGCTCACGCGACGCGACCATGATCGTGCGGCTCTTGCCGCCGGTATCGTACTCGATCTCGACGCCGCGACCGCCATCACCGACCACGTTGTAGGCCCACGTGCCGTCGAGGACCGAATAGCGGATGCCCCAGCCCCCGTACTTCATCCAATTGTACTCGACCGGCTCGACCCGCCGAATCGACTGAACATCCACAGAGGGCCCGAAGATGCCGTACTGAACGTGGACCTTCTCTTTCGACACGGTCGTGCGAAGAGTCGCCATGCTCGTCCACAAGGCCAACGCAATCACGATCGGAAGCGCGATGAGCGCCACGTTCGCCCCGCTCGCAGCGACGGCCACTGCCCCGCCAATCGCGGCCAAGAACACCAAGAGATGAAGCGGCCACGGCATCGCAATCTTCTCTCGGTGAAGAACCTCTTCACCGTCGCCCATGAAGCGGGCTTCGTAATCGTCAGGCGGTCGTGTCGACATACCGCTACACTACGTTCAATTGCGAGCCGTTGAAAAGGTGGGTGGTTGGACACCACCCAACCGGACTGATATTCCGCACTAGAACCAAATGAGACAGACAATGAAGATTCGAATCCTGGCTGCGCTCGTCCTCTTCGCCTCGGCCTGCGGCGGTGCCGAACTCGAGGTTGGTGGCGACGCCGGTTCGAACGCGACATCTCCCAACGCTGAAACTTCAACAAATGGCGTGCCCAACACGGCATCGAACGCCACGACCAACAATGCCTCCGGCGCCGATGCCGGCGGCGATGCGGGCGTTGATCCCGACGCAGGGACGGAGCCCGACATGGAGGCTCCGCCCGAGGTACCAGGCCCCGCACGCTACCCGACTGATGCGCTCATCTCGCCCGTGACCAGCCACGTCGTCGACTCGATGACCGCCATCCGCAGCGGCCAGCAAGGTCCCGACGACTCCGTGTTCATGAAGGTCGGAGCCTCGGGCACGGTGAACTCCAACTTCCTCGACTGCCTCGATTCTGCTTCGCTTGCGCTTGGCGACTACGAGGCGCTGCGCCCAACGGTCACTCACTTCGCCGGTTCATGGGAGCGCAACACGCTCGCCGCCGAGGTCGGACGAACGGCAGGGTGGGTTCAATCCGGAACGCCCTCCCCTCTCGAACGAGAGATCGCCGCGACCAACCCGCGATTTGCATTGGTCAACTACGGCACCAACGACATGCAGCAGGGCATCACGCACGAGACCGCTCTCTGGCCCTTCTGGAACAACATGTGGACGCTCCTCACCGGGTTGATCGCCGACGGAATCGTCCCCGTCGTCACGGGCCTCAATCCACGTTCGGACTCGGTCGAAGCCGCTTACTGGGTACCCACGTACAATGAGGTCACGCGCGCCATGGCCCAGACGCTCCAGTTGCCGTACATCGACCTCTACCAGGCGGTGGTCGACCTGAACGACCTCGGGCTCGTCAGCGATGGGATTCACGGCAACTCCGCCCCATCGGGCGCGTGTTCATTCGATGCGGCCGGCCTCGCCTACAACTACAACACGCGCAATCTGCTCACCCTTCGAACCCTCGACATGGTGCGGTCATCGGTCATCGAAGGCTCGCCCGCGCCTGACCGAGCGGTCCTCGCATTTGCGGGCGACGGCCTGGCGTCGGACCCATTCGAAATCGATCAGCTCCCGTTTGCGCACCACGACTCTACGCTAGGCGCGCCTACGGACGCTTTCGACGCGTACCCCGCGTGCGATAGCGGCCAGAACGAGAGCGGTCCGGAGCGCATATACCAACTCCAGCTCGACCAGCCGACGCGCCTTCGCGCGATGGTCTTCGACGACGACGCCGACATCGACCTGCACCACCTCGCCGGCTCACTCGACCCGGCCGCGTGCAACGACCGCGACGATCGAATCATCCAAGGAACGTTCGCTGCCGGTACGCACTACTTCGTGCTCGACACCTTCGTCTCGTCGGCGAGTGGTGAACGCGCGGGCGAATACACGTTCGTCGTGGTGCAATGCGAAGCTGGCGACACCGCATGCGACTGACGTGGCTAGTCGCCCCTCATGACGTGGAGTAGAGTTCGATCATGAACCATACGAAATACATGGCAATCGCCGCCGTCCTCGTTCTCACGGCGTGCGACTCGCGTCGCCCGACGGACCACTACCAGCCAGAATCGCCCGCCGAGCCCGTAGCAGAGAAGGTCGCGACGACTCCGACGCCTTCGTCGGAGGGTGACGTCGCGACCCCGGAGAACAAGGAGATCATGGAGGCCACGAAGTTGCCGCAGAACTTCGAACTTCTGTTCAACCACGAGGGCACGTGTGATCGCTGCATGAGCTACCGTGTGCACATGCACGCCAACGGGGACGCCATCTACTCGAACACTTCCGTCGAGGTGAGCGACCCGTCCGTAGGAACGGTGCTCATCCCCGAGGTCACGACCCGAAAGACGCTCGACGAAAAGACGATGCTCGACCTCGCCAAAGCCTACGCGAGCGCGGGGTTCTTCGACGTCGAGCAGAACGCGCTCTCCGACGACTGTGCACTATCGCCCGGGCACCGACCCAAGGTGAAAGTCCGAATCACGTGGGACAAGATGCGAAACACCATCCTAACCGACCACTCGTGCAATGTCGGGCAACCGACCGCCACGCAGCTCGCCCTGCATCGAGCCGAGCAAAAGGTCCGAGCGCAAGCGCGACTCGGCGAGCACATCCAGCAGCTCAAGGCCGCCGCGATCGCAAATAGCCAACAGCAGTGACGAGAAACCATGTCGATTGAGACCTGGACCACACGCCAACGTTGGCTCTACGCCATCAAACCCGGCAGCTGGCCAAAGCTGCTGGTGCCGTTCGTTTTCGGCCAAATGTTGGGCGTCCTGGTCGCTGGCGAAGTGAACCTCGCGGCGGTGGCGTTCGGGTTCGCGTTCACCATTCTCGACGGCTTGTTCATCGTCTTGCTCAACGATTGGGGAGACCAGCGAGTCGACCGGATTAAACGCGAGATGTTCCCCGACGGATGCTCTCCCAAGACGATCCCCGACGGCATCCTTCCCGCTCGTAGCCTGCTCGTCGCAGGAACGCTCGCGGGTATCTTGGCGATGGGGCTCGCGTTCATCGCCGAGCTCGAGATTGGCCGCGAAGGTCTGGGCGCCGCGAGCATCGCCGCGCTCGCCATCTTCGCCGCCTACTCACTCCCACCTTTCCGACTGAACTATCGAGGCGGCGGCGAGGTGCTCGAAGCCGCAGGCGTCGGCCTCGCGCTCCCCCTCTTCAACGCCTACCTACAGGCTGGAGTCGCATGGGCGCCGCACTATGAATTCCTCTTCGGTAGCATCGCGATGGCCATGGCGAGCGCGCTCGCGAGTGGACTCGCAGACGAGGAGAGCGACCGTGCTGGAGGCAAGCGGACGTTCACGACCATGTGGGGAAATGAGGCCGTTCGTACCCTAGTGGTCATGTTCATGCGCCTCGGAATGCTCCTCTGGATCATCTCCGCGATTCGCACTGAAGGGCTCGAATTCGGCGTCGGTGCGGCCGTGCTCATCACCGCATTCCATCTCGGGAGAATGCGCTCCAGGCCCGACAAGGCAACCACGAATGCGTTCGCCGACCTCAAGCTTTTCAAGCTCCATCTGCATCATGCCATCTGGTACGGCCATCTTACCCTCGCAGCGGCGATGGTCGTCGCTCACCTGATTGGAGCGGCATGAATTCGAATCACGCCATCGCGCATCTCGACGAGGCCGACGCTTCGCTCGAACAAGCAGTCGGAACGCTCGAGACCCTCGCCGAGAATCGAAGCCGCGCGACGCCCCTTCGCGAGATCGTCGACACCATGCCGACATTGGCCGACGAAGTGCACGAGGCGTTTGTCCGCGGCATCGTCGAGATTGTTCGAGCACAGGCGGAACACTTTCCCGACACGATCTTCTGGGACGTCGACGCGATGGCGCATTCCATCGCCACGGGGCCGGCGGCGGCCAGCCCGGAATCGATGACCGCACTTTGCAAAGACATCGCGGAGCTTCAGGCGCAGTACGGTCGACATTCGATCTTGGCCTTCCGCTACACGCACGATTTCACGTACGGCTACGACTGGGCGAAGTGGGTCCGGCGTGCCCCTCGCAAACGCGCTGAGATCGGACCCTTTCACCCCACGTTCGTCCGCTACCTCCGCCGGCGCGGTGCCGAACTCGTGGAGCTCATCGAAAACGACGACGAGAAGTACCCCAAGCTCCCGAACGGCAAGCCTCGGAACCCCTTCGGCTTTCGCAGAGAGCCGTCGGACGAGGCGGCGCTCTTCCGAGATTTGGCCGAGCGGGACCTGCTCCCCGTCCGAGGCTGGCTGACCGACGGCGTGCCACGATGCGACCGACCCTTTGCCGAGCTGCGCGAGGCGCGCGCGGTCGCGCTCGGTATACCTACCAAACCTGTCGGCGGCGCATGACGCGGCCGGTCCTAGTCCTTCGCAACGTTTCCCATCGCTACGGCGAGCACGTGGCGCTCAAAGAGGTTTCGCTGTCGGTCGATAGCGGCGAAGTCATCGCTCTCGTCGGCGCGAACGGAGCGGGAAAGACGACACTCATGCGGCTCGTGACGACGCTCCTGCCGCTGCAGTCCGGCGAGATCGAACGCGACTCCGAGCGGATTGGGTATGTGCCGCAGCGCATCGTCTTGTGGCCTGATCTCACCGTTCAAGAGCAGCTGGAGTTCACCTGCGACATGCACCTCGTCGCGCGGGAGCACGCCCGGCGCGCGTGCGAGGCCGTCGGGCTGTCGGACCAATGGACCAAGCTCGCCGCAGAACTCTCCGGCGGCATGCAGCGCCGGCTCAGCATCGCGATCGCGCTCGTTCACCGCCCCACCCTCCTCATTTTGGATGAACCGAACGCCGGACTCGACCCAAGACATCGCCTTCAGCTGCGCGAGACCCTGCGCGACATCGCCGACTCGGGGTCTACGGTCCTCGTCTCCAGCCATGACTTGGCCGAAGTCGAGCGGATCGCTGACCGAGTCGTCCTGCTCGCGAACGGATCGGTCGAAGCGGTCGGAACCGTCGCCGAAGTCGCTGGAGACAATCCCCTCGAGGAGCGATTCCGATGAGGGCATTCTCGATCTTTCGACGCAGCCTGCGACAAGCCCTTCGCGATCGCCTGGGGCTGGCGCTCACCCTACTCACCGCGCCGTTCTTCGTGCTCTTCTACTGGGCGGTATTCGACACCGGCGAGGAACCGACACCCGTCTGCGTAAGAGCTGACGACGCCACGGTGCAGCTGTTTCGCGACCTCGAAGCGATCGAGGTCGTGAAGTGTGGCCCCGAGGCGGTCGTGGAAGCCGTGGTGACCGAAGCCACTCCCGTCGAACTGGTCGTTCGAGGCGATGCGACGGACCCGCGCTTCGGCCCCGCAGCGCAGGCGCTCTACATCGCGCTCGAGTCGGGACTTGCGGTGCGGCGGGGACAATCGCCGAACGTCGCGATGACCATCACTCCCGACGAGGGGACCGATGACCGCACGCCGTTCGATCTGTACGTGCCGAACCTCGTCCTGTTTTCGCTCATCATGCTGGTCTTCAGCTCGGCCATGGCGCTCTCGCGCGAAGTGGAGCGTGGCACGCTCGAACGACTTCGCCTGACAAAGATGCGAACCGTCGACTACGTGATCGGCATGAGCGCCACGCAGCTCATCATCGGATTCTCGACGGCGGCGCTGACCCTCGCGGTTGCCGTCGCGCTCGGCTTTCGGCCTTCGAACCTCGCGATGGCCGCGCCCGTTGCAGCGTGTACCGCGTTGGCGTGCATCGGCCTCGGAGTCGTGCTCGCGAGCTTTGCACGCACGGTGTCGCGCGCCTTCGTGCTCGCCTCGTTCTTCATGTTCTTGATGGTCCTCTTTTCGGGAATTGTCTTCCCAGTGCCCGACACCTGGGTTTTCGACGTCATCCCTACCGTTCACGGGGCGCGGGCATTCGATGCGGTGTTGATTCGGGGAGCGGACGCGTCTGAAATCTTCGACGAGCTGTTCGCCCTCGGCATCTCGAGCATCATCTTGTTTATCGCGGGCGCGCTACGATTCCGCTGGCTACACCGGAACTTTTTGGAGGCGGGATGAAGATGTTTGCCTGGCTGAAGGCGTCGCGTCTGGCGTCGCAGTCGTACATCGCGCTGCCGCTCTTTCTGGGTCAGCTGCTCGCCTGGCGAGCGCATGGTTCTTGGTCGTGGGAGGTGTTCGCGCTCGTTCAAGCGTACGGCCTCTTCGACCAACTCTACATCGTCTATGCGAATGACTACGCCGACCGGCATGACGACCCACTGAACGAAACGGCGACGATCTTCAGCGGTGGGTCACGTGTTCTCGTCGACGAGCAGCTCACCCCGCGGCATCTCCTGGTAGGGGCGTGGGTCATGGCGGGGCTCGTGCTCGCGACAGGACTCGTCATTGGGCTGGTGTGGGGTCGCTGGCTGGTCTTGCCGCTGCAGGCGGTCGGGTTGGGCTTGTTGTGGGCCTACAGCTATGCGCCGATCCGCATGAGCTACCGGGGCGGCGGAGAACTGCTGCAGATGCTCGGGGTGGCGGGGGTACTACCGATCGTGGGTTGGTTCGCGCAGGCGGGAACCATGACGGCGTTTCCCTGGGCGATCCTGGCGTTTCTCCTGCCGATGAACCTGGCGACCGCGATCTGTACGGCTCTGCCGGACCAGCCGTCTGACGAGCTGGTCTCGAAGCGAACGCTGCCGGTGCAAATCGGAGGTGCACCGGCACGCCTGGTGACCATCGCGCTCAACGTTCTCGGCCTCACGCTCTATCTGTTCGTTGCTCGCGAGGCGCTGATGTTCGCCGACCAAGACTTCGGAGTGGCAACCGTGCTGTTCGTCCCGGTACTGGCGATCGCCGGGCAGCACGCTGCGTACCGCGTCGCGACTCCTGGCAGCCGGGGCATTCTCGCGTTCGTCTTCTTCGGATTGCTCTGCAACTTGAGCCTGGTGGCGCTTCTCTGTGTCGACGCGGTGGTCTGATGCTCGACTACTCATTCCTCGTGCTCACGCTGATCCTGGCGGTCCCGGCGGTCGTGGTGTGGGCAACTCGCGCCGATTTGCGGCGACCGATTCACCTGATGATGCTGGCGTCGATCCCATTCGCATTCACCGAGCGCCTCTTCTACCCCGAGTACTGGAGGCCGAAGTTTCTCTTCGATTTGGTGAACGTCATCGGATTCGGCATCGAGGACATCCTCTTTGTGACGGCGCTCGCCGCCTTCGCCTCGATGGGTTGGTATTGGCTGACGAAGCGTGGTTTCGAGGGGAGTGAGCCGGGGATGGTGAGGCGAATCGTCGGACCACTCGTCGTGTGTTTCGGGCTTGTAGCGGTCGCGGCTATCGCGGGCGTCGCGATGATCTATGCGGCGCCGGCCATCATGTTCGTCTGCGGAGCGGCAGTCTGCGTCGTCCGGAGCGACCTGTGGGGACACGCACTGGGCGGAGCAGCGCTGACGACCGTTGTGTACGGAGGGGTCTGCGGCGTTCTGATGCTGGTCATCCCATCGGTGTTCGAGCTCGATTGGAACACCGACAAGTTCCTGAATCTTTTCGTGCTCGGAATCCCCGTCGAAGAGCTTCTCTACGGCTCCGCATCGGGTTTCGTCGCAACCGTCTTCTACCCGTTCGTCCGCGGGGCAAAAGTGGTACCACTGAATGAAGCCCGATAGACTTGGTCCAGCGTCTGTTTTCGAGTACATCGGCCTGACCACTTGATTCGGAAGCACCGGTTCCCCAACATCGGGTCACACCGTCTACAGAGCAATGCCATGAAACGACTGTTTTTCGCGTTTGCGCTCGTCTTGAGCGCCTGCAATCTCTCCGATCCGGGCACCGGCGTTCAGGTCGGCACGAACAACAACGCTTCCGATTCGGGCAACAACGCCTCGACGAACAATGCCGCCACCGACGCTGGCGACTTGGACGCCGGCGGCGAAATGGACGCCTGCACGCCGAATACGTGCAGCGACACGGACTGTGGCATGCTCGACGACGGTTGCGGCGGCATGCTCGACTGCGGAGTTTGCAGCTGCACCGCGGACAATTTCGAGACGTTCTGCCCCGACATGCCCTGCATGGAGGCCGTCGGGTGTACCGACGAACAGTGCGACTACGCGCCCACCTCGTGCAACGGTTTCGCGTGTGAATGTGCCGCCGAGGAATGCACCGACGACGAGCTCCGCTGGTGTCGCGATTCGGCCGCATTGACTTGCCCCGCCGACGCATGCGACCCGCAGCCCACCGCGAACGACGACGGCACGATGTCGTTTGGAAACGCCTGTGTGCAACCCGACGGGGCGAGCTGTGACTACGTCGACATCTGCACCGCTGGCGTCTGTGCCGGCACCTCTTGCGTTCCGGCTGACTGCGGCACTTGCAACCTCGGCCGTTGGGACTGCGTCGGCACGGAGCAAACCTGCTTCGAAGCGCCCGACATCGGATTGGTCGAAGCGGAAATCAACTGCAATGACCAACAGGCCACCTCGACCTTCATCTACGTCGACCACGTAGCAGGAATGGACGCCAACGGCTCCGGCAGTCGTGCGCAACCATTCGCAACGTTGCCGGCAGCTTACGCTGCAGCCGAACAACGCGGCGCTCGCGCGCTCGTCGTTCGCGAAGGCTACACCCTGAATGAACCACTCCAGTTGCGGAACGGCATTTCGATCTTGGGCGGCTACTCTGGTGCCCCCGAATGGACCAACGTCGACGGACGAATCAGCATCTTCGCCCCGAACCCGGCGCCAGTCGCAGTAAATGCACAGGGAATCGACCTGCCGACCATGCTCCACAACGTCGACATCGATACCGACAACCCTGGTGGACCCGTTCACACTGTGTACGGTGTCCGCGCCATCAACAGCCCGGGTCTCATTCTGAGCAACGTGTACGTACGTTCGGCGCGCGGCCTCGACGGATCCGCGGGACGAGTCGGTTCCACCGGCCGTGGCGGAGCAAACGGCGCTCCTCCTAGTGGCCCTTCGGGAGCGGCCGGCGGAGTCAACGTTGGCTGCCCGGCGGCGAACGCAGGCAACGGCGGCAACGGCGGAACACGATTTGCCGAGCCGGGCCGGCCGGGCAGCAGTTCGAATCTCGGAGCCGCTGGGGGTGTCGGGGGGCCTGCGGGTGGACCGGGCGGCTCAGGCACACGAGGCACAACGATTCGGGTCAGCCTCGGCTCGCCCGGATCCCCGGGTCAATACTCATTCTCGATTGAGAACGGCTTCTGGGTACCGAACGGTCAAGGGGGCGACGGCGGAACCGGTGGCCACGGTTCCGGCGGCGGCGGCGGCGGCGGCGGCGGTGGAACAACGAACTCGATTTCCTTCGGATTTGGCGGCGGCGGCGGCGGAGGTGGCGCTGGTGGCTGCGGCGGCGGTGGTGGTGTCGGCGGGCAACCCGGCGGAAGCGCGTTCGGACTCTTTGCAATCGACTCCACCGGACTCCAGATCATCGGCGACTCGACGTTCATCGGCGGAACCGCCGGGAACGGTGGCGACGGCGGAATCGGCGGAGTTGGCGGAACGCCCGGACAAGGCAACGCTGGCTCCCCGCCAAGTGGTCAAGCTGGCCCCGGTGGCCCCGGCGGCGACGGCGGCCCAGGCGGCCGTGGCGGCCAAGGCGGCGGCGGCGCTGGCGGATCATCGATCGCGGTCCACTGCATCAACACGCAGCTCGATCTGACCTCTCCGACGCTCGAGCTCATCGCCAACCCGGCTGGCACAGGCGGTCAGGGCGGAGCGACCGGCGAACCTGGGGTTTCGGCCGAATCGCTCGGTTGCGACTAGCCTGGCGTGACGAATCGCCATTTCCCTTTTGGCATTCGCTCCCCCGTGGGGCATGTTGCTGCGCATAACCACAAGCAACGGAGCCTACGATGAGCGACATCGTCACGACCGAGCATCACGGCGAGATCGCCGTCGTCACTATGGACGACGGCAAAGCGAACGCCCTCACTTACGACATGCTCGATAGCCTGAGCGACGCGTTCGACGATGCGCGCGAGGCCAAAGCCGTCGTCCTCGCCGGTCGCCCCGGACGATTCTCCGCCGGGTTCGACCTCAGCGTCATGATGGCTGGACCCGAAGGGGTGAAAGAACTCCTCATGTCGGGCACCGAGCTCTTCATGCAGGTCTACGGCTACGGACTTCCGGTCGTCATGGCAGTCACCGGCCACGCCATCGCTGGCGGCGTGCTACTCGCCGCGACCGGCGACACGCGCATTGGGATCGAGGGCGACTTCAAACTCGGACTCAATGAGGTTCAGAACGGCATGCCTGTTCCCATCCTCGCCCACCGCTTGGCGTCGGACCGGCTCGATCCGCGTGAATTCGTGCCTTCGGTGCTCCAGTCGAAGATCTACGACCCGCAGGGTGCGAAGGCAGCCGGATGGCTCGATGAAGTGGTCGCCCCCGACGAGCTCGAAGCTGCAGCGATTGCCGAAGCCGAGCGCCTCGGAGAATTCGCGAACTTCGCCTACTCGACGACCAAACGGAGTATTCGCCAGGCCTCCATCGCCCACATTCTGGGCACGATTGAAGACAACCTTGCATCGCTCGCAGGTTTTTCGAGCTGAGTTGGTCTCGCGCAGTGGTTTTCCGCTAAACTAGCGCCATACCAACCTTAAATTGGGACACCCGATGATGAACGAAGAACCTCAGAATCCGTACGAGGCGCCGCAGGCGCAGACCGATCGACCCCTCGAGGACCAGCCCACGGGCCCGGTCGACGCTGTCTTCAAGCGCTTCTTTCGTCTCATCGGCGACGAGGGGGGACCAGCACTCTACCTCTGGGGAATCATCTGTGTCGCAAACCTGCCCGCCCAGCTTCTGAACATCACCGCGCAGCAGCAGATGTTGCGGAATCCTCTCTCGGGATTCGGCATGGTCGCCGTGATCTACGCGCTTTCGTTCGTCGTCGGCATACTCACCGTCACGGCGTGGCGAGTGCTGAAGCTCAGTGAGGAGCGCGGAGGCGACGTGTCGTTCTCAGAGGGCATCAGCGTGATGCTCGAGCGCGTGATTCCAACCGGTGGCGCGCTCATCCTCTACGGGCTGGCGACCGGAATCGGCATGGTATTTTGCCTGGTCCCCGGCATCATCGCGCTGTTTATCTTCGCCATGGCCCCCTTCATCTGTGCGGTCTACGAGGTCTCGCCAGTCGACTCGATGAAGATGTCGTTCGAGTGGCTCAAAGCCCATGCGACCATCTTCGTCGTTTGGATGGTCGGTGGATTCATCTACGCCATGATCGTGGGCGGAATCGCGATGGGCGTGATGTTCGCGATGGGCGGTGGCGCCATGATGCAGACAGGCACGCTCGACTACATCCCGACGATTGTGATCTGGCTGCTGACGAGCTTCGGTGGCTACTTCATGTGGGTGTTTAGTGGCTCGGTCATGCTCACCATGGGTCGCGCCGAAGAAGTCTACATGCAGCGCCCCGACCCGTTCCGCTAGCCGCAAGCGAGGCGCCTTATGCTCCGATTCCCCCAACTGCTCTTCCTCGGCTTGCTCGCCGCGTCGACCGGATGTGGGGATTCGGAGGCCGGCCCGAACGGCGGGAACGAGGCGACGAACGCCAACACCCAGCCCAATTCTTCGTCGGGCAACGTGGCGACCAATAGCTCGACCTCCAACGCCTCGACCAACGCTACGACGAACAATTCCTCGAACGTCGCCCCGAACAACGCTTCGGGCTG
>CAYLMO010000028.1:0-11526 GCA_964384605.1 uncultured Bradymonadales bacterium | reverse complement strand
CCAACGCTACGACGAACAATTCCTCGAACGTCGCCCCGAACAACGCTTCGGGCTGCCCCCTGCCCGCTCCGTTCGACACTGCCGCGACCTATACCAACGAAGTTCGCGTCGAGCCCGGAGAAGACCTCGAGGCCACGATTCGGCAGGCGACCGCGGGCACCCGCATCACGGTCGCTGCCGGAACCCACCCGGGCGACATCTCGGCCCAGAACCTCACCGGCACCGCATCAAACCCCATCGCCATCGTGGGCGAAGACGGCGCGGTCATCGAAGGTGGGCTGAACAACATTCAGCTCTCCACGCCGTCGTACGTGATCATCGAGAACATCACCTTCCGCGGCGGTTCAGGAAACGGGCTCAACATCGACGACGGCGGGGACTACAGCTCTCCCGCCAACAACGTGATTCTGCGGAACATCGTCGTCGAAAACGTTGGTGACGGCGGCAACCAAGACTGCATCAAGCTCTCGGGGCTGGACGACTTCCATATCGAGGGCGTCGACGTGAGCGGCTGCTCCGGGCAGGGCATCGACATGGTCGGCTGCCACGACGGCGTGATCACCGGCAACATGCTGCGTGATACGCCAGGCGCCGGCGTGCAGGCGAAAGGTGGGACGGCCGACGTGCTGGTTCACGGCAACACGTTCGAGCGCGTACGCGGGCGCGGAGTGAATGCTGGTGGCAGCACGGGGCTGGAGTTCTTTCGTCCGATCGACGCCCCACACGAAGGTGCCCGAATCGAAGTCGTGAGCAATGTGTTCGTCGACGTCGGAGAGTCGTCTGGCGCCCCCATCGCCTTCGTCGGGTGCGATGCGTGCACGTTCGTGAACAACACCGTAGTCCGGCCGCTCACGTGGGTGGCGCGTATCCTTCAGGAGACCACAGGCGCCCGTTTCGTACCGTCTCGCGACGGGGTCTTCGCCAACAACATCATCGTCTTCGATTCAAACGTGCTTCGTACCTTCGTGAACGTCGGGGCCGACACGGCACCGGAGACTTTCACGTTTCGAAACAACCTGTGGTGGGACACCGCAAACCCAGATTTCACCGGACCTACGTGGAACGGGCCGCCCGACGAAGTCGACGGCGCCGTCGGTGACCCGGGGCTCGACGACGACTACCGAATCGCCGCAGGAAGCCCCGCGGTCGGCCTCGGCCGGGACGCAGCAAACCTGCCCGACAGGGCGGGCCGCTGCTACGACGACCCACCCTCGGCCGGAGCACACGAGGTGCCTTGAGCCTACTCGGCCGGCTGAGGCGGCTGCTCACCCGACAGCTTGCGGCCTACGTCATCAAAGATGAGGTAGAGGCAAGGCACCATCAGCAAGATCAATCCAGTCGCGAAGACAATCCCGAAGCCGAGTGAGATGGCCATTGGAATCAGGTGGTTCGCCTGGTTCGAAGTCTCGAGGATGATCGGCGTCAGTCCACCGAACGTCGTCAGAGTCGTGAGCATGATCGGTCGGAATCGACGCACCCCAGCCTTCTTGATGGCGTCGAACGCCGATTCATCGCCTCTGTGTCGGTTCGCATAGTCGATCATGATGAGCGAGTCGTTCACGACGACACCAGCGAGCGCGACGATTCCCATCAGGCTCATCAGCGACAGGTCGTGGCCAAGCAACATGTGGCCGATCACGGCACCGATGATCCCGAACGGAATCACGCACAACACGATGAGCGGCTGCGAATAGCTTCGGAACGCGACCGCAAGCAGCGCGTAGATGATGATCATCGCGAGCGCAAAACCGCCGTACAGCGCGCTCGTACTCTCTCTCATCTCCGCGTTCGTGCCTTCGAACGTCCACGTCAGGCCAGGATGTGCAGCCCGAATCTGTGGCAGTTCGTCGCGCTGAATAGCCTCAATGACTCGATTCACCGCGGCCTTCGGCTCGACGTCACAGCTCACCGTAATCACTCGACGACCGTTGCGGCGAGTGATGCTGTTGAACGCCTCGGTCCGAGAAACCTCGGCAACGTCCAGAAGGGGAACTTCTACGCCCTGCGGAGTTCGAACCACGAAATCTTGGAAGAAGTGCAAATCTTCTCGCTCTTCCTCGGGAAGTTTCACCCGGACTTCGATCTCATTGGTACCGCGCAGCTGACGCAGCGCGAGCGCACCGAAGAACGCGTCGCGAACCTGTTGGCCGACCATCTGTGGAGTCAGCCCCATCGCGCGGCCCTCGGGCAGCAGCTTGATGTCGAGCTGCGCCTTGCCCTTGTCGTAGTTGTCGTTGACGTCGCGCGTCTCGGCATAGGCGTCGAGCGCTTCGCTGAACGACTTCGTGGCCGCTTCGAGCTCGTTGATATTGGTGTGCGAAAGGTCGACTTCGATGTCCTGACGCCAGCCGCCAGGACCCCGCTCGGCCTCGAACGAGATCTGCGAGACTCCGTCGAGGTCGCCGATTTCGTCGCGCCAAAGCGCGATGACTTCCTTCGCGGTCATGTCTCGTTCGTCTGGCGGCTTCATGACGATCTCGACGTCGACGAAGCTGCCGCCACGCACGTTGGTTTTGATGCCGTCCGCCACGTCGTAGAGGTTGTGCTTGTCGAACATCCTCTGCGTGGCTTCTGTGACCTCCTCAGCCACGTCTGCAGCGGCGCGCGGAGTCACTCCAACTGGAAGTCGGACCCCCGCCTCGATCTCGTCGGCTGCGACCTCGGGCATCATGATGAGCCCCATGTGACCGCTCAAGCCGTACCCGCCGACTGCGACCAGCAGGCCGATCGCGCCGGTCACCGTGACGTAACGGTAGCGCAGGCATCGGTCGAGGAACGGTCCGAAGTAGCGCTCGATCGAGCGGTTCACCGCGTCGGCGAACACCGCCTGTTTCGAATTCAGCCACTTCTCGGCTCGCGAGCCTTCCGACTTGGCTACGTGACCAAGGTGCGCCGGCAGGATGAAGAGCGCCTCGAACAGCGACACGAGCAGCACGATGATGACGACCGCAGGCAGCGGCCACCAGTACTTGCCGGTTGTGCCCGGGATGAAGAGGAGCGGCACGAACGCGACGATGTTGGTCAAGATACTGAAGGTGACCGGCATCGACATTTCACGCGCGGCCTCGACCGCGTTGGTGATGCGGTCGCCTCCTCTTTGCCGATACTCGTAGATGTTCTCGCCCACCACGATGGCGTCATCGACCACGATTCCCAGCACCACGAGGAAGCCGAACATCGAAACCATGTTGATGGACACGCCGACCATCGGCAGGAAGACCAGCCCGCCGATGAAGCTCACCGACATCCCCATCATCACCCAGAAGGCAAGGCGCAGCTCCAAGAAGAGCGCGAGGATGAGGAGCACGATGATGATCGCCATCAACGCATTTTCGAGCAGCAGATTCAGGCGGTCTTCATAGTCGTCCGCCGCGCTCGCGCTGATCCGCGCGGTGACTCCAGCTGGAAGGGTTTCTTCGAACGACGACAGGCTACCGCGAACGGTCTCGGCGATGTCGAGCGGCGACTGCTTGCCGACCCGGTAGATGCTGACCTGCACCGACGGCTTCTGATTGAACTGGGAGTGGAACCCCGACTCTTCGAAGCCGTCCGTGATCTCGGCGATATCGCCCAGCGTCACGACCGAACCCGAGTCTGAAGAGACAATGGGAATCTGCGCGAATTGGTCGCCCCACTGCTTACGTTCCTTCATACGCAGCAGGATGATCCCGGCATTCGTTTGCACGTCGCCGGCCGGCACGTCGCGGCTCGAATCTTCGATAATCCGGGCAACTTCGCCGAGCGTCAGGTCGTACTTGCGCAGGCGGTCCGAAGGAATCTCGACGTGCGTCACGTAGTCGGGCACACGACTGATTTCGACCTGCGTGATCCCGGGCTCCGAGACCAGCTGGTCGCGTAGACGTTCGGCGAGCTGCCGGAGCGTCCACACGTCGACATCGCCAAACAGGACCACCTCCATCACGCGGCGCTGTTGCGCGCGTAGCCGGGTTTCGGGCTGTTCGATGTCGTCCGGGAACGTGCGAATTCGGCTGACCGCCTGGTCGATGTCCTGGAACGCCGTCATTCGATTCGCACCCGCGACGAGCTCGATCTCGACCACACCGGAACCTTCGCGTGCCGTCGAAGTAACCTCGCGGATGCCCTGCACGCCGCGCACGGCCTCCTCGACAGGCAGCAGGATTCCTGTCTCTACCTCAGACGGCGAAGCTCCCGGGTAGCCCACCCGAACTTCGACCACATCCAGCAAAAACTCCGGCTCCACCTCTTTCTGCATGTGCAGCGCGGTCCACGCGCCGCCAAGGAACAGGATGATCATCATCAAGTTGGAGGCGACCGGATTGCTCGCCATCCACGCGATTGGTCCGCGCAACTGCTTTTCGTCGGTGGGTTCACTCACTGGCGGCCTCCGCGTTCGAATCACCTTCGATACGCAATGGGGCGCCATCTTTGACGGTCGTGAGGTGGGTTGTCACAACCTTATCGCCCCCCTCTAGGCCGCTCGAAATATAGGCGAACTCACGATCTCGCACGGTGACCTCGACGTCTCGAACCTCGAGCTTTCCGTCGGCCATCACCCAAACCGTGTCATTCGCGCGAACGTAGTCGCGGGGCAGCCGAACGACGCTCTGGAGCTCACGTCCGGCAATCTTCGCCTCGACGAACTCGCCCACCATCAGCGGCTGCTCACCCTGAGCGGCGTCCCGGGCCAGCGGGTCCGCCACCACGGCGAGAATTCGGGCCATTCGGGTGTCTCCGTCGAGCGAACCGACGAGTGAATCCACGTTTGCCGCTCGTGTCACGCCTGGCGCCCACCCCGTCTTGTTGCGGAGTACGACTGGTGCTCCTTTTGACTCCCCCTCGGGGAGCTGAATCCAGCGAAGCATCGGCATCGGAACTTCCATCGCCACCCAATACGCATCTGTTCCGACCAGCCGCCCGAGCGTGTCGTTAGGAGATACGACCGAGCCCATGTTCGTCATGCGATCGATCACGTGCGCGTCGAAAGGTGCCACGATTGTCGTTCGTCGTAGATCCAATCTCGCCTGATTGAGTGAGGCTCTGGCGGCGTCGACTTTGCCGAGCGCAGACCGGAGCTGCGGCTTGCGGAGGATGAGTTTTTGGTCCTCTTCGGAGAGTTCCTGACCGTAGATCTTGGCTTCGGATTTCGCGACGTCTTGTCGCCCTCGCTCGAGGGCGAGCTCCGCCTCGGCATCGGCCACGGCGCTCTCACGCTGCGCGACGACATTCTGAAAGTCGGCCGCCTCGAGTCGGACCAAAACGTCGCCTTTCTCGACGAATCCGCCTGGTTTGAAGTTGTCCGCGATCGACAGAATGCGTCCCGAAACCTGGGGGCGAAGATCGACTTCGCGCTCGGCTCGAACGGTACCGGTCGCCACGATCTGAGGCCGGAAATCGCCCTGCTCGGCCTCCATCACCTTGACGAGCATGGGCGTACGTTTCGTCGCCCCTTCGCGCTCGGCTTCAGGCTCAGTCATGAAGGTGAGCGTGACGACCGCTGCGGCTACGCCGAGGATCGCGAGACAAATGACCAGAGAGACTTTCCACGACGCCGACGGCGTCGGTTCGGGAAGTTCGGGGGCGTCGCCCGGCTCCGGATTCTCGATATCTTGATTTTGGTTCACGGTGCCATCCATTCCGATTCTGTTTCTCGATCAAAAGCAAATCGACGCTTATCGTGCAAGTGACCTCCTCTATGATGCGTGAGCGTCGTCCTTAGGAACACGGCTGTGCATGCGAATCGCCATCACCCTGGGTGTACGATGTGAACGTCACAGGCACGAAGAATGATTCCGATGTCCACCTCCCCTGAGGGTCAAGAACCGCCACTACCGATTCTCGAACGCAAGGGCCGGGCGATGATTGGGATATCAGATCTCGCCACTCGAACCGGCCGTCGAGAGAGCGCTGGCCTGGTTCCGCCAAACCGGCAAGCTGTGAGCAGCTAGCTCGCGACTTCGTTCGAGCCCAGCGCGCTTCGCAGCAGGTCGGTCGGAAGCGAAAGTTCAATCGCCCCGGACGGCTGACTCTCGAGCACCCACTCCCAGTATCGCTCGCCGTATTCGGCCGCGAGTTCACTTCCGAATTCGCGCTGTCGCAGCCGGTTGAGCCGCTTCACGAACGTTCGTATGACCGGCAGGGCGAGTTGAAGCGGAGTCCGCGGGATTCCAAGCTGGTCGGCTCGTTCGTCGCCGAGCAGCTCTCTCGCGAGCGCGTATCCGACCGCCACGTTTGGGCGGGCCGCGCTCGCATGGTCGCCGTCTTCGGGGGCTTCGGCCGGCGCGTTCAGGAAGATCTCCGTGAGCTTTCGGGCGTCGTCGTCGGGTTCGCCCTGAGTGAGCTCGATGAACCCGTAGGTGCGCTCCGCTTCAGCGCGCGACGCCGGTAGCAGTTCCTGGTCCACGCCGAGCAGGTACCCGATGTAGCGCCAAAGCGCGACGTAATCATCGGCTTCTCTCGCCGTCGGACGAACGCCTAGCTTCTCGAGCCCCTCCACAAGGATGAGCCCGAACAGATGGACGGTCCCGAGCATGTCGTGCTGATTGATCGGCACTCCCCACTGGTCGTTCCACTCGCACTTGTCTCGGATCATCTGCCGAACTTTGGCGTGGATGAGTCGGACTTGAATCGCTGCAACCACGCCATCGCGCGCCGGCCGCATTCCGCCGGGCTTGCAGACGTCGTAGACGAACTTCGAGGTCTCGGCGAGGCGGCGGTTGACCCCCTTTTCGAGGCGACCGCTCAGGACCAAGGGCTTGTTTCCTGCGGGTGACGCGTACCCGAGCACGAGCGACCGGGCGCCCAGAACCATACCGCCGAGCGCGTGGCTGCTCATGAAGAAGCGCGAGCCGCGGTCCAGTTGCTCGAAGTCTACCCAAGCCGGGACCGTTCGAACCTGCTCCATCAGCGGCTCGAGTTCCGGGTCGACCTCGCCGCCACGAATGGCTTGCTCGACGCGGCGGAAGAGGCGAACGCGAGGCCAGTGTCGCGTGCGCTCCAAGAGCGCGTCGGCAACGGGGTCGCCGACGTCCAAGAAGTGCACCATTCGACCGACGAGACTGCCGTAGCGCTCGCGGGCTTGATTGATGTTGTGAACGCGATGGATGGCAGGAGTGGATTTCATGGAGGTGAGATGCATGTCCTCGGCTGGCGGATACACCCTGCGCCGACCAATTAGCTACCGATCAGTCGATCCGCGAGTTCCCGAAGCCAAACACCTTCCGGCGTCGCCTGCTCTATCTCGGTCGCGCGATCCGCGGCCAGCAGTTCGACAGTACCCGGTGTCGGCTCTTCGAGTTTGCGGAGAACCGTGTGCAGCACAGCGTGCTCGTGGCTCACGTCGTGCCCGGACAGCCACTCGTCCACTTCGGCCGCGAATGCCGCGTCGCCGGGGAGCGGTTGCTCGACCGAGTTGTCGGGCCCAAGCGCATTGATGGCATCAATGACCATCTGCTTTCGCTCGCCGTACGGGTACTTCGCGAGCTCTTCGGGAAGCATCGGTGCACCGATCCAGATATCCTGTTTGCCCATGCCGATCGGGAACTCCAATCGCTCGTCGAGCGGCTCGACGGGCAGCCCACCGACGAAACGAATTGGGACCACCGGCGCGTTCACCTTCAACGCCATATCGATGAATGCGCCCGACATCTTCTCGACCGGCGTGCGGCACTCGAGCGAACGCGTACCTTCGACATGGACCATGACGGACCGACCAACGCCGGCCATCTCGACCGCGAGTTCCTTGAGGATTCGCGGCAACGACTCTCGGTCGTCCCGGTCGAAGAACGCGATGACACCTGGGTCCTTGATCTCGGGGTAGCGGAACGAAAGGTCGATCAGTTTGCCCAGCCAGGTTTCTTTGTGCTCCATCTTGGCGAGCGTGAGCGTCGGCACCGAATTGAGCGCGGAAGCGATGATCGAGAAGAGGAGCGATTCGACCCCCACCTGGTGATTTCCGAGGTAGAGCAGACTGCGCCCTTCCATCTGCGCAAAAGCATCGGGGTCGGTCAGCACCACACGATTCACGAACCGCTCGATGAGCCCGTAGTAGAGGTCTTCGACGGGCCAGCCGGTCTTGCCGAACCAATCGGTCCAGAAGTTCTTCACGGGCGAGATGTCGAGGGTGCCAGATGCGTCGCCGCCGACCTGCACGAAGTCGGTCGACTCGAGCACCTGGAGGTCACCGAGCCGCGTGAGTGGGAGTGCCTCGGGCAGGCGACCGGGGTGCACTCCGTGGGCACGAGCGATGTGTTCGAGGCTCGCGATCTCGGAGCGCTGAGCGGTGCCGTAGATATGCTCGAGCGTGCCGGGCAGCCAGCTCACCGCTTCGACGTCGGTGCTCCTCAGGACCGTCTTGTCGCCGTCGTGCTCCGACAGCGAAACCCCTTCGACGAATTGAAGGTCACGCAGAAACGCGCGCCGTGCCTCGGCGTCGACTGAACCGAGCTTGCCCTTGGGGAAGCACGCCTCGACGAGCCGCAGCTCGCACCACACACCTTCGTCGGAGATAAGCTGCACTCGGAACGCCGGGAAGTCGGGGCTGCCGACAAATCCGTCGGGACGAACCTCGCAGCGGACCAGTCCGCGCAACGGCGTCTTGCCGAAGAACTTCAGCTCGGGGATGAACGCCGGATAAGCCACTTTGTCGGCCGGAATCCGGTCGTCCCACATGTGCAGACGGTCGTGCGGAATCGCGTGAGTCAGGCCGTCGAGAAGGCCCGGATTCAGTCGACCGACGGGCACGCCCGACTCGACGCGCAGCACCGCGCTCGCGCCGTCCTCGGTCTGCACGAGCGACTCGAGAATCTGGAACGCGGGGCCATGGAAGAGGTCGCCTGACTCGTAAGGATTCGGCGCCTCAGGGCCATTCAGCTTGGCCCACGGCTCTGGCCGCATCCCAAACATCCCGGTGTCGACCTTCGCAGTCGCAACGGTCTTCTCGGCGCCGTCGTCCAGAATCTCGACCAGCTCGACGTCGCTTCCTCGGCGGCGCGTGGTGAGGGTCTTCGGCCCTTCGAACGCCAGCCAACCTTTGACGCGCACGTCACGCATCGAGGTTACCGGGTCGGCGATCGACGCGCCCTGAGCCATGTAGTCGACCATCGACATCATCGGCAGCGCTGGAGCCGCGAACGTGGGGCAGTGGTCTTGGAGCCAGGTGTCGACCGTCGGGTCGAGCGTGAAGGTCGCTTCCTCGCCCGCTCCGCCCGACACGATGCGCATGCCCATGTTGAAGGCTTCGTAGATGCGTTTGCCGTCGACCCACAGCGATGCGTTGGCGACCGCGTATGCGCCGTCGTCGTCGCGCCCGACTTCGACGATCTCGACCGTCGACTGGATGAGGCCGTTCTTGGGGATGACCTGGCCCCGGTACTTCCAAGTGAGGCGATGCGCATGGCTCAGCGTTTCGAAACGCGGATTCTCGATCCCCTCGTCGAGCCCTTGCTCGAGCATGTACCACTGGAGCAGCTGAATCATCGCTTCGATGCCGAGCGAGCCAGGTTGTACGGGGTCTTGGAAGAAGTGGGCCTTGAAGAACCACTCCGCTGGGTCGACATCCTTGTCGGCCCGAAGCTGCCCAAGGCCGGCCTCGCCACCCGTCGGGTCGAAGTAAGTCACCCGGTCGATCATCAGCATCATCGGCTCGGCGAGCTGCGGTCGGTCGAGCTCCCAGTAGCCTTTCGGACGCTTGGTCAGGTCGCAGACAACCTCCGACTCGACCGACTGAAGCGCGCGCTGTTCGTCGCTCGTCGGCAAGCCAATCTGGTTGGCGAGCGCTTCGGCGGGGAAGAATCCAAACACCGTGTCCATGTCGTAGACGAGCTCGTCGCCGACGTAGCACTCCACCTCGAAGCTCACGATAATCATCGGGCCAGTCTTGGAGATGCCCGTCGATCTAACTTTGGTGAGCAGGCGGCCTGACGACGGGATGAGGTCGACATGGAGCGTGCCGTTGCCGTCGAGGTTGCGGAAGAAGAGTTCTTTGCCTTCTTCGACCGTGAGCGCGCAGCCAAGGTAGCTGGCGAGCCAGCCACACGGCTGGAGCGCAGCCTCGAGCAGCACTGCGAACGGCATCGTGCGGCAACCGTTCTCGTCGAAGTACCAGGCGTCTTCCGGAATGTCGTACTCGACGTCGACCTCCATCCCCTTCTGCATGCTTCCAATCTCGCCTTCCACCCGCGGAACGCGCGTGAGGAAGTGGTACGGAGGATTCGGGAGGCGAGCGACGCGGGTGGGGCTGTCGAACGGCTTGTAGATTGGCCCGAACGCTTCAGAAGGCGCGCCGTTGGCACAGGCGAGCATCGATCGGTAGTCGAACGGGAAGCCGTCGGCCGTGGCGACCGTACGGGTCTCTTCGTAGCCCTCGAGCAGCTTGCTGCCCTCGTCGAGCGGCCACGCGGGAACGAGTCGGAGTCCGACGCGACGAGCGTGGAACGCCTTCAGGCCGTCGACGGTGCAAAGTAGGTCGGCGTAGACCGTCGGCTCGGGGCCATCGATGACCTCCTCGACGAAGACTTCGTACGTGAGGACCTGCGATTCAGGCGTGACCTGACCGCGGCAGTTCAGCTGGAACGGTTCTCCCTCGACCGGCTCGAAGCGCCAGCCATCGCGCTCGAGCGTGTAGCCCTGAGCGGTGAGGTGGAACGCCAGCGCCTGCAGGCACCCTTCGAACATCAGGGTGCCCGGCATGCACGGGTCGTTGTGGAAGTGTCCGTCGAAGAACCAGTGGTCCGGGTCGATCTCGACCGTCGACTTCAGGTAGCCGCGGCCCCAGGGTCCGCCGCGATTCTCGAACTCCGTGTCGCCGAGGAAGAGCATCTTGCCCGACTGAATCTGAGGCGTTCGCGTGTGGGTCTTGGCGAGGTAGAACTCGTCGCCAAAGCAGTCCCAGGGGCGGCCGTCTGCAAACGCACGGACCTCGGCCTGCGAGAATCGACTCTTGCTCAACTCCACGAATGGTGCGGCAAGTCGAGGGTTTTCGACGATCTCTTGAGTCTCGGGCTTCCAGATACAGCCGTCGGAATTCGCGAGTTCTTCGTCGGTGAAGAAACCAGCCTGCCCCTTCCGCACCGACAGGCGAACCTCGCCGTCGACGCGGCAGTCGTAGTGGAAGAACATCAGCCGGGTCTGGCCCTGCGCCGCGTGGGCGTCGAGGTGGATGTCATACTTCATCGTGTCGCCGACCTTCGGCAGGCCGCCGTGGTAGGTCAGCTCGCAGCCAAGCAGTCGATAGATGCGCTCGCCCTTGTTGTGGAAGTCGACGCCCAGATAGCTGATGAGCATCAGGTCGGCCTGACCCGATTCGATCATGATGCCAGCCGGAATGTGGCCCTGGTGCAGGTACCAGCGGCCCTCGTAGATGTCGGATTCGGTCCAAATCGTGCCGGTCTGGTTCATCGAGCCAGGTTCGGCGTCGAGGCCAGTCACGCGGTCGGCGAGCAGGAGTGGCGGCGTGGGCATGCGGACCTGGCGGACGAAGTCGTCTTGGACTTTGAACTGGTCGCCGAAGATCTCGGAGATGTTGCCTGACGCGTGAATCTCGAGCTG
>CAYLMO010000027.1:39525-57755 GCA_964384605.1 uncultured Bradymonadales bacterium | reverse complement strand
CGGCCGGTACTCCAGCACGAACTCCGACTCACACTTCGGGTCGATCGCCCACGGAACCTCGGCTCGTGCGCACACGAACCATGTCACGTTCACCAGCGTTCCCCTGTACGTGAATGGCCCGTTCGGAACCGGAAGGGCGATCGGATAGCGGTGTCGACCTTCCGACAGCTCACCGCGGAACACGGACTTGCCGAGAAACCGCTCGGAATGCCCGTTCCCCTTGCCGTGTAGCCTCGCCTCCAGCCAAACATGAATGTCGGCCTCGGCTGTCTTTCCCGCATCGATTTCGAGCACTGCGTCGAGCTGGTCACCCGGATACCACCGGCGCTCCGTGAGCTCGAACGACATGTCGAAAGGGGCGAGCATTTAGACGTCGAGGCGATAGATCCGTTGGATATCCGCGAGCATCTCTTCGAACGGAAGCTCGAGATCGATCAGGTGACCGGTCTGTAGGTCATATACCCAACCGTGCACGATCGGCTTGCCACCGCGCAAGTACTGCTTCTGCACCCACGACGTCTTGATGACGTTGTTGCACTGCTCCCGAACGTTGAGCTCGACCAGACGGCGATAGCGCTGGTGCTTGTCTTCGATCGCGTCCAGCTCTTCAGCGTGCAGACGGTAGACGTCTCGGACTTCTCGCAGCCAGCCATTGAGCAGGCCGAGATCCTCCGACTCCATCGCCGCGGCGACGCCACCGCAGCCATAGTGGCCGCAGACCACCACGTGGTCCACTTGCAACACGTCGACCGCGTACTGAATCACCGAGTGAGAGTTCAGATCGGTGTTCGGTACGATGTTCGCCACGTTGCGGTGCACGAACGCGTGCCCGGGCTGCAGGCCCATCACTTCGCTCGCCGGAACCCGGCTGTCGGAGCACCCGATGAACAGGAACTCAGGCGACTGCCCTTCGGCGAGGTTCTCGAAAAACTCGGCGTCGCTGGCGCGGTACTTCGCGGCCCACTCGCGGTTTCGTTCGAAGACTTGATCGTAGAGATTGTCTGACATCGGTCCGCACCCTGACTGCTTGAATTGAGACGGGCCGCCGAAAGGCGGCCCGACATCCCTTACTCGGCCTTGTAGACCTTGCCTTCGGTGATGTGCGTGAACCACAGCACGCCGTCGGCCCACTCGATGCCGGCGATGGCGTTTGCGCCAAGTCCCGTGTCGAGCGAGCGGGTCTCTTCACCCGACTCGAGGCTGAATGCGTGCACGATTCCCGTCGCGTGGTCGCTCACGAGGAGCTCGCCGTCGGCCAATGCGATGCCGCTCGGCTGCTGGAGCACGCCCGATGGGATCACTTCGTTCACCGTCACGTTGTTCATGAAGCCGAAGTCCGCGAGCGGTTCGTAGACCGGCGAGAACTGCGAGCCGGGCTCGCCCTGCGTGATGTCGATGGAGACAACTCGGCCGTTGCCGGTGTCGGCGACGTAGAGTGTGTTCGAATCCTTGTCGAGCACGAGGTGGCTCGGCACGCCAGCAACGCGGCTGAGCTCGCCTTCGACGTAGCGGTAGACCGTTCCGTCGGAGTGGTCGTCGTTGCCCGGGCCGTGGTCTTCAGCGAAGTCGTAGCGGTCGAGCGAGCCAACGTTGCCGTTGAAGAGCCAGTAGACGTTGCCGACTTCGTGCGCGATGCCCATGCACCATGGGGTGGCGTGGAGCATGTCGAGGTGCGAGCCATTGCCGCCCGAAGGCTGCGCGTAGATCGACAGGTCGGTCGACCACAGGCTCGGTCCCATGAACATCACGTCGTTGTCTTCGAAGTTGCCTGTCGCGGCTTCACCACACGTCGCGAAGTTGCCGTTGTCGCCCATGGCGAGTGCTGGCGGGCGGCGCATGAAGTGCCAGGAGTTGCCGTCCTCGAGAATCTGGACGCTCTGCTCGCCGGCGCCAGGGTTGTCGATGAGGGTGGTGAAACCAGCCAGGCTACGGCAGCGATCGCTACCCGGGTTCGACTGGCTGCACTCGCCTTCGACAGCGGGACGACGATTCACGACCCACAGCTGGTTGCGATCGGGGTGGAACTCGAGATCCGGCGCTTCGACAGGGTTTGGCGGGGAGTAGACTTCGGTGACGGTCGCGTCCCACTCGTTCGTGACGGGGCCTTCGTCTGGAACGCAGGCCGAAGCTTCGAGATCGCAGATGGGACCATCGGCGGAGTCGGCGCAGTCCGCGTCGGAAGCACATCCCGACGGCTCGACGTTTGTTCCGGCGTTCGCCGCAGCGTTGTTCACCGAGATGTCGATCGCTCCATCTTCTTTACCGCTATCGCCACCACAGGCCGCCAGCATCGATACGGCGATTCCCACCGCAAACAGGTTCTTGCATCCCTTCATCATCAAACCACTCTCGTTCCAATTCTTGTAAGCATTCTCGCGACCTTCTTTGTCGACCGCGAGGCGGCGAGAGTGTGCGAAATTGGGGCGCAAAATTCAAGCTGAGCCCGATTTTACTTGCCCGAAATGGCAGCGATCACAGTTTTGGCAGAACTGTTGGATGGAGGTGGAGATGGAGTTCAACCCGTTCGGAATGTCCCCCGCGCTCATCGCTGCGATGGCCACGACAGCGGCCGTCGCGGTCGTCGCGCCGGTCGTCGCGGCGTTTGTGGCGCTCAAGAAATTCGACGGCGGCGTGAAGTACGTCGCGATTGGCGCCCTGACGTTCTTCGTGTTCCAGCTGCTCACGCGTGTCCCGCTGGTCACGGTTGCCGGGCTCGGTCTCCAGGAGTCGCTGGAGGCGTCGGTCGTGCTCCAATGGGTCTGGTTGGGGGGGGTGGCGCTCAGCGCCGGACTATTCGAAGAGGGCGGCCGCTGGGTCGCGTTTCGCTACGGCTTTGGCGAAGACGAACGGACCTGGGACAAGGCTGTGCTCATGGGGATTGGACACGGCGGAATCGAATCGATGCTGTTGGTCGGTTTGAGCGTCGGGGCGACGTTGGGCGTCATGCTCTTCATGCCGATCGAGATGTTGGGGACGGACCCTGAAGGGATCGCCGCGCTCGAGAAAGTCGCACAGCAAACGTGGTGGGTTGGCCTGCTTGGCGGCTTCGAGCGGCTGATGGCAATGCTTCTGCACGTCGCGTTGTCGGTGATCGTCTTCCAGGTCTGGGCGCGTGGCGGAGTCAAATGGTTGTTGGGCGCGATCGCGTTTCACACGGTCGCAAATTTCGGCGTGGTCGGGTTGATGAAGGTCGTTGGCGCAGCGGCGGACCCCGAACTCGCCGCCCTCGCGTCAGAAGGGGCGATGCTCATCGTCGGCATCATCTCGGTCGTCATCGTCGCCCGCACGCGGCCAAGCGAGGTCGACTAGAATCGTTCGATGTTACGCATCGGTGGGAAACTCCCCATCTTGTCCAACGTCGCCTTCGCACGCTCGCGGTCGGCCGCGTCGCCGCTGCGGCTGAGGCTCTTCGCCGCGGCCCAGCGCACGTGCTCGTCGGGGTCATCGAGCGCCTCTCGAAGTGCCTCGCGGGCGTCGTCGGTTGGGATATCTCCCAGGGCTCGAGCAATTGCCGTTCGGTGGTAGGAGTCCTTCGAAGTTCGCAAGATCTCGAGGAACTTGTCGATCGTCTTCTGGTCGACGTCTCCGAGCCTCGCGATTGCCTGGATGACGGTTCCGGTGGCCCGCCGGTCGAGCATCTCGAGGAGCTCGGGCCGTGCGGCGGCGGCCATTGGACCGATCGCGCCAAGGGCCTCGACCGCGGCGTACTGCACCGAGTGCTCGTCGAGCAGCGCAGAACGTAGTGCCGGCACCGCCGCGGCAGCGCTGGGGCCGAACGTCTTCAGACACGAAGCCGCCCAAAACCGAACCTCGCGGTCTTCGTCGTCGAGCAGCCGAGCCAACTCCGGAACCACTTCGTCGGGCTGGTCGACGAGGCGATACGCCACCGTGACCCCTTTCTGTCGAGTCTCGGCCAAGTCCGACCGAACCATCTTCTGAAACAGCGGGAGCACCGAAACTCGAAGCTCGGCTGCACGGTCGAGCTTCGTGGGTAGGGGGATGTTCGCCGCCATGATGCGGTCGAACCGCTCCTCCGGAGTCATGGAACTTTCGAGCTCTGCGAATCGCTTCGCCGCGACCATTGCAGGAGCGCCCGATTCTTCGCGCAACGCCACGAGAAGCAGGTCCATTGCGCCGTCGCCACGGAGGCCGTCGAGCGCGCTGGCGCGCACTGCCTCGTCCTCGTCCTTCAGGTGCTTGCGAATGTAGTACTGGCCGGGCTCACCGAGTTTCGCCAACACCCGGAGCGCGTCCGGGCGTTGCTTGGAACTGGGGTCGCGCAACACCTCGAGGACCGCATGGAAAGCGGGCCAGGGCGCCTCGAGTTTCGACATGGCGTAGAGCGCCGCCGTGCGTCGGTCGCCCTCGCCCGACTTGAGCCACTTGATCAGCATCGCCAGACCCGGCGACCCGAGGCCGGCGAGAATGTCCGCAACCAGATATGGGCTGTCGGGGTCTTCGAGGCGCGGCACGATACACATCGCCTCAGGCTCAGGCCCAATCGCTTCGAAGAACTTCAGCACCGAGTAACTCGGCACTCTGTCGCTCCCGCCATAAAGCTCGCAGACGTAGGGCGCGAGTGGCGCAGCCTTGGGGCCGAGGTCGGTCAGGGTCCGCAACACGACGTTGAGTTCGCGAAGCCCGGTCTTGGCGTTCAGGTGCGACCGGATGAACTCGATCTCGTGCGGCTTTCCGGTCATGTTCGCGCTCGCCACACCAAGCAGAATCGGGCGCTCGGTGCTGTGGGCGGTCGGGTAGAGAGCGCGGGCCTCGTCGGCGCTGAGGCCGCCCTCGCTCGGCTCGATCATCGCGAGCTGCAGCACGATGCGAGACCGGATGTAGTCCGGCTCGCTCGCCCGCAGTGCGATCCGGAGGAACTTCGCGACGTCGCCAGAAAGCGACCCGAACGCCTCCTCGGCCGCCGCCCGGGTGAAGTCGTCGAACGGGTGCATCGCGCCGATGAGCGTGAGGCCGTACTCGTCGACCGGCGCACCAGTCTTGCCGATGACCCATGCCGCCCAGCCGCGGATTCGACCCGGAGGTGTTTTTCGTCGTACGTCCAGAAGGGGCGTGAGGCGCTTCCAGAGATTCGGGGAGCCCGCTCGGGGCCCCATCGTTCCGAGCACCTGAAGGGCGTGCTCGCGCGCTTTGGTGTCAGGTGACTCGAGCGCAATCTTGGTGAGCTTGGGGATCAGCCGGTTGGGAATCGACTCGGGCGCCACGTCCGTCAGCGTCGAAAGTGCGCCGCGGACCACCGCGATCTCCGCGTGATCTACCAGGCGAAGCGTTTCGGCTTCGGCAGCCGGTTTCTCGCGCTTCTTGGGCGGTTCTGCCCCGAGCGCGGCGACCGGAAGAACCAACGCGATGATGGCGATGAGAAGCTTCATTTGTAGACGAATTTGACGGTCACCGAGCCGTCCATCGCGCTACCCGTGCCGCCGAGCGCGCGCTTTACGCACGACTGGAGCGCGGCATCGCCGCCGGATACTCCCGACACCGAAACAGCGCCGTCATTGCCGGCTTTGAGCGTCGCCGAGACCGACTCGGAGGCATCTTCTGAGCCTGGTTTGAAGCAGCGTTTCAGGCGCGAACTCTTGCGCTTGGCGTAATTCGCAGCCTCTCCAGAACCGCTGATCGAAACCGAAGTCGACTTCGAACGGCCGCCGTATCCCTTCCCCAGACCTCCGATCCCGCCGAGCGTTCCGCCGCCGCCGCGGCCGCCGCCCCCGACTCCGATTCCGCCCCCCATTCCCTTCGTTCCGAGTCCGCCCATTCCGCCCTGAAGCCCCTTACCCCAGACGTTGTCTGAACTGGACCCAAGCGATTTGAACAGGTTCTCGTCCATGTCTGACGCCTTGAACATACTGCCGAACATCTCCGCGCTGGCCTTCTGTTCTTCGGCTTTGATTCGTTGTTTGAGCTTATCGATCGCCTTTTGTTCAGCTTCAGTGATGCCCGCGTCGATCCACGCTTTGTGGGCGGCACCGAAGATCGCAACGCCTTCTCCGTAGATGCGCTCGTGCGCCGCAGATCCTGCTGGCCCCTCGTCGTGTTCGAGTCCTGCGACTGTGTCCCGCAGCGCCGCCTTCTGGCGGACTTCGGGCGCAGCTTCAGCTTCTTCGAGCTCCGCTTCGAGTTCCTTGAGCTTTTCGTTAGACGGGGCAGCGAGCAGGCCCATGAGGCCGTAGTGACGGACCTTCAAGAGCTCGAGCTCGACGAGCCGTTCGGCGAGGGCTACTGCCGCCGTCTTGCCGACGGCGTCGTCCGTTGCGACGGACTTCATGCCGAGGCCGGCGGACTCTGGGGAGAAGCCGACGATGAGTGGGTCTTCGCCGGGCAGGTAGGCGGTCAAAAACGAGCCATACTTCAGGTCGCCTCGCCGAGCCGTGAATTCGCTGTCTTTCGCGATGCTCTTCGGGTTCGGAAGCTCCGAGAACTTCGTCGATGCCAGAACGACCCACTGGTCGTCTTGCGTGAAGTAGATATCCAACCCGCGATTGCCGACGTGAAGGGGCTCGCCCATCGCTGCTCGCTTCTCGAGACCGGCATCTGGAGTCTCGGCCTTCTCGGTCACGAAGGTATGAACTTGGTCCGGCCGGTCGGCGAGGGATTCGAGCTTTTTGCGGTCGGCGACCTTTCCGTAGACGAACCAGCGGGACGTGCCGGTAACCTCGGACGATGGCGCCGCGAAGGGCCGATATCGACCGAAACCGATCGGTCCGTTGGGGTCGAGCCCGACCGCGTTCATCACATCGGGGTGCAGGTCGCCGACGACCGGGATTCCGGCGCGAATTCCTTCGTCATCGTTGGGCGGCTCGACCTTCAGGGCGGTGCCCAATTCGGAGGCATTTGCCGCGCCAACCAGCAGGTCCAGTCCGTCGGCCGGAAGCCAATCGAGGACCGGAACGCCTTCGAACGTGTCCGCTCCGACCGTGAGGAACGGCTTCGGCGCGGGCTGCGGCTCCTCGGCTTTCGGCGCTTCCGAATCGGGCTGGCTGTTCGAATTGTCGCAGCCCACGAGGGCCGAGGCGAGCAGGATGAGGGCGAGGGTCTTACGCATGAAACGACTCCAAGAGTGTTGGAATCGTATCGTGCTTTCTAGGCGCTACATCCTCAACTGAAACGGTCTGAAAGCCGGGACTACAGGCAAACTTGCGATTCGAGATCGACGTGGAAGAGGTTCACGAACTCGCCGCGCGCGATGTCGTCTTCGGTGATGGTCACGGTTTCGGTGAACTCCACTCCGGTAGCGAAACGGTCGACGAGCTCGAGGTAGTCGTCGTACTCCGCGTTGCGGAAGTCGTCGCGTGCCCAGCTGCTCCACACGTCGACCTCGATGAAGGTCAGCTTGTACTCGCCGGCCCGCACCTTGGGGAACATGTAGCGGTGCGATTGCGCGTTGAAGACGAAGCGCGAACGCTTGAGGTTTTCGTACGTGCCTTCCTGGTTGGTTCCTTCGAGGCGCATGATCCAGCTCCACTCCGCGTCTTCTTCCGACTGCGGCTCGCCGTCGCACGACGAAGCGAGTGAGCCGCCGACGTCTGCGCAGGCGCGGACAGCTTCGGCTTCCGATTTCAGGATGCGGAAGTCGTCGGTGTCGAGGTCGACTGCGCCGCCTCCCATGAGGCTCACTCGAAGCTCAGCTGGTCCGCCGTCGACGTTCGTCGCGGGCTCTCCATCACGACGCCAGAGGCGGGCCGTGTAGTTGCCTTCCGGAAGGTCGAGGTCGGTGAACCCGGTCCCGGTCCCCTGCACGCCGCCCCAGGTGAGGGCGTCGTTGATGTAGTCCGTTGCGACCACGTCGCCAGACTCGTCGTGGAGCGTGACCTTGCCGCACTCCGCACCCCAGCGAATCTCGCCGAACAGATCTTCGACGCACAGTTCCGTCTCGCAGACGTTCACGCCCAGATGGAACGTGTAGGCGCCTCGTGCCGGCTCCGGGTCGCTGGTCGAGCCGGAGTCGCCGGTGCAGAGCCACCAGAAGAACGGATTGCAGAATCCGTCGCCCTTCGCCGCGGCTCCCGCCGAGGCTTCGAGCTCGTCACAGTCTTGCGCGACCACGTCGGCTGCCAACTCGGCATCGCAGCTGTCGGGAACGCGCGCCTCTTGGCCGGGGAAGCAGGCCTGAATGTGGTCGCGTGCGTCTTCGCAGGTGGCGGACGGCTCGACTTCGCCGCAAGCGGCTGAGGCGACGGCGACGAGGAAGAAGATGACGTATTTGCTGTTCATTTGAGAATCTCGCGGTTTCGCTTCCAGTGTTGAATTAACATTGTTCACGAAGCGTGCCAGATTCCGGCCTAGGGCGATGCGTTGTGGTTTAGTTGTTTGTTTTCAATGTCTTGGGTGGTGCGGGGTGGCCGGCTCTACGACCGGGCGGGGAGGGCGGGTGGCAACTCGATATTGCGGGGCGAATGCCACGGTCGGAAGATCGAGTTGCCACCTGAGGTCAGCGCGTCCATTCCCCTTCGAAAAGCACCAGGCGGTGGTCTGAAGCGTCCACGGGACCCGTTTCGACGGGCCAATAGACGAAGCTCTCGGTGATGTTCAAGGACGCCGAGGGAAGCGCGTAATCGACTCGAAGGTTGCCCACCCGACCGTCGCTGAAGTCGGCCGTATCGAGCGCCGGGTCACCTTCGTGCACGGTGTTCGCCTGACCGTCGCGCTCCGCCGCGGCGACTCCGCCTTCACTGGTCGGCTGAGTGTCATTCGTCAGCGGATGGTCCAGCAGCGAGATCAAAGCTTCTCGACGGCTATCCCCGTCGACCGGGTCGCTGTTGAGGTCTCCCGCAACCGCAAACGCGGCGCCCTCCGGCAGCGTTCCGGTCCGCCCCTGATCGTCCACGATCCAGTCGGCTCCATCCAAGAAGTCGACCCAGAAACGAATCTCATCGTGGTTCCGACGGCCGTTTCTATCTTCGTCCCCATCGAACGAAGGCGGTGTCGGGTGGCTCGCCAAAACCCAGAAGGTGGAACCCTCGACATCTACCGGCACGACCGCATGGTTCTTCGACGAAAGGCGCAACGCATCACTCGCTTCGCCGTAGTATTCAGTGGGGAGGAGATTGTCCGGCATCGACGACCACAAGGTCTCCCGGAACGTCCGCACCTCGTCTTCGGCGATCGGGTGTTTCGAGAAGACCACGAAGCTGTACTGACCCTCGAACTCGCCGTAGCCGAACGCGTCGTTTCCGAATTCGCGAGAGCCGGGCTCGGTGACTGCGGTGCCGTTCTGGTCGAGGTCGTATCCGGAGTGCACGCCGGTGTTCGACGGCGCGACCCAGCGGTACGGGTAATCGATCGGGTCGAGGCCGTTTTGGCCGACCCCGAAGTACTCTTCGGCCATGATGCGTGCGCCTTCGCCCGCTTCGTCCCAGTCGAACTCGTTGACCAGGAGGACGTCCGGCCGGGCGGTCTGCACCACGGCCGCGATGTTCTGGGCCTGCTCGCTCTGGCCCCCTCGCAAATCATCTACGAGGGCGCCGGCCGAGTTGCGGAACAACGAGGCATTGTACGTGGCAAACCGCACCGTCGAGACCACCTCTTCGCCACCCGAGTCGGGCAAGTTGTTCGATGAAACTGGCTCGGAATTCGCCGGGCGGGAATCGCCGCCCGAACATGCGGAGAGAACTACAGCGACAGCAACAATGATGTGTCTCATCTCATCCTTTCTTCGTCTGAAAACGTGCGCGATGTTCAGCGGCAGTTCGCTCCACTGGAACACTGTCCCAGCCGCGGGCCGCCGTACTTTCGATGATCTTGTCGAGCAGACGGAGCACGTCGGGGTCGTGAAACTCGGAGCCCTCCAACGCTTCGAGCGCCATCTCGATCGCTTGTTCGTACTCCGCGGGCTCGGCTGAATGGCTCAAGCCGAGCGCCAGCAGAAGCGAACAAAGCACGATGATGATCGGCACCGCCTGCCGCCGGGCATGTACCACAGTCATCTCGGCGATGGGCATCATTTCGTCCCATCGACCGAGCTCGGCGAGCGTTAGGGCGAGGTTCGTCTGATTGACGAGCCAGAGGGTGCCGCGACCGCCTTCGAAGTAGTCGATCGCCTCCCGGTACAGCTCGGCAGCCTCTTCGAAACGTCCTCTCTTGCGGTAGGCCTCCGCCAAGTCGCTCTTGGTCGAAGCGCGCTGCCTCGTCTCGTGCGCCGGCAACACCTCGAGCGCTTCCTCGAAGTGGCGTTCGCCACTGCCGTTCATCACCGTCTTGAGCACACCGAGCCCCGTAAGCGCGATCGCGTACACTCGCGGGGAGTTCTCGGGATCGGCCAGTTCCAACGCGCGTTCCAGCTCTCGAAGTGCCGCCTCGTTGTCGTTCGTCCAGCGATAGAGATAGCCGCGCCGGCAGCGCGCTTCGGCCTCTCCGGCTGCGTCGCCAGTCTGTTCGAAGAGGTCGATCGCGGCGTCGAGGTTGTGGGTCGCGTCGGCGACTCGACTTCGCCCCGCGAACACGGTGCCTGCAGCCAATCGAGCGCCCGCTGCGAGCGACGGGCCGACGTCCTCGATATGTTCGAGCAGTTGCTCCGCTCGTGCTTCCGCACGCTCCAAACTGATGTGATAGACCGCGCCGATGACCAACGTCGCGAGCCGGAAACTGCGTGGGTCGGTGATTGGCAATTCGAGCGCGTCGCACGCCTCTTGCCCAAGATTCATGGCGCGAAGTGAGAGCTCCAGGTCGTTCGCCTTCGAATACTCCAAAATCGAAATCGCGAGTTGCAGCGCGCGCCCTGGCTCACCGCTCTGCAACAGGTGCCTCGCGAGTCGTAGCCGAGCGGGCATGTCGTCTCGGTCGTAGTGGACCTCGACGACCTGCGCGCAGATCCGGTTGGCGGCGCGGCTGCGACCATCCTCTTCGGAGGTGCGCATCAGCGAAAAACGCAGCATCGGGTGCGTAAATCGCCCGAGCTTCATGTCGCCCTCGAGAAGCCTCGCCTCGCCAGCCTCGTTCAGGAAGAACTTGTCGATCTCCACGCCGGCGAGATCGACCGCGAGATCCCAGTCTTTCCGGTAGATGAGCGCGCCAAGATAGGCGCCAATCTCGAGCGTGAATCGCACCGCCTCGAGCTCGTCGCCGTCGTAGAACTCGAGGAATTGCTGCACGCGCTTCTTCCACGGGCGGTGCAGGTGGTCGGGGATCTCGAGCCGAGTGTCGGCCACGTACCAGGAGTTCCGCGGCACCAGCTCGCCACGTTCCACCCAATCGCGCAGGGCCTCGGTCGCGAATCGCGGGTTGCCCTGGGCGGCCTCGACCACACGTTCCAAGTCGAGCGGATCGAGCGGCAAGAGCCGCTGCAGCATCGCGCGCATCTCGTCGTCTTTCATCGGCCCAATTTCGACCGTGCTGGAGTTCGGGTGCACGTCGAGGTGATAGACGATTTCGTTCGCGACCAGGTTTTCGGCGAGGTCGTCGTCGCGAATCACTGCGACGATGGCGATCGGGCCTTTGCGGCCCAGAAGATTGCGAATCAGTGTGAGTGACGCCAGCTCGTCATGTGCGTCGTCAATGAGCACCGCCATCGGCCGCGTGCGCGACCTCGCGTCGATATAGCTGGCCAAGACGCGATCCGGACTGGCTCCGCGGGTGCCCGCGATGACCGATGCAGCCGGCCTCACGAGGTCCGGCCGGCCAACCTGCTCGAACGACTTGTGGAGCGCCCGAATTCGCTCCTCACCTTCGAGATCGCGGGTGCCGAGCAAGAACTCGAGCGCATAGCGCGTTCCCATCCCCAGATCGACGACTTCGAACACGCCGAGCTCGCCGGAACGCCGCACGGTCCAAGATGCGATCGACGAGGCTCCGCGCCCGGAAGGCGCCCGCACCAGGGTCAGGTGCGGAGTGCCCTGCTCGCGAACACGCCGCAGATTTGCCCAGATTGCATCACGCTCCTCCTCGCGACCGACGAGGCCGAGGTCCCGAACGCCGAACAGCCCGAGGCCCACGCCCGTCAAGACGACCGGCGGAGTCGCTTCGGCGCGCGACCACGACTCCGGCATCTCGAACACCGGGAACTCCGGGAGCGGAGCGACGTCGCGCGAGTCCGAGGTGAACGGTTCGAACTGCATCGTCGTCGTCGACTCGATCGTCTTCAGCCGCTGGGTGGTCGTCGGCTTCAGGAGCGTTTCCGACTCCTGAAAATCCACCGGGTCCTCGGTCTGCACTGAGGTCGTCGAAATGAGCGGCCCGTCGAGCCGTTCGAGCTCGTCGAGTGCGTGAACGGCAGTCTGAAATCGACCCTCCGGCAGCTTGCTCAACAGCCGGTGAGCCCAGCTCATGAAGCCCTCGGGCACCGGGAATCGGGCGGAAACGACCGGCACCGGTTCGTTCAGATGTCCCATCATGATCTCGACCGGATTCGCCCCGTGAAACGGCAGTCGACCGGTCGCTAGCTCGTAGCCGATCACCCCGACTGAGTAGAGGTCGGTCCACGGGCCGACCCGTCGCCAGTCCGCCTTGATCTGTTCGGGCGCCATGTATGCGGGAGTCCCGGCCGCCGATAGTTCGCGCTCGACCGTGTCGCTATCGACGTTCGAGATATAGGCGAGTCCGAAGTCGGTGAGCTGCAGATAGGTGCGATTCTGGCGCTCCTTGGCAACGATGTTCTCGGGCTTCAGATCGCGGTGAAACAACGAACGAGCGTGCGCATGAGCAAGGCCGTTCAGAACTTGTTGGAGGACGCTTCGAAGCTCGTTCCAGGTAGACGGAGCCGGGCGTTCTCTGAGGTTGCCGCCGGAAGCGTAGTCCATCACGAGGTACGGCGAACCTGCCCGCATCGTCTGGCCATTCGGCAGCTGGAGCGACTCCAATAGCTCGCCGAAATCGTAGATCGAGAGGATGGAGCGATGATTCAAGAGCGCCATCGCGTGGGCTTCGCGACGGAACATCGAACGTGCGCGCTCCGACTCGAGCCGGTCGGCCTGGATGAACTTGACCGCGACTTCGACCTTCTGCCGCCGATGGCGAGCACGCCAGATCTTCCCCATCCCTCCCTCGCCAATCTGGTCGAGGAAATCGAATGGTTCGAGCGAACCCGAAATGATGGTGTTCTTCGCCACGTTACGCCGCACAAAAGACCGCCGAAGGGTACCGGCGGGCCAGCTCGTGATTCAAGCCACTATTGTGGCACGCGGCACAGTTCCATGACCGTCTCGGAGTTCTGATCGTCGCACATATAGACCTCCTGATTTGGGTCTACGGTCGCGACGATCGTCACGTTGCGCCCGAACTTCGCGGGTGGAACTTGCCACGTGAGCGTGAACATCTGCTCCCCTCCGGCACGGATGGCGCCCTGGGTTCGGAGCGTGTCGACCTCGACGCCGTCGCCGGTGACCACGATCGGAGTGCTCGGTGGGGCGGGCTGCGTGCCGTCGTTTCGGACCGTGAACGCGATGTTCATGTTGCCATTGGTGCCGCAGGTGAGGCCGTCGGCCGTGAGCGCGGAGATGACCAAGTCTGGCGTGCTGAACTCGATGGTGTCGCCCGAAATGGTGGCCTCGTTGTCGTCCTCGATACACTCGTTGACGGTCGAGTCGGGGTCGACGATTGCGCCGATTTCGAAGCCGTTGTCGATCCAATCTTGCGGGATGTTGTAGGTGACCTCGATAAGCTCCGATTGGCCCGGCAAGAGGCGACTCTGCAGAGTGGTATCGGCGATCGTCGTGGTCGCTCCGCCGCTGCGGCCGTAGATGCGAACTGGCGTTCCTGCCGGCATTCCAAGGGCACCAGCGTTCGTGACCGTCACCCGGATGAGGGCTTCGAGAGAGCCGCCACAGCCCAGGCCGGTCGCCTCGATGCTCTCGATGAGCAGGTTCGGCGCGTCGAACAGACCGCCCGGCTGAGTGTTCTGGCGGAAGTTGTTCAATCGGCCGTTTTGCCAGTTGATCTGGGGTACGGCCGGGATGGTGCCGTCCTCGTTCACGTTGGTGACCGAATAGGCGTGCTGGTTCCAGACTCGCCGCGTCCGCACCCAGTTGTCGCCCGGATCTTGGATGACCTTGATCGACTGTGCGGTGTCGCTGGGTACCACGATTTCGGAGTTGCCGTCGTTGTCGACGTCGGCGACGAGCGGCATCTCGAGACGAGTGTTGCTGCTGTGGGTTGGGTCATCGAAGAGGATGGCGCCGGTCGTGCCGTCGAAAATGCGGAAGTTGTTTTCGTCGGCGTAGACCATCTCGGCCTTTCCGTCGCCTTCGAAGTCGAAGACCGATGAGGCGGTGACGCGGCTCGAGCAATCGTTGTTGGGCGTCGCCCAGAGTACGCCGCGAGCGCGACATCCGAGGGCGCTCCAATCGTCGACGTCACAGTCCAGGTCCATCACCGTGTAGAAATCGGCTGCCGCGGTGCCCACCTCGGGGCGGCCGTCGCCGTCGAAGTCGGCCACAGTCGGCGGACCCGATTCGTTGTTGTCGCAGTCGTCTTTGATGATCGCCTGCTGCCAGAACAGCGTGCCGTCGTGGTTCAAGATGAAGAGCTCACCCTGACGAATGATGACGACCTCGCCTTCGGGGTCGCCGTCGAACTCGGCCATCGCCGTGAAGCCGTCGCAGGGGAGCGAGCCGCCGCACGGCGAGTTGCTCGTGGTGTATTCGTAGGTCCAAAGGACGGTGCCGTCGTGGTCGTACAGCGTGTTGCCGGCTGCGACCTCTTGATTGCCGTCGAGGTCGACGTCGCCGACGGACGACGACGGCCCGAGGAATGCGTTGTTGCCGATTCCTCCCGTGCCGCCCGAGGTTGCGACGCCGTCCCACTTGAGGTCGCCGGTCTGTCCGTTGAGCACGACGTTTCCGACGATGATCTCTGGGTTGGAGTCGCCGTCGAGGTCGGCGATCGAGACTGCGGCTCCGCCGCGGGTGTGCACGTTGAACGTTGGGTAGGTGTCGTTCTCCCAGAGGGGGGTCCAGCTCGTGCCGTCGTCGGACATACGCTTCCACGCGACGAGGCCCTGCGGGGTGACTTTGTCGTTCGACTGCAGGTTCTGGCCCTTCACGGCAACGATCTCCGCGACGCCGTCGCCATCGAGGTCGCCGAGTGCGGGGGCGTTGTCGTTGGTCATCACCACCCCGTCGAGTGAGGCGATGGTGTTCATCGTGCCGTCTGGGTTGCACTGGCCGTCGACGATCCGAAGGGTGCCGCGCTTGTTGCAGCAGCCGGAGGTGCGCGACAGGAACACGATCTCGGGGGAGTCGTTCTCATCGGTTACGCCGTCGCCGTTGTCGTCGGTGAGGTTGCCGACGATCGGGGTGACCACGACGCGGTCGCTCGACGGGCGGACGGCGATGGTACCGCTCGGCCAGGTGCACCCAATCTCGGGGGCGAACGGGACGACCGGCGGGATGAATTCGCACACTTCCACCGAGTCGCGAGGGACGCATTGACCGACCGTCGGCTCGCAAATCTCGTCGACTTGGCAGTCTTCGGTTGCGGCGCAGGGGCCGGTGGGGGTGACACACGCATCGCTCAAGCACAGGTCGACGCCACGACAGCAGGTCGAAAGGTCGGCGCCACACCGCGTGCCGTCGCAAGGGTCGAGACACGCGTCCATGACGCACTCTTGGTCAGCGGCGCAACAGACACCGTTACATTCGACCGTGTCGCAGGTAGCGGCATCGGCGCCGCTGTCCGCGCCGCCGTCGGTCTGATTGTTCCCGCCTGCGTCAGCTTGGTTGTTTCCGCCGGCATCGGTCTGGTTGTTTCCTCCAGCGTCCATCGTGCCGGAGTTGGTGCTGCTGTTTCCGCCGGTGTCGTCGTCACAGCTCGAGCAGCCGGCGAAAGTGAACAAGACAATGATTGCGGCAAGACGCAAATACGACATGGAGTTCTCAAAGGTGTGCGGTGTCGTGAACGGTCGAAGCTTGTTCACCTTCAGTATAGCGGAGAATTGTCGGGTTCGCGCGACTGAGAAGAAACGATTTCACCGGGGAGCGCGGCAGCTGCTTGTGTCCTCCGAACAAAAAAGAGCCCTCGGCGAGGCGGCCGAGGGCTCCAATACGAATTCGACTGTGTGTCAGGGTTCGACGATGCGTCCACGCTGCTCGCTCCGAACGAGGTCGAGCACGTTGTCGGACGCGAGGAAACTGCCAGGAAAGCCTGGGTCGATTGCGCTCACTTCGTCGAGAGCTGCGAGGTGCTCTTCGGCAAGCGTTACGTCGGCGGCTCCGAGGGTATCCTTGATCTGGGAGACCTTGCGGGCACCGACGATCGGGATGGAGTGGTAGCCCTGCGCCATGACCCACGCGGTCGCGACCTGTGCCGACGATACGCCGAGCTCGTCGGCTACCTTGTCGACCGTGCGCGCGATGGCGAGGTTACGGTCGCTGGTGCGCCCGCGGGATTCGTTCGAACCCTTGCGGAGTGAATCGGACGAGTCGCCGCGAGTGTACTTTCCGGTGAGCACGCCGCCGCCTAGAGGGGCCCAGCCGAGCACCGACATTCCGAAGTGTTCGGCCATCGGAGTGAGGTCCCTCTCGACCGTTCGCTCGAGCAGGCTGTACTCGACCTGGAGGCCCGCGTATTGGCTCCAGCCGCGGAGATCCGCGAGCTGGTTCGACGCGGACACGACCCAGGCCGGAGTATCCGAAACGCCGACGTAGAGCACTTTTCCGCTCCGGACGACGTCTTCGAGCGCTTTCATGGTCTCTTCGTACGGCGTCAACGTGTCCCAGGCGTGAACCCACAGCAGGTCGATGTAGTCGGTCCGGAGGCGTTTGAGGCTCTCCTCGACCGACCGGACGAGGTTCTTTCGGTTGTTGCCAGCGGTGTTTGGATCGTCGTGGTCCATGGCGAGCGTGTATTTGGTGGCGACAACGTACTTGTGTCGCTGCCCTTCCAGCCACGAGCCGCAGATCTCCTCAGTCTCGCCGCCATGATACTTGTTGGCGGTGTCGAGGAAGTTGCCGCCCGCGTCGGCGTAGGCACTCAGCACCTCGTGCGACGTCTTCTCATCGGCGCCGAAGCCCCACTGCTGGCCGAAACTCATGGTGCCCAGGCAGATCTCGCTGACCTTCAGGCCGGTTTGCCCAAGTACTCGATAGTTCAACATTTTCAATCCTTTGAGGCGCTAGTTTAGTTCGCCCATTCGATGCGCGCGGCGGCGAAGCGATTCTTGTTTCCGTCGGTTGGACGCGGTCGGACGCGGTCGGACGCGGTCGGCGCTACGGGAGTCGCGAACGTCATGTCTCGCGCACGAAGTGATGAATCTCGACCAAAATTTAGATCCAAAAGCCTGGGCGACGCGTTGGTAGGAACGTCAACAGCGAATCCCGAAACGGAGCCTAGTCATGAAACGCATCCTCGCCCTCCTCACTCTTGCAGCAATCACCGCAGCCGCCTCCTCGGCGGCAGCACACCAACCTGTCGAAGCCCGCTGCATTGGCGGTGGCGAAGGCGCGCGCTGCGGCAACGTCGAACAACAGGACAAGACCGAACGGCCCCGCATGGACGTCGTCTTCACCATCGACGCTACGTCGTCGATGGCCGACGAAATCGAGGTCATCAAGAAGGAGGTCTGGGCGATTGCGAACAAACTCATCACGGGCAAACCCGCACCCGACATCCGCTTCGGCCTCGTTCTCTACCGCGACACGACCGACCAAAAACTCGTCGAAGTCACGCCGCTGACACGAGACATCGACAAAATCCACGAAATGCTGATGGCCGCGCAGGCCGTCGGCGGAGGCAACAAGCCCGAGCACATCGGCAAAGGCCTGCACGCCAGCCTCGACCTCGGGTGGGACCTCGACAAAAACGTCGCCCGCACGATCTACCTCGTCGGCGATGCCGGAGCTAACCCGCACCCCGAATTCACCGTCGCCTCGGCGCTCGACCGAGCCGCTCAAATGAACATCAAGATCAACACCATCGGCTGCAGCGGCCTGACCGCCGCCGAACGTACCGAGCTGAATCTAATCGCCTCGCGCACCGGTGGCGCGTTCGACGCACTCACCTACTACGCGGTCGTCGAGGACCCCTCCGGCTCCAAGCGGTCCGTCGTCTACTACGACGGCGAGATGTACGAGACCGAAGGCGAAATCTCCGCCGACGAATGGAAGAAGGGTGGCGACAAAATCATCGCCAAACGCAAAATGAAAAAGGCCTCCGTCTCCACCCGAGGCCGCGCCGCCGCCGCCCCCAAAACCAACAACCTCGACGCCGCCCTCCGCGACGACATGATGAAAACCGCCGAAGCCGCCGGCGTCGCCTACTAACCACCCCCAAGGTGCACCCGCCTC
>CAYLMO010000027.1:15123-39425 GCA_964384605.1 uncultured Bradymonadales bacterium | reverse complement strand
AACCGCCGAAGCCGCCGGCGTCGCCTACTAACCACCCCCAAGGTGCACCCGCCTCCCCTCCAACACCCCCAAGGTGCGCTTCCAAGCCTCCACGCCTCCCCCGGAATTCACCCGCGGGAGGCGTTCTTTTGTCTTACAAAAAACCACAGGTGCGAGATTTCTTCGCAACGAAGTCGACCAACGGCCGAAAACCCTACTGGTCACGAGTGGCGTGACCCGTGTTTTTCTGCCGGAGGTCGATATGACGTTACCCGTCCCGAGATTCCCCGAGTTTAGCTATCACTGCATTTTCCGATTTCGCGAGGCCCGCTACTACGGCCTGCCAACATTCGAGTTTGCCCAGGCGCTACTCACCATCATCGGTCGGGCGCTCGACGACTACAGCATGGAAGTGGCTGCCTGGTCACTGATGGGCACTCACCTTCACATCATCATCTTCGACCGAGATCAGCACCGTCGAATATCGATGGTCGACCCATTCGTTCAGTTCGTGGGAGGCTCGTTCGCGAAGTGGCTCAACGCTAGATGGGATCTTGGAGGAAAGGTCGTGGACCCCGACGTGGACACCACGGTCTTCGCCATCACGGACGTTGAAAGCGAACTTCGCAGCGTCGCATATGTGGGCCTCAACCCCGTGGCAGCCGGTATTGTCGAAGACGTCGCCTTGGTTGAGGCGACCACCAGCATTCCCGAATTCCTGATGGAGCCGTTGGCCGTGGAACGCCCGGATACCTGGTTTGATAAACGGAAATGGCCCGCACTCAATCAAATCCGTCTGTCGGTACCACCATTGGCGAATCGAGCGGGATACTCGAGATTCACGTGGTTCTTGAAGCTGCGAGCGACTCAGGAGTTCTGGCGGGCTCAGATCATCCTCGAACGTCGGAAATCAGGACGTACGAGCGACACACTAGATTGGGCGAAACTACAGGACCCGTATGAACCTCGCGGTCGGCTCGAGCGCGGAACCCCAATTCTCTTCACGGGCGACAACAAGGTGCTGCTGGCGAAGTTGTTCGCGCATGTCAGAGCCTTTCGCAGGTCATATCGCAGGTCCAAGACACGCCTAGCCTCCCGCGCCGGCACCGTGTTTCCGCGTGGGACAAGCCGGATTGCATGGAGCCTTGGCCTAGCGGTCGAGCCTGGCTGTGGTCCTGCGACCGTGCGAAGCCGATCTGGCTAGCCTGGCAGTAGAGCATCTCCCGCAGCTCATCGGCTGAGTGGGATCGACTTTCGGGCGCAATCGCGTCGGTGGGTTGGTGTGTCCTCCACCGTCGCCCACCAGCAACAACACCCCAATCTCGCCCCAAAAGGCGGCTGAGAAGCCTTCATCCCGATTCGAAGACAATCTGAATAGCCAGTTTCTTGTCCGACAAAAGCTGACGGCGGCCCCCGGCGGGCGTGGAAGAGTAGAGGATCTTGGGGGTGAAGGGGCGGACCTTAGGGGTGAGGGCGGAAGTAGTTCGTGACGCGTGCCTGGCAGAGGAGGTTGCCGGTGCGGACGCAGGTCACGGCGACTTCGTGGAACACAAAGGACCGTGTTTTGCGAATGACGGTAGCGCGAGCGCGGATGCGCCCCTCTGACTGTGCTCGGAGATGCGTGCCATTCAGGTCGATACCAACGGGCGCGGCCTCGGCCAAATCACCGAGCCACGCCGAGTGCATGCTCGTGACCGACTCGGCCAACAGGAGCGAGACGCCACCATGCAGGAGTCCGAACGGCTGTCGAACTCGGTCTGTGACCTCGACCTCCATCGAACACGCCTCATCGGAAAGCTCGACTAGCTCGATTCCAAGAGCTCCCATCGCGGTGCGATGGACGTGCTTCGCGTACGCCTCTTTCCATTCTTCTGCGTCCTTCGAGCTCGTGAGTGCCGCTGCAAACGGGTTCATTTTCGCCTCGCGCTGTTATCGAAACCGATTTCGCTCGCGAGAGCTTATCGGACCAGCTGCGATTGTGGCAGTGGCGCTAGAAGCGAATACCCGCTGTCGCCATTCCTCCAGACGGTAAGGGTACGAAAGACACCTGAAGGTCCGCAGCATCAGGACGTGTAACGGCAACCAGAATAAGGGTCGTAAGACCGACGGAAGCAGCTCCAATTCCGCTGAAAATCATGACTTTGGACCACTTGTTCGCGGTCGCGAGCGACTCCTGATACTCCAAGTACGCTTCGTCCTTCTCCAACCCGTCTCGATCGCATCGCTGACCCGACACGTCCCCATCCTCGACTTTGCAATTGTATTGGAGCGAGAAATACGGCTCCGCTTGCGACGTGACATTCCGCTCGAGCGAGTGCTTCACCGGAAGCGCGGCGAGCGTTAGACCGCCCAGAATCATGGTGGTCCATCCGAACACCTTCCACCCAACTCGACCAGACCCTCGCTCGAGTTGGACCGGCTGCTCGACCTTCGGTGCGGCAACACAGCGATCGTCGAAGCCGCTCAACGACTCGCGCGCAAATGTTCGTAGTTTCTGGTTCGAACCGTCGAGAACACGACGATAGGCGAGCTCCGCCAATTCGCATTGGCCGAGCTTCTCCAGCGCGAACGCGCGGTAGTAGGAGAGCTTGGAAGCTTCTTCCGGGTTCTCGGCATCGTCGAGCGCATCATCGAGCAGATTCAACGCCCGTTCGAACCGTTCGGCTTGTAGCTCCTCGAATGCTCGGTTCAACCTCGCATCGGACGCGAATGCGATCCCTGGAGAGAACACCACCCCCACCAGAATGGCCCACGCGAAAACCAACAAAATTCTGAGAGTTGTCGCTTGGGTCGCTTCAGTAATTCGAGGAATCATGGTTCGTATCTGCGTTTGGCGGACGTTTGCGGTGCTACACCATTTGGAACTGCAATCTGTGTTCCGATCCGTCACCCATGTTTCGCACCCCGATAGGGTCCAAGTCGTTTTGACTCAACGCCAATTTCCATGGCACGATGCCGGCCGGGAGTAGGGGATATAAGGGGAAGCAGGTGATCATCGGGTCGACCGCGGAAATGCGAGTGCGGAAACGGACGTCGTTTGTCGTCAGTGGACTGGTGTGTCTTTTTTCCCTCGCCATCGCCTTGACCTCGTGGACGGTCGTTCGTCTCTCCGGAGATGAGCAGGCTACTCGCCTCGTCGAGAGCTCCACGGAGCAGTCTTCGAAGCGATTTGAAGACTTCGCACAGAGTCGCCAGTTCGTCCTTGCATCGCTCGCCCAGACGTATGCTGCTGGACGCGAGATCGACGAATCCTCGTTCCGGCGAGACGCCAACGTCATTCACTCCCGTTTTGATGGCTTGCTTGCCGTCAACTGGATCGCGCCGGACTCGACGATCATCTGGGCAACTCCTCCAAACCAGAACCGCGCGGCCCGCGGTCGAAAACTCCTCGAACACCCTAGCGCAGCTCCGTACTACAAACGCGCCGTCGAAACTGGATCATTCCAGTCGACGCCCCCCATCGAGCTGTTCCAGGGAGGAAAGGGAGTTGCCGGATACTTCCCAGTAATGAGGAATGGAGAGCTGCTCGGAACCGTAAACGGCGTTTTTCGGGTCAACTCGATGGTCGAATCTGCCCTCCGTGGGGCGATGCGCGAGAACTACGCGATTCATATTCGCGATGGGGAAATCACCGTCTGGGAAGACGAAGGATTCAGCGAACTCGCCCAGATCCATCCCGAGGTGGCGAAAAAGATGACCGTGCTGGGGCGGAAATGGACGCTCAGCCTGACTCCTCGACCGGGACTGTGGGAGGTCATTCGCCCGCCGCACAACACGCTTCTCTTCATTGGGATCGTGTGCTCGATCTTGATCGCGCTCCTGACGTTCATTGCCCTCGACCGTCAGCGTCAGAAGTACGAAAACCTCCGGGCCCTTCGCGCAGCTGAACGGCGCATCCAGGAGGCCCAGAAGTTTGACGCACTCGGCCGGCTGGCCCGTGGAATCACGCACGACTTCAACAACCTTCTCACCGCCGTCGGTACCTCGGCCGAGCTCATATCACTCGACGAAACCCTCACCAGTGCCGGCCGCGAAAACATCGACGCCATCCGTGTCGCCTCCGAAAGAGCGACTGAACTCACCCAGCAAATCATGCTGTTCGGCGACCCGAAAACAGTCACCCAGCAGTCGAGCACGAAGCTCAGCGACTTCAGTGAACGCTGGCAGCGTTTCCTGCAGAAGCTCGTTGGACGTCGAGTGAAAGTCGAGTTCGAAGGAGCGCCCGACGTGCTCGTCGACCTCGACGAATCTTCGCTCATGAGAGTCCTAACAAACCTCGTCATCAATGCGTCCGACGCCATGCCTGAGGGAGGCGTGGTTTCGATTCGCTGGAGGCTGACCGATGGCGAGGTCGAGCTCGAGGTACGCGATGAAGGCGTCGGGATGACCGATGACGTCCGGGAGCGAATTTTCGAGCCCTACTACACCACGAAGGGTGAGGAAGGCACCGGACTTGGCTTGCCCACCGTCTACGGAATCGTTCAGTCCGCCGGAGGCACCATCGTCGTTTCCTCCACGCCAGGTGAAGGAACGACGTTCGTGGTTCGGCTGCCAATCGCAAATTAGGTGTCTGACGGGACTCGAACCCGTTCCTCTGGCACCACAAGCCAGCGCTCTCGCCCGTTGAGCTACAGACACAGTACCGCCGCGGGGACTCGAACCCCGATTCCTCGAGCTGAGAACCCGAGATCTTGAGCCGTTAGAAGACGGCGGCAAAGGATGACCCCGGCGGGATTCGAACCCGCACTCCCCTGGCTGAAAACCAGGTCTCCTAGGCCAATTAGAACGACGGGGCCATACAGCGCCCCCTGCGGGATTCGAACCCGCGGCCTCCACGCTGACAACGTGGCGAGCACTCCGCTGCTCCAAGGGGGCGAACAAGAAAACAAAAAGGCCGAAACCTCGAGGGCTCCGGCCAATGCTCCACATCACACACGTGTGCGCAGCTAGACCGGAGGTCCGCTATCGTCGTGTTCGTGATGGAAAGCTGCGTAGTTCATTTCGTTCTCAGTCGTTCGTGTGTCGCGAGCACGCATTTGTGCTGCTCGACCATCTCAACACGACCTTCAACGAGAACTATTTCGAAAAGTTCAGATTTTTTTCACTCGCCGGATTTTCCGTACTTCGGCTGGTACAGCTGTACTTCGAATCCGCCGGGCACTTTCATGTGAGTCGTCCACCCGAACCCGTCGTCCCGGATTTCGCGCGCGAACTCGACACCCTTGGCCTTCAAGTCGGCGACGGTTTCTTGGATGTCGTCGCAGTAGAAAGACACGTCGTGGGTGCCGTTTGGCGAGCTTCCTTCACCGGTCGGATGCACTCCGAGGTCGGCTTCGGGCATGTCGAAAATCAGCCACCCTCCACCGACATCCGTCGCGGGGAACCCGAGCTTGTCGCGCAGGAACTCACGCGTTGCGGCCGCGTCATCGGAGTAGAACATGCCATGCATTCCCTTGATCATCTTCGCCTCTTCGGTATCAGGTTTGGTCGGGAAGATACTTCGCGACGAAAAGCGCAAGCAAGGGAAGCGCGACGGCGACCGCCACAAGCCCGAATGACGGATCGCCTTGGAGTGTCAGAAGTCCAACGACTCCGAAAATGCCGATGTGGAGGACCCCGCCAAAGAGGCCGACGAAGCTGCGTACCGTAGCGCGCTGAGCCGCCGGCGCCGTCGAAATGAGCCGGGCTTCCGTGATCACCCAGACCGTGTTCATCATGGCGTAACCCACGGCAACCAATGTGAGTGCCAACGACGAATCCACGGAGAATGCCGCGACCGTTGCGAAACCACCGATGACGAGCGCTATCGCGAGCGCTCCACGCCTCGTCCCCGGACGTCGCGCAGCGAACTCTCCGCCCAGAATCAGGCCAATCCAGACTACCAATACGAAGATCGGAATAGTCTCATCAGACGCTCCGCGAATTCGGGCGAGCGCGGGAACGTAGTCGTCGAAGATGAAAAGAGCTTCGAGCACTACAGCGATACCGACCAGAGGGGCCAGGAGGCGGTTCTCAGCGACCGCTCCTGCTCCTTCGCGAATCGTCGCCCACCACGATGACGGCCCTTCCGGAAGGTGGTTGGCAGGCTCGACGCGCGGCAACCAGAACAGCAGCGGTAGCGCGGCAAGATGTATGGCGACGGTGATCCAGCCCAACACTGGAATCCCGGTGCCGAGATACACCAAAGCCGAGCCGCCGATCGTCCCGAGGGCGACACCCACGTGGCTGAACTGGTCGACTCGCGCGAGCACGCTCGGAAAGTCGTCGGCCGTTCCGTCGCGTTCCATCTGTTCGTAAATCAGCGTCTCCCATGCGCCGCTCGCGAGCGCCGAATGCACGGACCAGAGCGCAGCGCCGACGTACATCATCGTCGGTGTTGGGAACGTGAACCATAGCGCGATTCCGAGACCTCGCAGCACGAGTGCAAACGCGACGACGAGTCGCTTGTCGACCAAGTCGGCGACCGCGCCGCTGGGTACCTCGAGAGCGATCGTGATCGCTGCCCACATTGCGAACACGACCGACAATTCGGCTGGTGAGATCCCGACGTCCAGAAACCACACGGAGTAGAGCGCATAGATTGGCCCCAGCTCGTCTAAGAAGCCGAAAGCGTAAAGTTTGGCGCGGCTCGACGGCGAATTCACGTTGCTTCATCCATGAGTGTAGTCCGACCGATGAATGGCATGCGATACAGTTTCGAAATCGTACGTCGCGAGTTCTTCGACGTGCGGATAACCTGCTGCAGGAGGGGGAGATGGCGAATTCATCGACGAAATATGAAGTGATTCGTTCGGTCCGAAAAGACGACCGACTGCACGAGTACATCGGTCGAAGTGGCGAAGGCCCGGTGCACGTTCTCGAATGGTCGGGATTGTCCGGCCTAGAAGTCGAGAACCTGAGGGAACAGGCCGAGCAGTTGCGCCTGGTAGACCACCCGGGGCTCGTCCGATTTCGAGGCTTCGAAGTAAGACCAGACGGCGCCACATTTCTGTTCGATCCGTTGGAGGAGGAGAGCGGCCTCGAACGCATCGGTCGTTTCGCACCGATGAGTCCGATGGACCAATACAAGTACCTTCGCGACATACTCGGGGCCGTTCAGACGCTACACGATGCCGGATTGATGCACGGCAACGTTCATCCGGAAAACGTGTCGTCGACGGGGGCGGCATGGATGCTCGGTCCACCCGAGATACACCCGGGGCGACAGCCGGCCGGGACCAATGGGTATCAGGCCTACGAGCAGGACTTTGCGCCAGAGCCAGCGATGGATCAGTACGGGGCGGCGGCGACCCTGGTCCATCTGATCGGTCACGTTCACCCTGATGATTTCGTGCTTTCGGACAAAGGGTTGAACCTTCGGGACGTACAGGTGACGCGGCCGTTCAAGGAGGTGCTCGAGAGAATGTTGTCCTCCCAAGCTACGGTCCGGTTTGCGAGTGCATACGAGGCGAGACGAGCGGGGACGAGGGCGCTGACGAAGCCGTCCTGGGAGCGCTATCTACTTCGCGCCAACAGAGCAGCGCCGGTCGTGCAGGCGCGCGTTGCTGATGGAGTCCTTCGAGTGGATATCGGCTCTCGGCTCGGCCAGGTCTCGCGCTGGCTGCCGTTCATCAACCTCCTCGAGTTCCTTGCTCTCCTCGCCGCGCTCACGTTCCTCGTGGTCGCACAATACCCGATGATTCTCGTGCTGCTTGTTGTCGCGGGGGGCGCGTGGTGGATGTTCGACAAAGTGCGCTTCTATCTCGAACGGCGAAGGCCTTTCCGCATTGAGGTGCGCGAAGATGGATGGACGGCAGCGACCAAGAAGTGGGGCAAGGTCCGGGAAATCTCTGACGAAGGACAGCCGAATGTGATGACCGGGTTGAAGGGGCAAGTATCGTCGGACGCTGTTCCGTATCTCGAGTTCACCGACTATGAAGCTGGTGCGATCACCACTGGCTTCGGGTTGCCCCGCGAGGAGCTCTCGGCAATCGAGACATTGCTGCGCGAGTTTCGGCCCGACGAAGAGGTGTTGGATGAATCCGTGATCGAAGAGGACGTCATCCTCGACTTCGAGGGCGTCGACAACGAACCGTCTCGTCTGGCGGATGAGGAGGCCGAGGAGGTCGAGGAGGTCTCTTCGCGTTGAATCATGCGGAAGATCGACTAGCCGTTTCGCAACTGAAGAAGCCACCTTGTCGGCTTTCTAAGCGCACCCGGCAGGTGTGTAGCTGGCACGCACATTGCGAACCCATCGGAGCAAATTGCCACCAGAGGACGAGGCGAAGATGGAACTCGAAGAGCCAACAAACGAAGTGCAGATCGATACACTCAGGCTGGCCGGCGGCGTCGGCGGGCTCGTTGGTGCGGCGCTCTTCGCCTACTTGGGTGTCACGGCATACGGAATGGGGGCGATTGGATTTGGCTTCGGATTCATCTGTCTTCTTGGAGCCGGATACGCGCTCATAGCGCTCGGCAAGGCGCCGTGCCCCGACTGCGGATTTGTGAAGTCGGGAACCGCTCTGAAGAACTCTGAGAGCATTCACTGCGCAGGTTGTGATGGGTACTTCAGCATCCGGGACGGAAAGACGGTGATGACAGGGGCTGATGCGGTTGAGGACCATCCGGTGTTTGCGACCGCGTGTCCGCAATCGATCAAGTGGCCGTCGGGGTGTTGCGTTTGCGGCTCCGAAGTCACCGGCCTCGCCAAGGTCAGGCTCGAGCTCGAGGAGAGTTCGCCCCTCGCCCAGGATATGTTGGCGAGGGCGGCGACATTGGGGACGTTCAAGTTGGTGTCGAAGCGAGTATTTGAAGTGGAGGTTCCGGTGTGTGGCGCACACGGGACAGATCCGGCTGAGCTCCGATATCGATACGACGAGGAACAGCTGCACATCCTCTTCAGGTCGCGCGCGTACATGAGCGCATTCGCTGAAGAAAACGGTCCGGTCTTCTGGGGGGCCTGAGGCGCCGACGGCGACTTGGTTTTGGCGTGCCCTCCATCTGAGGATGGGCTACGTTCTGGTCTGAACTTTTTGTGTGTAGGGAACTCATGGCAAACGCCAATCAGCAAGAGCCTAGTAGCGGTTCGAACTCGACGCTCATCTTGATGCCGATCTGGGCCATCATTGCAGCGTGGTCGATGTACACCTGTTGGGTGGTCGCTGGCGGTTTGGTAGGGGCGGCAATTGACGGCGGGATTCGATTCTTCGCGACGTTCGTGATTGCCGTTGGCTTCCCGATGCTGACGGCGCTCAGCTTCACAAACACTCGTGAAGAAGGCTCGAAGGGGCTGGAGATCGTCAATCGAGTGTTGATCGGTGCGAGCCTGGTATGCGCAGGCACCGCGTTCGTCATCGGAGTTGCCGTCGCCGGAAAGTGCGTTCCAGTCATGTTCGAAGATCCCAACTGGTTTGTGAGTCAGCCTCACAAACAAGACGGGTTTCCGGACATCAATCGACGCTATACCCGGATGACCGCGAATTTCCTGTGCAAGACGGCCCATCAGGTCGGTACGCACTACTGTCCGTAAAAAAGATTGAGCCATTCTTCGATTGTGGCGCTCCTAACGTTAGAATCAGCGTTATCGAGCAATCGCTACATTAGAACGCCCTGCGGGGCTGTCGGGATTCGTGCGTGACCTGCGCACACCTCCCGGAGGATCGAAGATGGCAATTCATGAACTCGCCGACGCGAGTGTTGGTCGTATGGCGGCCATACTCGTCGCTGCGGTGCTGGCGTCGTCGCTGGCGGTTGGTTGTGACGGGTCTCTGACCGCTACGACCGACCCAGGCTACTCTCCTGGACAACCGACCGACCCTGGGACGAATCCCGGCGAAAACAACGTCGCCGCTGGGGAGGTCGAACTCACCAAGCCGCATTTGCGGCGGCTCACTCCGGCGCAGTTCGAAAACACCATTCGATATGCGCTCGGTGAGGTCTACGAAGCTGAGGATCTGCCTCAGTTTGGCGACGATATCCCGATCATCGGCTTGAACAACGACCCGTCGAGCCTTCGGGTGAACGACGTGAATGTGGCGTCGATTTACGATTCGGCACAGGCCATTGCGCAAGCATCGATCGACGGCACGCCGGTCGTGCGTGATTGTGTCGCGGCCGCAGATGACGCGTGTTGGGGCCAGGTGGTCGACGAGGTTGGGCACAAGCTGTGGCGTCGTCCACTGACGGATGTGGAACGCACGGATCTGCTCGATACGAGGGCGCAGGTAGCGGCCGCGCCAGGGACTCGCGCCGAGCAAGCCGAGTTTCTGGTGATGGCGATGATTGCATCGCCCAACACGCTCTACCGCCGGGAACTGGGTTCGCTTTCGGGCGAGGAACTACAGCTCACCGACTTCGAGATCGCGAGCGCACTTTCGTACACGCTCTGGAACGCGCCGCCCGACGAAGAACTCTATCAGGCCGCAGTGAATGGGGAGTTGCGCGACACCACGAATCTGCGTGCACATGCGCAGAGGATGGCTGATGACCCTCGAGCCGCCGAAGCGCTGGCTGAGTTTTTCATCGACTACCTCAAGATTGAAGCGATCTTCTCGAAGACGAAGATTGAGGAACTCGGGCTCACCCCGGAGGTGCGACAGGCATTTGTCGACGGCATCCGTCGTGACCTCATCGCGACCTTCTCGATGCCCGATGCATCGCTGCTCGACCCGTTCCGATTGAATAGCTTTCATGTGAACGATACGGGCGCTGCGTTCTTCGGGGTTCCGGTGGTCGGTAGCGAGTTCGAGGTGGTTGGGATGAACCCTCAAGAGCGATTGGGGGTCTTGTCACACCCTGGTTTCCTGAGCGTGCATTCGGGCGAGGGAGACAGCGGGATTGTGAAGCGCGGCGTCTTCACGCTCGAGCAGTTGTTGTGCGTCGAGCTGGGTGCTCCGCCCGCAGATATCTCCGAAACGGAGGACGTGCCCGAGGGCTTCGACGACGCGACGGCCACCTCCCGGGAGGTGTTGACGGTTCGCCACAGCTCGCAGGCACAATGCGCAGGTTGTCACCGCTCGATCGACCCCGCCGGATTCGGTTTCGAGAACTACGACGGCGCCGGACGGTATCGGACGGTCGAGAAAGGAAGCGTCCAGATCGACGCTAGCGGCGAACTTACTGCTCACGGCGAGACGCTCTCGTATGACGACAGCGTGGGGTACATCGACGCGCTCGTGAGTTCGGAAGCCTTGCAGTCGTGTCTCACGGACCAGTACTTCACGTACGTGCTGGGCGACGAGCCGCGACTCGTCGAACGAGAGATGCTGTATCAGGCGTTCGCCGCCAACGGCGGATCAGTCGATGCGCTGGTCGAAGCGATCATCACCACGCCGAGTTTCACCGCCCGTCAGCCGCAGGAGCAATGATCATGAAGAACGGAATCAACAGACGAACGTTCCTGAAAGGGGTCGCAGGTACCGGACTGGCGGCATCGCTCATGGGCTCCCGTGTTGCGATGGGGCAGACGTCGGAGGCACCGCTGCGCGTGCTCCTGGTGCCGCTCACACACGGTTGGGGGCGAGACCTGAACTTCGGCGCGTTTTCGGGAACGGAGTTCGACTTCCAGATCCCTTCGCCGTTGACGGGACTCGAAGCGATCAAGGACCAGTGCGTTTTCGTGGACGGGGTGCGCGGAACGTTGTGGGGGAACGCGCACGATGTGTCGTACTCCGACATCTTCACGGCGGCGGTTCCTTGGGACGAACATGGTTCGGACCAGCTTGGGACACACTTCCCCGAACCTATGGGGCCTTCGCTCGACCACGTGATTGCTTCACATCACGGGAGTCAGGTCCTGCGTGTCAGCGCGAACTATCGGTCTTGGGGACGGCGCTCAAACCCAATTTGTTTCGACGATAGCGCGCGTGTGCTCGACTCCTACTGGGAGGCGCATACGGCCTACGACGCGATCATCGGCCCGATTCGAGACGCGTCCGCGCCACCTCAGCCGGGGCGAGACGCGATTCGCTCGAGGTTCTTCGAGTTCATGAAACGCGATACCGACCGGATGCTGTCGCAGGTCTCCGGGTCGGAAAGGACCAAGCTCGAAGGGTATGTGAACTCGTTCACGAAGCTCGGTGAGCGGTTGGAGTCGCGTGCGGCAATCACCCTGACCGAGGACCAGATTCCGGATCGTCCGGAGAACAGTCCGGCGTTCAGCGCGATGGTGGACCACTACTTCGACATGATTCGGCTGGTATTCCAGGCCGACACACATCGCTGCGCGGTACTCGGGTTCGGCGAAGGGGTCGACAGCTGGGAGTGGATTGATGCGGCGGGGAATCTGCAGTCGGGGAACCCCTGGGGAAGTGATTTTCATCACAACGTCGCGCACCACGGGAACAACCACGAAGACGCAATTCGCGCCAGACTCGCCTACGAGGGCTGGGTGGAGTGGTACATCCAGAAGATGGTCGGGTTCGTTCAGACGTTGGCGATCGTGCCGGATATCGACGGAAACTCGCTGCTCGACAACACCATCATCGTACTGACGGGCGAAGTAGGTACGGGAACGCATGATACCCGCAACAAGCTCCATGTTCTGATTGGCGGTGGCGATCGGCTGCAGCGGGGACGCTGGATCAACGCGCCGTTGGTCGATCCGCGGAATCGCAACGGAGTGTTCATCGGGGGCGAGACTCGGACGGGCGACAACGTTGAGTCTGGACTGAACTACGGGCGCGAGCTGAGCGTTTGGCACACGGCAGATTTGCTGGCCGAGATCGGCCGTTTGGCTGGTGTTCCTCTCGAGGACGGGTTCGGCTTGGCCGCGAATAACCTCGCTCCGATGCCATTGAGTCTGTGACGTCCGAGAAGAAATGGCAGGAGTCGGAATACACCTGCCGGGTGTTGGAGTTTCACCGTTCGATGCCGCAAGAACGCGGTCAAGACACGTGAGAAAACCATGATGTTCAAACGCAATACGAAGCCGAACTTGGTTGGAGGTCCGCGCCTCTCGTAGCACACGTACGTCGTGAGTTTGCTCGAGCCGGACCCAACTGGGTTCGGCTTTTTGCTTTCTTGACCTGTAGCTCAGCGGTCAGAGCGCCCGCTTGTTAAGCGGATGGTCGTGGGTTCGAGTCCCACCAGGTCAGTGCCTCGAATCGAGGCGAATCACGCCAGTAGCCAAGCGGTTAAGGCATCGGACTTTTAATCCGATATGCGCGGGTTCGAATCCCGTCTGGCGTGCTCAGAAAAGTGTGTCGATTGGTGGCGAGTGTGGATCTGGTTTCGTAGAATGGTGGGACCACCACAATTCGCTCAAAGGAGTTCGTCATGCTCGACCGCTTGGACGATGTCGCATGGGGTAATCTCAGTCACGCCTATGGGGCGGCGACGGATGTGCCAGACATGATCGTACGCATCACTTCGGACATCCCGCAGGTGCGTGAAAAGGCAATTGTCGAAGCGTATGGGAACATCTTTCATCAGGGAACTCGGTACGAAGCGACAAGTCACACCGTGCCGTTCTTCCTAGAGATGCTCGAGGATGATGGTTTCGAGGAGAAGGCCGAGATCATCTACCTGCTCGCCCATCTGGTGATGGGATACGATGAGTATTACCTGCCGGGAGGCTTTGGGGAGGAGATAGCGGATTGTCGGGCGGAGCTTGCGGACCGCGATGAAGTGCCTGAAGAGGACTGGGTCGGATGGTTCGTTGCGATCACCGATGAAGTGCGAAAAGGCGCAGAGCTGTTCAACGATTTGTTGGCGCACGATGACGAGAATGTTCGCGTGGCGACGGCGTTCCTGATGTCGTGGTTGCCGGAAGAGGAAGAGCTATTCGTGCCGCACCTTTGGGCGCGAGCGAAGGCGGACGACGAACCCACGGTGCGGGCGGCTTCGTTGATCGCGATTGGGCTGATCGCGAGCGAATCGAGATTCGACGAATACACCTGCGGGATGGAAGAGCGTTTGAGAGCTCCGCAAGCAATGGAGCGGTTCGGGGCGGCGATCGCGCTGGGGACTCGTCGACCCGATTCGTCGACTGATGCGGTCGTTCAGATCCTGCTCGAGATGCTGGGGTGTCAGGAGGACGATTCGACGATGTCACTGCCGTGGTACAGCGGCGAACACGGTGCGTACGCGACGGAAGTGCTTCGGGTGGCGTGTGCCGACTCGCCGGGGAGAGTTGTGCGAGCGGTCTCCGAGGCGTTGCCGCAGATGAACACGTTGGAGGCCGCCAATGCGTCGTCGTCGGTGCTCTACATGTTGTTCGATGGGCCGTTCAAAGGTGATTCAGCGGATGACTTGCACGAGTTGCAGCGAGAGTTTCTAGAGGTGCTGTCCCGCACGCATACACCTTGGAAGCTGGGCGAGGCGGAGTTCGCTAACTTCACGATGACGATGAGCGGTCTGGGATTACCTGACTCGATGAAGCGGCTGGCCAACTTCATACAGCGTTAGGGCGACCACCACGGGGACGTTTGATTACCACCCAGGTGAAGAACCCGATCTGGGCGACAATTGGTACGACGGTGAAGACAAAGAGCGACATGCCGTCGGTTGTCCAATCTGCCGCGCTCACCTTAGATGCTTGAGCAAGCGGAACGGCCAAGATCGTGGCAAGACCTATGACCGCGAGGTGCGCGAGGCAAAACTTCCACCACCTATCAGGCTGGTCGAAGAGTCGCCGCCGCATGAGCCCGTAGAGCAACAACGGAATCGCGGCGAGGCAAATGCCCAACAGTGCCCCGAAGAGCACGAAGCTGAAGGCTGAGAATGCGGCAAAGCTGCTGGCGACAATCATTTGCGACGCTCAATGAACTTCGTACAGCCGACCGAGAGTTCGGTCTTCTTCTCGTTCAGGCAGGCTAAGATTCGACCCTTGCCGGGTTCAATCGCGTTGCAGAGCTTCTTCGCGTCTTCTTTACAGGCCGCAAATCCGCGCTGGCTCCTTTTCTTCGTGACGCGCACGACCTTGTGACAGGCCATGGAGAGCTTGTCTTGGTTTGCAACGAGGCAGGCGGCGACACGGCCTTCTCCAGGCTCGACATCCTTGCAGTACTTCTCGATGTCGCCATTGCAGGCTTCTTCGGCGCCCTTGGCGCGAGAGCGGTCCGCCTCAATCTGTTCTTTGCAGGAGTCTGACAGCTCGTATCGGTGCTTCCAGAGGCAGACTGCGCGTCGACCCTCGCCGCCTTTCACATCTGCGCAATACTCCTTGAGGTCTTCGTCACAAGGACCTTCGGCGGACGCGTAAGAAGCGGTGAGAATGATCGTGAAGAGCGAGAGCCCGAAGGCGCGTCTCATGGCAGCTCCTGTCAAGACGATGCCTGATTGTACGGACATCTGAGGAAACGTTCCACACCTGCCGGGTCCGCATCATTGGTGGCACAGCGCCTCCCTTACGGATACGATGCGACCGTCTACACGTCATTGGGCGGTGTACTTTGCTTGATGAAATCCTCAGCTATGGTTCGATTCCGGCACTTCTCGCAGGCCTCTTGGGGGCCGGAGTTGGGGTTCCGCTGCCCGAAGATGGACTTCTGCTCGCAATAGGCGTCTTGGCGCACCGAAACGCCGAAGTTTGGTGGTTGGTGCTCGCATCGGCCTACTTCACGGTGCTGACCGCAGACAGCATGCTCTTCGCTGTAGGCTACAAGTTTGGTGACCCGGTATTGAAGCGTCGGCCGTTTCGCTGGATCGTCACGCCGACGCGACGCAAAAAGGTCACGAAGATCTTTCACGAACGGGGCGGATTCGCGATTTTCATCGGTCGATTCATCACTGGAATGCGCGGTGCAATTTTCATCACCGCCGGGTGCGAGAGGATGTCGTTCCGCACGTTTCTATTCTGGGATGCGGTCGCGGCCATCATCACCATCCCCGCGGTGTTTGGGCTCGGTTACCTTTTCCACTCGCAACTTGATTTGGTCCGCGAGACCTTGGCTACGGCGCAGCTCGGGGTCGCAGTCTTTGCCGTCGCAGCGCTAGCGCTCAGCTATGTCATCTGGTCTCGCCGAGCAAAACGGATGGCGGCAGCGACTTCAGTCGCTCAGACGGACCCATTGGACACCTAGCCCGGCAGGTGTGTTCGGTTGTCTGCAGAAGTTGGTCGTTTTTTTCGATCTTCGCATGCAGTTCTTTGGTCCGAACTTAGCCTTTGACGGCATTTGCACCGCAATACTGGCAGCCCGACCTCGCGGTCGATAGACGAATGCCCGAACGCTTGTGCGCCTGAAAGTCGAGCGCTTTAGAGCGCGAATATTTCTTCTTAGGCAGGACCGGCTCTCATTGGATATCCATGGGAGAGGACCATTTGCAGTGTTCCGTAAGGGAACTCAACCGAGCCTCTGCCTTGCGAAAGCAGTTTCCGACACTTTCGATACATCCGAAGGAACCTGCGTCTACGTAGATAGAACCTGGCGCAGTCCCTTGCGTTCCCGGCGCACAATACCTTCTTCAGGTTCCTACGTTTCTTTCTCTTTTTTCCGGTTTGCGGATTACGTTCTACCGTTGGGCTCTGAGCCTGCAACCATTCCAACCCCATCGGTTTTCGAGTCTGCTCTGATTGGTAGTCAAGCTTCGCCCGACAGCTTGCGTGGGCGGCACGAAACGCAAACTGCTCTCTCGAGATATTGTGTCGTTCCAGCAACCATTCGGGGACTTCGAGCCTGATCTCCGCGACGCTTGGCCACTTGCCAGCGCGGAACCACTTTTCCGGACGTGGTACCAAGATCGGTTCCGAATTCGCCCCCCAGGCGCTGACGGTTCCCGTTGGAAGCTCGTCAGTGGACCACACGAGACCATCTTTCACCGGATTTTGCTCAACATACGCGATTGTCTCCAAAAGTCTCTCTAGGCCGAGCACTGGAAAGAGCTGGTCAGTGACGCATTTGGAGTAGATCTCGTCGTCGATTCCCCAGAAAACCTGCAGCCACTTCGCAAACACAGAGTGCACCTGCTGCTTGAACAGCGCCACGTTCGAGGCTTTGGTTGGGTCTCGAGCAAACGGGATCAAGTGGTCATGAGTTCCCATGAGCGCGTAGCCGAGGAGTCCAACGCCGTATTGACCTTGGAACTTCGCGACGATTGTCAGAAAAGCAGCGACGATTTCTTCTCGCGGGGGAGTCATCACACGGCCGTCGTTGTACTGAGCCTGGCCGTGCGCTGGCTCGTCTGCTGGCAGGAACAATGGTTCTGTCATTTTCTATCTCCAATTTGGATGCAGAATCGTGCAGTTCACGACAGAGTTATCGGCCGTTGGTCGAGATCGTTGCGAAGAAAGTTTGCGCTTGTCGGTTTTTGTTGTTCTTTCCTGGGGTGTCGACTGACGTTTGGGATTCGTTCGCCGCAGAGACAACAGCTGGGTCCGGGAGGTGTGTTGACGCTCGAAGTTGATGCGATCGATGTTGGGGTGTCTAGAACTAGGAGACCCATTGAAAGCGCTTGTTTGCTCGAAGCACGGCCCGCCAGAGGATTTAGAAATTCGGGAAGTGGAGCCGCCACGACCGGGACCCGATGAAGTCCTCATCGATGTCCGGGCTTGCGGCGTGAACTTCCCTGACACGCTGATCATCAGGGACCTCTACCAATTCAAGCCGGAGCTCCCGTTTTCTCCAGGTAGCGACGTCGCAGGAGTGGTCCGAGAGGTCGGCGACAATGTCGACCACATTTCTCCCGGAGACGAAGTGCTTGCGTTGGTGAACTGGGGTGGATTTGCTGAGCAATGTGTAGCACCGGCCGCGCAGACGTTCCCGAAGCATGAATCGATGGGCTTCGAGACCGCCGCAGCCTTCCTGCTCGCCTACTCAACGAGCTTCCATGCCCTAAAGAACCGGGCACGAATCAAAGAGGGGGAGACCCTGTTGGTACTCGGGGCGGCCGGCGGCGTCGGACTCACAGCTGTCGAGCTTGGGAAGTTGATGGGCGCGCGAGTTATCGCTGCCGCATCGACCGCCGAGAAGTTGGAGTTGTGCGCGTCACACGGAGCCGACGACCTCATCAACTACACCTCCGAAGACCTTCGTGACCGAGTAAGAGAACTCACGAATGGGCGCGGGGTCGACGTCGTGTATGACCCAGTCGGGGGAGATTTTGCCGATCCGGCGGTACGATCTACTGCTTGGAACGGACGGTATCTCGTCGTTGGATTCGCGGCCGGTGAAATCCCAAAGATCCCCTTGAACCTCCCGCTGCTGAAGGGGTGCTCGATCATGGGCGTGTTTTGGGGCAAATTCGCCAAGATGCAATTCGACGAGAACCTTGCCAACACGATGCAGCTCATTCAGTGGTACGGCGAAGGAAAGCTGAAGCCTCACATCGACCGCATCTATTCGCTCGAAGAGGGGCCGCAGGCACTTCGGGACATGATGGAACGCCGGGTGAAGGGGAAGATCGTCATCGCGCCAGGAGCGGCTTCAGCGGTCAGATGATCGCTAGCCTTGAAATCTGGCGTCGGTCGGAATCAGGTGCTCATCTAGAACCACGTAGACATCGTGACCCCAGAATAGGTTTCCATCATCGAAATGGAGGCTCATCGTTTCGTCTTCAGCAAAGCTGATCGACGAGATTGTGAGGTATGCCACGAATGCGACCGCGTCGATTGTCCCGCGTTCTCGCCAGTGACGGTTGTGCGTCTGTAGGAGATGGCTCGCCGCGTGGCGCTTGGCCGCGCCGACGTCCAGCCGCTTCAATCGCCGGGCGCACTGTTCCAGCCGCAGTCCGCCCATTTCGACTTCTCCGTCGACATAGATTCGAACGCGCTCGCCTTCAAACTCAGTTTCGGACTCCCAGGTGTTCACGTTCGCGAGGAAGCGAAACTCACCGAGCTTTGGGTGTCGGAGCCTGGGGCGATGATGCACCTCAGGCCTGTCTGAAACTCGGGCACAGACTTCCGGCGCTGATTCCCTGACATAGACCGTCAAAACGCCCGCAGGATCAGACATCCGCTCAGGGAACTGACCGAGAACACTTCCCCAGCGGATCTCCAGGTGCTCGTCGCGGAGGCGAGTGAGTCCTCGAAACTTCTTTGGATCGCCGAAGTCGACGGAAATCCTCGCGCTCACGAATTCCTCGGTCCACGCCAGTTCGAACGGTCGAGCTGGATGTGGATCGTCATCGAAGAAGACTTGGCCGGGTGAGTAGGAGCGCCATGTGCCGTTGTGAACAACGATATGGGTTTCCGAAGAGCGAACCTCCCGGCCGCGTAGTTCGGAGGAGACTCGTCGCCAAACGCCGTCTAGGGGGTTGATATCTAGCCCCATCGCCCGCTTGACCAAGACGACCTCAAGGGATGTGAGCTTGGTCGCTGGATTGTCGACGGAGAAACCGAGCTCAAGTCCGTTGATCAACGCCACGAGCTCGTGACGATTCGCTCCTAGTTCCTGTGCGAGGTCGGCCACACGAAGGCTCGTATTCACCGTGTGCCGCCTTCCGAAACGGATGCCAGATCTCCAAGCGTGCCGCACTCCGCGAGTGGACTCGACGAAGAATCTGGGACGACGAATGCTCCGATGATTGAAGGAACGCTCATGACAGCCTCCGTGTGGTGCAAAAGTCGCACGACAGAGAAGACGATGGCAATCCTCGCCCTTGGAATGCTGCCAGGCGGGATTTGTCGTATGGTCCCGTCGATCCTGCTGGAAGAGGCAAGAATGACCAAGAGTGACAATCTGATTCTCAGTGAGACGAATGGCGGCGTGACCACGCTCACAATGAACAACCCTCGAAAGCTCAACGGCTGGACAATGCCGATGCTGCTGGGTCTACGAGACGCTTTGGAGCGAGCGGCTGACGACCCCGAGACCAAAGTGCTCATCCTGACCGGTACGGATCCGTACTACTGCGCTGGGGTGAATCTGAGCGCGGTCATACAGCTCGACCATCCGGCGAAACTCCATGCGTTCATTGCTGAGCAGAATGAAGCAGTTTTTGAGATGTTCCTTGGGTTTCCGAAGCCGATCATCGTTGCCGTCAACGGTCCTGCAATCGGAGCTAGCGTTACGTCTGCGACGCTCTGCGACGCCCTGCTCGCGAGCGAGAATGCGACCTTCTCGACCCCATTCGCCAAGCTCGGGGTCACACCTGAGGGGTGTTCCAGCGTGCTGTTTGAGAAGTTGATGGGAGCGAGAAACGCAGAACGCATGCTCTTCGACGAGGGCTGGGTTCCTACGGGAGAGGAAGCAGCCGAGATAGGGCTCGCCGACGAAGTCTATGCACATGATTCGTTGTTGCCCGAAGCTCGAGCGCTAGCCCAGTCGTGGATCAAGGAAGGTCGCGGCCGCGAGTTCAAGGCAGGCATGACGGTTGAAGAACTCCGAGACATCAATCGAAAGGAGTCTCAGGAGTTGGCATATGCTTTCCTCGGGCCAGAATTTCTGAGGGGACAGTTCGAGTTCTTGTGGAGCAAGGGTAAACACGGACCGGCACTGATGTTTTTGGGGCTGCTGCTGTCTCGCCCCATTTGGTCTCAGTGGATACCCTGAACATCGTTGCGCTCACACCTGCGGGGCGCAGGTTCTTTGCGTGTTTGGGAGGTGCTTCGCAGAATCGGGTTCGCACCTGCGGGGCGCAATTCCAGCCCGTGTTCGAGAGGTTCTGCGCGAGTTGGGAACACACCTGCGGGGCGTAGGTTTTTGGGGGTTTGGGGAGAGGATTGGCGAGGCAGAGGCCACACCTGCGGGGCGTAGGTTTTCGGCGCGTTCGGGAGGTGTTTCAACGAGTGGTACGGCATGTACGAAGCAGCGGTTTCGATTGCAGTCTTGAGTAGCGGAGCGTTCTTCTTGAGCGGCCTGCTGACGGGCGTTTGGAAGTGGCGCGAAACGATGTCGAGCCCCGAGCACAAGGCCCACATCTACGTGGACATCGCCCACCGGGCGTCGCTCATGTACGCGTTTTCGGCTCTGTTGCTCGCAGTCTTTGCATACCTCAGCGCGTGGTCCGACGCGATCAATGCGATCGCTACTGCAGTCCCGTTATTCTATTTCGCGGTCGCCATCGGCACTTACGTCTGGCACGCGGTCAGGCGCAATACCGACAATCAGTTCGCGGAGCGAAACTTCATTACCACGTGGGGGACGTGGCTTCTCGTCGTCGGCGAGATTGGTGGCTTCGTGGTTCTATTCGCTGGAACCGCCGTGGCGCTGCTCTAGAACTCAGTACCGGCGCCGGCTGAGGAACAGGCCGACAATGAGCAGCAGCATGAACGAGCCCGGACTACCGGAGCCTGCTGCGCAGCCACCAGACGACGCGGTATCATCTTGGTCGGCATTGCCTTCGTCTGCCTTCGCGCCATTCGCGAGGTCGACAGGCGCGCATCCTTCATTTCCTGCCGCGTCGGTCGCGCAGATCTCGAACGCTTCAATTCCCTCAGGAACGTCCGCTCGCCAAAGTGTCTCGCCGTACCACTTCATCTCGGCCGAACCGTCGGCCCAACGGGCTTCGACAGACCGCAGCTCATGCGGACGCTGTGGGCTCTTGTTGTCGTGTACTCGGGCCCGCAAGACGCCTCTCTCTACCAACGTGATCGTCACGAACGGTGCGATCGTGTCGGGCGCCATCGATGACGTGGCGAGGTAGACTCGCTCGTCGAACGCGAGTTCGCCCTGCGTTTGAACGAGGTCGAGGCGGCCGTCGCCATTCAGATCCCCAAGCGCGATGCCTAACGTGCCAGGCGAGTCGCCGGGCGACTCCATGATTGGGTCGTGCAATTCGAAAGTTCCGCCGTCGTTGATGAGGATTCGATCCGGACCACTCAGTGAGCCGAGAAGGAAGTCGGGATCGCCGTCTGAATCGAGGTCGAAGACGACGACCGCGTTGTCGTCCCAGCCGGTATTTTGGTCATTTGGCCACACCTGCGGGGTGGCATTGAAGAAGCCGCCCTCGCCGTCGTTGAAGAGGATGTGCTCGCGCCGGTGGAACATGTCTGCGGGGTCGACCAGGTCGCCGTCGTTGACGGTAATGAGGTCGAGGAATCCGTCGCCGTTTAGGTCTGCGGCTTCGAAGTCGTAGTTGTTCGCTTCGGGCTCGCCGTCGCGGTTCATGTCCATGGCTTCGAACCCTTCGGTCCCGATGAACTGCGGAAGACGTTCCGGTGCGCCCGTGAACTTGCCTGAGCCATCGTTGATGAAGAGTTCGTTTCGCAGCCCGACCTTACTGGCGACGAGCAAATCGAGGTCGAAGTCGTTGTCGATGTCGACGAGCTCGAGGTCCCAACTCATTCGAATCGACACCTGCGGGATGCCTTCGCCGACCGAGAAATGGGCACTTCCGTCGTTCAACCAGATCTTAGCTGCTCCGCCGGTGTTGTTGAGGCCATCTCCGTCGCCCCAATCGACAACGACGATGTCGAGGTCTCCATCGCCGTCGACATCCCCGAACTCGAGGTCGCCGAGCGAATCGGCGGTGCCGGGAAGTCGCTCTGGCGCTTCTGTGAACGTGAGTCCCGGTCCGCCAAGGAGGAGCTTGCTGGGCGCGCCGTAGGTCGCGCCGATCACGAGGTCTACATGCCCGTCTTCATTCAGGTCCCGCGCTTTGATTACACGGGTAAGATCAGCTTCAGCGAAGACCGCATCAGAGACGTCAGTGAATGTACCGTCGCCGTTGTTCTGCCACGCCGCGTTGAGCTCAGGCGAGCCGGCCGTGGAGTAGTTGCCGCCGTTGGCGAAGATGAGGTCGAGGTCACCGTCGCCGTCGAGGTCGGCGAGCTCGACGCGGTGGGTCCAGCCGGCGGTTTCGCCGATGGCCTCGGCCGTGACGTCTTCCCAGATTGGTTGCGCGAATGCGGACGCTGCTGACAGCGAAACCGCTGCGGCGGTAACGATCTGAAACTTCATGTTCGCTCCTCTTCGAAGAGGAGACAAAGTCGCACGTGTCGAGACCTACGTCACGCTTCACGACATGGTCATGGTCGCCAGTTTCTGAACGGTTCGGAAGTTTCGGGCAGTCGCTACACCGCCAAATGCTCGCCGCAAGACGTCGTGCGTGACCTTCGATCTCGCCGAGCCGTTGGCAAAGTCGATCCACAGTTCGCCGCCGCCAAGCTGCGCTCGTTCTTCGCCCGTCAGGTATGGCTCGAGGTGCTGCAAGACCGAGCTGGTCGCCGGTTCGTGCCCAAACACCACGTGCACCAGATTTGACCGAGTGGTTTGGGCTTCCCGAAATACGTCCAGCGATGCCAACCGCTGCAGCTGGTCGGCCGCTCGAACGACGACATCCACTTCAAAGCCGAACTGTTCCAGCAGCGAACCTTCGAGGGATAGGCGCAGCTCTTCGGCCCCGAGTTCGCTCGTCCCGAGTAGATTTCCGGAGTTGACGTACGTCGCGACGCTTCCCATTCCGAGGTTAGTCGCAAGCTCCCGCAGGTCTGCCATCGGTACTTTTCGATGGCCTCCGACGTTGATGCCACGCAGCAGGACGATCCACGGCTCTTCGTTCGTCATCGGATTGGTTCCGTTAGAAGTTCGTGTCCTCGATTGGACTGCAGCGGTTCTCGGTGCATGCCGCGTCCATGGTCTTCCCGCACCCTTGAATCACGGTCTTCTGAGGCTCGGTTCGCCAGCTTATTTCTGTCGCCGGGCACTTCAGTTCGCGACTCCCCAACACGCGCTCCGGAGCGGTGAAATAGGTGAACGCGAAAACCCCGGCCCCCGCCAAAAGGGCGATTCCGACGACGACCGCCGGAACGATGTTTGTGGTGGATGGCCCTCGCCGATTGCGGCCCAGCGCTTCCCTTCGATGGACCATGAATCAAAGTTCCGGGAATTGGAGGTTGGAGCCGAACGAAGTCGCTTCTCCAGTGTTTCGGCAGCTGACTTCGCACTCATCCATGCCAGCCTGGCATTTTCGCCGACAACCTTCCTCGCGATTCATCCCTTTCGTTCGAGACCCGTGGTCGCGCGGCCGGCACGTTTCGAAGCACACGTCGTACTGTTGCCGACATTCTTCTTCGCATTCGGGGGTGAGTTCCCCGACCGGTTCAGCTTCGTCGACCGCATTCTCCGGTGGGGCGGTGGGCGATACCGCCGGTGCGGGCTCGGGTTCGGGCGTCTCTTGCCTGGTCGGTTCGGGTTCGAGCGCTGGTCCGGACTCAGTTGGCGGCGCGCTCTGGCATCCCAATCCAACAAGCAGGAATGCCAGGAAGATAGCTTTGGTGTGTTCCACAAGTCCTCCGACGGTTACCAGAGAACTTAGTACAACGCGCCACGATTCAGAAAGGACGTCCGGATGCCTCCCCGCAGGTGTGTCCCATCGACCCGGAGGCTCACCCGGCAGGTGTGATCGTCCGGTCCCCGCAGGTGTGTTGCATCGACCCGGAGGCTCACCCGGCAGGTGTGATCGTCGAGCCTCCCCGCAGGTGTGTTGCATCGACCCGGAGGCTCACCCGGCAGGTGTGATCGTCG
>CAYLMO010000027.1:0-15023 GCA_964384605.1 uncultured Bradymonadales bacterium | reverse complement strand
AGCCTCCGCAGGTGTGTTGCATCGACCCGGAGGCTCACCCGGCAGGTGTGATCGTCCAGGGCATGCCGGGGGCTCTGCACCGCTGCGCATGCGGCTCTCGAGGCTTCCCGAAACGCCGGAATGGCAGTCAGCTTCGCTCTCTAAAAGAAGGTCCGCCGAGGTGACTCTAATCTTCGGACCGTCGCAAGCTCACCAACTCGACTGCCCCTCGCCGTCGGTCCCGGCGGTATACATGATCGCCCGATCAAGAAAACCGTTGTGGCCCCGATAGATAACGCGATGCGTCATTGTCGCTAGTCCTTTATTTACGCGGCTTTGCAATAAGTTCCTTGTGTTATTGCCCGAGCTGTCCTAAACCGCCGCTTCCTGCCTCTGGTCGTCCCTGACTGATTACCGCAGAAGAGAAAGAAAGGACCGTGGGAGCCCGCATTTCGGCGAGTTCCTTACCTATGCGCCACTCTGCCTTGGCCGGCGGAAGTGAAGTGCTCTGTGTGGCTCCGAAGAGCCAAAGAGCGGCGCGACCCATGCCAAAATCAAGTTGTATGCACGCATTGTTGAATCGAATTCGAACTGAATGGTTTTCCAACGTCCGCGGCGATGTTCTCGCCGGAATGACGGTAGCGCTGGCGTTGATCCCCGAGGCCGTCGCGTTCTCAATCATCGCCGGGCTCGACCCGATGGTCGGCCTGTACGCGTCGTTCTGTATCGCCGTGACCATCGCGTTCGTCGGCGGTCGACCCGGGATGATCTCAGCCGCCACCGGCGCGATGGCCCTCCTCATGGTGACCCTCGTCGCCGACCACGGCGTGGAGTATCTCCTCGCCGCGACCATACTCACCGGCGTGATCCAGTTCTTCCTCGGCGTGGCCAAGGTGGGGCGCTTCATGACGTTCGTGCCGCACCCGGTGATTTTGGGCTTCGTGAACGCTCTGGCGATCCTCATCTTCATGGCACAGCTGCCGCACTTCGCAGGCGCGGGCTGGGTCATGTACGCGATGGTGCTCGGCACCCTCGCCATCATCTACGGCCTTCCGTATCTGACGAAGATCGTGCCGTCGGCCCTCGCCGCGATCGTCGTGATGACGCTCGTCGCGGTGTTCGGTGGATTGGGATTGAGCACCGTCGGTGACATGGGGACGATGACTTCAGCCCTTCCGATCTTTGCGCTGCCCGTGGTCGACCTGTCGTTCGAGACGCTGTCGATCATCTTCCCGTACTCGTTGGGGCTCGCCCTGGTCGGCATGCTCGAGTCGCTCTTGACCGCGAAGATCGTGGACGAAGCGACCGACACCAAGAGCAACAAGAACAAGGAGCTTCGAGGGCAGGGCATCGCCAACGTCGTGGCCGGTTGCTTCGGCGGCATGGCAGGCTGCGCGATGATTGGACAGTCGGTCATCAACGTGAAGAGCGGCGGAACGGGTCGCCTTTCGTCGTTGGTCGCAGGCTCGTTCCTGCTGTTCCTCATCGTGGTCGCAGGCGACATCGTCGCGCGAATTCCGATGGCGGCGCTCGTCGGGGTGATGGTGATGGTCTCGATCGGGACGTTCGACTGGGGCTCGTTGCGTCAGCTGCATCGCGTTCCGATGGGCGACGCGGCAGTGATGCTGAGTACGGTCGGAGTCGTGGTCTACTCGCACAACCTCGCGCTCGGCGTGATGGTCGGAGTCGTCATGAGCGCCGTGCTTTTCGGGTGGAAAGTCGCGCAGGTTTCGGCCGAGGAACACCTCGAAGACGGAGCCAAGCGCTACGCGGTCCACGGTCCGATGTTCTTCGCGACGACCACCGATTTTGGCGAGCTGTTCGACGTGATGGCCGACCCGGAGCACGTGGTCGTCGACTTCACCGCTTCGCACGTTTGGGACCAGTCAGGTGTTGCAGCCATCGCGAGCGTCGTCGAACGCTACAAGCGCTACGAAAAGACCATCTCGATCGTCGGATTGAACGGCGAGAGCGAGCGGTTGGTGAGTCGAATCGGCTTGCAGGCGACGGGGCACTAGAGGCGGATTCGGCCGTTGCACCATGTCCGTCAACCGGGGATGGTAGCGATCAATTCACCTTGAGAGAGCCGAGATGAGCGTATTCGAAACAGAGGTCCGGTTGCGGGCCGGCGACGCGTGCGAGCTGTGCGGAAGCCCCGAAGGAACCACGATCTTCGAGGTTGAGCCTGCGCGAGATGGTGCCGGCAACGTCGCGCTCGTGTGTGGTGCGTGCGCCGAACAAGTCGCGGGATCGGAAGAGCTCGATCCCGAGCACTTCAGGCACGCGCTCATGGGTTCGATTTGGAGCGAGATTCCAGCGGTCCAAGTGGTCAGTTGGAGATTGCTTCAACAGCTCGAGAGGCCCTGGGCCAACGAACTTCTCGAGCAAGCCTACCTCGCTGAAGACCTCATGGAATGGGCGCGAGAAGGTCTCCCGGACACCTCCGAGGACCTCCGTCCGCCCGCGTTTGACAGCAATGGAACTCCCCTCGTCGAGGGCGATTCCGTGACGCTGATCAAAGACCTGAACGTGAAGGGAGCGGGCTTCACGGCGAAGCGCGGCACGATGGTCAAAGGTATCCACCTCACGGACAACCCCGACGAGGTCGACGCGCGCGTCAACGGGATGGCCATCGTCTTGCGGACCGAGTTCTTGAAGAAGGCTTAGCCTTGCGACGAACTTCGGTGTGCCTCACGCCACGCGCCGGGCGAGACCTGGTGCTCGCGGCGAAAGGTGCGATGAAAGTGTGAAGGACTCGCGTAGCCGACCGAGTCCGCGACGGATGCGATCGTGTCGTCGGTTGTCGTCAGAAGCCGCCTTGCGATCGCCATTCGAGCGTGCGTCACCCACTCCACGACCGTTCGCCCGGTCTCTTCCTTGACGAGGGAGGCCAGGTGAGCCGGTGAGCGCCCGACCTCGCGGGCGACGTCGACAAGCGAAACCGCCTCCGCGGCTCGACGCTCGATGACCGCGAGCGCGTTCATCACGACGATCGAGCCGACCTCGTCGACCCCGCTTGGGAGCACGCGATCCGCCCGATCGAGTTCGGCCGCGAGCTGGTACATCAAGCCATTCAACATCAGCTCCGAACCACGAAGTGGAGCAAAGAGCTCCGCCTCGATTCGCCCCAGCAACTTCGCCAGCTCGCTCGGGTTGTCGAACCGCCGAACCGCGCTTCCCCCGCCTCGAACCTCGGCGAAGATCGCCCGAAACGTCTCACCCCAGCCCACAGGAAGGCAGTGGGTACACATCGCAAGACCGAGCATCTGGGCACCGTCGGACTGCTTGGTGTAGTGCGCCATCCCCTCGGGAACGATGATCACGTCGCCGGCTCGAAGTCGGTAGTCGCGACCCATCCAGAATCGAGCCGAACCCTCGATGTAGACCCCAAGCCCAGAGTGGTCATGCACGACCGGTCCGCGGGGCGCGCCGCTCTCGCAGCCATGCTGGCGCTGAACGGCGAGGGGCTCGTGGGTCGGTAGCGTCGAGACGAGTTTGGGCGAGCGGTTCATAGCCGAATTCTACACCGTGAGTGTCATATTGATGAGTGCTCCGGCGCGAAAACCCTGGGCGGCCGCTTCGACCACCTGCTGCATCCGGCTGGTCGCATCGCCTGCAGCCCATATTCCCTCGCGGGAGGTCTTCATCATCTGGTCGACCGCGATGTATCCGTCGTCTGTGAGCTCCAGCTCGAGCGATTCGACCAGTGGGACCTGCCGCTGTTTGGTGATCGAGAAGAGCGCCGTGCGCCCCAGGGTCGAGCCGTTCTGTAGAACCACCGCCTCGAGCTGTGGGCCCGGACCGCGCAGTTCCGAGATGGGTTGGTCGCAGGCCGGGATTCCAAGCCGTTTGAAGGACTCCCGGACCTCTGTGGGCAAGTCGATCCCGTTGGTGAAGACTGCCACCTGCGGGGTCCACCCGAGGAGCATTGGAGCGAGGTGTGCGGCAGCGTCTGGGGCGCCGAGAATGGCGACTGGTTGGTCGCGAATCTCCCATCCGTGACAGAACGGACATTGATGAATGCTCGTACCCCACTTCGCGGCGTAGCCCGGAATTTCGGGGTGCTCGTCGATGACCCCGGTCGCCAACAAGAGCGCCGATGCTTGGACAGACTCTCCGGCATCATCCGTCAGCAGCCAGCCCTCGCCGACCTTTTCAACAGCGACGATCTTGCGCCGAACGGGGCCTTCGACCGTGGGGTAGGCCGCCATCTGCTCCCACGCAATCTTTCGGAGCTCGGCAGGCGGTAGCCCCTCTCGGGTGAGGAAGTTGTGCACGCCGGCCGCGACCGCATGCCGCGGATTTCCGGCGTCGTAGACCGCGACCGACTTCCGCGACCTCCCTAAACATAAGGCAGCTGATAGTCCGGCGGGTCCGCCTCCGATGATGACTACGTCGAGATTCTTCATGGGACTCCTTGTGTCCAATCGCTTCGCCAACGGGCGAGTCATGAACATCAAGCTAACGAGGTCGGTCGATGTGTTCGATGGCACATCTTTGGTTTGTTGTGCCTTATCTTTCGATTTGGTCGTTCTCAGCTCATCGAGCCCGGCACCAGGCGATCGAACCCATGTTTTTCCGTGGACGGAGGCCGAACGCAGAAGTACCTAGTCGCCTTCGCAAATCACCAAGCAAGAGTCGCCAAATGACGCAGTCCATCATCGAAGCCGCCAAGTCCAGCCGCTCCAAATGCGGAGAATGTAAGAAGAAGATCGAAGCCGGCGAGCTTCGGTTCGGGTCGTTTCAGGAGCGGTGGGAGAGTTACCGCTGGTATCACCTCACCTGCGGGGCAGCACTCGATCGCGAAGACTTCATCGCGGCGGCCGAAGAGTACGGCGGCATCGACAACATCGAGCAAATCCTCGAAGACGCGAAGAATGTCGGAAAGGGGACCAAAACCCCCCGCGTCGAAGAGGCCAAGACTGGCCGTTCGAAGTGCGTCGTATGCGAAGAGCAGATCGAAAAGGGCGCCCTTCGCGGCGTTCTCTTCCGCGAGGTCGAGACCGACGTCTGGCGCAAAGGCTTCACCCACGTCACCTGCATGTCGGAGGTCTCCGACCTCGACCGAGACACGTTGATCGACCAGGTCCTCGAGAACTCGGTGATCACCGAGCAACAGGCCGAGCAGGTCACTTCGGACATCTAAGCCGAAGCGCCCGTTTGGTCCTGGGCGAGGCTCGTGACCAGATGGTCGAGCAGGGCCTCGACGCGTTCGCTGCGCCACTCGTCCCCGGTCATCGCAAACACCTCAGTCGGTGCGCTCACGTCCGATTCGGTCAGTTGCACCAGCTCGCCACGCGCGACCTCGTGTTCAACCATGAAATCGGGCAGCAGCGTTACCCCGCTGCCGTGCTGGGCGAACGCGATCAGCGCGTCGACATCGTTCGCCGTGAGCGAAGGCTCAACTTCCTGCCACGAAAGACGTCCGTTGAGCACGAACGGCCAACGGTCCCGCAGGTGTGTGGAGTGCAGCACCAGACACGGTGCCCGGTCGAGCAATTGCCGTACACCAACACCTGCGAGCGCCTGGAACTCAGCCGCACCGTAGACGTGAAACTTCCCGCGAAGAAGCAACCGCTTTCGGCGCCATGTCGGCTGCAACGGGCCGAACCGAACCGCGATGTCCACCCGCTCGTCGACCAGGTCTACGCGACGATTCTCGAATGAGATATTCAGCCGCACAGCCGGGTGAGACGCGCCGAAAGCCGACAGCGGGCCGGCAAGAATCCGGCGCCCGAGCGAAGGTGGTGCGCTCAGACTTATCGCACCTGCGAGACTCCCCCCGCCCAGCAGTTCCGCCTCTACCTCTTGAAACTCCCGGAGTAGCTGTCTCGCACGTTCCGCGTATTGAAGACCAAGTGCCGTCGGCGCAACGCTGCGCGAATTCCGGCGAACCAACGGCTCTTGGAGCCGGTCTTCGAGGCGCGAAATTGCTCGGCTGACAGTCGGCTGGCTCGTGCCCACGAAGTCAGCCGCGGCGCGAAAACTGCCCGTGTCGACAACTGCGCACAGAATTTCGAGGTCATTGAGGTCGGGTTTTGGGTCCATCAGACGCTCCAGGTTGAGCGTCCATTGTGAATGTTTGCGTATCGAACTGATAACGAAATCGTTATTCCGCCGCCGACTGCAAACCGTCACAGTCTTTCCTCCACCGAACGAATGGGCTCGAACTCCAAGGAAACGCGAATGAAACTCGAAGGTTGGGCGGCAAAAGGCAGCATCCTAGACATCGACGGCCACGAGGTTTTTGTCGTCGATACTTCAGCGAACGACTTACCTACGCTCGTGCTTCTGCACGGCTATCCCACGTCGTCCCACGACTATCACGTCGTGCTTCCCGCGCTCGCCGAGCACTTTCGTGTGGTGGTGCATGACCACATCGGTTTCGGGTTGTCGGACAAGCCGCGCGACTACTCGTACAGCGTGCTGGAGCAGACCGACGTGGCGATTCAGGTGTGGCGAAAGCTGGGGATCGACCGTGCACACGTCGTGGCGCACGACTATGGGACGAGCATCGGAACGGAGCTATTGGCCAGGTGGAACCGGGGGTTGCGCCCGGTCGAGCTTGAATCGCTGACGCTCTGCAACGGAAGCGTACACATCGAGCTGGCGAATCTGCGCGTCGTACAGAAGCTGCTGTTGAGTCGGCTGGGCGACTTGACCGCATCGGTGATCAATCCGGCGATTTTCAATCGGAACATGCGGCGGCTATGGGGTGACCGGTCGACACTTTCGGACAACGACCTGGCCGTGATGTGGACCTTTCTGACCCACAAAGACGGCAAGGCCGTGATTCCGCAAATCACGCACTATCTGGATGACCGGAAGAAGTTCTGGCACCGATGGATTGGGGCTTTGAAGGCAACCACGTTGCCGACGTCGTTCGTGTGGGGAACCGAGGACCCGGTAGTCGGTGGAGAGGTGGCCGAGCTCCATCACGCAGAGACTCCAGGGAGTCAGCTGCGCCTCTTGGAAGGGGTCGGCCACTACCCCATGTTGGAAGCACCTGATCGCTGGGTTGAGGCCGTGCTCGACGTGATTCCGACGGTGAATGGCAGCGAAAAGGTCCGCCAGTCGGCATGAACGGGGCATGACCGGAAGACCTCCATCGCCGCCAGTCGCGCGGACTTCGAGGTCTTCCGGACATGTCTGGAGCTACGCGGCGTTGTGGATGTGAACGTCGCGCTGCGGGAACGGAATCGAGATTCCTTCCTTGTCGAACCGCCGCTTCACTTCGGCGTTCACCGCCCAGAAGACGTTCCAATAGTTCTCGGTCTCCGTCCAAACGCGCACCACGAAGTTCACTGACGAATCCCCGAGCTCGTGAACCTCCACGATGATCTCGCCCTCGGCGTCGACGTGCTCGATGTTCACGACAATATCGCGCAGAACCTCGGCGGCCTTGTCGATGTCGTCCTCGTAGCCAATTCCGAAGAGGAAATCGACGCGACGGCGGCTCTGCGACGTCACGTTCCGAATCACGTTGTTCCAGATTTTGTTGTTCGGAACGATCAGCAGCTGGTTGTCGAGAGTAAGGATGCTGGTCGAGACCAGGGTCATACGGTCCACGGTGCCGCGCACGTCCGACACTTCGATCAGGTCGCCCACGTCGAACGGCCGATAGACGAGAATCATCAGGCCTGACGCGAAATTCGAGAGCGTGTCCTGCAGCGCGAAACCGACGACGAAGCCTGCGATTCCGAGGCCTGCGAGGACCGGACCTAGCTCGATTCCGAGCTGCGAAAGGCCGGTCAGCAAGCCGACCGCGATGACCGCTCGGCCGGATGAGCGAGCGACGAAGTCGCGGGCGAGCTGGGACATCTCGGTGTTGTCGACGGAGCGGCGGACGATTTTGCGGACCAACCGCGAGATGAGCCACGAGATGATCACGATGATCGCGAACAGAATCAACGCGAAGCCTGCCTGGGCCGCTTTCTCCGCGACCCATTCCTCTCCACGCTTCACAGCCGACTCGAGGAGCCCGATGGAGACGTCGCTGTCGAACACATCGGTGGTGACCTTGCCTGTCGCTTCGATGAGTTGGCGCTGATAGCTCGTCGTATCGAGGTCCCGCTCCTTCATCAGGTCGATGATCCCTCGAAGGCTCGCTGCCGCAGCGTCGATGCGCTTGTTCGCAGTGGCGAGGTCACTCTTCTTTACGTTCTTTTCTTCGTCGCTCGCGGCTGGGCGGGCGTTGATTGCGGACCGCTCCTCACGAGCTGCTTCGATGAGAACGGACAGGCGTCGAGCCCGGGTCTCGAGCTGTCGGTCATACTGCTTCATGTCGCTCGCGACGTCGGCGCCTAGCCGTTTGCGCAGCTGCGTGTTCTCGAGCTGTTGCCCGAGGAGCATGACGAATCGTTCGTTGATACGAGCGATTTCTTCCTCGGCCTCGGTTCGTTCGGCAACGTTCGTCGCGTTCGCTGCCCGTTCCTTGGCGGTCTGTAGTGCCTTCTCGGATTGTTCGAGGTCCTTCGAGATGCGAGAGCGTTCTCGTCGGAGCATCGTCTTGGCGCGACTTTTCACCTCGGGTCGCGTAGACGCGTCTGGCGCCGTGACGGAATCGACGAGCGTTGCGATCTCGCCCCCAAGCTCTGCCCGTTTGGTGACGATCTGCTCGGCGATCAGCTTTCGCTCCTCGCCTTGAGCCTGCCGTCGGTCGGCCTCGAGGGCTTCTAGTTCATCTTGAAGCTCCTCCACCTTCTGAAACTGAGCAGACTCCGGGTTGGCCTGCTGGGCGGTGGTGTTCGCGCCGGTCTGTGCGAGCGCCGGGGCTGAGACCAACAAGATGAAGAAGGCTACGAGTGAGACAATTCGATTCATGGCCGTGACCGAAGGCGGAGCGTTGCGTGTGAGTGGCGAATAGATGCGCCGCTATCGATGTTGGTCCACGAGAATTGGATTCCCGTCGGGGTCGATGACGACGAAACTCGCGGGACCGGTGGTCGATTCGTCGGCCTCTTGAGCCAGTTCGATCCCTTGCTCCTTCAGTTTTGCCTGCAGCTCGCGCACGTCCGTGAACGACTCCAGGTTCTCGGCGTTTTGGTCCCAGCCGGGGTTGAAGGTGAGCATGTTCTTCTCGAACATCCCCTGGAAGAGTCCGATGATGGTGTCGCCATTCTTCATGATGCACCAGTTCTGGTCGGGTACTCCGCCCATGTCGCTGAAGCCGAGGGCGGCGTAGAATTCCCGTGACTTCTCAATGTCTTTGACTGCGAGGCTGATCGAAAAAGCGCCGAGTTCCATTGTGTTCTCCCGTGATGGTTGGAGTGCTTGAATCCGGCAGTTTGCTACCACGCTTGATACTCTGAAGGAATGACGTCAGAGCCTGTTGGCGTTCAGTCTGGTCCATGTCCTCAGCAATCACACACATCGTTTTCGGAGGCGCGATCGGCAGTTCGGCCGGATCGTTGCTCGGTCAGGACCGCCGAGCCCTCACGCTTTGGGGTTTCTGTCTCGGGTTTGCGCCGGATCTCGACATCATCGGCTTCGCGTATGGCGTGCCCTACGAGAGTTTCTTCGGCCACCGCGGCTTCTTTCACGCGCCATTTCTCGGACTCCTCTTGGCGTCCGTCGTTCTGGCCCTGGTGTGGAGAGTGACACAGGACTCCCGGAGGGCGGTGGCGTGGGCATTTGCGACGGTCGCCGCCTTTGCGAGCCACGCGGTCTTGGACGCGCTCACGACCGGCGGAGCGGGCGTCATGATGTTCTATCCGTTGTCGGAGGAGCGGTTCTTCTTCGACTGGCGACCCATACCGGTTTCGCCCATCGGCATCCGTGCATTCCTCACCGAGCGAGGGCTTCGGGTCATGCGTGTCGAGGTCTTTTGGATCGCGGGAGCGTTCTTGTGCGCGGCAATTGCCGCCCTGTTGGCCCGATTTGGCTCGACGTCGAAGGGGTGTTACGACGATCAGCACACACGATCGAAAACGGAGACTTCGGCATGACTGGAGAACCGAAACGACCTGGGCTCGACGGCGGTAACGACTCCGACGACGCCACCGACAACGCCACCGACAACGACTCTAGGCGCGGTGAACTCTGGCCGATCATCATCATCGGCGCGCTGCTCTTCGTTATCCTCGTCCTGATGGCTCGTCCCTGCGAATTCGAGCGGCTTCAGGTGATTGCGGCGAGCCCCGAGTTTGGACCGAGCAACACGGTGTGTTCGCCAGTCCTACAAACGGGCTGCCACTGCTCGACCACTGAAGGCGAACTGTACAGCACGCCAGAACGTCCACATCCGGCGAAGCCTGCAAAAGGCGAAGTCACCCCCATGGTGACGTTTTGAGCGCACCCGACGAAAAATCACCGACCGGGATGCCGAGCGTCTGGGTGTACGCCGCGATTCTCGTGCTCGCGATCGCCACGGTCGCACTCTGGTATCGACCCTGCGAGGTGTATCGAACCAAAGTCGTCGTCTCGCACGCCGAGTTCGGATGGACCAACACCGTCTGCGCGCCCTCGCCGCCCAAGGGGTGTCTGTGCGTGACCGCATTCACCGAAGACCCGTGGACCATCGCCGAATGGGCGGACCGCCCCGAACGCCTCAGCTCGCCCAAACAGACCGCGATCCCGCGTGTCCGGTTCTGAAGCGCCAACCCACACCCAACCCCAATCGACCTCATGACTGAAGAACTACGGCTCGTGCTCGACCACATTTCCCTTTCGGTTGCAGACATCACAAAGGCCAAAGCGTTTTATCTGAAGGCGCTCGAGCCGCTCGGAATGGAGCTCGTCGGAGAGTTTGGTGCGGACGGCGAGGGCGTTGCTTACGCTGGATTCGGAATCGGGCGTAAGGGGTCGCTATGGCTGGCCGAGAAGGGGCAGCAATCGCCCTCGACACACATCTGCTTCCGAGCGACGTCTCGGGCGCAGGTGCGCGCATTCCACGAAGCGGCGCTCGCGGCAGGCGGCACCGATAATGGCGCTCCCGGCATCCGAGAGATATATCATCCGGAGTACTATGCCGCCTTCGTGCTCGACCCAGAGGGCCACAACATCGAAGCGGTCACATTCGAGCCAGAGATAGGCGGCTGAAACCGCGCCAGCAGAAGTCAGGATAGACACCATCAAGACTCTCCCCGCACAGCTCTCGGTCTTCCTCGAGAACCGCGAGATTCGTCAGAACCTCCCGCTTCTCCTGAAGTTCGTCGGACTGCTCGTGGTCGTGATCATCATCTTCACGATCGCGTTCCATTTCATCATGCTCTACGAGGGGCATGAGCACTCGTGGATCACGGGACTCTATTGGACCCTCACGGTCATGAGCACCCTGGGATTCGGCGACATCACGTTCGAATCGGACCTCGGCCGGGCGTTCAGCGTCGTGGTGCTGCTGACGGGCATCGTGATGTTGCTGATCGTGCTGCCGTTTGCGTTCATTCGATTCTTCTACGCGCCGTGGCTCGAGGCACAGATCAAGTCACGGGTCCCGCGGGCGCTTCCGCTCGACACCGAAGATCACGTCATCATTTGCGCGCGCAACGTCGTCGGCGACGGTCTCATCGACTGGCTCAAGTCGGCCGAGGTCGAGTACGCCGTGTTCGAACCAGACCCGCAGAAGGCGACGTTCGCACACCAAGACGGCATCAACGTTTTGGTTGGGGACAACGATTTGAGCGCGACGTACGAGGCCGCGAGGGCCAATCGCGCCCGACTGATCGTCGCCAATCTGAATGACGTCGTGAACACCAACATTGCGCTCACGGCGCGCGCGGTGGCTCCGGACGTGGAGATTGCGGCCATCGCCGAAGACGAAGATGCCATCGACGTGCTGGAATTGAGCGGCGTCGACCACGTATTGCCGGTCAAGCGTTGGCTCGGCGAACAGCTGGCCAACCGCGTGAATGCCGACCAGACGTCGCTTCATCCGATTGGCGCCTACGAGTCGCTGCGCATCGCGGAGCTGCCGGTCCTCGGAACTCCGTTCGTCGGCAAGACCGTGCGCGAAACGGAGCTCCGGCAAGAGACCGGCGTCAGCATCATCGGCATCTGGGTGCAGGGTAAGTTCGAGACGGCCGCCCCAGACATGGTGCTCACGCGGTCGTGCGTTCCCGTCGTCATGGGGACTCCGGATCAGCTCCGACAGCTCAACGACCTGTTTGATCCCTACGAAGACGAGGAACACCCAGTCCTCGTGATCGGCGGGGGGAATGTGGGCGAATCTGCCCTGCGCGCGTTGAAGCGCAAAGGGATTGCCGCGAACCTACTCGAGCGCGATGAAGCTCGAGCAAAGCGGCTCGCTGATCTGTGTAAAGAGACCATCGTGGGCGATGCTTCGACCTACGAGATCGTGAAGGCGGCAGGCATCGAGGAAGCTCCATCGGTGTTGCTCACGACCAACGACGACGCGATGAACATCTTTTTGACCTCGTACTGCCGACGGCTCAATCCGGATGTCCGAATCGTGAGCCGTCTCACGAGCGAGCGGAACCTCGACGCGATTCACCGAGCTGGCGCGGACTTCGTGCTCAGCTACGTCACGCTCGCCGTCAACGCGGTTGCGTCGGTGCTTCACGGACGTTCGTTGACCGTGCTGGGGGAGGGGATCGACCTCTTCCCGTTCGTGGTGACGCCGTCGCTCAACATGGTGAGCATCGCCGAGAGCGGGATTGGTCAGAAGACCGGCATGAGTGTTGTCGCGGTACGAAAAGGGGCCGAAACGGTCACACGATTCAGCCCCGAGTTCCGATTTGAGCCGGGTATGGAGCTGCTATTGATCGGCTCGACGAAGCAGTTTGAAACGCTACACCACCTCTACCCGTGACCGCCGTGCCCACGAACCTCGAAATGAAACTGAAGAGTCTCGTCTTCGCGCTCCTCGCGATTACCGCCATGGCCGGCTGCGGATCCGATGGTCCAGAGCTGGTCGTCGGGGGCGACTCAGGAGCGTCATCGGATGCAGCAGGCACGAACAACGGCGCGACCGATGCCGACGTGAGGGCCGATGCGGGCAATTCTTCCGTGGGGCCGGACGTCGGTTCCACGTCTGAGGACGCCGGGTCGGAGCCCGACGCAACCGAGAGCGGCCCGGTCGTCATCTACATGGCGCCCGATGGCGACGACGCTCGCGATGGTTCTTCGCCGGCCGCCGCGATTCTCACCACGACCCGCGCACAACAGCTCGTCGAAGGCGTCGGTGCACGCGACGTCGAGATTCGCATCGCCATGGGCACCTACTACGCCCAGAAAGTCGTGTGGACACAGACGCGCCCCGACAACTCGATCACCTTCACCAGATGGCCCTCCGATGGGCCTGGAAGGCCCGTCTTCGACGGCTGCGAAGGGCCCGACGGGCCTTGCCCGGGAGGTACGTGGTTTCAGCTCCGGCACTCGGCCGGCGAAGAGACCAACCTCGAGTTTCACTACATCCGCGTGGAGAACTACGGCACCGCAATCTCGCTGAACGGCGCCCGCAACGACGAAGCGACCTCCAACGGTTCGAATCGCATCTACGGGTGCTATTTCGCCAACATCGGCAACGTCTTCAACCCTGCGCTCAACCCGTCGACGGCCGCCGTTCGCCTCGTGAACTCCGACGACAACACCATCGAGAACAACCACTTCGTGAACGTCGTCAACACCACCAGCGGTGGCTTGATTCACGCGATCTACGCCGCCCACATGTCCGATCGGAACGTCATCCGAGCTAACCGTTTCAAGGTCAGCACTGGCGACCCGGTGCGTCTTCGAGACTTCTCGAACGACAACGTCATCACAGACAATCGATTCATTCAGGTTGGCACGCAGGCGGGCTACACCGATTGGTATTGCGACCACGACGTGCGCGACGACTGCACGAAGGTCGGCCCGGAATGCCCTTCGTGGGGTAACTCGTTCCGCGACAACCTGCTCGACGGAAAGTACGACTGCACGGCGCTTGGGACGTTCCACTACTTCCAGGACGACGCGACCACCGGTTGTTCGCCTCCCTCGGCCGACGCGCGCCGATTGCGTACCAGCGGGAACACGCAGCACACGCCGCCTTGCACTTCGGAATGACCGTTGGGGCCCTTGTGCTCGGAGCCGACGCCCTGGGCGAGTCATGCTGTGCCCGTGTATCGCTCCTCGGCCCGGCTCAGAAGCCGTTTGGCGACCATGCGTCGCTGCTCCAGGTCGTCGGATGCTAGACCCCAATGGTCCATGTGGGCGAGCGATGCAGAGGTCACGAATGCCTGCCAAATCGGTAGGTCGCCGAGATCGACATCCATCCGGTCAAGATATGCTTCACAGAAGTGCGCGGCCGCCTCTTCTCCAAACGCCCACGTCAGCTCCAACTGCGCACCCGCAATGTCACAGAGTGGGTCGCCGATCGCCGCGTCTTCCCAGTCGATGACCGACGCAATTCCAGTACCGTTCCAAATCACGTTGTTCGGCCAGAAGTCGCCGTGGAGCAAGCAATGTCGATTGCGCGACGTGAATGCCCCGTGTTCTTCGAGCCGTGACTTCAGTTCGACCGATATCTGATCGACGACGGGACTTTGGAGCATGGTCTGAATCGGGTCTTCCCGCTCGGGCCACTGGAAATCGAGAGCATCAAGCCCGTGAAGTTCTGCGAGAAACCCCGCCATGGCGTCGAGGGACGAGTTGAGCGGCCGGGGCATCGTCGTGGTGCCCTCGACGAACTCCATGACGATACCGGGTACGCCGCAGATGGAGCCGTCGAGGTCGAGCAACAGAGGGGCTGGCACCCGCAGGTTTATCGCCGTCAGATCCGTGAGCAGTCGAAATTCACGCTGTGCGTCGATTGCGGCTCCGGAGCGACCTCGCCGAACGGTCACGGTCCGCGTTGCTCCTCGAGTCGAGAAACGAACGGCGAAGGTATCGGCTGACACGCCTCCGACGAGCGGACGAACCGAAACCTCCGTAGCGGTGGGGTCGAGTGTTCGTGCGATTTTTTGGGCGTCGCGAAGCATGGTCGATTTCAGGTCATTCCGATCACGTCCCACCTATCGTTGAAGCGTGGAGGTTTTGCAAAGGGCGGCAGCGTTCGACCCGACATGTTCGCAGTGACCTCGCGATTGGGTTGATCTACGATATGC
>CAYLMO010000026.1:29305-58531 GCA_964384605.1 uncultured Bradymonadales bacterium | reverse complement strand
TGGAGCTGGGTGGCCTTTCCCCCGAACTCTAGAGTGCGATTCTAAAGACCCAGCTGTTCGCGCGCCGCGGCGCTCAACACGAGTTCCTGGGTATGATCCTCTTCGACGTCGGCGGCGAGGATGCCGTCGAGTCGTGCCTGCAATACGGTACGCATCGCGGCGTCGTCGCCGGCCGCGCTCAGTAGCGTGAGGATTGCCTCGAGCTCGGCGTCGGGCGCAAAACGCAGCGCGATGACACCTGATTCCGGGACAAATGCCGAGAGCCCTCGCGATAGCTCGCGGTGGCTGTGGGCGAGGATTTCCGAAGGCGATGTGCGGTCCAGCAGCTCGCGCAGCACTTCGGCGCGAAGTGCGGCCGATTGACCCGTCGCCCACCCGGCGATCGGTTCGACGTCGAGCCGCCACGTGTGGGCCGTGTCGACCGTTGCGCTATCGCGGGCGGCGCGTGCAGCCAGCGACAGAAGCGACAGGATGTGGTCGGCCTCGAGGGTTTCGAGCCAGCGCACGCCGTTGATTGTCGCGGTCTTGAGCAGGTTCGACAGAGGATCGACGAACGCATCGTCGGCCTCGAGGCGTTGAACGATGGCAAGGTGGTGCTCGAGCGTTTCCTCGTGCACGCGGGGTGGCGCGCCGACCGGCTTCGAGCCGGAACCATCTCGCCACCCACCTCGCAGACGTGCGAGGCGGTCGGCGAGCCAGGACTCTGGCGACGAGCTGCGCCACCGAGCTTCGTCGAACCGAGCGAGGTCGCTCGCGCCGTCGTGCAGGCCTTCGCGTTGGTATGCGAGAGCGAACTCTTTGAGCTCGTCCTCGACGTCCATGATCGACCGGCGAACGTCGTCGGTCGCCGCGCCTCTGTGGAACGCCACAAGGTCGCAGAAGTTCATGAGGTGGAGCGCGAAGTGCGCGAAGCTCGTCGCCTCACGAAGCGTGATGTCACGCGATTCGGCGAGCTCGGCACAAGGTCCGCGCAAGTAGTCGACCCAAGGGCTCAGGTCGGCGAACGGAGCCGCCCCGCGCAAGTATGCGACCGATTTGCCGCGCATCTCGATCAGCGCCAGCGTGAGTGCTTCCAGCGGCGGGTCGTCGGCAAAGACAGGGAACTGACGGAGGACGCCGGGCTCGACGCGTCCGGCGGCGTTGTCGCGCTCGAGCTCCTCGCGTGCCTGGGCGCTGTCTTCGACGGGTGCGAAAGCGAGCGCGGCGCGCACGGTTTCGAGGTAGCCGCTGCGGCGAAGGTGGTCGACCGAGCTGAGCTCGAACCGTCGTGACCGCTCGCTGAAGCCGGCTACGCGCGCAATGATGCCGCCGTCCCAAGACGATTCCAGACCGTCGAGCACACGAATCGCTCGACTCCGCGGTCGAATGTCGGGCTGGCACCACTGCGGGAAAAGTCCTCGCAGGCGCCGGCGAGCCTCGCTCTCGAGCTCGTCGTCCGATTCACAGACCTCGAGGGCGGCCGAAAGGAGCTCGGCATCGTCGAGGATCTCGGCGCGTACCTGGTCGTCGTCCCGAAAGATGAGCGATGTCAGGCGCTGGTCGAGCTTGGCCGACTCTACGAGAGCCTGGGCCAACGGGCCATCGACGGAAGTTGTAGGGGAACGCAACGTCGCTTGTACGGCCTCGCGCAAACGCCGATTCAGTGCCGCCGGAGGAAGCGCGTGGAGCGCTCCGCGGGCGAACAACTCAGTCGCGGCATCTTGTTGCGTGAGGTCGCCGGACGCCATCGAGACAAACGCCGCCATCCATGGCAGCGCCTCTGATACTGCGTAGAGTGTCTCAGGTCCGGCGTGTCGAGCGACGTCAAAAAGAGTGTGGCTGGCGGTTCGCAGGGCTTCGGTAGGGATCTCCCCACTTCCACAGAGTTCGGACAAGAGTCCAAACGCCCGCTCGCGCATTGGATCGTGGCTCATTGTTCAACCATCCGTGGTTGTCTTGCTGCCATCTTGGCAACGCTGACCGGGGGTCGTCCTTGACCGCCGTGAAGCCCAAACTAAGGGAGCCGGATCACGCTTTCAATGAGATTTCCGACAGCAATTGCCAACGATCTTCCCGCGAATCACCGCAACCCCGCATGACGCGTATTCGAAACGCAAAGATCACTTTTTTGTGACCCTGTGGAAAACTCACCCCTGTGCTGTATACACCACACCCCCCACCACAGCACCTCACAACCAAAGTTGCGTTTTTCCAATAACTTAGCTGTCGCCGCGTTCTACACGCAAAGCAGAGCGGTTTCGACCCATTTTTCTTCGAGATTCGTGGACAATCCCGCGGCCAAACCGCCGGGATTCATCAGAAATCGAACCAGTGCGCAATCGCTACGAACGGAATCGCGTACAATCCCGCGACGAGATCATCGGCGATCACCCCGACTCCATTGGAAAACCGCTGATCCACCAGCCTGATCGGGTAGGGTTTCCAGATGTCGAAGAGCCGAAAAAACACGAACCCGACAGCCGCTTCGACCAGGCCAAACTCCGCGAAGAAGAGCAGCGCCAGCCAAACGCCGACGACTTCGTCGATGACGATTCTGCGCGAGTCGTGCACCCCGAGCGCCTGCCCCGCGCGCTCCGACCAGATGCAGCTCACCCCCGTGACGACCGCAAACACGATCGCGTGCAGCCACAACGGCAGGTGCGACAATCCCCACACCGCGGGCAGACAGAGCGCCGCAGCATAGGTCCCCGGCCCGCCGGGGAGCATTCCGACCCCGAAAAACGTGGCGCCCAGCATCGAAAACGGTCGCGACTTCCACGCGGCGACGACAACTTCGCGTGGTGCGGGAGTCTTATCCGACATTGGCTGCCTCTTCCGGTCTTGGGCGCACCGGAAACAGCGACAGCTGCCAGGTGTAGAGACGCTTCGCGAGCTGATGCACCGGGCTGAACTGGAACACCGCCCAAACGCCCACGGCAAGCGCCACACCGGCAATTACATCCACGATGTAATGGTGATTCAGATAGACCGCGTAAAAGATCATCGAGGCCGTCCAGAACCACGCAAATGCCGCTCCCCAGCGATTCTTGATGTGAAGCGCCGCGTAGAACGGGTACGCGCAGTGGAGCGACGGAACCGCACCAAACGTGTATGCGCCCTGGGCGTACACGGTCGTGAAGTACTCGTACCCCAGCCATGCATCCACACGCGCGAGGCGAGCCGGGTTTCCGGTGACGACCTCAGTGGGCATGGCGAATCCGAACGCTTCCACGTACCAGGGCGGTGCGACCGGAAAGAGCAGCATTGTCGTGTACGCGATGATGTTGAGGACGAACATCCCCCAGAAGTACGCCCCAATCTGCCCCAGGTCGCTCTCGGTGCGCTCGCGCGACCGCCAAAGCACGTAGATTCCGACCAGGATGAGAGGCGGCACGTGCGTCGAGTAGACAACGCCCCCATACAGGTCGAGGGGCGTCGACAACCAGCCGACAATCCACTCGTTCGGTGTGATGAGACGCTCACCCTGCTGAATCCCGAAGATCGCCAGCTCGAGGTCGTACACCGGCTTGATGGTCACGACGTGCACCGCTCGTTCGGCAAACACACGCAACAGGTCGTAGGCGAGCACGAACATGCTCACCGGCAGAAGCGCCATGCCGATCCACCGGGTACGTGGAACCGCTGCAAACCCGCACACGATACCGAGCACCAGCAAATGTGCGACGGTCAGACGATTGATGATTCCGTAGGCCGCGATCGTCGCCCCGAAGGCGCCGATGGCCGCCCACTGCCGCCCACTCATCATGCGCTGTGCTCCCCTTTCGAACGAGCATTGGAAGACAAGATGGTCGCGACCGCCACGTTCACGACCAGAATCGTGCCCAGACCGACGATCGCAACCGAAGCCAGCGACGACAGACCGTTGTGGTGCGACAAACTCATCGCTCCAAAGCCGGTCATCGACGTGAGGAATGCTGCGGCCACCGAGCCAACGGTCGCCACGTGTGAACCGACTCGGTCCGGGTGCTGGCGGATGTGCATGATCACGTGGAACGACGCATCCACCCCAAGGCCGAGCCAGATCGGGATAATGAGCACGTTGATGAAATTGAAATCCACATCGAGCAAGCCCATCAGGCCGAGCGCGGCGCCGAGCGACAGTGACAACGTCCCCAGAAGCACGAGCGCGTCTCGCCGCGGACCGAACGCCAGCAGCGCGATGAGTAGCAACCCGATGAGCGTCAGTCCGATCATCCATTGGATGTCGCTCTGCACGAAATCGAAGATCTCGGTCAGCAGCATCGCGTCGCTCAACGCATCGATGGAATCACCGCTCGCCCCCGGCAGGTCCTGAATCTGGCGAACGAATCGTCGAGAGTTCTCTAGATCGTTCAGGTCGAGCCCTGGCAATACGAGCACCACGGAACCTTCGCCGTCGGTCCGACTGAACGGGCGCGACAGCGACTTGGGGAGGTCCGAAAGCTCCACCGGCGCCGTGTCGAGAATGCCGTCGATCTCAGTCAGGAACGACTCGAGCTCCTCAGACCGAGCGCGTTTCGGCACGTCTTCGAGGTCGTCTTTGATTCTTCGAAGGGTCCCGAGCTTGGAGGATTGATTGCCGGGGAGGAGGTCGCGTCGCGCGATGACCTTCTGAACCGCTTCGGTGTCGTCCATCGCACGCTTCTCGAGCTCTTCGACAACGGCGGCTTCGTGCTCGGCGTTTTCGACCAGCACCACGGCGGGCGTTTGCGATTCGCCGAGGATGTCGTTCACGAGCTGGTCGAGCTCCCACGACGGCGTGTTCGTGATCGTGAGGTTGTCGAAGCTCGAATCGAACTTCACGCTCCCGAGACCAAGGGCTGCGACGACCGCGGCAAGGCCCAAGACGCCGTACGCCACGCGCTTCGTCATTTTGCTCGACAGTGGGCTCGATGAACCGGAGGTCACGCGGTCGCTCACGATTTCACCGAGCCAGCTTGCGAGCGAAGGCCGGTTCTTCGAGGAGAGACGTTCGGTGGCGACCGCCAGCGCCGGCAAGACGATGGTGTACGCCAACAAGATGCAGACGATGCCGACCAGGGCGATGATGCCGAACTCGAAGAACGCGCGGAACGACGACACGGTCAGACTGCCCAGCGCAGCCGCCGTGGTCATGCCCGCAAAGAGGTTGGCCTTGCCGGTGGTACGGAAGGTCTCGAGCATCGCCTCGGAGAGTTCCATCCGCTGTCGCTCTTCATGGAAACGGCTCACCAGGTGAATGCCGTAGTCGACGCCGAGCCCCAGTAGAATGGCGCCCAGGAAGCCCGTGAGGATATTCAGACTCCCGAACATGAGCGTGGCGAGCGTCATCGCGGCGGCGGTGCCGACGACCAGCGGCAGGATCACCTGGGACATCGTCACGAAACTGCGGAAGTAGATGAGCAACAGCAGCGCCAGCAGGACGAACGCTACGGACGTCGCTTTGCCGATGTCGGCAATCATCAGCGACTGTTGCTCGATGCGCTTGACGTAGCGACCCGTGAACGAGGCCCTAACTTCGGCCCCGCGCTCGGCGAGCACCGAACGCGTGGTCTCCTCGACCTCAGCGACGAGGTCTTCGGTTTGGTCCAGGTCGGTCGCTGAGAATGTCGGTCGCACGAAGACCAGAATCTGGCCTTCGTCACTTCGGTAGTAGGGCGTGTCGCCACCGTACTTGGCTTCGATGTCGGAGACGTCGACTTCGGGTGGTTTGCCTGAGCCGAGGTCGACAAAGAGTGGGTTCGCGCGCTTCTTCTCCCACTTGATTCGTTTGGCGATTCGCTCCCGGACCGACTCGAGATCAGCCTCGTCGAGGTAGACGAGGCGTAGGTCGCCGAGGAGTGACTGGGGCTTCCGAGATTCGGCACGGTCGACGCCGGGCAGCTCCGCCAGCGCGGCTCGCACCGCGTCAGCCTCGGCTTCGAGTTCGACGGATTCGTCGGTCGTACTCAAGATCACGGTGACCCGCCCGATCTGGTCGCCGTAGACCTCTTCGAGCCGCTGAAGACCCTGAACGGAGCGAGCCGATTCGGGCAGGAGTCGAGCGAGGTCGCCGTCGAGACGCACGCCGCTGGCTCCGACAACGAGCCCGACGGTTACGATCGCGATGCTGACGAGGACAGCCCACGGCCTGCGGATGAGCACGCCGAAAAGGCCCGAGAGGGCGTCAATCATGCCGCGTGCTCGACCGGTGAAGAATCATTGCCATCGTCCCGGCCTCGAAAGACTACGAAGCGTGCAAATGGGTAGGTGAAGAAGACGTAGATGACTGCCTTGGAGGCGAACCAGGCGACGCCGGCTGGAGCCAGACGCGCGATGTTCTCGGTCCCTACGCCTTGTGCGACCCCGGCAACGATGCTCATGAAGATGTAGAGCGACGCTGACTGTGCGATGGGGGCTTCGAATCGACGGAAGATGACGAATCGGCACAACGAGTAGTTGACGACGGCACCGAGCGCCGCGCCCGCCGAAGCCGAGATGCCGGTCGAGTAGGTTCCGAAGAGTGGGCCGGCCGCGATGAGGATCGCAAAGAGGACCCCGTCGGCCGCCGTGGCGATGGCCGAGGCGGTCGCGGCACCGCCGAAGTCTCGGAGATGCTGCCCGAGCGATGTCTTCTCTTCGGCCATGAATTCAGCTTGGTTTCAGCTGGCGACTTTCTCGAGGAGATCGTCGTCGGAAGGTTCGGGGTGCAGGGTTTCGACGCCCGCAGCCTCGGGGAGGAGCTCGTGGTAGATGAGGTGCGCGCGGCGTGCGGCAGTGACTCCAGCCGCAACTCCGAGCAGACCGATGATACCGGTGGCAACATCAACCGTTCGGAGCGCCCACATCCCGCCGGCGAACTCGCCGATTGCGAGCGCGAAGATCGCCATGTCGACCATCACCAGTCGAACTGGGCGCTGCATGATGCCGACTTTGCCGGTCGCGCCAAGTGACTCTCCTCGAGCGCGAGCGTAGCTGACCGCGAACGATGTGACCGCCGCGACCACCGCGAAGACGGTCAACAGACCGCCGTCGCCCAACACCGCAAACCCGATGAAGATCACGCCTTCGGTGAGGCGGTCGACGAACGAGTCGAGGAAGGCGCCGGCGGGTGAGCCGGTGCCCTGCGCGCGGGCCAGGAATCCATCCATCGCGTCGGCTGACGACGCGAGGACGACCAACCAGACCGCGATCATGAACTGGGAGTTGGCGATGGCTACAGCGCCACCGATGGCCAGCAGAAGCGAGCCGAGCGTGACGACGTTTGGCGTAATACCGACCGCGCCCATGACGCGGCACAGTGGACCGATGAGGGCATAAAAATACGCCACGAAAAAGCCGCGATCTCGGCCTTCCCCGAGTTCGGGGTTCCGGCGGTCTTCCTCGGAGAGGAACAGCCAGTGGCCGGTGAATAGCACGAAGCTCACAAAGAGCGTCGTGGCAACAATCACCATCGGGATGAACCCGAAATAGAGCGCAAGCGGTTTCATGGCGTCAGACCTGGTCGGTCGTAGGTTCGCCCGTTACGCGACATGCTCAGCAGCGACCACCTCGCGAGTGCGAATGTCCCGGAGCTTCGACTGCATCATCTCGAGCTGGTCGAAGAGGTTGTGGACCGGGAGTCCTTCTTCAGTCTGTGGAGCCTTGAAGAAGAAGCTCATCCACTCCTGAACTCCGCGCTCTTCGGCACGACCAGCAAGGTCGAGCAAGAGGGCGAGGTCGAGGACGAGGGGCGCAGCGAGGATCGAATCGCGGCACAGGAAGTTGATTTTGATCTGCATCGGGTAGCCCATCCACCCGACGATATCGATGTTGTCCCAGCCTTCTTTGTTGTCGCCGCGCGGCGGGTAGTAGTCGATGCGCACGCGGTGCGTCATCTCGCCGTACAGCTCTGGGAGGGTCTCTTTGTCGAGGATGGTCTCGAGCACCGAGAGCTTCGAGTTCTCCTTCGTCTTGAAGGAGCCCGGGTCGTCGAGGACCGCGCCGTCGGTGTTGCCGAGGATGTTGGTGGAGTACCAGCCCTGCACGCCGATGAGTCGAGCGGCGAATCCAGGCGCGAGGATGGTCTTCATGAGGGTCTGGCCCGTCTTGAAGTCCTTACCAGCGATCGGCGTGCCCACTTCGTGTGCGAGCTGGACGATGGCCGGGCAGTCGAGCGCGAGGTTCGGCGCGCCGTTAGCGTATGGGACGCCCGATTTGACGAACGCGTAGGCGTAGATCATCCCCGGGCTAATGTCGGGGTGGTTCTCTTTGAGACCGCGTTCGAAGGCCTCCACCGTCTGGTGGACTTCGCCGATCTCGCGGAAGACTTCGGTCGACCCGCACCAGACGGCGACGGCGCGCGAGCAGCCGTTCTCTTCGACGAAGTTCTCGATGTCTTCGATGAGAGCTTCGGCAAGCTCCATCTTGTTGGAGCCTTCTTTGACGTTTGGACCACTGAGGTTGCGCACGAAGTTCTGGTCGAAGACAGCCTTCATCGGCTTGATGCCTTCGAGAATCTCGCGCGATGCGTTGAGGTCCTTGTCTTTGAGGACGCCCGAACGCTCCGCTGCGTCCCAGGCAGTACCTTCGTAGATGTCCCAGCCGCCGAAGACGATGTCGTCGAGCTTCGCGAAGGGGAGCGCATTGCGAACCGGAGCCGACGAACCGATGTCATCACCGAGCGGAAGCGTTCCGAGTTGAGTGTAGCTGCCGATGGGCGCGTGCAGGCCACGGCGAATCTGGTCGACACCCGCGATGAACGTGGTGGCTACAGCCCCAAGGCCTGGGATCAAAACGGCGAGCTTTCCTTCGGGACGCTCAACGTGTTTTTGGACAGGTCGCAACATAAAAAACTCCTCGCTTACGATGATATACGGGCGGAAGCCCATGATTCTCGAGCGTTCACCCGATGGAATCTATGCATGGCCAGTGCCAAAAAATCTGACGGGTCGGTTTTCTGGCCTCAATCGCCCGCCTGCATACGACAGACGCCTCTGTAACTCTCTAAATGCGGGTATGCAAATGTAGTTTGATTGACGCTGTTTACAGTAAGAACGTGGCGTAACAAGAGGCTTATCCCGCTTGTGCGGCGCTACATTAGTGATGCAGCGCTCCGAAATTGGATTCCGGAAAATTCGTATTCGTCTGACCAATGTGCGGGATTAATGAGTCGCGACTCAGAAAATCCTGGGAAGTTCGGAGTACGCACACTCCAACATCTGGCCAGATTGGAGCAACAATCCGCCAAAAATGGCGAAAAATTGGCGTTTTCGCCGCGTGAACGCCGATTTTGAAGATCGGCTGATTTTCTCGATTTTTTTCGCGAATCGGCAGGATCGTGCGCTTCGATTCGAGTCAGTTGCAGTCGGGCGCAGCACCTGGAGTTCCGGTTCCGCCGTTGAACGTGGCTGTTCCGGAGCACCAGTTGGACTCGTTGTCGTTGGCTGTTTCGCTGAACATGTTTGGCTTCAGCTGTGCCGAGACGAGCGACCCACCAGCGAATGCATTGGTGTAGATCAGATTCGCCACTTCGTTGGCGCCACACGTGACGACAATCTCATCGGCGGAGTTCGCGAGGTCGAACTGAGTACCGTAGTCGTAGTCTGGCGTGAAACCGGGGTTCGAGCTCTTGGCCAATGTGATGTAGGCCCCCGGAGCGATTCGAACCTCGCTCATGATGGTGAAGCTGTCGAAGTCGAGGTCTTCGACGACACAGCCGTTCAGGTCCCATTCGATGTCGGTGGGGTTGTGGAGCTCGAACCACTCTTCGAGGTTCTCGTCGCCGGCGTCGTAAAACACTTCGGTGATGATCACGTCGCCTTCGACGGCGGGTTGCGAGCCAGAGACCGTCACGCGGACTGTGTCGGAGTCGGAGTTGGTGCCGTCTGACACCGTGAGTTCGAGGACGTAGTCGCCCACGAGGTCGGGGATGAACGCGGCCGACGCGGAGGTCGGCGAATCGATGGACGCCTGGCTGCCGTTGGGGCGCGACTGGAATGCCCATGCGTAAGAAAGTGGATCCGAATCGGGGTCGGAGCTCGACGAGCCGTCGACGTTGACGATGCTGTTGGTCATTCCGGTGGTGTCGGAACCGGCCGCCGCCGTGGGCGTGCCCGCCATGGTGACGGCGCGAGCGGTGATGACCACGCTCGAAGGCGCCGAATCGACTCCCGCGGAGCTCACGACGAGGCGAGCTTCGTACTCTCCCTCGACGTCTGGCGTGAGCGAGGCTGTGACGTTGGTTGCGTTTGCGATCGTCGCGCTGCTGTCGAGTGGTGCGCGAACGAGAGACCAGCTGAAGGTCAGGTTCGAGCCGACCGATGCCGAGCCGTCGAGGGTCGCGGTTTGTCCGACATCGACCGTTTGGCTCGAGCCGGCCGATGCGGTCGGTACGTTCGCATTTTCGGACGCCAGTACGAAGGCGGTGACCGGAGCGCTCTGGAGTTCGCCGTCACTCACCACCAGGCTGATCTCGTAGGAACCGGCCACATCTGGGGTGAATCGGGCGTCGGGCCCGCCGGCTGCGATGAGGTCGGCTACCGAACCATCGGGTCGCCCGTCGAGCGACCAATCGAATGCGAGCGTGTCGCCATTCGGGTCGCTGCTCGAGCTGGCGCTCAGGACCATTTCGACGCCGACCGATGCCGTCAAATCTGGGCCACCGTTGATTACTGCGACCGGCGCCAGGTTTCCGCCCTCGCCGCCAACCACCACGGTGACGATGTCGGGCGGTGAATCGAGCTCACCGTCACTCACGATGAGCGTCGCCGTGTAATCGCCCGGCAGGTCTGGCTGAAAGGTCGTCTGCACGAAGTTGGAGCTCGTCAGCGTGGCACTGCTGCCTTCCGGCTTCGAGAGTTCCCATCGGTAGATGATCTCATCGCCGTCCGGATCGAGGCTGCCCGAGCCGTCGAGGCTCACGACATCGCCGGGCGCCGCGGTCGCATCTTCACCGGCATTCGCCACCGGCGCGCGGTTCGCGGCGTCGAGCGAATCAGTGGTCGCGCAGCTGGCGGTCGAAATCACACAAATCAGCAGCGCAGAAATGCGACGAAAGATTGGTCGTGCAGCCATTCCAAATGTCCTTCGCAGGTTCTTCGCAACCTATCGGTGCCGGTCGACGAAATCAAATGACGGATCCGTTGCAACCGCGGATTCGCATTGCTACGTTACCGCCCAAGTTAGTGATCACTTACATAACTCCCGCCCGGAGAATTTACGATGCAAGAAGCCTATATTCTAGACGCAGGCCGCACCGCGATCGGCCGTCGTAAAGGTACACTCGCCGCGACCCGCCCTGATGATCTGGCGGCCAAGTGTTTGCGAGCGCTCGTCGATCGTGCCGAGGTCGACCCCGTCGAGGTCGAGGACGTGGTGATGGGTTGTGTGACCCAGATCGGAGAGCAGGGGTTCAACATTGGGCGCATGGCGCCGCTCATCGCCGGCTTCCCGGTGACGACGACCGGCACGACCGTGAACCGCATGTGTGCGTCGAGCCTGCAGGCGGTCAATTTTGGTGCTCAGGGCGTAATGAGTGGAATGCACGATCTCGTCATTGGCGCCGGGGTCGAGTCGATGACGCGAGTGGCGATGGGCAGCGATGGCGGAGGACTTTCGGACACTCTGCAAGACCGCTTCGACATCATCCAGCAGGGGCACTCCGCCGAGCTCATCGCGAAGAAGTGGGGACAGACGCGCGAACAGCTCGACCAGATGGCCTACGAGTCGCACCGGCGGGCGCTTCACGCGCAGGCCGAAGGGATCTTCGACCGTGAAATCCTGCCGATCGAAGTCGAGACGACCGAGGGCGAGACGGTCACCTTCAAGGTAGACGAAGGGCCGCGGCCGAACTCGACGCTCGAGAAGCTCGGGAGTCTCAAGCCCGCATTTCGCGACGACGGCGTGGTGACGGCGGCGAGCTCGTCGCAGATCTCCGATGGGGCTGCTGCGGTTCTGATCGGCTCGAAAGCCAAGGCCGCCGAGCTGGGCCTCACTCCCCGCGCGAAGTTCCGCGCCATGGCGGTCGCCGGGGTGGACCCCACGATCATGCTGACCGGCCCGATTCCAGCGACGATCAAGGTGCTCGAGAAAGCCGGACTTTCGTTCGACGACATCGGGCTCTTCGAAGTGAACGAGGCGTTCGCGCCTGTCGTTCGTTCGTGGGCGCAAGAGATGCCCGGAGACGTCGACGAAATCTTGGCCAAGACGAACGTGAACGGCGGCGCGATGGCGCTGGGGCACCCGCTTGGCTGCTCGGGCGCGCGCCTGATCACGACGCTGCTCTACGAGATGGAGCGACGGGACGTGCAGTTCGGATTGGCGACGTTGTGCATCGGGTTCGGGATGGCGGTGGCGACGGTCATCGAGAGATAGCGATCAGGCTTAGGGCTTGGGGCCTAGGGCTTAGGTCTCGAGTGCGTTGAGGGGAGGTAGGTTTGCGTGACCACAGAAAGTTGTTGGCTTTCGAAAAGGCGGATGAATTGGCGCTGGAGGTGTATCGGCTTACGGCCTTCTTTCCGAATTCGGAGAAATTTGGACTCGTTAGCCAGCTCCGCCGAGGTGCGATTTCGGTTCCGTCGAACATCGTCGAGGGCTGCGGCCGAGAGACCACGGCCGACTATCTTCGCTTCTTGGTTATCGCATTCGCCTCGCTTCGTGAGCTCCAGTACCAGCTCGACCTTTCGCGCAGGTTGTCGATGGCCGACAGCACAAAGTTCAGCCCCGCCGAGCGGTTGTGTTCCGAAACAAGCCGACTACTAGCCGGGCTGATTCGAGCGGTCCGAAATCTGGACTGAGACCGACAACTCGGATTCTGTAAGCCATGTGCCTTGAGTCCTGAGCCAAACAGCAAAATCGTAAAAGAATCAACACTGTACAGTGAGAGAGATATGGGAATTCTAAACGGAAAAGTAGCCCTCATAACCGGCGCCGGCGGCGGCCTCGGTCGCGCCTACGCCCTCCTCTTTGCCTCCGAGGGAGCCAAGGTCGTGGTCAACGACCTCGGCGGTACTCGCGACGGAAGCGGCGCGGGCAACGCGATGGCCGACAAGGTCGTCGCCGAGATCAAAGAAGCGGGTGGCGACGCGGTCGCGAACTACGGTTCGGTGGCGGTTCGTGAAGACGCCGAGGGGATGGTCGCGCAGGCGGTCGATGCCTTCGGAAAACTCGATGTTGTCATCAACAACGCCGGGATTCTTCGCGACAAGACGCTCTCGAAGATGACCGACGAGATGTGGGACCTCGTGAACGAAGTCCACCTCAAAGGCACGTATCTCGTGACCCAGGCGGCGGTCGAAGCGATGACTCGCGCGGGCAACGGCGGCACCATCATCAACACCTCGTCGTACGCGGGCCTCAAGGGGAACTTTGGCCAGGCGAACTACGGTGCGGCCAAAGCCGGCATTGCCGGCTTCACGCGTGTCGTTGCGCTCGAGACTCGCAAAGCGAAGATCTCGGTCAACGCCATCGCGCCAGTCGCAAAGACGCGCATGACCGAAGATATCAACATGGTCCCCGAGGAGTACGAGCCGGAAGACATCGCGCCGCTCGTCTGCTGGCTTTGCAGCGACGACGCTTCCGATGTGACCGGCCGAGTCTTTGGCGCGCACGGGTCGCACTACTTCGAATACAACGTCGAGATGACCGACGGTGTCGACCTGGGCAAGGAGCGCTGGAGCCCTGCCGACGTCGGATCGCGATTCGACGAGATCACCCGCAAGGCCCCCAAGGCACCCGCTGGTGGAGAAGCTGCTGGCGACGCGGTTCGTGATCTTTTCGAGGCGATTCCGGCTACCTTCAAGGCTGACAAGGCCGGCGACTGGAAGGCGACCATCCTCTTTGATATCGGGGGCCAGGCGACCTACTCGCTCGTAGCCGAAGGCGGAGAATGCAAGTTCGTCGACGGCGCGGCCGACAACCCGACCGGCAAGGTGACGTTCGCCTCGGGCGATATCATCCTCGACATGGCCAACGGCAAGCTCGCCCCGGAACAAGCGTTCATGCAGGGCAAAATCTCGACGGACAACATGGGCGTGCTCATGAAGTTCGGAAAGTACTTCGACCTCGCTGCGGCAGCGGCGGCGACAGGGGGTGGCGGCGGAAACTCGCCGCTCGACCAGGCCAAGGCACTCTTCGCGGCTGTCCCCGATACCTACAAGGCAGACAAGGCCGGCGACTGGAAGTCGACCCTTCTGTTCGACGTTGGGGGCGAAGCGACCGTTTCGCTCGTGACGGCAGACGGCAAGTGCACTTTCGTCGACGGCGCGGCAGACGGCGCAACCGGGAAGGTGAAGTTCGATTCGGCGCAGACCATCCTCGACATGGCGACCGGCAAGGTGCAGGCCGAGCAGGCGTTCATGCAGGGCAAGATCTCGACCGACAATATGGGCGCCCTCATGAAGTTCGGTCAGTACTTCGACCTCGCCGCGGCGGCTTCCGCACTCGGAACCGGCGGCGGAGCCAGCGGGGGCGGCTCGCCCAAGCTCAACGTTGCCGCTGTCGGCAAAAAGTACCGTGGTGCGGCCAGCTTCGCGGAGCCCGCTCACATGGCTGCCTACGCCGAAGCGACCGACGCCGAAAACGCTCGATACAACCCCGACGGCCAGAAACCAGTCGCGCATCCCATCTTCCCGGTGCGCCTGCTGCACGACGCGCTCGGGCAGATGATCGTCGACCCCGATCTGAACGCGGACATCCTCCGATTGGTCCACGGCGAGCAGGACATGCGGTTCCATCGCCATCTGCGCCCATGGGATTTGGCCGCACCTCGCGCCGAGATTGCGGAGATCGAGGAGAAGTCGAGCGGCTACCTGGTCAACGTGCGCACCTGGCTGATGGTGGACGGGGAGCAGACCACGGATGTGGTCTCGGGCCTCTTCATCCGAAAGCCCAAGAAGGACGGTGAGCCCAAGCCCAAGGCGGCCAAGGAGCCGGTCGAGACCCCCGAGCGCGACGTGCTGTTCACGTCGAAGCAGGTGGTGGCCGAAGACCAGCCGCGCCGCTACGCGGCGGCCTCGCTCGATGACAACCCAATCCACCTCGATGAGGAGGTCGCGAAGTCGGCAGGTCACCCGTCGGTGATCCTCCATGGCCTGTGCACCATGGCGTTCGCCGCCAACGCCCTCGTCGAGGGACCCTGTGAAGGCGACCCGGACCGTCTCGCCCGCCTGAAAGTTCGATTCTCGAAGCCCGTGTTGCCCGGGTGGGAACTGACGACGAAGATCTGGCACGAGTCGGATGGCGATGTGACCACCTATGGTCTCGAAGTCACGAACCAGGACGGTGTTCCCGTGATCACCAACGCGATCGCTGAGGTTCGCTAGAGATCTCGAGCGTCTGAGGAAGTAGCTACTGCTCCGGGTCGTTGTTAGACTCGGGACATGAACCACGACACCAACAATCAAAGACCGCGGCGCTTGCGTCGGCTCCTCCTGGGGGCCGCCTTCGTCGCGGTTTTTGTTTTTGGTTGCGATCTTCCAGGTATCGTCGACCCGATCGACGGCTCCGCCTTGGAGCCCGACGTTTCGCTCCCAGATAGCTGCCCTGCCGCGCCTTCCTGTGGTGACGGCAACGTCATCGAGCTGTGTGGCGAATCCGGAACGCTCGAGTTTGTGTCTTGCGGTCGCGCCGAGACTTGTGTCGATGGTCGCTGCGAAGATCTGACCGCGTCGTGTGACGGTTCGCGTCGGCCGTTTCGTATCTCGAATCGAGAGCTCGTATTCGATGTTCCGGAGCTTTTGACCGAGTGCGATTGCACCGGGCCCACCGGATGTCGGTGCGAGTCTGTCGACTACAAGTCGCAGGTGCGACAGCTCACGATCGAGAACTGCTCCGACCGTTCGCTCTACATCTTCGATCTCGCGCTCAAAGACTCGGCCGTTCGCCCCGATGGCGAGCCAGTCTTTGCACTGGATCGAAGCTACCGTGAGCTGGAGATACGGTCTGGACGAAGTCAGACGATCGACGTTTTCTACCGACCAGCGCCTGGGGTGTCGCAGCTCGCTGAGAGCAATCTCGAGTTGAGCCTATTGGGCGACGCTTCGGATTCGTACGCGGTTGGGCTGCGGACGCGTTCGCTCTGCGTCACCGCGACGCCGTTCGAAGACATCTGGACGCTCATTCCGGGGCAGTCCATCACGACGAGCGCGCTCGTGCAGAATTGCGGGACCGAGAGGGTGACCCTGACCGGAGCCGAGGTCGTTGCTTGGAAGGGGCCGGGCGAGCCGACGTTGCGCATCGCCGAGAAGCTCCCGTTCACCTTGCTCGCCGGCGGAACCGCGACGGCAAAGGTGACCGTTACGCCGGAGGAACCTGGGCTCTTCGAGGGCACGGTTCGATTCAATTTCGTCGAGGAGAGGCTTCGTCAGGGCGCCGAGACCCGCATCTATGGAGCGGCGGCCGAACAAGGGTGCAGCGACGCGCCACTGCCGCCGGTCGAGCTCACGGCGAACGGCGTGAGCGTTGACCCAGGTCACAAGTTCGAGCCAGCGCGGTTCGTCGGCCTTCGGTCCGAGCCCCGAACGACACTCCGCCCGTACTTCACCCTCGAGAGTGCGCCCGAAGGCTTCAAAGGTCGTGTCTTCATCAACGACGATGGTTCGGGTTTGCTGGTTCCCCTGGTCGTGGGTGCTTATGTGGTGCGCTACGGCGCGCTGGATGTCGAGACAGGCCAGCTGTTGTGCGAGTTCGAGGACATACCTCTGACCGTCTTGCCAAGTGCGCCTCTCTACGTAGAGCTCACGTGGGACACGCTCGATGATCCGATTCCCGGTGACGCCGGTTACGGGCGTGGAATCGACCTGGACCTTTACGTACTCACCGGCGGGCAAAGTTCAGGTTGGACGTCGAGTGAGGCGGCCTGTTTCCCAGAGGCATCGACGCCCTGCAGCCTGGCCGGAGGCTACCGACGCGTTCGGTCGTTTGCGGGCGGTCTACCCGAGGCTTACGCGTTCGACAGCTCAGACCAAACGTTCACGTTCGGTGCGTATCTGAGGAACCCGTACAACTTCGAAGAAGGTGCGCGGGCTCAAATCCGCATCTGGCGAGACGGCGAGCTCATTGAGGGGGCGTCTTTGAGCACGCCGCCCGATGCGACGGCGCCAGCTCGATTGCGCCGTGCAAACTCGTTCTGGGTTGCGTCGCAACTGTTCGAAGGGGAGGGGGTCCCGCTCGACTTCCATCTGAATGGAATCCCCGGATTCGCCCCTTAGAGGGAACCCTCACTCCATGAAGAACTCGGCGCAGCTCATGTCGTCGGACGTCACGAGCACGCCTTCCTCAGTGGCCACTGCGATGATGCGCTCGTCGCCTTGAGCGGTCGCCCGAATCGCCTGCGCACCGGGAGTGGTCGCGATCCTGCGTCGCGGGCCGGTCTGGCGCCCCGTACGGCCGTCAATCGTAGCGCCCCACACGCTGCCTGCCTGGAGCCAGTAGAGGTCGTTGGTCTCGGGGTCTTCCGGTACGCTCACGACATCGAAATCGAGCATTCCGCGCGAGGCTTCCAGGGCGACGGGTGCGCTCGTGGCGTCGCAACCATCCCACGTGATCGCGGCACCGCGATCGTTCGAAACCGACGCGACAATTCCCTTCTCGCCGCGCAGCGGCACGATTCGGCCGCCCAAGATGTCGAGGCGATTGCACTCGGGTTCGAACTCCATCAGCAGTGAAGTGTTGACGGTGATCAGCGAGAGCGGGAGGTCGCCCGTATCCCACGCGAAACGGAACTCGGTGCGAAACCGTGGGTCGGCCGGAATGGCGGTCGGGATGCCACCGAACTGGGTCGGAATCGAGAGGGCTTCGGCGAACGCCGCTCGATTCGAATCCTGCCCCTGAACGAACCGAAGTTCGAACGTTGGAATGGGGGCGTCGAGCGTGACTCCGGCGACATAGACCACCGAGTCGGAGGTGGAGTGGAGATAGGCGAGGTTGCCGAATGCGAACGTCTTGCGTTCGATGCACGCGTCAATCGTGCATTGGTAGAGGACAGTCTGCTCGACGTCGGTGGTGGTGAGCCAGAACTGAGAGGTGCGCCCTTGCGTAATCCCCGCGACCTGTATGGTCACGTCCTCGGTTGCCGGCGCGGTGATGACAGGACGCCACTCACCTTCTTCGCGTCGAAACGTCTCCACTCGGTCGCCGGAGGCGAGGGCAACGATGGGGCCAGCGCCACCGTCGTCGATCGCCACGGCGCGCGCCGGTTCGCCACCTAGCGTGGTGGTAGGGCATGCAGGGGGCACGACGACGCTGTTGTTGGTCGACCCGTTTGGAGCGGTGTTGGGCTGAGCGTTGGGGTCGACGTTCGGGTCGACGTTCCCCGGCTCTTCGAACTCGAATGACTCTTCGAAACTGAAGTCCGACGATGGCGAGGGTTGTGGGTCGTCGCCGCATCCTGCGAGCGATGCGAGCGCTGCGAATCCCACCGTCGCGAACGATTGTTTCACGCTACAGACACTCGCCGTCGTCGGCCATGAGCCGGAAGTGGACGTTGCCGTCGGCGTCCACGGTGAGGACCCCGAAACTGTTGTCGGCATTGCGGGCGGCTGCGACCAACTCATAGTCCTCGGATTCCATGTCGATGGTGTCGATCCCGCCGTCGTACCAGGCGGTGTGTAGGCCACCACTCGTGATGTAGAACGAGCGAGCGTTCGAGCCGATTGGAATCGTGTACCAGTCGCGAAGCCCGACGATTGCGTCTGTCAGAGCGGTCGGTTGGTCGGCACAGGCGAAGCGTCCAATGACCACGTCGTTTCCGTTTTGCACGTCGGCGAAGATTTCGTCGGGACGATCGCGGACGGGATAGGCTTTGCCGACATTCGCCGACAGCGCCGAGCAGTCTTCAGCCGTTTGAGCGATTGGGTCGGAGGATTCCAATCGCTGTGCCTCTCGAATGATCTTGGTGTCCTGCGAAACCGTCACGATGGAAGTTGCGTTGGTCAGGCCTGGGTCAGGGGGGAGCGCCAACGACGCGCTGGCAAACCAGGTTACCTGGCCGAGGTTCGGATGGACCACCGATACGGAGCGCGGATAGTTCGGAAGAGTGGCGTTCTGCGCGACGCTGTCGGACGTCTCCCAGATCACGTAGACCGGGTACTCGCCGCCATTCCAGAATCCAGCGACCGGCGAGCGAGAGAACCCGAGATTCACCGGGGTTCCACAGCTTTCACCGCCGCAGTCTGCGAGGCGAGGTCCACTGCTTGCTCCGAGCAGGACGTAGAAGTTTGACGTCCCGTCCGAGAGGAGTTCGACGCGCTGCGGATGGTCTACGAGTGCGTTGAAGGTCTCGTCGAGTCCGAGCGTCCCGTCCGATTCGATGGTGACGACTTGAACGGTGTCGGAAGAGACCGGCCACGACGCGAGGAAGCGCCCGTTGTTCAGCGGCTTGATGATGGCGCGCCCGTTTGGTGATGCGCTAGTTCCGATCGGCACGCGTGGACATCGCCAGTTCTCGAACACACCCATGTCGACGTCGGGACCCATGTCGGGCGTCGTCGCGTTGTTGCTATTGTTCGACGTCACATTGTTCGTCGTGGTGACGTTGTTGCTCGACGTGTTGTTGTTCCCAGCGTCGTTCGGTCCAACCCCCACGAGTGCGGGAGTTGGCTCCTCAAACGATTCGAAGACGCATCCTCCAAGGAGCATGCTGGCGATAACGACAATGGAAATGCGGAGTACAGAGAGCATCGAATCCGAAACTCCAGAAGTGGAGATGGCTAATAATGACATGTTCGCTGAAAATAGACTGTAAACCAAGATTAGTCGAAGGAGAGCATTTTGGTCGCCGAAATCGAGATCCGCACGGAAGGTAAAGGCCTGTACGAGATTACCCGAGAGGTCGGACGCGCGGTGGAGAATTCGGGCGTGCTGACCGGGTTGGCCACCGTGTTCATTTGCCACACGTCTGCGAGCCTGACGATCCAAGAGAACGCCGACCCGTCGGTGCAGAGAGATTTGCAGTCGTGGATGGAACGCAACGTCCCGGAGGGCGATCCGGACTATACGCACACAGCCGAAGGGCCCGACGACATGCCGTCGCACATTCGCGCAGCGCTGACCTCAACTTCGATCGGCATTCCGATCGTGAACGGTCGACTGGTGCTCGGAACGTGGCAGGGAATCTATGTGTGGGAGCATCGCACGCATCCGCACCGGCGGCGCGTGGTGGTGCATTCCGGCTAGGCAGAACTAGACCGACAGTCCGTCGGCGATCTTTCGAACGGCCCGTTCCATGAATGTGCTCGGCGACCGGGGAATGCGTGGGAGGCCGGCCTGCATCTCGACACAGTCGAATCGCGATGCGCCGCGCAGGAACCACGCGGGCATGTAGCCCGTCGCGCGAAAGCCGAACTCGTGAAGGTCGATGAACGCCTGCTCGTGATTGACCGGGAGAGTCAGCCGCACGTCGGTCACTCCCTTGTCGCGGACCTTCTTCACGAACTCGAGGATGATCTCGACCGGGTATGGCCCCGCCGAACTCTCGATCGTGATGAAGTTGCCGCGCGAATGGTACGTGGGCCAGACGCGACCGGAAATGACGGGCGTTCCGGTGCCGCGAGGGGCGCCGACCGGGAAATTCTTGGGATACGGGATGTCATCGACCTGGCCGGGAGTTCCCGTGGCAATCAGGTGTGCAAACTCGAGCTCGGTGATTTCGTTCTGGGGCGGACGAATGCGGGTCGCGGCGGCTTCGTCGTCGAGGAAGCCCATGATGAGCTCCGCTTCATCGATCGAACGAGCGCCTGGCGGCACGCGGTATCCCCAGCATGTCGCGCCAATGTTGCGGGCGCGCCGGAAGGCATTCTCGGCGCGGGCCCTTAGGAAACAGACGCCGTAGCTCTTTAGCCCTAGGCGACGCATCGCCTCGAAGAGCGCTCGAGAGACCTGCGAACGGTCGGCCGTCTCGTCGATGCTCAAGGAACCGATCTCGAGCGACGAATTCCACGTCTGAATGAAGCCGAGCGCGCATCCCAGAATCTGCCGACCGTCGGTGGCGATGATGACCGCAATCTCCTCGTCGCGAATCAGCTGCTCGACCGTCGCGCTCGAAAACATCTCCGTATGCGGAAACTCATCGCCGTGAAGACTCGCGTAGAACGACGCGATGTGTTCAGCGTAATCGGGGCGCGCGAGCGTGAGTTTCATGGGCGGAGGGCTGATGGGGTGTCAGGCGCGCCATCTGAACAAACACGGGGATCGGTGTCAATCACGACAGCGGCCCTCTGGGCACATCCCGCTGGCCTTTTCCCCTCGATTCGCTGTATCGAGTCGGCATTACTACTCGCACCGGAAAGGTCGATGTCTCAGAATTGGTTCGCAACGTGTGCCCCCGGTCTCGAAGAGATTTTGAGAGCCGAAATTCGGGACCTTGGCGGTCGCAAAGCGAAACTCGCGACCGGAGGAGTGGAGTTCGATGCGTCGAACAAAGCCGCCTACAACGTACTCTACAATCTGAGGACGGCACACCGACTCTACCTCAGGGTCGACGAGTACCGCGCCCGCGATTTGCCTGAGCTCTACAACAAGGCTCGAAGAATCCCGTGGGAGCGTGTGATCGACGCGAGTCACCGTGTGCGAATCAACGCGTACAGCATCAACTCGCGCGAGACCCACACCGACAAGATTGCGGAGTCGACCGGCTATGCGATTCGCGAACACTTCGAAGAGGAGCTGAAGGTCGCCGCCCCCGAGATCACGACCGAAGGCGGCGAACAACTCGTGATGGTGAGGGTCGAAGAGAATCGATGCACCATCAGCCTGGACGCGTCTGGGGAACTGCTGTTCCGGCGCGGTTGGCGCGAACATCAGGGCGAGGCACCGCTGCGTGAATCGTATGCGGCTGCAATGCTCTATGGGCTCGAGTGGTCACCTGACGAGGCGCTCGTAGACCCCATGTGCGGAGCTGGGACCATTGCGATCGAGGCGGCCACGATGGCTGCCGGACGACCGCCCGGAAGTATGCGCGAATTTCAGCTTCAGACATGGGCAAACTTCCGGGAAGACTCGTGGCCCGAGGCGCCCGCTCCGCGGGAAGGGAATCCGTACATCTACGCCAGTGACCGCGACGCCGAGGTCGTGCAAGCTGCCAAGACGAACGTCGAGGCCGCCGGCGTGAAGGTGCACGTCGACGTGCACGATGTCGCCGAGCTCGAGCCGCCGGCGCCATCTGGGCTGCTGATTGCAAATGCTCCGTACGGGGTACGTTTGGACGACGGCGCGATGGAGTCGATCCACGCGCTGTGCTCGACGTTCGAGACACGGTTTGCGGGCTGGCGAATGGGCGTGCTTGCGCATCGAGATGTGACGCTGCCGGTGAAGACCTCGAAGGCGACCGTTGTCGCCGACTTCCGAAATGGTGGGATTCCGGTGCGCCTGTGGCGCGTCGAACATGGAGAAGGTTGATGGAACTGGAGCGACGATCCGGCGTGCTGCTGCACCCAACTTCACTGCCCGGTGACCTCGGTGTGGGCGACCTCGGGGTTGAGGCGATCTCGTTTGTGGAGCGTCTCTCGGAGGCCAAGCAGGCCTGGTGGCAGGTCCTTCCGTTGAACCCGACTGGCCACGGCGGCTCGCCCTACGCGTCCTACTCTGCGTTTGGATTGAGCCCATCGCTCATCGACCCGCGTCCGCTCGTGGATGCCGGGTGGCTGACCCGAGCGGCCCTGGACTCGTACCGCGCAAGCTTGCCGGCATCGCACGATTTGGGGGCAATCTTCGCGCACAAAGATGGACTGCTCGACCAGGCATTCGAAGGGTGGGATGGCGAGCGACGCGAAGAGTTCGAGGCGTTCGTCGAGCGTGAACGAGCCTGGCTGGATGACCTCTCGATGTTCGTTGCCCTGAAGCGGGCGAACGGCGGGGCATCGTGGTCGACTTGGGACGACGCGATCGTCCGGCGAGATGAAGCCGCACTCGAGCAGGTTCGACAGGACTTGGCCGAGGAGATCGAGCGCGAGTCCTTCAAACAGTGGGTCGTCGACGAGCAATGGCGCGAGCTGCGCGAGGCGGCGGCGGATCAGGGCGTGCGGGTCGTCGGAGACATTCCGATCTTCGTGGCGATGGACAGCGCGGACGTCTGGGCGAACCGAGAGTTCTTCCGCGTGGACGACCACGGAAATGCGGACGTGGTCGCAGGAGTGCCGCCCGACTACTTCAGCGCCGAAGGCCAGAAGTGGGGAAATCCACTCTACAACTGGGAGGCGCTGGAGGCCGACGGGTTCCAGTGGTGGATCGACCGGGTTCAGCGCGCTTTGGACACGACGGACCTCGTTCGAATCGACCATTTCCGGGCGTTTGCGGACTATTGGGAGGTTCCGGCCGACGCGCCGAATGCGATCCAGGGGAGGTGGCTACCTGGCCCCGGCGATGCGTTCTTCAACGCGATTGGAGCCGCGTTGGGCGATGTTCCGTTCATCGCCGAAGACCTCGGGATCGTCACCGACGAAGTGTATGCTCTGCGCGACCGGCATCACCTGCCGGGGATGAAGATCATGCAGTTCGCGTTCGACGGAAACCCGGACCATCCGTTCCTTCCGCACACCTATCCGGAGCGCTGCGTGGCGTACCCAGGGACGCACGACAACAACACGATTCGCGGGTGGATGGAGGAGGCGGGAGATGCGGACCTGCATCGCGCGCGGACGTACCTGTCGGCTTCGAACGAAGAGCTTCCGCGCAAGATGATGGAGCGGTTGCACGAGAGCCGCGCCAATCTGGTGGTGTTCCAGGCGCAGGATGTCCTGGGGCTCGACGGCGGGGCGCGTATGAACACGCCCGGCACCGTCGACGGAAACTGGGCGTGGCGAATGACGCAGGCCCAGCTCGACGCCGACGAACCGTGGAGCTGGCTTGCGCGGTCGACGGAATCGAGTGGTCGCGGCTAGCCGCTAGATCGACATCGGCACGCGCGGGACCACGGGCTTCGCGTCGCCCCAGTGATAGGCCCAGTAGGTGCCGAGTACGCGCTTGGTGTACTTGCGTGTCTGGCCGTACGGAATGTCCTCGACGAATAGATCGAAGTCGCGCGTCTCCGTCTCACCGAGCCAGCGGGAGACGTTGCCCCAGCCGCCGTTGTACCCGGCGATGATGAGCGCGGGGTGAGCGTCGACCTTCGAGGACAAGTCGGCCATGTACGCCGAGCCGAGTCGGATAGCGACGTCAGGCTCGAAGAGTCGCCGGTTCGATACGGACCCCATTCCATCTTCGCGAGCGACCACTTTGGCGGTGCCAGGCATGAGCTGCATGAGCCCGCGGGCGTTGGCCCAAGACTCGATGCCCGGGGTGAATCCACTCTCCTCGCGCATGATGGCCCAGATGAGTTCTGGCGGGATTCCGCGGGCGTCGGACCATTTCTCGACGAGCTGGCGGAAAGGGCGCGGGAAGGCGATGGACCAACGGCGGGTCGCGGCGGGGTTCTTCGCCAGTGGGTAACCATCGATCCAGCCGTCGATCTCGCGTCGCACGATATTGTGCGAAAGCGGGTAAGCGGCGGCGCGGTCGAGCAGGTAGGCGAGGGCCCAGCGTGTCTCGTCGTCTTTGCCGAGATCGCGGGAGAGCGAGGCAAATGGCCTCTGTGCGAGCCCATCGAGCCCAATCTGCACGAGGGCGAGGCCCTCCTTGAAGCGGTCGTCGTTCTGGAGCTTGTCGGGGATCCCGATCGGCTTGCCGCTCAGCGCGTTGAGCGAATCGCAAAGCTTGTCGTGGGCGACGCACAGATTCACGCCGCGGCCCTTCGAACCTGCTTCGTCGATCTCGGCGATTCGGTTGAACGCGAGGAGAGCATAGTAGCTCGTCGGGAAGTCGCGGGTGACTCCGACGAAAGCAACGCGAGCCTCGGAGGTACGCTTGAGCCGCTGCAGAGCGCGCCCTCGGAAGTATGCGAGGCGCCCCTCCGAGTAGAGGTCGTTTTCACCGGTGGACGAGAGCCCGTCGATATACTTCACGGCCTCTTCGAACTCCGAACGCGTGAAGTGCTCACGAACGATGAGCCAGTGGGCATCTTTGGCCATGTCGCCTTCCGGGTACTTCTTTACCTGTTCGAGCAGCTGCTTCTTGGCAGCAGACTCCTTGTTCTCTTCCCGCAGGATGCGGGCCGAGAAGTACATGGCGTCGTCGGCGTAGGAGTGGTCCGGGAACTCGGCGACCAACGTCTTGAAGATCGCAATCGCGGTGGCATTCTCGCCCGCGTTCCATGCGCCTCGCCCGCCCAGGTAAAGGCCGCGTCTTCGGTCGGCCCCCTTACATTCTTTGGCGAGCCGGGCGTACCATCCGAGGCTCTCTTTGTGGTCACGGAGTTTCGTGTAGCTCTTGGCGACGAGATAGAGGGCTTCGCAGCGTTCCGATGAGCCGACTTTCCAGGACTTGATCTTCGCCGGAAGCGACTGGACGACCGTCTTGCTTCGATGCCGGTCGAAGAGGCGCGTGTAGCGCGCGATCGTCGCGTCGTTCGTGTAGTTGTCCGCCGAGAGGGCGTCTCGTTTGTCCTTCGGAAGTTTGGGGAGCAGGGCCGCTAGCGCCGTTCGGGCGACCGCTTCATCGGAAGTGTCTGGAAAGCGCTGGGCGACCTTCTGATAGAGTGCCGCCGCCTCCAGGTTTTCCGCGGCCGACCCGCGCGCCGACAGCACGTCTGCATGCACCAGCAACCCCTCCGGATCTCCATCTTTCGCGAGCGCCTTGGAGGCTCGCATCGCGTCGTCAGTTCGCCCCGATTCCAGGAGCGCGCGAGCGAGGATGTGGGCCGCCTCTTCGTGGTAGAGCGAGTTGCTCGGAACCCTGGCCGCTTCGGCCGCAGCAATCTGCCAATCCTTCTGGTCTCGGGCTGCATTCGCCGCCCAAAAATGCGCGAGTGGTGCGAGAGTTTCGGACTCTCGCGCTCGTAGCAAAAAGTCACGCGCTTTGTCGGCCTGTCCGGCCTGCACGGCGACGTATCCCGCGAGGAACGCGAAGTCTGGTGCGAGCCTTCGAGGCTCGCTTCCCGACATCCCCGACCAGGCCTCTGGCCAATCCCGTCGTTCGACGGCAGCCCGTGTTTCGGCCGCAAAAGGCCAATCGGAAGGTGCGAGAGCGAGGCTCGCGGGTTCGGTTACATCGAACCGCTTGATGACGCGGAACTTTGCTTCGTCAGCGGCCTGAGCCGTGTTGGTGGGCTGCTGAGCGAAAGATGTGGCGGGGATGAGCGCGAAACAAAGCGCAAGCGCGACTGCAATTTGGAGGGGCATTCCGTTGCTCCCAGAGTGGCATTGGACCGACTTCCGTGTCGGCATGTGCCCTGAGAATATCAGAATGTGCGATCTTGACCAGTGTGTGCGCATCAATGGTGTTACCTCGATGCGCACCCCGGTCATTCCCTGCGAGTCTTAGAGCTGCAGAATGAGGAAGCGCAGAATCTTCTCCATCTCGGGCGTAATCGGCGCGGATGGGTCGCTGTGATTGTGGAACGACGTGAAGATGACCGTTCCTCCGTTGGGGTCTTTGTACGACGACAAGAGCGGCGATGCGGTCGCGGTTTGACCTCCCGACATGCAGTTCTGGTTCTGGCAAAGCACGGCGTCGCCTTCAAGGTGCACAGTGACGTTGGCCCCTACGCCCGTCGGCACGACCCAGTGGTCGTTGTAGACGGCCGGCGGATTGTGCGGAAAGTCGATGGTCGCGGTGTTTGCGCCAAGGGTGGTTTGAAGCGCTTGCGACGAAACGGTCGCGTTGATCACCTGCGGCGCGAATCCCCAACGTGCTGCCTCGTAGGCGGTATCGTCGCCATAGAACTCCACCAGATTCGGGAATGCAGCCTCGAAGAACGGACTCGCCCAGTCCGAGACGTAGAGCGAGCCACCCTGTGCAACGAAGGCCTGAAGACCAGATACGATGGCCTGAAACGAGCCTGGGTACAGTTCGATGCCGAACAGTCGGTCCGTGACTCGGTTGTACAGATTGCCGCAGTTGATGAGCAACACGTCGTACTGTGAGGTCTGGCTCACGTTCGACAGAAAGTCGATCGTTTCCTGAACCTCGTCTGCCGGGGTGGAAAAGTCGTCTTGGTCAGCTCCCATCACGTCGTACTGAAGGTTGAGCGAGGACAGCACGTCCTCGACCTTGTCGTAGGCCCCTTCAATCACGGCAAGTTTCACGTTCGAATCCACGCAAATCTTCTCGGAGGCGCTCGTGTAATCGTTGAGAATACCTGCGCGAACAAACACGGTGCGCGTGGAGCTGAAAGACCCGGAGGTAACTTCGAGTTCGTGCGTCCCGCTGGGAACCTCATCAAACTGGAATGTACCGTCGCCCGTGGTTCGCGTTGTCACCTCGAATGCGTTTCCATCGCAATCGACTCCCGAAATTGTGACATCCGCGGCGGCCAACACCTCGCCCGAAGGAGCGCAGGCTCGCCCGACGAGCGACCCGTTTCCACAAGGAAGGTCGGGCGCATTGAATCCACTGTCTTCGTTCCCCGAGTTGTTGTTCGTCGGCGTCCCTGCATCCATGTCCGTCGTATTGTTGCCGGGATTGACGTTTCCGGGGTTCACGTTGCCCGTGTTGGAATTCGTTGCCTGATTGCCCGGGTCGACGTTTCCAGGGGCAACATTTCCATTGGAGTTGTTGAAGTTAGCCGGTTCGCACTGTTGCAGGATGGGATTGTAAACTTCGCCTTCTCCGCAAGAAACGGAACCACCACTTTTGACTTCGTCATCGCCACAAGCGGCCAGAGCGAAAGCCAGCGCGAGTCCCAATACCAACTTCAAGTTCTTCATAATTCGCATCCAGATATTCACTTCACCAAGCCCGGGTTGTGCCCCAAGTGTCGGCAAGTGTGTTCATATGTAGTCAAGCGACCGCGGAAGCTACCAAACTGCCCCTCCGATCTCAAATCCCACTACTCAATTCCCACCACCTTCGAGGCTCGCACCTCGGAAGTTCCACCCTCACGCCTGACCCCCGACCACCTTCAAGGCTCACATCTTAGCCAATGAATTGAGGTTCTCGAGCGAAGCTTAGGGCGGCAAAAGCCGGCTCTGAGTAGGCTCGGGGCCGGTCTCCGCTGGCAAATCCTCGGTCAGTTCTTGGCTTCAGGCGGACGTGTAGCGGAACGCCGCAAGCGCCTGAAAGTCAACAAACTCCATTTAAACAGTCGTCATTCGATTCGTTCGATGCGGCGGGAGTCTGACTTCAACTGTCGGGCGTACCGCTTCTCCAGTACCCCTTCAGCTTCATCGCGCCGTCGAATCGGCGCTCGATACCGGCCACCGGAGGCCACACGAGCTCCATACTTCTTCGCGGCCATGTATGTTCCCGGCGGAAACACCACATTCTTTTCGCCGCGCTGTAGACGGCTCAGAGCAGCTCTGTGCCACGCCCACCATCCCTTGTAGTTGTGATATTCTAGGGCCTTGGCACGCTTGTTGGTGCCCACCATCAGGGCCCTGCTGTGGTCTGCGACTGACGACTCTTCGTCGCGGGAGAGGTCCTGAATCTCGAGGATGTCGAGACTGACGCTCTCTTTACCCTCTTTCTGGCGCCTCTTTCGAATTCGACGCAGGCGCAGGTCAAGAGCGTCGGAAGAAAGCTTCTGAAACTCCTTCGCGGTGGTACCGCGCTTGGCGAATTCGCTTGGAACGCAGAGCTTGAGTTCGACTTCGTCTCCCCACGTACGCTTCTGAAACCAAATTTCGGGGCGTTTCACACTTACCGGTTCGGTGAGCCAAGCCCGCTGGCTGATGGCTCCCTTCAAATCTTCAGGCCGCTTGCCGAGCCCTGCTTCAGCGCCGTTACATTCGACGTAGAGCAGCTGATCGAGTTCCGACTCGCAGTCGAGAATCTTGATCGAGTCTCCAACTGAGTCTCGGCAGAAGATTCCGCCTGACCCGTCCCAGTATGCGTTCAGAAAAAGGGCGAGATTCGAACGCGTGAACTTTCGAAACTCCACCAGGTCAAAGTCTCGGGTCGGGTCAACCCCGGCCCGAACCACGATGTGAATGTGGGTCGGCATCATTGCATATGCGACGATACCGATGTTGTAGCGCTTGGAAGCGGTCGCGATGATGAACATGAAGGCTTGGCGAATCAGTGGATGCGGAAGGAAGTAGTCACGACGTCGTTTCGTGTTCCGGATTTCGTGGCGGCAGCGATCACCTGTTTCGGGCATCGGCTTTGACATTTTTAACTCCGTGGTCCTCAACCATAGTGGGGGAATTCCCAACTAGGTTTTCGTCCACTCGCCGAAATCGTTGCGAAAAAAGTTGTTAGTGGATGTTTTTCAATGTCTTAGTCGGGCTTGATTTTGTCACGGTAGGGGGCCAGCGCTTGGTTGGTTGGGTTGGTTGCGAG
>CAYLMO010000026.1:0-29205 GCA_964384605.1 uncultured Bradymonadales bacterium | reverse complement strand
CCTTGAAGGCGGTGAGTTGCGAGCCTTGAAGGCGGTGAGTTGCGAGCCTTGAAGGCGGTGAGTTGCGAGCCTTGAAGGTGGAGTGTGAGCCTCGAAGGTGGGGTTGAGTGGTCCTGCTTTGCAGTGATTCCGGCGTCGTGCTATCCCTCGCGGCGAATGAAACCACACATCGACGAGGAATAAGCCATGCGCAGAAAGCACATGATCAACGGGATTTTGGCGCTCGTAGTTGCCGGACTTCTTGGTTGCGGAATTCCAGAGGAAGAGCACAACGCAGTGCTGAAGGACCTCGAAGAAACCAAGATGAAGTTGGCGGATACCCAAGCGGCAAAAGACAAGCAGGAGCAAGAGCTTACGGCGAAAATTGCCGATCTCGACGCTCGAATCGCGAAGCTCGAGAAAGAAAAAGCAGAGATGCAAACCGAGCTCGATGCCGCGAACGCGGAGATTTCGCTTTTCCAGTCGAAGACAGGCGGTCTCGAAGCAGCGCTCAAGACCACCAAAGAAGAACTCGACGTACTTCGGAAGCAGCGCCAGCAAGCAGAGAAGCGTCTCCGAGAGTATCGTAAGCTCGCTGAACGCCTCGCAAGCATGGTTGAGTCAGGCAAGCTGACCGTCAAAGTCCGCAATGGAAAGATGGTTATCGAGCTGTCGAATAACATCCTCTTCGCGTCCGGCAAGACCGACGTCAAAGAGGAAGGACAGGCAGCGCTTGGGGAACTCGCCGGCGTCCTCAAGGATATCGGCGACCGCTCCTTCCTGGTAACCGGACACACTGATAACGTTCCGATTTCCAACAAGAAGTTTGATTCGAACTGGGAGCTCTCAACCGCTCGCGCTGTGAACGTTGTCCAGTATCTTCAGGACAGCGGCGTTCCGCCAAAGCAACTTGCTGCAGCGGGCTATGGCGAGTTCGATCCGGTGGCGAGCAATGAGACCAAGGAAGGAAAGGCGCTCAATCGTCGAATTGAGATTGTGCTCATGCCGAATCTCGACGAGCTTCCGCAGCTTCCGAAAGACCTCTTCAGCAACGACAAGAGCTGAACTTGAGTCGCATCCTCGCGCCACTCGCCGTCGCCATCGGCATCCTGCTGTTTTGGTGGGGTCCGCCGATTTGGTGGATCGGCGCGGGATTGGTCGCCGGCGGCACGGTCGCTGGCGCGCTCACGTTGGGTGAACCAATTGCCCGAATGTGGGCTTCCCTCGAAGGGGAGCGCGCACTCGGGCGATTTACGTTCCGTCCACAAGAGTTCGCGCTGGAGGCGGTTTCTCTCTTCGTGCTGATGGTGGTCGGGAGCGCGCTCACGTTCCCCGCGCTGACGGGAGATGCACCGGTCTCGGCAGACCATCCGGTTCACATGTTTCGTGCATGGACCATGAAAGAGATGGTCCTCGACGGTCGTTTCTACGGCTGGTCGCACGAGTGGTTCGCCGGCTATCCGGCCCAGTATTTGTATCCAATCGGGGCGGATATCTGGGTCAATGCGATCTGGCTAGGGACGCTGGGACTCGCTTCCATCTACACCGTCTATTCGATCGCGATTTGGTCGATGTTCTGCCTTCAGGGCGTGGCGGTTTACCTCATGAGCCGCCGAGACATCGGACGTCTCGGAGGAGTCGTAGCCGGTTTGTTCGTCCTAGGCGACGACGGTGCTTTCCGGCTCGGCGGCTGGGTCTTCGGAATGCACTGGGGCGTTTGGCCACAAAACTTTGGGGTAGTGATCGGCTGTCTCGCCGTGTGGAAATTGCGAGACGTGCTCCTCACCGACGAACGTCTGCCGATCGCGCTTTTCGGGTTCCTGATGGGGGCGTCTATTTGCACCCATCCGCTGCTCATCATTTTCTGGGCAGCGGCACTCCCAATCGCCGCATTTTCAGCGATCACGTCACAAGACGTGACCTCGAAGTTCCTCGCACTTGCCAGGTTGTTTGTTGGCGCCGTGATCGGCGGCCTGGTCGCCGGATTTTGGCTCCTCCCATTTGTGTCGTCACGCGACTTCTCCGAGGGGTATGGTGTCGCATGGCAGAATTCGCTTGGACTCGCTGAAGGCATCTACCACGGGACAATTTTTGCTGGCACCTGGTCGACGGTAATCATTCTGGGCGGTTTCGTACTGCTGAGCTGGGCTACGGCACGAAGGGTGATGCCGACATTCTTCGCGACCATGGGATTCGCTCTGGTCATCGGTGGAGCCACGGACCTCATCGCAGGTTTCCACCTGCTGGAGGTTTCCGACGCTTTTGGGTTCCTGCAGTTCACTCGATTCCCAATCCTGGCCAAACCATTCTGGTTCATTGGCGCCGCGTTCGGTCTCGTGACGCTGCTGCGCTGGAGCCCGAGCATCCTGGTGCAGCTCAGCCCAGCTTCCGACAGAAACAACGAGGTCGAGCAGCAGCCAAAGATCGGGCTCATCGCGATGCGAGTGGCTGTCCTTGGAGTGTTCCTCGCGCCGCTCCTCTTCGGATGGCTCGACACCACGCGCGCCGACCAGTTTTCGCGCGGGCTCCTGGAGTACTCCGAGCGAAACGATGCCGCCGACCGAGCGGCGATGGCGAAGTTCATCAATGAAGAAGCCAAGTCGATCGACGGAATTGCCCGCGTGGGCATCGACTTCGGACACGATGAACACAGCATGCACGACTGGCAGATGCAGCTCGATGTGCCGCTCTACAAAGTGGGCTACACTCCGGCCGAGACGTTCATCTACAAAATGGAGGGGCGACAGCCGGCGCTCTTGGCGCAAACCAATACGCGTTGGGTTGTCACGCGCGGCCGAACCTTGCCGATGCGAGCCTTCGAGGCAGTAGGAGAATTCGGGCCTTACCGAGTTTTCAGGGTCAAGAGTTGGTCGCCCGAACCTTTCACTCTGAACGACTCGCCGGCCGGTTCCGTCAAGCTCGAGTCGTGGAGCGCTGAACGTATCGTGTTGAAGGCGAACGACTCGGCTGCAGGTGAGCTGATTCTCCACGTCTCTCATTTCGACCGGTGGGCGGCCTATCGTGATGGCAAGCCGCTGGAGATTCGCGTGACGCCCAACAAGGCCGAGCCGAACCGCACGGGATTCATGACTGTGGACCTCGGCCCGGGCACCTACGAATTCGTTTTCGAAGCTCGAACTCCCGAGTACCTCGCCTGGATATCGTTGCTCTTGGCGTTGCTTCTGATCGCTTTGTTCGTGGTTAGCCTGATTCCGCGCGGCCCTGGGCCGGTATTGGCGGCGGGAATGGGTCGGATTCAGCGCAAGGTTGAGAGCCTTGAAGGCAGTTGGGGAGAGCGGGCGCCGGTGGTGGTGGGTGTGGCGTTGGGGGCAGTTCTGGTCGGGGTGATCGCGCTAGCGGCCTGGAAGCCGCCGCTGAAATTCGAGTTTGAGGAACCGGCGGAGGATGTGGTTTGGGACATCGCCAATGATCTGGAGAGTGCCAGCGTAGGATTGGAACAGAACGGTCGCCGACGCGGATGCCGGCAGGTCTTGGGGCGTCACTACTGCGGTGAGGCGACCTGGCAGCATGTTTTTGCGACCTATGCCGGATTCCGCGACGATGAGTGGCGTCGGTGTGTATGGGCACATCCCCAGCAAGGTCAGACGCTCGCGCTCAACTTCGACGACATCGGCCCCGGTTCGCGCCTCGTTGGTTACTACGGCGTAGCGGCCACCGGAGCGTCCCGCGGCGTTCAGCCTGTCGACCTTCGCATCGCTCGCGACGCCACGGTCGTGTTTGAGGGTGCAACGAAGCGCGACAGAGTTCTCTACCCTGTCGATGTTTCTCTCGAAGGGTCTGGAGAGTTTGATTTGAAGGTCGAAGTTTCGGCCAGCAACGCTGGTCGCCGCCATTTCTGCTTCATGCTGCAGGTCGTCGAATGACCTCCGAAGGGTCACGCATTCCGGAATTCGCAGCCCCCCTCGTCGGACTCCTTGCGCTTGCCGCCGGGTTCGTCGGGCTTGCACTGACGACCGCCCCGGTCGCCGGATGGGTCGCGACGGCCTGTGTTCTGTTTGGTCTTTGGGGCCTCGGCTCGTCCGCCGATCGACTCGCCCCTCTCGCGGCGCGCGTTCACGAACGAATCCCCGAACGCTTTCGCGGCCTGGCGCTCCCGGCCACTCCCTACATCATCACCATGGTCGTTGTCGGTTGGACCACCTGGCCCGCGGTCCTAGGCGAAGTGCCGGTTTCTCAGGACCACGCACACCACTTCCTTCAGTCGGCTATCTTCACCGACGACCTCCTGGCGAGCGGACACCTCTTCGGCTGGACCGAGCGCGTCGGCGCCGGCATCCCGTTTGGCGACGTGTACGCCACAGCCGTTTACTTCGTGACCGGCTTGCTTCGCATCATCACGTTTGGGTTCGTCTCGCGCGCGACAAGCTACGCATTCGGCATCTTCCTCGTGTGGCTCATCCCCACCTGGGCCGTGGTGGCCTGGACCCGCCGAATCCTCGAAGGGGTCACTGACGTCCGCTCCATTCTCATCATCGCCGCCACCCTGGCCGGCGTTTTCTTCGCCATCGACGTCGGAGACGATCGAGAAGGAGGATGGGTCTATTCGATGTTCCACGCCGTCTGGCCGCAGGTCTTCGCCACCGGCCTCTGGCTCTGGAGTCTCCTCGCCATGGTGCGCCTCGCCGAGCGTCCAACAACTCGGCGCCTCGGCATCGCCGTGATCACCGCAGGGTTCGCGTTCTGGGCTCACCCGATGAACGCGCTGAATCTCTTTTTCGCCGCCCCTCTGCTCTTCATCGCGGCCCAAGTTGCTTCCCGACAGGAAGGCTCAAACGCCGACGAACAAGGCGCCGAAGCGCCCCTCCACAGTTCGGCCTGGTGGCTCGTCCCAGGCTTCGGACTCGCTGCAGTCATCGGGTATGCGTGGCTCTCGCACATCATGGGCGCCTCGGACATCATGGCTTCGTTCACCGCCTATGGCGACTCCCTCGAAGGCTACGCAAGCCGCTTCCTCGCGACCGGCGTTCCGTTCAGCGGTAGCCTCGCATTGGTCGCCGCCGCCGCCGCCATCGGGTTTGCCGTGGCCCTCGTTCGAGGCGGTTTCGAACGACTCTTCGTTGCCATCGCCTTCGTATCCTTCCTACTGCTCACCTCGTCGGACCTGTTCGCCTCTTCGGACTTCGGCCTTTCCGACGCGTCGCCAATGGTGATGTTCAAGCGTTTCGCCATCACCGCAAAGCCGCTCATGTTCGCCCTCGCGGGCCTCGGAGTCGGCGCAATCGCCGAACTCGTTCGCCGCCAGTGGCACCTCACCTCGACCGCAGCAGCCCTCGCGATCATCGCCGTTTCGCCACTCGTCTACTCCGGCATCGACGCTCTCCCCGAACTCGTGCGCACACCGTCCGCGCGGTTCCTCACGGCCTCCGATGTCGGCATCAAGACCTCTCTCGGGAAGATTGTCGACGTGGTCTCGCGCGAGCTCGACTCCACGCCTGGGCCCAAGCGCGTCATGGTTTGGCACGAGCGCGGCGACCACGGCGACTACGCACTGTTTGCGGTTGCGGAGCTCGGCGTCGGCTACCTGCCCACGCGAAAGCCCCCAGCCCACGCGCTGCGCGACTTCAGCATCATCAGAGACCTCGAGACCGCCACTATTTACGGCGCGTCACACATCATCACGCGTTCCGATCGAAAGTTCCCGGGCGCCAAGCTCCTCGGCGACTATCCCCCGTACAAACTGTGGCGCATCAACAACGCGGTCGGCGACGGAGTTCGTTGGTTCGGCGCAAACGCACAGGTCGAGACCGTCGAGTGGAGCCCGATGAAACACGTCATCGAGGTTCGCAACTTCAAGGGTCAAGGCGAGCTCGTATTTGCGATTCCGCCGCATCCCAAGTGGACCTACACCCAGAATGGCGTGCCGCTCGAGACTCAAGATCGACGCCTCGAAGGCGGCGCTGTCGCAACCCGAGTCATCGGAGTCACCGACGGCGTCATCGTCGCCGAGTTCAGCGACACGACCACCGAGAACGTCGCGTTCGTCCTCATGCTTCTCGTGTTGCTCCTCTCCCTCGCCGGCATTCCGCTCAATCGATCGCTGCCACTGCTGCGTGATCCGTGGCCCGATAAGCTACGCATCCCTACGCTCGTCGCCACGCTGCTCCTCGGGCTCATCGTTCTCTTGGTCGCGCGTCAACTCGGCGCCTCGGCCCTCGACAAGACCTGGGCGAAGCCGGGCGAAACCGTGCTTGCGCCGCTTCACCGGACTGATCCGGCGATCGATTGGGGCCCCAAGCCGTTTTGCGTACGTGGCGTTTCACGCAATCCGCGCGTCGGCTGCGACGACAGCCAGCTCCAGCCACGCCTCAAGCTCTCGGCAACGCGCGGCGGGCACATCCCGGCATGCATGGAGGTCTCCGTTCCAGACGAAGGCTTCCTCGAAATGCGATTCGAACTCCCGGCAGGCACCACTCGGGTTCGCGGCCGGTTCGAACCGACACGCGGAATCGTGCCGAAGCACATCGCGAACGGCAAAGAGAAGGTCCTCCGGCAGAAGTTCGACGTGCCGGCCTCCGACGCATTCCAGCTCCGTTTCGACAACGGAGGGCGTCAGGTGCAAGAGGTGTGTATGGAGTTGGTTGCGATCGGAAAGGACTGAGCGACTACTCGAGCGCCGGCGTCTTGCGAGTCGGTCGCTTTGCTTCGAGCTTCACGATCTTCTCGTCGGCCTCCCACAAGCACTGCGGGACAATCCGTTTGAGGCCTGCCCGTACGGCGGCGGCATCGCCTTCACGCGCCGACTCGAGAAGGTCGTCCAGATGCTCTCGAAGCAGTCCAAGTTCGTCGTCGGAGGTTCGCCCGGTGAAGATCTTGTCGTGCTTCGTGTTGCCCACCCGCTCTTCGTCGAGCGTCAATTCCTCGTACAACTTCTCGCCCGGCCGGACTCCGGTGAACGTGATTTCAACCTCGTCCTCCGTCAGTCCCGACAGGCGAATCATGTCGCGCGCGAGGTCCGCGATCCGTACCGGCTCGCCCATATCGAGGATGAACAGCTCACCACCGGAACCGTTCGCCGCCGCCTGCAGCACGAGCTGCGACGCTTCCGGAATGGTCATGAAGTAGCGCGTCATCTCAGGGTGCGTCACCGTCACCGGCCCTCCGCGACGAATTTGCTCGCGGAAGATTGGAACCACCGATCCGTTTGATCCGAGCACGTTGCCGAACCGAACCGCACAGTAGTCTGTGTTTGGCGCGACGGAGTTTTTCGAGAGCACGTAGAGCTCCGTCACCCGCTTTGTCGCTCCCATCACGCTCGTCGGATTCACCGCTTTGTCGGTCGAGACCAACACGAACGTACCCACCTCGAACTCGGCGGCGAGGTCGGCCATCACGCGAGTTCCCTGCACGTTGTTCAACACCGCTTCGGTCGGGTGTTGCTCCATCAGCGGCACATGCTTGTACGCCGCCGCATGGACCACGACATCGGGCCGGTACGTCTCGAAAATGGCACGCATCCGGTCGGCGTCGGACACGTCGGCGATACACGGGAACAGCTTCTCGTCATGCTTCGCCGACAGCTCGCGATGAATGAAGAAGAGCGGCGTCTCGCCCCGCTCGACAAGGATGACGGCCTTGGGCTCGAAGCGAAGCACTTGCCGGCAAATCTCGGACCCAATCGAACCGCCTGCGCCGGTAACCAATACCCGTCGCCCCTGCAGAAAGCGGCCCATCGATGCCGTGTCGAGCCGCACCGCATCGCGCCCCAACAAGTCCTGAATCGACACCTCCCGAATCGCGTTGAGCGACACGTGGCCCTCGAGGATCGCCTCGACTGCCGGCAGAATCTTGGTCGAAACCCCCGTCGTCTTGGCCAGGTCGACGACGCGACGCAGCTGGTCGCGCGAGGCTGATGGCATCGCAATGATCAGCTCGTCGATCTCGTGCTTTCCGACGAACTCGCCCACCTTCGCGATGGGTCCGAGCACCGGGACATTCTGAATTCGCAGGCCGTGCTTGTAGGGCGCGTCGTCCAGGAATCCGACGACCTTGTATGGAAGATTTCGATTCTTGTGGATCTCGCGAATCAGCGTCTCGCCGGTGTCCCCGGCCCCGATGATCAGCAGCCGTGCTGCGTCTTCCCGAATACCCGCCCGCGAACGAATCGCTTCGCGCAACAGCCGGAGCGACCCACGTGCGCCCCCGATGAGGAACAGCGAAAGGCCGAAGTCGAGCACGTACACCGACCGCGGGATCGTCACCTCGAGCACAAAGACGTTGAACGCCAGGAACGCACCCGACGCCACCGTCAGCCCGCGCCCCAGCTCGGCGAGGTCGTACAGCGAGACATACTTCCACCAGCCTTGGAACATCCGCAGCACAGCGAACGCGATGAGCTTGATGAGAAGCACGAACGGTAGGGTCGCGAGCAGTGGACCCTCCCAAGTCTCGGGAACCTGCAGGTCGAATCGCACCAAGAACGCCGCCACGTACGCCAAGGTGAAGAAGACGACGTGAATCGCCACCACCATGATCGTGCGTACCGGGCCCGGCAGGCGCGGCAGGTCTTCGAGCCAGCTGAGTGTTGCCATCTCGTGCTCGTGGCGCGTTGAAAAAAAACTCCCCAAGTGCGGAGGCGGAGTCTACATGCCCCCGGACTGCCTTGCAAAATGCTGCATCGACGCGAACTGAACTGAGTCTTAAGCGTCGGAAACTACTTTTTTGAGCTTTTCGCGGGCTTGATCCGACAGCGTGCTCGTGCCGCCCGTCGCCTTGATCGGCACGATGACTTCGGCACATGCGCCGTCTGTCCCCTCTCGAGGGCGCAGTCCGAAGTAAGCCTCGCCGTGATAGAACCGTTCGAGTCGTTCCTGCACGTTTCGAAGGCCCACACCGCCGCCGCCTTTGCGCGGATTCGCAAGCCGCGCGAGCTTCCCTGGAGGTCCTGGTCCGTCGTCCAGAACTCGAATGATCACAGCGTCGCCATCGCGCTCGACATCCAGTAGTACCGCGACTTTCCCGTCTCTCGCCCCGTGCCGAATCGCGTTTTCGACCAGCGGCTGCAGGATTAGCGGCGGAACCACCAGGTGACTCACTTCGTCATCTGCCGGCTGCAAAATCTCGAAGCGCAGACCCTCTCCGAACCGCGCGCGTTCGAGCTCCACGTACCGCCGTATCTGCTCGAGCTCCTTGCGAAGCGTGGTCTCCTCAGCCGCGTCGCTGAGCGTGTATCGGAGGAACTCCGACAGATCCAAAGTGAGCTCCCGCGCCTTGGGCGGGTCGGTCCGAATCAGGTAGCTCAGCGTGTTGAGCAGGTTGAACAAGAAGTGCGGATTCACCTGATACTGCAGGGCCTCGAGGCGAGCCGAGCGCACGATGTCCTCCGATTCCTCGACCGTCTCGCGCGCCTTTTCGAGCTCCATCGTCAGGTTCAGCAGTCCCATGAAGAGCACGACTCCGACCATGTTCGCTGCGATCTTGGCGAGGTGGAGCGGCAGGTTCTGCGTCTGTACGTCGGCGATCTCGGGGGCCAGGAACAGCATGAACCCGCCAAGGACGACGTGATAGAGGAGCTGAATCGAGATCGAGCCTGCGATGACGCTATTCACCGACGTGCCGAGCAAGCGACTCCACCAACCGGCGAAAAGACCCACCAACACGGTCGCCAGGAACACCCACGGCGCCAGCGGCATACCCACGTGATACGCGTAGATCCCGCCCGCCATCATGCCGGTGAAGATGCCGACCAGTCGGCCGCCGAGGAACCCACCGACGATCACGCCGACCATCCGCAGGTTGAAGCGCATCCCGTCGATCGAGAAGCCGAGGAAAACGCCCCAGATTGCGAGCGCACCCAGCAGGAATCCGAGGAATACTCGCCGCCGCGGCGACGCGTGGTGACCGGTCTCGCGAAGCCACACCCCAGCCGGACGAACGAGCACGAGCGTGAGCGCCGTTGCGACGAGCACCCCGACTTTCTCGAGCAGCCGGATGACGAGTTCGATGGCTTCCATTCAGTCGCTCACGCGTTGTCGATGGCCGAAGTCGACCATGGAATCAGCGCCTTGAGCTCCGATGCGCGGCTTCGCGCGAGCGGTACACCCAGCTCGTCGTCGCGGTCGAGGATGAGCCGGTAGGTCCCGGCTCCCCACGGAGCGATCGAGGCGATGGCATCGAGCCGAACGATGTAGCTGCGGTGCGACCGGAAGAAGTCGTCGGGGTCGAGGTTCGCCTCGAGAAACTTCAGGCTGAAATCGGTGATGAACCGAGCGTCTTCGGTCTGCGCGACCACGATGCCGTCTTCCGACTCGAAGAACAGCACCTGGTCGACCGGAAGAACTCGGTAGACGCCGCGTTCTTCCACCGAAATGCGGTTCAACGGGCGGGCAGGGCGCTCGGCCGGAGCCGAAATCTCGTCGAGGCCGAGTCGTTCCGTGGCGCGCACGAGCGTCTTCTGCAGGCGGTCGAGCCGAACCGGCTTGAGCACGTAGTCGATCGCTTCGACGCCGAATGCATCGACGGCATAGCGGTCGTACGCGGTCACAAATGCGATGAGTGGACGGGTCTCGGAGTCCATCTCAGCCAAGCTCTCCGCGAGCCTCATGCCATTCGCCCCCGGCATGTCGATGTCGCAAAACACCAGGTCGACCGGATGATTGCGCACGAAGTCCAGGGCCGCCTTGGAGGTTGACGCGTCGCCGAGAATCTCGACGTCTTCGCACTGCTCCAGGAGCCAGCGCATCTCTTCGCGCGCGGGCAATTCATCGTCGACGATCAGTACTTTCACGGTGCCTCCGCGGTCAGCTCCACGAGGCTGTACTCGTTCGCGCCGTGATTGTGAACGTGGAAGTAGACGGGCGTGCCGGCTGGCATATCGGTTTGGGCCGGCACGTCGCCGGCGAGCAGGCCGGACTCCGAAGGGATTTCGATACGCTCGTCGAGCAGCATTTGATCGCCGATACGCAAGGCTACATGCGCCTCCGACGGTTCTTCAGCCTCGAGCGCGAAGTGAAACACGCGGAAGTGCAAAAGGTCTCCCTCGAACACATCTGCGTTGGTCGACTGCCGTGCCGTCACATAGCTGCAGAAGTCGGTCAGGACCGCGAACGAGTTCTCCCCGTTGAGTTCCTCGGGGCCGAGGGCGTTTGCCGGGCAATCGACCTGGGTCGGCCGGTCGGCGAACGGATCGCTGTCGCTATTCGCCGACGACCAGTTTTCGTGCGACGTGAGTGCGAATCGCCCTTGGGGACGTTCCTCGGGCGGTTCGGTCGCCTCATCGCCACAACCTGCGCCGATCAGGACGATCGCCAACGCGCCCAGCAGCTGGAATTTATTGCAGAATTTTACCATCATGTTCTTCGTTGCTTGAGCGCAATACAGACAGGGCCCTTTCGATTCTACAGCGTGCGGAGCGCGCGTGCAGTACTTCAAGATTCTCATCATTTCGTTGGCACTCGCACTCGTCGCCTGCGGCGGCGATACCACGACCGACGAAAACGCGCAGGCAGGCGACGCCGGGACAACTCCCGAGGCCGATGCCGGCGAAGACTTCGATGCCGGCCCCGTGCCCGAAGGTGGCGCACGCGTTCTGAACGCATTCGGCGACGTCCAGCTCGATCCGGGCGAGGAGATCACCCCCTGCGTACAGTGGACCCTCAACAACGAAGAGGCGATCTACGTCAACAAAGTCACCATGACCAATGGCGGCGGTTACCACCACTCCAACTGGTTCGTGGTGCCCGAGAACTTCGCGGGCGGCGAAGACGGCTACTTCAACTGCCGCGACCGAAACTTCACCGAAGTCGCCGCGGCGACCGCGGGCACCGTGCTCTTCGCGCAGTCGACCCAGTCTCGCGTCGAGGAGCAAGACCTCCCCGACGGCGTCACGATCAAGATCCCGCCGAATCACAAAGTCGTGGGCTCGCTGCACCTGCTCAATATCTCGACCATGCCGAGCACGACTCCGCTCAACATGGCGCTCGATATCATTCATCCGCGCGACGTCGACGTCGTCGTCACGCCATTCCGGCTGACCTACTACCCGCTCGAGATCGACCCCAACACCGAGACCCGATTCGAAGGCCGCTGCACCTTCCGCGAGCAATACGAACGCGCGGCCAAGAAAGAGATGGACCTCAAGCTCTACTACGTCCTGCCGCACTATCATGAGCTCGGGAACGCCTTCCGCCTTTCGCTCCTCGGCGGCGAGAATGACGACGAGACGGTGTTCGCGCTCGACGGATTCAACGCCGAGGCCAACGGACAGGCCTTCGACCCCCCGATCGACTTCGGCGAGAACGGCGCAGACGGGCTGACCTTCATGTGCGGCTTCAACAACCCTCGCGACGAAGTCGTCGGCTGGGGGATCGGCGACCAAGAGATGTGCGTGATGCTCGGACTCGCCGACAGCGACTTGTTGATGGACGTTTCGGTGCCTCGCGATGAGGAGCCCGCCATCGTTGGCGACGACAACGGTGTGACCCTCAAAGGCGGCGACTGCTTCGTGCTCCCGCTGCCGAAGAACCCGAACCAGACGATGCCCACCCAGCAAGAGATCGACGGCGAGCTCTACGTGCCTGAATCGGACGATTTCGAAGGTGGGGAAATCGTGCCGACCTGCGTCGACTACGAGGGTGGGGCCGAGCCATTCGCGGAGGCCACGATCGAGAATGTTCAGCGCGACCTGTTCATGCCGAGCTGCACGTTCTCGTCGTGCCACGACGCCGATAATCCGGCGTTCGGCCTCGATCTGGCGTCTCCCGGAGTCGAGCAGCGCCTGCTCAATCACGAACTGATGACGGTCACGGACCTCCCGATGGTCACCCCGGGCTCGCCAGAAGAATCGTGGCTCTGGCAGGTCACCTCGAACTGCGAGCCGATGGCCGGTGACATGCTGATGTCGTCGATGCCGCGCAACGCGCCCGAGCTCGCGCCAGCGCCTGCGCTCGAAATGCTTCGGCTCTGGATTGTGAACCAGCAATAGCACCGGTTCGCGACGGTTCTCAGCCGCCTCCAGCCGCGCTTTCAGATCGTTTCAGTTCATCAAATGACCCCCGGTCGGTAACGTTGCAATCGTGACGAAACCATCGGGGCAAACGATGAAACGAATACTGGTTGTGCTGCTTCTCCTCTTCGCCGCCGCTTGTGGCGACGACCTCCAAAAAGAAACGCCGGTCGATTTCGATTTCGGCGACGGCAACTCGGGTAACTCCGACGCCGGACCGGTGGATCTTGGCGGGATGGACGCGGGTTCCCTCGACATGGGCCCCGCCGAATCTTGCGACGACGGCATCCTCAACCAGGACGAGTCCGACATCGACTGCGGTGGCTCGTGCGAAGGCTGCGAGAACGGCGAGATCTGCGTCGAAGACGAGGATTGCCTGACCGATTTCTGCGGCGACGCCAACGTCTGCGAAGACGCTCCGCTCGCGACCGGCTCGGAGTGCACGACCGGCGACGAGTGCGCCAGCGGCCGCTGCGAAGACATCGGCGGCACCTTCTACTGCACCGAGTCGTGCGACTCGACATGCCCCGGCCAAGGCCTCGCTTGCTTCCGCCAGCAGTGCGTGCCCGACACCTACTGCGAAGACCCAGACGGCGACGGATTCGGCTTTGGCCCAGGCTGCAACGGCCAACCGTGTGACCGTTGCGCCGACGATGCGACCTGCGCCGAGCAAGGCGACGGCTCGTTCCTCTGCATGTGCAACGATGGCTTCACGGGCGACGGCGAGACGTGCGCGGACGTCGATGAGTGCCTTGGAGGCAACCCGTGTGACCCCAACGCGACGTGCACCAACACGCCCGGAAGCTTCGAATGTGACTGCAACTCCGGGTTCGGCGGCGACGGCATGGTGTGTGCCGACGTCGATGAATGCGCGACCGGAACCGATAACTGCGATGTGAACGCCTCGTGCACCAACCTCGCGGGCTCCTTCATGTGCGCATGTGACGCGGGCTTCACGGGCGACGGCGTCACCTGCACCGACGTCGATGAGTGCGCCGCCGGCACCGACACCTGCGACGTGAACGCCAGCTGCTCCAACATTCCGGGCGCCTTCACCTGCGCATGCCGGGCGGGATTCTCCGGCAACGGTTTCACCTGCTCCGACATCGACGAATGCGCGATGGGCACCGACAACTGCGCTCCTGCCGCAATCTGTGCGAACCTTGCAGGCACCTTCTCGTGCGCTTGCCCAGGCGGCTACACCGGCGACGGCCTCACCTGCACCGACATCAACGAGTGCGCGGCCGGCACCGACAACTGCTCCACCAATGCGACTTGCTCCAACACCTCGGGCGGATTCGACTGCACGTGCAACAGCGGCTACGTGGGCGACGGCGTCACCTGCGCCGAGTCCAACCCGTGCCTCGACGGCACCGCGACCTGCGGGTCGAACACGCAATGTGTGAACCTTGGAGGCGGTAACTTCACGTGCCTCTGCGACAGCGGTTACACCGGCGATCCCATGGCCGGATGCACCGACGTCGACGAGTGTGCCATGGGCACCGACGCCTGCTCGGCCAACGCCGACTGCTTCAATACGCCGGGCAACTACGTGTGCTCGTGCCAACCCGGATACACCGGCAATGGCTTCACCTGCGCCGACATCAACGAATGCGCCACCGGCGCCGACAACTGCTCGCCAAACGCCACCTGCTCGAACTCGGTGGGTAGCTTCTCGTGCGCATGTGACGCGGGATACATCGGCGACGGCGTCACCTGCGTCGCCCAGGGAGACACCTGCGGAACGGCCACTCCGATTGGCGCGTTGCCATTCACGGTGAGCGGCGACACCTCCGACCCGACCCTCACCGACAACTACGCATACGGCGACAACGCATGCCCGGGCGACGACACCGGAAACGGGCAGGGCAACGCCGACCAGGTCTACTCGTTCGTGCCACCGACGACCGGCAGCTACGTGCTGAACACGACATCGGCCTCGCTCTTCAGCGAACGCATCTACGTCGTCACGGATTGCGCGGCGATCGACTCGACCTGCCAGGCCGCCACTTTCGTGCCTCCAATGCAGGTCACGCTGACCGCCGGCGTCACGTACTTCATCATCATCGACGGCGGATTCGCCGGCGACGAAGGGGCGTTCACGCTCGACGTCTACGAAGACGTCTGCACCAACAACAACCCTTGCGACCCGCTCGCCACCTGCACGTCGACCACATCGGGCGCGCAGTGCGCCTGCCCGGCCGGCACGACTGGCGACGGCTTCACCTGCACCCCGAGCATGACCACTCCAGACGTAGGCGAAGTCGTGATCAGCGAGATCATGCAGAACCCCGATGCGCAGACGGATGCCGATGGTGAGTGGTTCGAGCTCTACAATGCATCGGGCCGCACGATCAGCCTCGACGGTTGCCGCGTCGTGAGCTCGTCTTCAACGGGCGCCGACGAATTCACCATCACCGGGCTGACCTCCGTTGCGGCCGGCGACTACGTCGTCTTCGCGCGAAGCCTGAACTTCGGCGGCTCCTACGACTTCATGTATTCGGCCGGGATCAACCTGAACAACACGACCGACGATATCGAGCTTCGATGCATCACGCCTTCGGCGGGCATCGAAGAGCGAATCGACTTCGTCGCGTGGGATGATGGTGTGACGTTCCCAGACCCGATCGGAGCGTCGATGAACCTCAGCTCGACCGCGTTGAATGCGGTCTCGAACGACTCCGGGACTAACTGGTGCCTGGCGACTTCGTCGTACTTCTCGACGGATTTGGGCACTCCGGGAAGCGCGAACCGCAGCTGCCCTTGAGGGCTAGCGGTCGACCAGCTGAAGCGCCACGCGGTTGCTCTCGACCGCGTCCCAGAATGCGATGGGCGATGGCCGCCCGGCTTCGACGGCCTTGAGGAAGGCGGCGACGGCGTGCGTGTGCCCCTTGTCGGGCTCTTCGAGCCGCAGCTCCGCGCTGATCGGCAGGAAGTTCCGGAATCGGAACGCCACAGGGTGCAGCTGTTCCTTCTCGAATCCGTCAAACCCGCGGCCCGTCAGCGTTCGGTAGTCCTGCATCCGCAGCGAACGTTCGCCAACGTGTACCTCGATCTCTTCTTTCGGAAGGCCGGGGTGGTTCGTCGTGACGTAGTGAATCGACGCAACGCTCGAGTCTTCGAACTCCAGAGTGATGATCGCGCCGTCGCGACCAACTCGTCGAAGGTCGTGATCCCGCACTTCGGAGCCGGTCAGATGCCGCGCGAGGTCGATGAAGTGAATCGCCTCGCCCACGACTCGACCGCCACCCTGGCGCGGGTCGTTGAGCCAGTGTTCGCGCGACAATGCGCCCGCTCGCACGGTCATGATGATGTGGCGGGGACCGGTCACTCCGTCGAGCGATTCCTTCATCGCGACGATGTGCGGAGCGAATCGGCGGTTGTACCCCGCCATCACCACCGGTGACGTACCCTCGACCGCCGCGAATGCGTTCTCGAGCGCTCGCAAGCTCTCGAGGTCGATGGCGAGCGGCTTTTCGATCCAGACGTGTTTGCCGGCTTCGAGCGCCTGCGTCGCAAGATCGACGTGCGAGTCGTGGCGCGTGAGCACGAAGACGCAGTCGATCTCGGGGTCTTCGAGCACTCGCTCAGCCCGCGTCGTCGTCGTCTCGAAGTCGAAGTTTCGCGCCGCGACGAATCCCGACATACCGCTGAGCGACGCGATGATCTTGCGACGAACGCCGGTTCCCTCGAGGGCCGGCAGGAGCGTCCGGGTCGCGTAATTGCCGGCGCCGATCACGCCGACGGAAGCCGCGCGGCCGCCCGAAAAGAACGACCGCACCCGGTCGCCCAGGCCGGCGGTGTGCGAATCGATATGCACGACGTCCGCGCCGGAATCCTCTCCCGGATACTCGAACACGAGCCCGAGCGCGCTGCCGTCTTCGACCAGCTGATAGGCGCGCGGTGCCTCGTCGATCGGTACGACGTGCGTGGTGAGCGGGCCGACTTGGAGCGACCCGTTCGCGATCAGATCCAGCACGGTTTCGAAGTTGAGCTTCGCCGTCCAGCGCACGTAGTCAGCCGGGTACTCGCGTTCTCCACGCTCCCAGGCCTCGTCGTAGCGGCCCGGTCCGTAGGAACTCGAGACGCGTAGCTCCAGCTCCTTCTCGAACAGCGCCCGCCGGTCGAGGTCGACGTCGCTCTCGCCGATCAGCACGACGCGTCCGCGGCGTCGGGCGATCTCGACGCCGAGCCGAAGTGGCTCCGAGTTTCGGCCAGCGGCGGCAACCAATACAGCATCGGCGCCGCGCCCTTCGGTCGACTCCAAGACTCGCCGCGCGATGTCTTCGACATTCGCCGGGATCGGCTCCACGCCGAACGAGCGGGCGGTTTCGAGGCGGTCACTACGCAGATCGATGCCGAGCACTCGGCAGCCCTGAGCGCGAAGGATCTGGCAGGCGATTTGGCCGACGAGGCCCAACCCGATCACCGCTACCGTTTCGCCGATGCTCACCTGCGCGAGCCGGGTCGCGTGCAGCGCCACCGCCGACACAGGCACGAACGCGGCGTCGCGCGTCGTGACGGATTCTGGGATGGCCGCACAAAGATTCGCGGGCACGAGCACGGTGCCGGCGTGTGGCCCATTGCATGCCACGCGGTCACCCACTTGGAATCCCGCGACGCCCTCGCCGACTTCGAGCACGACACCGGCGCTCGAGTAGCCCATTGGCAGAGGCTGCGCGAGCTTCGAGGCGACGGCTTTCACGGTCGAAGCGACGCCATCACGTTCGATCTTGGTGACAGCCTCTTTCACGCGCTCCGGCTGCTGGAGCGCTTTCTCGAGCATGCCAGCTTTGCCGAACGAGATGAGCATGCGCTCGGTTCCCGGCGAAACGACCGAAGATTCGACGCGTACCACAAGGTGGCCGCGCGCTGCGGTCGGGCGAGGCACCTCGACGACTTCGACGTCGCCGGTTCGCAAATCGTGTAGGAGCTGCTTCATGATGCGCCACTCGATGTGGAAGACTGCGCCAGGCGTAACATCGCGTCGTGCGTGCGATACACGCTGCGCCACGACTCGCCTGCTTCGCCCGACTCGATTGCCCGGAAGACCGCGGCATAAGCGGTCTCGAGCGCGTCGAGGGGCGGCGCATTCAATCGGCGTACCTCGGTTTGTCGGTCTTCGCAAACGTACTCGACCGCGTCGACTACCCGGGCAGTCCGCTCGTCGGTCCGGAACTCCGTGAACTCTCGCGTTCCGCGCCGGTCCGAACCCCGATCAGTCATCGTCATCGTGAAAAACGCGTTGTTCGAGAGGGTGAGTTCCGCGACGACCTGGCCTCGAGGGCCGCGCCGCGCCTGCGCATCGACCACCTGAGCATTCGGGTTGAGCCACAGAAACTGGTCGATCCAGTGGCAGCCATTGCCCACGATTCGCCCGCCCGAATTCGGCCAGCGGTACCAATGGTGCGCCGGCAGCGGGATCTCGAAGACCGTGGTGTGCATGTCGACTGGGCCGCTCAGGTCTTCGCGAAGTGCCTCCGCGATTCGGCCGTAACGCCGGTGGTAGAGCGAGAACAGTCGCGATGGTTCGACCCATGCCGCCTCGAGGGCATCGAGCTGCTCGCGAGTGGTCACCACAGGCTTCTCGACCACTACTGTCGCGCCCCTGCGAAGTGCCTCGGCCGCGAGCGGACCGTGGGTATGGTGGTAGCCTGCAAGGCACGCAATGTCGGGTGTTTCGCGCTCCCGAAAGTATGGACTCGTGTCCCAGGTCGTCTCGACGTCGTCATGCAGCCGCGGGTCGATCTCGTGGATGCGATCGATCGCCCAGTCGTCGGGAAGCGACGGTACGAGCTGGGTGCGGGCATGATGGCCCCATCCGAAGATCGTGACCGCCCGCGTCGACGGTCCCGGACTCTGTGGCGCGACCTCCTGCACTGGCGTCGTCGCGAAGTCGAACACCTCTCGGGTGATCGCGGTCGAGAGCAGCGCCTCGCACTGCTTCAAGATCTCTTGCGTCGCGCCCGGGTCCTGGCCGGATTGTGGCGACCATCCGTACAAGTCGCGCCCGACTCCGTGGCCGACCGCTTCGACCAGCTGCAGAGCGCCGGTTCGTGGGGACGTCGGTGCACAGAACAGCTCGTCCAGAACAATTCGCTCGGCCGCCGGTGGAGCCGCTGGCGCGAAAAACACGACGTATGTTCCGACCATCGACTCGTCGTCGGCCTCGACAACTTCTCCGATTCCGGTAGCCGCCACGAGTTGGTTTCGATCTCGCTCACCCCATCGCGATGCGACTTTGCGGGCGAGCCGCACTGGCCCCATCTCGCGGGCGTAGTCGAGCACCCGACGAACCGAACGTTCGGGCACGATGTGCACGTCGTCGAGCTCGGCCAGCACGGCCCAGCGCGTAGGCCGCACGCGCAGCTGCCCCGACTCTCGATGCGGGTCGAGATAGCCGTCGCGCCAGGTTTTTCCGTCGAAGATTCTCATCCGTGTCGTGCGACGAGGTTGGCGAGGGCCGACCATCCGTCGGCGTCTCGTAACTGGTCGCAGCGGTGCTCCATCCGTTCGCGAAGGTCTGCCAAAATCGCCGGCTGCCGGGCGTCACGCAGGCGTTCGACCGCGCTCGCGGCATTCTCCACGTCCCAGTAGAGCGCAGCGTTGTCGCACACACTCCGGGCCCACGGCATGTCTGGGGCCACGATCGGGCAGCCGGCCGCCATCGCCTCGAGCAGCGGCAGCCCCAGGCTTTCGGTCATCGAGGTTACGAGCAGCGCGCCTACCTTGTCGTAGTGCTCACGCAGGTCCGCACGATCGAGATATCCCAGCGCCTCGACGCCCTCACCAGTCGCTTGTTCGAGCGTGGCGAGCAGTTTGGCTTCGGGCTCGAACCCACGCCATCGGCCGTGAATCCACTGTGCCTGAGGCCAGCGCTTGTACGGGAGTTCGTGGCCGACCCAGAGCAGGTCACTCGTACGACTCTTTCCGCGGTCAGCCCAGTCTGGAGGCGTGGGAGTCGCCACCAAGACATCGTCGGCAGCTAGATTCCATGCGGCGCAAACTTGTTCTCGCATCCAGTCGGTCTGCACGACGTGGGCTGCCGCCTCGCGCGCAGCACGCCACGTCAGGCTCCGAATCGCGGTCAGGCGAGTCCGCAGCTCGCCCGACACCTTTGCCCGAGCGGCCTCGTCGTACAGAAGCGGTTGTTGGTAGTAGTTCACCACCGGAACGCCCGGCACGGTGCCGACCGCGTTGAGCGCCAGTACGACCGATGCACCGGCATCGGCGACGGCGTTGGCCAGCCCAGAGTTGAGCCACTCGAGTCGGCCGGCCGCTCCCTCGGCCTCGGGCTTATTCACCACCCGAACCGACGCCGGATAAGCGAACGCGCGGTCGTCGGGGCCGGACGCAAACACGACGACTTCTTCCACGGAGGAGTGCGCAGCCAGCGCGGCAGACGCCTCGTAGGCAATCCGCGCGGCACCTCCGAATTTGGCTCCAACGGCTTCGATCGCAACGATCATCGAGACCTCCTCAACAGCTCATTGTAGAGCGACTCGACCTCTACTTGAATGATCTCGGGCCGAAAGTCGCGGAGCACACGCGCTCGGCCAGCTTTTCCGTGGCGATCGCGCAGTTCCTCATCTTCGATGTAGGCGCGCAAGGCGTGCTCCAGCCCGCGCGCATCGCCCACGGGGACGAGCCGGCCGGTCGAGCCGTCGTCGACCGCGTCGATGCAGCCGGTCGCAAACGTCGAGACGACCGGCAGCTCCATCGCAGCCGCCTCGAGTGGCACGTTCGGAAAACCCTCGCGGTGACTCGGCAGCGTGAGCATGTCGAACGCCGCGTACCAGGGCTCGGTCGGCCGTTGAAACCCTACGAGATGGACCCTCGGATCAGTCTCCAGGGCTCGTCTTGTGGCGGCCGGCACGGGGTCGCGTTCTTCCCACGGACCGACCAACACCAAGTGCGCATTCGCAAAGGACGTCCGCAGATTTCGCCACGCTTCGGCGAGCTCGTCGATCCCTTTGTCGTGGACGAGCCGGCCGACGAATCCGATGACCAAATCGTCGTCTGAAATCCCGAGCCCTCGCCGAATCGTGCGACCCTCGGAGGCCCACACCGCGGGGTCGAACCGGTCGGTATCAACCCCGTTGGACCCCTTCGCGAGCACGCTCAGCTTCTCGGCCGGCGCGAGATTTTGGTCCATCGCCGCGCGACGGAGCGACGCGCTCTGGCAGATCACTCGGTGCGCGAGTCGGCACGACATTCGTTCGGCCTCGACGAGCATTCGCCGCTTGAGGCCAGACGCCGTGAGCGTGACGAGTCCGCGCATGTGATAGACGCGCGAAGGCACCAGCGCCGCGGTCGCCGACATCATCCCGAGAAGACCGCCCTTGGGCGTATGGGCGTGCACGATGTCGGGAGCCCGGTCGAGCAGCAGGTCGGTGAGGCGTGCGAGGGCGTCGAGGTCGCGCACCGGCGTGATCGCGCGCTCCATCTTCACGGTGTGAACCCGCGCACCGAACCGCCGGGAAAACGCGTCGGCGCCCGGTCCCGGAGACGTCACCATCTCGACCTCCCAACCCGCGTCCAACAGGTGCTCCACCTGATACTCCAGAAAGACGAAGCTCGCCGGAACCGTGGTCACATGAATGAGTCGGGGCATGTCAGGGCGCGTCGACGCTGGCCGAGATGAAGCCCGAACGCTTGCCCGAGATGAGGTCGGCGATGTCGACGCCGATCGGTTCGACGGCCGTTTCGACGACGCGACCGAGCTCGTCGTCGCCTCGGTAGACGTAGAAGGTCGGAACGTTGGTCAGGGTCTCAGGAATCGATACGTCCGCGGCCGACATGGAGCGGTCGAGGCTGATGTAGCGCACTTCCGGTCCATCGCTCACCTTGTTCATCACGCTGAACCAGCGCGAAACCTCGCGTCGGGAGTCGCCGCACCAGGTCCCCAGATAGACGTCGATGCGCACGTCGGATGCGCCCGAGATCGTCTCGACCGCCCCCGCGTTTGGCGCCCACTGGTCGGCCAGCTCGCCCCACTCGGGGTTGGCGGCGACGATCGCGGCTTGAGTCACGATTCCGTGGGATTTGACCATCTCTTGTCCTGCGGGTTCTGGCTGGTCCGTCTCGGATTTGGCCGCCGGTTGTTCGGCGGCCTCGGCGGCCGGCTCTTCGGTAGCTGGTGACTTCGGCGACTGGCAGCCGGCGGCGACAAGTGCCGCGGCTAGAATCCATGCGTGCTTCATCGTTCCACTCGGTTTTCTAGAATGTTCCAAAAGCTGGCGGGCGTACCGTTCACGGTGGCGGGGGGCACGGTAACGGGAAGTCCTCTCGCTCGAAAGGAGCGCCGCGCCAAAAGCGCGGATTCGGCACTGCGTTCCACGTCGCTGGGTGTTGCATCATCGCCGAAATGTTCGACCCACGCTTCGAGCGCATCAACCATGGCCATCAGCTCGTTGGCCTGGGCCTGTTCCATGGTCGAAGTGGCCTCACTCATCATGCGATCGACGCGCGACCGCATCTCCTCGATTCGGCTGGCCCAATCTTGGATGGCGAACTGTCCGGCGCCGAGGGCCATCCGACGCGACCAGACGCTGAACAAGCTGAGAAAGAGCAGCAATCCGGCGCCGAGCGCGATCCATAGCCACGTGAGGTCTTTGGTTTCGACCTCTTTCATGCGCTGAAGTACCGGAGCTTTGGACGACCTCACGCAAGCGGTCGCGTAGCTCTCCCAGCGATCGTAGGGGTTGCCCTGGAGCATGCGTTTCGGGCCGGCCTCGACAGCTTCTTCGCACTCGTTCAGCGGTTCCGCGAGCTGGTGATAGAGCTTTGGATTGACCAGACCTTCCGCCCGCTGGAGCTGAAGTGACTCGAATGCGACGCCAAGTTCTTCGAGGAGTTCTGCGCGCCTGGCCTCGGCCTTCCGAGTGGTCTTGATGCGCGAACGGGCTCGAGCGGCGATCGCGGCCAATGCGTCTGGGTCGGAGGGGAGAGTGGCGTAGAGGTAAGGCCGCATGGTCTGAGGCATAGCGCATACGACGCTGATCTCGGAGTAGCGGAATCCGTAGAGGAAGGGGTCATAGGCTTGGATCAACTGCTCGAGCTCGGGCTCGACTTCGATCCAGCCGAGGCAGGTTTGCCGAATGGTTTCGAGCCCTTCGAGCAGTTGTTCGTCGGATTTTCCGGCCAGCCGGTTGCAGGCGGAGTCTGGATTGATCTCACCGAGCTTGCCGCACATTTCGCGTACTTCTTGGATGTCTTCCGGGCCGAACGGAATGTCGTGCCCGGAGTCTTCGCCGCCGTACGCGAGGGATGGCGCGGCGAGCAATACCGTCAGTATCAGCAGTGTCCGCATGGCGTCGCTGGGGTTGTGGGGCTGGGGTATCGAAGTATCCCGACTATGCACGGGTAGTCTTCTGGACCGCAACGCAAACTCAGCTCCTTCGTGCTGGACCGCATCGAGAGCCGCTGCAGCCTCGGTCGGTTCTGCTGGCACGCCCGCTGTATTCGTGTTGAATACGAAACGCCGGGCCAACGAAAACCACGGGTTTGTGGTGCGAAGCAACTCACCCTATCCTCGACACAGCGAAACCAACGCAACCAACACTTCAGTTCGTGAGGCCCCGCGCATGATGAACCGCGCATGGTGGATTTCTCTGATGCTTGTTCTTGTTCTTGCTGCTTGTGGCGACGATACGTCGTCGAGCAACAGCGGCAACGCGAACAGCAATAATTCGACGTCGGCAAACAACAGCACGACCGGAACCAACAACAGTACGACCGGGAACAACGGTACGACTGGGAACAATGGTACGACCGGCGGGAGTGTGGATACCGACGACGACTCGGTGCCTGACGACATGGACAACTGCGTGGACACGCCGAACCGCGATCAGGCTGACGCCGATCAAGACGGATTCGGCGACGCATGCGACAACTGCCCGCAAATCGCGAACGTCGGCCAGGAAGATGGCGACGGCGACGGCACGGGCGACGCCTGTGAAGACGGGTTCGACGACCGCGACATGGACGGCGTGCTCGACAACGTCGACAACTGCCCGGACGTTGCGAACGACATGCAGGAAGACGCCGACGGCGACTCCTACGGCGACGTCTGCGACAACTGCCCCGACACCGCCAACTTCGACCAGGTCGACTCCGATATGGACGGCCAGGGCGACGCATGCTCCGGCGGAAACGGCGGCGGCGACACCGATAACGACGGTGTCATCGACCGCGAAGACAACTGCTGGGAAGTCGCGAACCCGAATCAGGAAGACGTCGACGGCGACACCTGGGGCGACGTCTGTGACAACTGCCCTCAGACGGCGAACTTCGACCAAGCCGACACTGACATGAACGGAACCGGCGACCTCTGCGAGAACACCGACACCGACATGGACACGGTCATCGACCGTGAAGACAACTGCCCGATGGTGCCGAACACCACGCAGAACGACGGCGACGGCGACGGCGTCGGCGACCTCTGCGACAACTGCCCGCAAAACGCGAACTCCGACCAGCTCGACTCCGACATGGATGGCGAGGGCGACGCGTGCGAAGTGATCGACACCGACAGCGACGGTATCGAAGACCTCTTCGACAACTGCGACAACGACCCGAACCCGATGCAGACCGACGCGGACCGCGACGGTGTGGGTGACGCATGCGACAACTGCCCATCGATTCCGAACACCCCGCAGGACGACGCGGACATGGACGGCACCGGCGATGCTTGTCAGGGCCCTGACGCCGACATGGACGGCTGGATCGACATGTTCGACAACTGCGTCAACACCTCGAACACCGACCAGCTCGACAGCGACCTGGATGGCGTGGGCGACGCCTGCGACAACTGCCCGACGCTGCCCAACCAGATGCAGGTCGATACCGACATGAACGGTACCGGCGATGTCTGCGAATTCCAGAACACGCCAGCTCCGACCGACCGCCAGGCATTCTGGGACAAATGTGACGACGGAACCTACGCGATCGGCGACTGCACGACCGCGTGCAACGACGGAATCGACAACGACGGCGACGGCCTCATCGACCAACAAGACGACGGCTGCATCTCGCCATGCGACACGAGCGAAGACCCGACCATCTCGGGTAACCGCCCAACCTGCCTCCCGGGCGACAACTCGTGCGCCGACAGCAACCTCCGGTGCCTCTTTGGTGAGTGCTTCTTCGACTCCGACGGCGGCTCCGGTAACGACTCGGCGTGCGAACCCGCACCGGGCTGCGACTGCTACGGCTGCTGCGGCACCGGAACCTGCTCGTCGGGCGGCGTCTGCCAGGGCCCGACCTGCACCACCAACGCCGACTGCGGCGCGAGCGCGAACTGCATCGACACCGACGGCGACAACACGCCTGACAGCTGCAGCCGCTCCTGCACCAGCGACACCAACTGCGTGCCCGGAACGACCTGCTCGATCGACAGCAACGGCGACATGGTCAACGACACCTGCACGGCACCGTCGTGCGCCGGTGACTTCGACTGCGGTAGCTTCATCCTCGACGGCCAGGCCTGCAAAAAGAACCTCAACTGCATCAATACCGGCTGTGGCGCATGCGTACGCCTCAACTCGCAGACCTGCACGACCGACACGGACTGCTTCATCGACGGCGTGGACCGCGGCGGTGACTGCGTGGCCGGTCAATGCACCTGCGGCACCGACGTCTGCGCGCAGTGCCCAGAAGAGTGTGATGCCGTCGACAACAACTGCGACGGTCAAATCGACGAAGGCTGCACGCCCGGCTGCATCCCGCTCATCGAAGTCTGCGACGGCATGGACAACGACTGCGACGGTGTCGCCGACGAAGGCTGCGGCATGTGCACCCTCGAAATCTGCGACGGCATCGACAACGACTGCGACAACGTCATCGACGAAGGCTGCGCGACCTGCGCCCCATCGCCCGAAATCTGCGACGGTATCGACAACGACTGCGACGGCATGACCGACGAAGGCTGCCCGGCATGCATCCCGTCGACGGAACTCTGCAACGGCCTCGACGACGACTGTGACGGCGAGATCGACGAAGAGTGCGTGATGTGCACGCCGTCCGCAGAAGTCTGCGACGGCGTCGACAACGACTGCGACGGCGACGTCGACGAAGGTTGCTCGACCTGCATGCCGATGCCGGAGCTTTGCGACGGAATCGACAACGACTGCGACCAGCAGATCGACGAAGGCTGCCCGACCTGCATCCCGTCCATCGAGTACTGCGACGGCCTCGACAACGACTGCGACGGCATCGCCGACGGCGCCTGCTGCCTCACCTGCATCCCGAGCCCGGAGACGTGCGACGGTCAGGACAACGACTGCGACGGCGCCTTCGACGAAGGATGCTACATCTGTCAGATGCAGGAAGTCTGCGGCGACGGAATCGACAACGATTGCAACAGCCTCATCGACGACAACTGCGGCTGCACGCCCGAACCCGAAGTCTGCATGGACGGCGTCGACAACGACTGCGACGGCCTCGTCGACGAAGACTGCGGCGCCGGCTGCGTCACCGTCGAAATCTGTGACGGCATCGACAACGATAATGACGGCGAAATCGACGAAGGCTTCGACCGCGACATGGACGGTGTGACCGTCTGCGGCGGCGACTGCAACGACAACAACGCCATGATCAACCCGAACGCGGTTGAGCGGTGCAACGGTATCGATGACAACTGCAACAACATCATCGACGCAGACGGCAACTGTAACTAATCGACAATTGGCGCGGGGAATCCGCCCGCGCCAATTGTAGTTGGGCGCTTCGCGCGATCTGCGCTTTGCGCCCTTTTTTCTTCCGAGATACCGGGGGGCAGTTTTGAGAATTCGGTTGGCGATGGCCTTGCTGGTCGTTCTCTTTGTGGGTTCGTGTGCGAGCGATCCGCCGAGCAAAGTCCGGCAATTGAGCGCGGCGACCTACTCGAACGAGTCGGGGGCCCAATCCCAATATTCGGGCGATGAGACGGTGATTCGGGTGCTTCTCGTGGCCGACGAGGGATATCGGACCGAGCGCATGCAGTGGGCACCCTCACTGCGCGAGCAGACTCGAGCCGCGAGTCAGCAGCTGCAGCAGTTCGGCGTGCGACTCGAGATCGTCGACGTTCAGCCTTGGAGTCACGACGGACGCGGCGAGACGCTCGACGACACGCTCACCGCGCTCGCGAGGCAACACCCAGACCCAGACGTCGACCGCGTCATCGGCTTCGTCGGGTCGACCGCGACGGCGACGCGTTCGCATTCCGAACTCGGAAGGGCGTACGTCATGGGACAACACCTCGTCGTGCGCGCCATGAACGATGCCAAAGAGCGCGAGTACATCGAGGAGGAGCTGGAGGACGAACTCGGCGCCGATGCGGAGAAGATCTACACCGATCGCGTGCGCCACAAAGAGATCACGGTCCTTCTACACGAGATCGGCCATTCCTTTGGGGCGGTCCACGCGAGCCTCCCGCGACAGATTATGTCGCCGACCTATCACCACCAGGCGAACGAGTTCACGACGACCAATGTGCTGCTCCTGAATCGTTCGTTCGAGCTCCGAGGATCGACTTCGACCGAAGAAGAGTGGGCCGAGGCATATCGTGCCGATGTGCCGGACCTGACGACGGGGCAGCGCGACCTCGACGTGATCGATGTGAAGTCGCTGCAGACCGTTCATGAAGACCGCGCGAAGTTCGATGCTTTGAGCCCCGTGCGAGAACTCTGGGAAGTGCGCAAGCTCGAGGAAGGATGGAGCCTGCTCGAACCTCAGATGAAGGACTACGCAACCGACGCGATGGCGACTCAGCTCGCATGCCGATTCACGTCCGAGCTGAAGCATCCAGACACCGAGCGGTGGTGTTTGAGTTCGTTGGTTCTGAACGAGAACGACGTCTTCGCGAATCAGGCACTGATTGACGCCGCGATCGACGCGAAAAAGTGGAAGGTCGCGGCCGGGAGAATCGACAAGCTTCGTTCGATCGACGAAGCAGAATCGCTCGGTGCGGCCGGCTCCATTTCCGGGTTCTACATCCGCGCCGGCGCCTTGTCCGATGCGCTCGAAGTGCTCGATGGTCTGGCCGGCGAAGCTGCCGCTCAGAACCGTCGCTACGTCAGACAACAGCTCAACCGGAACGGTCTGGCTGGCGAGCCGCGCACGAAGCAAATGAACGTCATGGCAGTCGCGCGACCTTTGGCAGAGGCGCTGGAGAAAAAAGACTACGAGACCGCGCGCAAGCTGGCGTCTACCCAGACGTTGAGCGAACCGCGGCGCGCCCTGTTCTCGTGTCGGGTCGCGCTCGACGAGAATGCGAATGCAGCGATCGCGAAGCACTGCTCCGCAGCGGTGCGCAGCTACCCCGAAGCAGCGGAGGCACTCTATGGCGCCGGCTTCACCGAGCTCGTCGAAGGCGACGAGAAGGCCGCGCTCGCCCTGTGGCGGCGAGGGCTGGAAGTGGACAAGCAGCAGCAGTTCTTCTGGCGCGTGCTTTCGGACCACTACAAGGCGAATGGCGCAGATGGGGAGTTGGAGAGGTTGCGAGGTGAGTACAAGGCGGAGTTCGGGCGTGAGCCGAATTGGAAGTGATGGGCTTTGGTGCTGGAATCCACCCATCAGCGACCAAGTCCAGCCACTTTCCGGAACACCTCCATCTCCGCGTCCAACGAATACCCATCGGCATGCCGCTGCCGCTGCTCGAGCACATAAAGTTGAACCGACTCCCAGTTGCTGGCCCCCACGCTGAATCCCCAGTAGCCGCGAGCCCAGTCGATTTCGATTCCGACCGCCGCCAGCTCTCGGCGGAGATCTTTTTTGCATTCGCTCACGATTCGGCTGAGCTGCTTGTCGGGTGAAATACTCGTCAGCGAATGGATGTGGTCCACGCTCGCTCCCGTCGCGATCTGCTTGGCCTTTTCCGCCTGGCAAACCCGCGAGATCACTTCATCGATCAGTGCATCTGTTGTCGACGGAAGGCAAGGCCGCCGGTTCTTTGTCGTGATTCCCCAGTGAATCAGAATTCTAGTGAAACTCATGCGTGCTCCCGTGCAGTGGTCGAATAGGTTTTCGGCCGCTGGCGGGAAACGTTGCGAAAATCGTCGATTTTTTGGGGAGTGGGGTGGTGTGGGAGGTGAGTTGGGCTCCGGGGTCTAACGCCGAATCGGGCCGCGTTGCGGCCCGACTTCGGCTTGCCTCCCGGCTACTCGCCTATCGCAGACCGTGCTGGGTGGTGCTCGAATCCACCCAGATGCTGGTTCGAAGCATGCTCGAATCCACCCAGATGCTCATTGATCTGCTCGAAGCCACCTCATCGCCCAAAAGGCGAG
>CAYLMO010000025.1:0-58603 GCA_964384605.1 uncultured Bradymonadales bacterium | reverse complement strand
GCTCAATACGTCGACCGCGACGACTCGGCTCGTTTCGACGACGAGTTCGACGAAAATGACTTCATGATCATCGCTCGAGCTCGCGCGGTGGCGGTCCCCGGGTTCTTCCTCGACATCGGGTTCGATCGACACAAGAACCACTGGTCCGACGGCCAGCAAAACTGGGCGTTCGGCGGCGAGTTCTCGTGGCGACGAATGGACGAGTTCGAATACTCGTTCGCCGTCGACTACGCCGACCTCTCGATGAAAGACGGCTTCTGGCTCGAGTCTGGCGACGCCGGAGACGAAGCTGATTGGACCGAGCTCGATCTCCAGGTCCTCTCCGTCGTCTTCTCCATCTACTGGATTTGGGACGTCGAGCCGTGGTTCACGCCATTCGTCGGCGGCGGCATCGGCCCGGCATTCCTGTTGGGCGAGTACACGAAGTACAACCCGAACGTGAACTCACAGTGCCGCTCCGACCTCGCCGGCGGCCAAGAGGAACCCGCGTCGTGCCTCAACCCCGACGGCACCTTCAACGAAGCCGCATTCGACTCGCCACAACCCGAAGACCTGCCCCCAATCCTCCCCATCATCAACATCACCGGCGGCCTGCGCTTCAACCTCGGCGATTACGCCGTGCTCAAACTCGAAACCGGCTTCTACTCCTACGTGTACGTCGGCGCAGGCATCGGCGCGCAGTTCTAGCCACTCCGGTTCACAGACGGCTCGGTTCGTCGCGACGGCTTGCGTAGGTGGCCTCGTCGCGATACCAACCTCCCATCCATTCTCGGCACGGGAGGTCCCCAATGAACAAAGTCTTCAACACCGCCGCCGACGCCATCTTCGACATCGAAGACGGCGCAACGGTCATGAGCGGCGGCTTCGGCCTGTGCGGAAACCCCGAGAACCTCATCCTCGCTCTGCGCGAGAAGGGTGTCTCCGGGCTCTCCGTCATCTCCAACAACTGCGGCACCGACGACTACGGACTCGGCGTTCTGCTGAACAACAAGCAGATCGACAAGATGACGTCGTCCTACGTCGGCGAAAACAAAGAGTTCGAACGGCAGTTCCTCGGCGGCGAGCTCGAGGTCGAGCTCAACCCACAGGGAACCCTCGCCGAGCGCATTCGTGCAGGTGGCGCAGGCATCCCCGCGTTCTACACGCCCACCGGCTTCGGCACGGTGGTCGCCGAAGGCAAGGAGACGCGCGAGTTCGACGGTCGCAGCTTCGTTCTCGAGACGGCTCTCACCGCGGACTTCGCGCTCGTCAAAGCTTGGAAGGGCGACAAGCACGGCAACCTCGTGTTCCGCAAGACCGCTCGCAACTTCAACTCGATCATGGCGATGGCCGGAAAGGTCACGATCGCCGAGGTCGAGGAGCTCGTGGAGCCGGGCGAGATCGACCCCGATCAGGTCCACATCCCCGGCATCTTCGTCCAGCGCATTCTGAAGGGCGAACACTACGAAAAGTGGATCGAGCAACGCACCACTCGGCCTCGAGCATAAGGAGACGAACCATGGCACTCACTCGCGAACAGCTCGCTCAGCGCGCGGCGCAAGAGCTCGAAGACGGCATGTACGTCAACCTCGGTATTGGCATCCCGACCCTGGTGGCCAACTTCATGCCCGACGGCGTCAACGTCACCCTCCACTCCGAAAACGGCCTGCTCGGCATCGGCCCCTTCCCGTTCGAAGGCGACGAAGATGCCGACCTGATCAACGCCGGAAAGCAGACCGTGACCGCCGCAACTGGCGCCGCGTTCTTCGACTCGGCAACGTCTTTCGCCATGATCCGCGGCGGACACATCGACCTGAGCATCCTCGGCGCGATGGAGGTCTCCGAGAAGGGCGACATCGCCAACTGGATGATCCCAGGCAAGATGGTCAAAGGGATGGGCGGCGCGATGGACCTCGTCGCCGGTTCGAAGCGGGTCATCGTACTGATGACCCACACCAACAAGCACGGTGACTCCAAGGTGCTCCCCGACTGCCAGCTGCCCCTCACTGGCACGCAGGTCGTCGACCGCATCATCACTACTCTTGGTGTGTTCGACGTCAAAGACGACCACCTGCTTCTCATCGAGCTCGCCCCTGGCGTCTCGGTCGACGAGGTGCGCGCGGCCACCGAAGCCAAGATGGAAGTGGCCGACGACGTTCACGAGATTCAGTTCTAGCGTACGCGCCTGTCACCACCGCAAGGAGAGCGGCATCGAGCTTCGATGCCGCTCGTTTCGTATGGCGAAGTCACCACCTCAGCCCGACCTCGGAACCATCGTCGAATACGACGACCTCGGTGCGTTTCGCCTCGCGCTGGTTACCGGCTTCATCGGCAAAAAGAAGCTCATTGTGGTGACCGCCGACAACGTCGAGCGGCGCACCGCTACGGGGACGCTCACGTTCAGCTTCCCGGAGCGTTGGTCGGGCGAACCCAACGAAGTTGCATCGATGCTCGACCGACTCGAAGACGCCGTCGAAGAGAGCCGACAGGCGATCAAGTTGCGTCCGCTCTGGGACCAGACTCACAGCAACGCGAAGGCACGTCAGCCCGACGAGTACGCTCGGCTCGTCTTCGACGCGCCGACCCCAGAGGAAAGGCTGGCCACCCTCCGGGAGCTGCGCGACGACCGGTATTTCTTCCGCGAACGCAAACGAGGCTGGGAACCTCGGTCCGTCGCCGACGTCGAAAGGCTCCAAAGACAGGCCGCCAACCGCCTTCAAGCTGAGCTCGAGCGCGCCGCCTTTGTGGAGCGTCTCGCCGAGGTCCTCTCGAGCCACGAAGAAACACTGGAATTGGCGAAATCCGCCCTCACAGAACCGAACTTTCGTCAGAGAGCACAACAGCTGCAGGCATTTGCAGCCGGCGGCGACGAGCACGAAGGCCGGTCCGAACTCGACGACATACTGGATGCTGTCGAAGAGCGACTTGGCCATCAACTGCGGGGCTACGGAAGCTCCCGTGCCTTCTGGGTCTGCGTCGAACTCGGCCTCTTCACGGAGCACGAAGACCTAGGAGTCTGGCAGTTTCAGGCCACAAGAAACACGTCGACCGCCGCGGAACGCGCACGGGAAGTGGTGGCCACGCAGTGGAGTCCAGACGCCGCGCGCACAAACTTCACCGACTGGTGGACCTGCACGATCGACGATCCGAGCTCCCACGACCTCGATGACGCACTGAGCATCCGCGCGCGCACCGACGGGGGCTGGACACTCGCCGTCCACATCGCCGACCCGTCGGCGTTCGTCGAAAGAGACGACGCGCTCGACCGATACGCGCTACATGCGGCTACCAGCCTCTATCTGCCCACCGGCTCGGTAGCGATGTTCCCTAGGGAGGTCACTGAGCACGCGATGAGCCTCGTCGCCGGCCAGCGACGACCGGCGCTCACGACGGTCTTCGAGTTCAACTCTTCGCTCGCCCTCGAGTCTGTCGAGTGGCACGTCAGCGTGATCGAGGTCGACCGCCGCATGTCGTACGACGAGGTCGATGCGTTGCTCCAAGGCGCTCCAATCCCCGATGCCCCGGTCGAATCGATCTTCGCGCTCCGCCACATTGCCGACGAGCTTCTTCAGATTCGGCGAGACGGTGGCGCGGTCGAGCTTGCGTTCCCCGAGACGAAGCTCGTCGTCGATCTCAGCGACGCAAAGCCGACGGCCGAAGTGCGTTTCTTCGACGGAAGCCCGGCTCGCGCGCTCGTCGGCGAACTGATGATTGCAACCAACGTTGCCGCGGCGGACTACTGCACGCGCCACGAAATTCCGGTCTTCTATCGCGTGCAAGACCCACCTGACGGCGATGTCGACGATCCCGAGATACTCGCCATCCCCGCCGGCCCAGCCCGCGAGCTCGCCCGCATCAAGCGGATGCGCAAGTCGGTCACAACCACCCACTCCGGCGAGCACTCGGGGTTGGGGGTTGCGGGGTACGCACAGATCACGAGTCCGATTCGCCGGTACACCGACCTCGTCGCGCAGCGCCAAATCAAGGCGCACCTGCGTGGCGAAGAACTGCCGTACGACGAAGATCAGCTCGTAGAGCTGCTCGGCATCGTGGATCGAGCGCTCTACGAAGCGCGCGAAGTCGAGCGGCGAAGTCAGGATTACTGGATGGTCTGGTTGCTGGGACAGGTCCGCGAGCCGCTGCGTGCAGAAGTCATCGACCATCGTTCGGACGGAAAGCGAGCGACAGTCTTTTTGACCGATTACGGCTATCGTGCGATCACAGGTCTCAAGCAGGAGGTCGAACTCGGTGACAAACTCCTTCTGGAGGTGACCCGGGCCGACCCTCGAACAGGTACGTTGAGCCTACGGGAGGCTTGAGTCTGGTTGACCGGGCACACAACGACGACCTAACATCCGCAAGTCCCGTAACCGAAAGGGGAGTATCCCATGAAAGTCTTGAAACTCTTGGCAATCGGCCTTTTCTCGGTCGCACTCATGACCGCGTGTGAAAGCAAGCCCGCAGAAGAAGGCGGTGCGACGTCGGCGGAAGCCGTGGCTGAAGAAGCAGCTGAAGGGGCCGAGGAGGCCGCCGAAGGTGCTGAAGAAGCCGTCGAAGGTGCCGCTGAAGAAGTTGAAGAAGCAGCGGAAGAAGTTGAGGAAGCCGCAGAAGGCGAGCCCGACACCCCGCCGGCATCCGCAAACTGAGCCTTCGGATTGGACCGATACGAATCAAACCCGCGCTCCCCTTTTGGGGGCGCGGGTTTTCTCGTTTTGGCGACCCTTCTGAAACAACCTGAAAGAACCCGTCGATTCGTTGCGCACCCCCTACATCTGGTGTATGACCGCCTTGCAATGAACTAGTGCAGCACTTTTAGCTCCAACACGTATTCGAAAGCTCAAGTAGGTTTCCACGGAGGAATCCCATGCGCACCCCCGTATCGCGACTTCTCATGATTGCCCTGGCGGCCGGCATGGTCACGACCGTTGCCGACATCGAGGAGGCGCACGCTGATCGTCGCTCGAGTCTCGCCGGCAACCTCCTGATCACGGATCAGGACGACGTCTACATGTACCCGCAGCTGACGCTCGACTACCGCAACCTGGTCAGCTTCGACTACGCCCCAGGCGTCGATCTCGGAGCAGTACTGGGTGCGAGCGCAGGCCAGGGCTCGACTCCTCAGCCGCAGCCCGACGTCCAAAACGGCGGCGCACCGGCGAACGGCGGCACGTCCGGATTCCTCGGCAACGTCGAAGAAAACTCGCTCGTTCCGCTCGGCGACAACTCGATGAACGGTGGCGCCCTCCTGCTCTTCGGACAGGACGGATTCGCCATGGGCATCGGCGTTCACCGTGAAGACCAGCTCGGCGCGACCCCGGGGCAGTTCCTCGGTGCCGGCGACCTCCAGCTCTACTCGAACAGCCGTCGCTCCACCTGGGGCTACTTTGGCCATGGACTGCCCACCCCGGCATCTACGTTCAACGCTGTTCCCACCGGTTCGCCCAACGGCGCAGCACCTGGAGACTTCCTCCACCCGCTGCCCATGATCGACCTCCTCTTCGGATTCGGTCTCGGCCCCGACAACGCCCTCGGCGCTCGACTCTCGGTCGGCCAGAACGGCGCTAGCGTCCGCACCCTCGCGGTCGGCGACGTCATCGAAACCACCTCGTGGAACACGACCGTCGTCAACCTCGTCGCTGGCTACTCGATGACCGGCGACTTCAAGCTCGACCTCAACCTCGAGCTCGGCCTCGGCTTCTACTCGAACAACTTCGAGACCAACCAGCCGACCCCGAACTACAGCGATGGCGGCGGAGTCCTTCCTTCGCTCAGCCTCTCGGGCCGCTCGATCATCCCGCTGCAAGACAAAGTCTCGCTCGGTGTGCTCGGTGTCCTTCACGTCAACTCGGCATCGTTCGACAACGAGTTCGGCGCACTGGCAAACAACCCGACCGTCGCTGACGTGACCAGCTTCTCGTCCAGCAACTTCTTCCTCGAAGCAGGTGCTGGTCCGGTCTACGAACTTCCTGACGACACCACGGTTGCCGCATACGGAACCGTCGGCTTCGGCACCTCGTCCTACGACGGCGTCGACGGCGACGAATCCATCTCGACCACCGGTATCCTCCTTCCGGGCTTCAAGCTCGCGATTGAGCACTACCTCTGGGAGTGGCTGGCATTCCGCTCGGGCCTCGCATCGCGCTTCTACTTCGGCTCGCAGAACTACAGCTACACCGGCAACCTCCAGAACACGTCGAACCAAGAAATTGGCGCGACCTACTACGAGTACCTCTGGTCGGCTGGTGTTGGCGTCCGCCTTGGCAACTTCGAACTCAACGGCACCTTCCAGACGCCGTTCGTGACCTCGGGTCCCGACTTCATCAGCGGCTCGTCGCCAGGCCTCTTCAGCCTGCTCAACGCTTCGTACAAGTTCTAAGCAAACCGCCGAACTTGTCGCACTTCACGAGCCCGGCCTCCAAGCCGGGCTCGTGGCTTTTCTGCCGACATGCATAAACCCGGATTCCCATACGAACTCCTCGACCGCGACACGCGCCCCGAGGAGACGCTCCGAGAAGACTCCGCTTTCGACACCGTCCGTGCCGGATGGAAGTGGGCGCTCGGCCTGTTCGTGCTCACCTTCGTCGTCTACGCACTATTCGCCGGCGAGCGCGTCAAAGGTCCGAGTCCCGACCCGCATTTCGCGTATCTCGCGACCACGTACAACAGCATGATTTCGGCCGCGCTCGGCAGCGACGAAGCAGCCGCACGCCGTGCCGAACTCGAACCTTTTCAGCTCGAACGAAAACCACCTCATCGCAATGACTGGGCGAGCTACGCCGAGATTACGCTCAAGTCGGGCGAGGTCGTTCGTGGCAATTGGGTCGGGCGTGCGTCCGGGGAGTTCCGACTCCTCGACGGCAATCGCATGATCTTGGAACCCCGCGAGCTGCGCGGCGCAAAGCGCGACCGTCGCTACTTCGTGAGCTTCCCGCCGGGCCCGGCGTTCCTCATGATGCCGCTCGCCGCAGTGTCTCCGTACGAGGTCAACGACGTCCTCTTCACGATCCTCTTCGCCGCACTCAACATCGCGCTCCTCTTCCTCCTGCTCGAGCGCCTCTCGAGGGGAGGACGCAGCGGCCGCTCACGCTCCGACAACCTCTGGCTCACCGCCATGTTCGCCTTCGGGTCGGTTCACTTCTGGTGCTCGATCCTCGGCCAGGTCTGGTTCACCGCGCTCGTCGTCGGCGTGACCTTCGCGCTCCTGTACGTGTGGTTCGCCATCGACGCGAAGCACCCGCTCCTCGCCGGCATCTTCCTCGCCTGTGCGTTCGCAACGCGGACCCCGCTCGTCTTTACGGCTGTCTTCTTCTACGCGTTCTGCTTCTTCCCGGGAGGCCGCTTCGCCCGCGGCGACGCGCTCAAGCGCGCCATCATCAAGGCGGCTGTCTTCAGCGTCCCATGCCTCATCGTTGGCATAGGGCTGATGTACATGAATCACCTGCGCTTCGATTCGTTCACCGAGTTCGGCCACACCTACCTGGCCGAAGGCCGGCTTGCCCGAATCCAGCAGCACGGACTCTTCAACGCGCACTTCTTGAGCAAGAACCTCTCGGCGATGTTCACGCTCATGCCGAACATCTCGAGCACCGCGCCCTACGTGCAGGTGAGCAAGCACGGCATGAGCCTGCTCGTCACCACCCCAGCGCTCATCTGGCTCATCTGGCCAAAGCCCCGCGAGTCCGCGGCCGACAAGTTCTGGCACCGCATCTGCTGGGCGACCGTGCTCATCGTCGCCGTGCTTCACCTGATGTATCAAAACACCGGCTACGAGCAGTTCGGCTACCGCTTCAGCCTCGACTACATGGTCTACCTGACCATTCTGCTCGCCGTCGGACGAAAGCCTTTCACGCCGCTCTTCAAGGCGCTCGTGCTCGTCGGAGTCGCCGTCAATGTATTCGGCGCCGTCACCTTCAAGCGCATGCGCCAATTCTACTTCGAGGGCATCTTTCCATGACGAACGATAGTCCCTCAGAAGAAGAGCAGCCGATGGAACCGCCGCAGCAGTACGAGAAGGTCAAGCATACCCCGCTCACCGAGCACGACGGCTGGACCGTCTTGAGCGCCGCCTCCATCGCCGCTGGAGCGATCGCGTTTGCCACGCTCATCGCCGAAGTGGTCACCGGCGGCTGGCTCGCGCAGTCGCTCGGCCTCGGCATCTACATGAGTACGCCACTCGGGGTCGGCGCGACGTTTCTGACCGTGATGGTCGCCAAGAATCGCAGCTTGCAGCACGCTCGAATTCCGACATTCTTCGTCATCATCTACTGGGCGCTCTACTTAGGGAGCCTACTCCTCGCTTGAGATTGCGAACCATGGCCGACATCACCGCACTCGCCGAACAACTTTGGAACGCACAGGCGTCGCGCACGCCTTGCGCGCCACTCACCGAGAACCACGAGCTTTCGGTCGAATCCGCTTACGCGATCCAGCAGGCCAACATCGACAAGCACATCGCCGCTGGCGCGCGCGTGGTGGGCTACAAAGTCGGCCTGACGAGCCACGCCATCCAGGAGTGGCTTGGGGTCGATCAGCCCGACTTCGGCACGCTCCTCGATACGATGGAGATTGCCGATGGGGGCGTCCTCGACGCCTCTGAGCTGCTTCAGCCGCGCGCCGAGGGTGAGATTGCCTTCGTGCTCAAGAAGGACCTCTCGGGGCCCGGTGTGGGCACCGCTCAAGTGCTCGCCGCTACCGAGGCCGTATTGCCGGCCATCGAGATCATCGGCTCGCGCATCGCCGACTGGAAGATCACGTTCGAAGACACCGTGGCCGACAACGCTTCGTCGGGCATGTTCGTGCTCGGCACGCGACCGGTACCGCTCGATTCGGTTCGCCTTCGCACGGCCGGCCTGGCGCTTCGCAAGAACGGGCGCATCGTCTCGACTGGTGCCGGCGCAGCCTGCCTCGACAACCCGGTCAATGCGGTTGCGTGGCTTGCGAACCAGCTCGGGTCGATGGGGCAGGGGATTCCCGCCGGATCTGTGGTGCTTTCAGGTGCCCTCGGTCCGGTCACTCCGATTGAGGCCGGAGACGCACTTCAGGCAGATATCGCGGGGCTTGGCTCGGTCCGCTTCCGCGTCCGATAACTACTGGCAGGTGCCTGCGGTGCCCGGGCTTCCGAGCACGATGCTCTCGCCGAACGTATCGGCTGAGAGGCACCAGCCCGCGGGCGTATCGTTTTGGTCGGGCTGTTCCGAATCGGGACGCACCGTCAACGACACATCTTCGGGGTAGGCGAGTGAGTCGCCCGCGTCGCCATTGGCCGCGATGAGGTTGCCATTGCGATAGCGCAGCCGGTCGGCAGTGATGATGTTTTCACCATCGTTGTATCGCAGCTCGAGGACCCGCTCGTCGGAATTCGAGAGGGGCACTCCTTCGCCATACCGTCCGAAATCGTAGCCCTTGCCCGGGTCGAGCACGTCCATCACCGGCACGTCGGTCGTCGTGTGGCGGACAAAAACGAAGTATTCGCCCGGCTCGACCTGGCGCAGTCCCCGAATGATCTCGAGTTGTTCCTGCGACACAGCGGTGGCGACGAAGATGTCTCCGCTCGTTTCGTTGTCGATGTTGGTGAGACGCATCGAGATTGCGCGAGGGTCGGCCGGTCCGTCGCCAACGTTCTTCACTTCGATGAACTCGCCGAGCTCGCCGAGCGCGACGCTGCTGTCCATGATCGACGTGTTGATCAGGATCTCCGTGAACATCAGCACGGGTGTGCCCGCGGGCGCCATGTCCTCTTCCATCCCCATGTCGGGCGTGGTCGTCGTGTTGTTCGCGTCGGGTACAACTCCGTTGTTGCCGCTGTCGTCGTCGATGACGAGCGGCACGCGGTACGGAAACTCCTCGGTATCGAGGTCTAGGTTGCAGCCCGCGGCAAGCAGCGCCATCGCGGCCAAGCAAACCGCCGGCAGGCGGTCGGTCATGTCGGACCTACATTTGGGAGCGAATCTTCTCGACGACTTCGGAGTACGACGTGTTCTCGACCACCCGTGACATAAGTTCGGTGTATTTGTCGACCAGGTCGGTGCGACCTTCGCTACGATAGTGCTCGAGGATCTCGTGGAGGCGAACGTAGGTTCGCTCGGAGTTCACGAAGTAGGCGGCCGCGTTCAGCGTCGCCTCGATTCCAGCGCGCGAAATCGACGGCGCGGTCGACTGGAAGATGAACTCCTGCCCCTCACTGTTGAGAATACCCACGGTTGCCTTCGCCATCGACTCCGTCGAGCTCTGCTCTTCGGTGGCGATCAAGCCCGTGATGTCGAACTGCGAAAATCGGATCGATTGAAGCGAGGGATAGTCCGACGCGAGCCGGTCACGCAGACCGCTGAACAGCGCATCGATCAGGCCGACTCCCTGACCCTCCACCGTCGTCGGATCGCCGTTCATGCCTTGCAGCATGCAGGTGATCTGCGAAGAACCCGTCTCGAGGTCTTCTTCGTGCGTGTAGCGTTTGACCGCGAGTTCGACGTAGTCGTCTTGTAGGATTTCGCGCATCAGCGCGACCATCTTGTCCTGCTTCGCTTCCATGCATCCCTCTCGTACTTAGTTCGGTCCGTTCCGTGGCGAACATACGGATCTTTCGTGCCGGTAGCGATCAGGCTGACGCCCAACCACCTTTTTTGATACAGTAACGATAGCAATCTCCACACTCAAAGTCTTGGAGCCGAAGATGGCTGGCCATCACTCCAATTACGATGCATCCGGCATGAACGATTCGCAAGGGCTTTACTCCAAGCCCATCGTCCGTGAGTACTCCACGTACATCACCGACCAGGATGCATCGAAAATGTGCCAACTCTTCGCCGACGGACTCGAAACTGGCGCGGGGTACGCGCGAATTTTTGATTTCATGGAGCGTCAGAAGCTCGACGCCAAGATGGTCGCGCGGCTTCGATACGCCGTGCTCGACCAAGGCGACCAGCTTGGCGAGGCGTTCGCGCGGTTGGGCCTGCTCGACGCACCCGCACGTAAGCTCGTGCTCGTCGCAGAAGAGCAAGCGGCACTCCCGCAGACCTTCAAACAGCTCGGGCGCATCTACTCCCACCGCTTGAAGCAGAAGAAGCGCGTCTTCTTCGGCATGGTCGAGGTGTTCATCCTCGTCCTCCTCGGCGGTATCATCTTCCCGTCGGTCTTCATCGCAGGCATGCAGGCCGACGCCAAAGAGGTGAAGGGCGCCATCATGGAAGCCCTCTACATCGGCGCGCTCCAGTCGCTCACCGCGGCCTCGATCGTCGGTATCCTCTTCTACGTCTGGATCAACCTGCCGGTCGAATTCTCCGCGCGTTCGGCAATCCGCGGCATCTGGATCCGTCTCCCGATCATCTCGACCGCCAGCCGTCTCTCGTCGGTTTCGACCTTCTGCCGCTACTTCAAGCAGTCGCTCACCAGCGGCCTCGACATGTACCGCAGCGTCGAGCTCGCCGCCGAAGCAGCCGACTCGCCCTTCATCTACGGCCGAACCGCACAGGCACTCGACGCCATCGAAGCCGGCTACCCGCTCGACTCCGCCATGGGCACCATCCCCGGACTCCCCGAGGAAGTCTGCCAGCACATCGGTATCGGCGAAGAGACCGGTCGCCTCGAAGAACGCCTCGAGTACCTCACCGAAAAGTACGACGAACTCTCCGTCGAAGCCTTCGACCGGACCATCGCCGCTGTCGTCTACCTCGCACGCATCACGCTCATCGTCGTCATCATCGGCGGCGCGCTCTACCTCGCCTCGAGCTCGATGCCGTTCATCTGAACAAACTTTCTCAAAGAAAGTTTGTAACGGATCCGCACCCTCACGGGACTCCCTATTGTACCGCGTCGGGCCACGTGCCCGCCGCTTCCAATAGGAGCCCGTCATGGTTGCGAATCACATTACCCCTCAAATCACCTCGAGCTGGAGCGACGCCGACCTCGTCGACGCCGCCGCCGCGGGAAGCACCACCGCCTGGAACCTGCTCCTCGAACGACACGAGCGGACCTTCTTCAGGCTTGCGATGAGCGTGGTCAAAGACGAGGCCGCCGCCAACGACGTCGTGCAGGTCGCCTTTCTGAGCATCTTCTCGAAGATCGATTCGTTCCACGGCCGCGGGTCGTTCTCGAGCTGGGCGAATCGCGTCGTCTACAACGCGGCACTCATGCACCTGCGCAAAAACAAGCGCCGACGAGAAGTCGCGCTCGAAGCTGTCGCGCCCGAAGCGGGCGACTTCGACGCCCCCGCGGACGATGCTTCTTTCGCCGGCTTCGTCGTCAGCCCAGACAAAGCGTACGCCGACCGCCAGCTCGGCGAGCACATCCTCAACGCGATCGAACAACTCGCTCCAAAGTACCGACAAATCATCGAACTCCGCGAGTTCCGCGGCCTCACGATGGAGGAGCTCGGCGAAGCCCTCGGGCTCTCGATCGGTGGCGCAAAGACCCGCTTGCACCGCGCTCGCGACTTCCTCCGCGTCAACCTCAGCCGACACTATCCCGAGCTCGCAGCATGACCACGAATTGCCGCCAATCGTGGGACCGTGATACCTCCACGCCATGTTTGCGATCATCCACAGCGATGACTTGCTCGACCGGCTGCGCGGCGGCGACGCCGAAGCGTTCCGCACGCTCGTTCGACGACACGACCGCGCCTTGCGCCACTTTGCTCGGCGATTCGTCGCCGACGATGGAACCGCCGAAGAGGTGGTCCAGGAGACGTGGCTCGCCGTGATCAAACAACTCGACAAGTTCGAAGGCCGCTCGTCGCTCAAGGGTTGGATCTTCGCAATCCTCGCCAACATCGCGCGCAAGCGAGCGACTCGGGACGCCCGACAGACCGTCTGGAGTTCACTCTCCGAAGAAGCTCGAGCCGACTTGAGCGAGGCTGAGTCCGACCGTTTCCGCAAGGGCCACTGGACCGAACCGCCCGCCCAGTGGGGAATGAACCCCGAAATCGACGCCGAACGAAAGCAACTCGTAGAGATCGTCTTCGAACTCATCGACGCTCTCCCCGAAGCGCAAAGCGCAGTCATGCGCCTTCGTGATGTCGAAGGCTTGAACACCTCAGAGGTGGCTGAGATGCTTAAGATCGACGACGGAAACGTTCGTGTCATCCTCCACCGAGCACGAGCATCTGTCCGGCGTAGCCTCGAGCGACGACTCACGGAGGTTTCATCGTGATGACCTGCCAAGAATACACGAGCGCCCTCACCGACCACATGGAAGGCCGGACCTCGCCGTTCACCAACATTGGCATCGTGGTCCACTCGATGATCTGCTCCGGTTGTCGCCGCTACAAACAGCAGTTCCGCACGGTCGTCCGACTCGCCAACGACGGCACTCCCGACGCGGAACTCCAGCAAGTTCGCGGCGAAGAAGAACTCGTCGCTGCGTTCGCACAGGCACGAGGCGACGAATCGTGAGCATCCACAAGTTCGAAGAGCTGCATCGTTCGCGCATGCCCCACGCCATCGTCACTCTCGACGGCGTCGTGCAACAGGTGAACCAAGCGTGGGCCCAGTACTTCCGCGGCCACCACGAGAGCTTCTCGGGTGAGCCCACCTACCGACTCATCGAACCAGCGGACCGCACGCGCTTCCTCACCGCCTGGGAGAACCTCGGTCCATACGAGGCCACTCATTCTCAAGAACTGCGACCGAACCGCGGAATCGAACGCGGTGAATCGGTCACGTGGCTCTTCCGTACCTCGGTCGACACCGAGCTCGTCATCGTCTCGATCGCCACCGAGGTCGAATCGCATCGCGAGCCGTCGAGCCCAAAAATCCCCGGAATCGACTCCCTCCTGCTCGACTCCCTCGACGATCTTGGCAACGGAATCGCGGTCTTCGTCGACGAGCGAATTCAGTGGGTCAACCATGCCATGACCCGCATCACGGGCTGGGAAGCCTCCGAGCTGATCGGCACCGACGGATTCCAGCTCGTCGCCAACAATCACCGCGAAGAAGTTCGACAGCGTCGCCAGAACCGAATTGCGGGCCAGAATCTGGAGCACCACTACGAGATCGACGGCCTACGCCGCGACGGAACGGTCATTCGACTTGAGATATCGGTGCACTCGCGCCTCGACCCAGACGGCAGCGGAACGGGCCGAGCAATCATCAGTGTTCGAGACGTGACCGAACGCCACCGCCGCAATCGCCGCCAGGAACGCGAGGAGCGACTGCAGTCACTCGGCGAGCTCGCCGCGACGCTCGGCCGCGAATACAACAACATCGTCATGGCCTACACCCTCGCGACGGACGCGCTGCGCGACCGAGCCGAGATCCCGTCGACCGCACCCGAGTTCCAGCGCTTGGAGCGCCTCAATCGAAAGGCAATCGCGCTCACGCGTCGGCTGATCACGCTGGAGGGGCGACCGCTCTCGCAACCCGCCCTGACCGACGCAAACGTCATCGCGTGGGAGGCGATGGAGCGCTGCGCCCACCTCCCGGTCGAGTTCGTACCGCGCCTCACCCCGGGGCTCCCCAAAGTCACTCTCGACCGCGACCAGCTCGAGCTCGTTCTAACCGAGCTGCTCGAGAACGCCGCGACTGCGTCGCGGACCGGCGGCATCGTGCTCGTCGAGACCACCGAACGAGTAGTGTCCGAACACGACCAGCTCGACGAGGTCCTCGGCGAGGGCCACTACCTCGTGCTCCGCATCGCCGACGATGGAGACGGTATCTCCGAAGAGATCTTGGAACACGTCGTGGAGCCCTTCTTCACCACGCGACCACTCGAATCGATGGGGCTCGGCCTCCCGACGGCCCACGCCATCGTGCGAAATCTCGGTGGGCACATGATCATCACGTCTCGCGACCGGGTAGGCACTCGGATCGAGATTTTCCTCCCGGTAGACAGGCTGGGACAGGTGCCAACACCAACACGGAAAACCACCGCACGTCCGCTGCCATCGCCGATCAACGTCATGGTGGTCGACTCGAGCGAACTGCTCCGCGAGCTGTTGAGCGACGAGCTACGCCGAATGGGCCACGAGGTGACCGCCGCGACGACGCCAAACGAAGCGTTTGCGCTGCTTCAGTCGGGTGTCGAATGCGACGTCATGGTCGCCGAACTTGTGTCGTTGGGTGGTGACGGCTTCGATTTTGTCCGGCGCCTTCGAGGCGAGAATCTCGATGTGTGCGTGGTGCTCACGTCGGGCCGTTCGGAAGTGTCGATGGCCGGGCTCGAGGAAGACTTGCCGAACCTCGCCTTCCTCCACAAGCCGTTCACGGCGGACCGCCTCGATCGTGAGATTCGAGCGGTCCTCACCGCGCGCCGCGACTTCGTCTAGGGCGAGATGTCCTTTCCGCCGGGCGTCTTCCACCCGATGCCGGACCCGGTATGCCAGGCGTGGCTTCGGGCCTGCCCGTTCTCGGCGTCGAGCACCACGATGTTGTCGTCCACGCATGCGGCGATTCGTCGCGCGTTTGCGGATACGGCGACCCCGCACGCTTTCGAGCCAGGCAACTCCACCGACCACACTGCGTCACCCGATTCCACATCGCGCAGCGCCACAGTCGAGCCCGTCTGCGACACGAACTGGTCGGTGAGCAGGTTGGAGACATCGGCGAAGTCTGCCTTCGCTTCGCGGCTCCAAGCCTTGTAGCTCGGCGGATCCAGGGTGCCGACCTTGAGCTGGCCTTCCGTGGATGTCGCGACAATCACGCCGCCGGCGGCATCGAAGCGCTCCACCGGCGCATCGAGCTTCATGATGCGCTTGGAGCTGCTCACCTTCTGCATGCTCCACATCGAGATCGTGCCGTCCTTTGCGCCGATCAACAGCACTCCGTCGGTCGTCATGTTCAGCGGACCTTCCAGCGGCGCGAACTGTACCTTGAAGTCGGGTGCCTGCCGGTTCAGATAGTCTTCCAGCTTCTCCTTGCTCAGCTCGTCTTCGAAGGAGTGCTCCTGCCCCCAGATGCGCACGTTGCCGTCGTGGTCGGACACATAGATGCCGAGGTTGTCTCGAGCGAAACTAGCACCGGAGTAGTTCTTCACCGGGTTCATCTGGAGCACCGCGGTGCCGTCTTTCGCCAGCACTGCAGGCGGGGTTGAGCCAATCAGCGCAAAGTTGCCCGACGGCGCGATCGCCTCGATCGGGAAGTCGTTCTTGGTCACCTTGTAGTACTCGTAGCGCGAAGTCGCCGGATCGATCGCCGCGAAGCTGCCATTCGAAAACCCAACGAGCATGCGGTCGCCGTCGCCCCAGTCGAGCCAGGTTACCTTCGCGCTCGCGCTGGCAAGCTCGAGCTCTGCCCCCGACTCTTCCGCCGTTTCGGCCGACGAACCTTGTTCTCCTCCGGCCGTCCCTCCCGAGGGATCGTCTGATGCTGCTCCGGCACCGCCACCGCCGCACGCCGCCAATGAAACCGCCAGAACCAACCCGATCACTCGCCGTGGCATATTGCCTCTCCAATTGTGGAAGTTTGCTACCACGAGTTTGGACCACGGCTCGTGGTCGAGGCAAGCCCCGAGCTAGACCTACGACCGCTTCCTCGCTACAAACGGCGTGTCATCACCAAAGAGGCGGATCATGGCCAAAGTTCTCGTCGTCGAAGACAACAACACCTTGCGCGAAGGAATCGTGCAGGTCGTCAAGCGTATGGGGCACGACACGATCGATGCTCCTGGGGGCGTTCTCGGCCTCAAGCTGTGGGAAGAAGAGAAGCCGGACCTCGTCATTTCCGACCTGAAGATGGACGGCATGGACGGCATGACGCTGCTGAAGACCATCCTCGAGAAGGACTCCGACGCGCTGGTCATGATCGTGACCGCGTTTGGCTCCATCGAGAAGGCCGTCGATGCGATGCAACACGGGGCATACGACTTCATCCCCAAGCCGTTCCCGCCCGACCTGCTCCGCTCCAAAGTTCAGAAGGCCCTCGAGGTCGGCGAGCAGCGCGCCAAGACCGAGCGGTTGAGCCAGGAGAACGACATGCTCCGCGCCGACGCGGCGCAGGACTACGACCTCGACATCGTCGGCGGATCCGATGCGATGGACCGCGTGTTTGCTCGCATCGAAAAGGTCGCCCGCACGGACAGCACCGTCCACGTCTATGGCGAGTCGGGGACAGGAAAGGAGCTGGTAGCTCGAGCGATTCACGACCAATCCCCGCGTCGCGACGGACCGTTCGTGAAAGTGAACTGCTCGGCACTCGCCGAGTCACTCCTCGAGTCGGAACTCTTCGGCCACGAGAAGGGCGCGTTCACCGGAGCGTCTCGGCGCAAGCTCGGTCGGTTCGAGCTCGCCGACGGCGGCACGATCTTCCTCGATGAGATTGGAGACATCGGCCAGAGCACGCAGCTCAAGCTTCTGCGAGTGCTTCAGGAGCGTGAGTTCGAACGCGTCGGTGGCGAGGAAACCATCAGCGTTTCGGTGCGCGTGATCACCGCCACCAACAAGGACCTCAAGGAAGAAGTTGAAGCTGGCAACTTCCGCGAGGACCTCTACTACCGCCTTCACATCATCCCGATCACGCTTCCGCCGCTGCGAGAACGTCTGCAAGACATCCCCTCGCTCGTGGACCACTTCATCGAGAAACTGCACAAGCGCACGCGCAAAGACGTCGCACGCCTCTCGCCGTCGGCGATGGAAGCGCTCAAGCAGTATCGATGGCCTGGGAACGTTCGCGAACTCGAGAACGTCATTGAGCACGCGATGGTCTTTGCCGACCGCGACACGATCGTGCTCGAAGACCTGCCGCCCGTGATCACCGGGCGTTCAGATGGGGATTCTTTGATGCTTCCGCAGGGGGATCGTCCGCTACCCGAGATCCTGGACGACCTCGAAAAGCAGCTGATTCTGCGAGCCTATCGAAAGGCAAACGGCGTGAAGACCGAGACGGCGCGCATGCTCGGGATCAAACCCAGTGCGCTCTACTACAAGCTCGACAAGTACGAGATCGAAGACGAAGACGCCGACGCTTGAATCACTTGCGCAGGAACGACTCTTTTTCCATGCACTGATTCATCTCGTAGGGGCGGGTCGCGGCGAGCAAGCACTCGGCCTCGCGACGATAGCTGTTCACGCCACGGCGAGACTTCTTGCGCTCAAACGACTCCACGCAGTCACTGCGGCTCTTCAAGAATGGCGGCTGGTCAGGGCTCACCTTGAAGACCTTCTCCATGTTGGCGCAAACTTCGTTGGGATCGGGCGCGCACCCCATCAACATGAGTGCCGAAAAACAGGTCGCGATGAGGGTTATGGTCGAACGTTTCATGCGGCTAAACTCCGAAATTTTTCGGGAGTGAGATGTTACGAAAAGTAGCACAGTCGGCGCGCGATCGACAATACGCCACGGTCGACAGGCGCCTCGCTACAGATGTAACACTTCTAGGGTCTCGTTTGTTCGGTCGCCCAGCTCCAAGCCCACCATGAAGGCTCTCCGACAATCATTGATGGCCAAAGTCCTCGCGGTCTTTGTCATCCCGACCCTGCTCCTCGTGGTGGTCTACGGCGGACTCGCCTACTTCGCGGGTAGTCGCGGCCTCGAAGATGAGCTCGGTTCTCGGCTCGTCGCCATCGGTCAGGCCATCTCGGCCGAAATGTCGGACGGGTTCGAGGCGAAGCAGCTGGCCCGACTCGACGCCGACAAAACACGCACCATCGAGAACTTCCGCGAACGCCTTCAGGCCACCCGCGACCGCACCGGTGTCCGCCGAATCTACATCTTCGACGAGTCTCAAACGTCCCTCGTCGATACCGACGAAACCGTGCGTTTCGGCGACCGCCTCTACGCCCTCGAAGCCGATCAGATCGAACTCAAGCGTACGTTCGAAGAGGGCGCGACCGCGCGCTCGGTGTTGTTCACGGCCGACGACGGCACCCGCTACAAGATTGGCTACGCGCCCATTTCGTTGGAAGGCGAGACGATCGCAGCGATCGGGGTCGAGGGGTCGGCAGAGTACTTTGACGTGCTCACCGAGTTCTCGACGGCACTATCGTTCATCGGGGTACTCGGACTGCTGGGCGTCATCTTCGCGGGAACCCTGTTCGCGCGCCGCATCACGCGCCCGGTCAATCGCCTGGTCGACGAGGCGCGCAGGCTGGGGCGAGGAGAATGGGACGAATCGATCGCCCCGCCAGACGCCGACCCCAACGGCGACGAGATCGCCTTTTTGGCCCACACCTTCGACGAAATGCGGCGAGACGTTCGAAACCGCGACCATCAGATGCAGATGATGCTGAGCGGAATTGCACACGAAGTCCGCAATCCGCTTGGCGGCATGGAACTCTTCTGCGGATTGCTCGAGGAAGACATCCGCGCCGGCGACGACCCGGACAAACACGACAAGCTCGACAAGGTCGGAAAGATTCAGCGCGAGCTCGGCTACCTCGAACGCGTCGTCACCGACTTTCTCGACTTCGCTCGCGAAGTTCCGCTCGACCTCGAGCGATTTCAGGCGACCGAGTTTGCTTCCGAGATTCAAGAGCTCATGCACGGCGAAGTGGTCGACGCCGGAGCTACTCTGTCGTTCGAAGTGGAAGACGGCGCCGAACTGACCGTCGACCGAACACGGATTCGACGCGCTGTGATCAACGTGATTCGGAACGCGTATCAAGCCATGTCGGAGCCTGGCGAGATTCGTGTCTCGATCGCAGAAGATGGGCCCGAGCGCGTGATTTCTGTCACGGATTCCGGACCAGGAATCCCGGCCGAACAGCTCGAAGAGATCCTCACCCCCTTCTTCACGACCAAAGAAAAAGGGTCTGGCCTCGGATTAGCCCTCACCCAAAACATTGTTCATGAACACGGCGGCACGATGCGCGTCGATTCCGAGCCAGGTGTCGGAACTACGATCGAGTTTCGGTTACCATTCGACGAGAGCATGACTGCAAGCAGCCCGGAAATCCCTGAAGGCTGGCTCGGATAACCCTTGGATTTGTTGACCCTCCCCCGGTGTGGGGATATCCTCGGGGCAGCATTTTCTGCGCAAATCGCGAGCGAGGATCGATGTCCAATTCCGACGACGGATTCCCCAATGGGGGGGACGCCGGAGGTTCAGAGAAGCCCGACGAGAGCGACGCCTCTGGAATGAGCGTCCCTCGCCCGTCGGGTGGTATTGGGGACGATCTCGACCTCGGAGACGTCGACTTCGACTCGATCTTCGGCACCGGGCCGAAGGTCGACCCCGACGCCGAAGCGCCCAAGGTTCCTCGACTTCCACCACCGCTCAGCAAGACCCCCGAACGCCCATCGGGCGGGCCTCCGTCTTTGCCAAAGCCCGACCCACCGCCGCCGCGCCAAGGGCGACACACGCTCCTTGGGCTGAACGTCAGTTCGCTCAATGATGCCATCGACAATGCCGGTATCTCGTCCGAAGGCCCCTCGCCCGACGACGACTTTGCGAGCGAAAAGACTCAGATGGCGCCCGGGCTGGCCGCCCCGTCGGAACCCGCACACGACGAACCACCACATCGACCGGTCGCTATCGCTGACGCAGGCGACGACGCCTTCTCCGATCTTGGCGACGACGATCCGTTCGCTGACCTCGGCGAATTCGACTCCGAAAAGACCAACGTAGCTCCATCGCCGCTCGAATTCCCCGAAGACCAGAAGGGCCTCGACGAAAGCTCCGTCGACATGAGCGACTTCGATGCCGACGACAAGACCGAAGTCGGCATGAGTCTTCAAGACATGCTCGACGAAGAAGACAAGACCGAGCTCGGTGTTCCGATGGAGATGCCAATCCCGCAGCCTGCGTGGATGCAATCTTCACAGTCCGCCGAGCTGCCAGAACCGATCATCCCTGACGAGCCCAAAGATTCGTTCGACGAAGAACCTGCACCGGAACTAATCGCTCCGACGCCGACCAACCCCGGCAGCTTCGGATTCTCAAATTTCGACCCGGCCACGCACGGCGTCGAACCAGCCGCTCTTCCGGCACCCATCCTCGCCGACGGCGCACAACCATCTGGTGCCGGCGAGTTCCCGGCCGAGAAAACCGAACTGCTCGACTCGCCGTTTACGAACGAGCCGCAGACAGCTCGCATCCACGTGCTCGAAGGACCGTGCGCAGGCCAAGAGTTCTTCGTGAACAATCTGCGCAATACGCTCGGTCGAGCCACGAACAACACCATTTGCGTGGCCGACGTCGCGATGTCTCGACAACACCTCGAGATCGTCAACAACGGCGACGGCACCTACCTGTTGCGAGACCTTCAGTCGATCAACGGTACTGCCCTCAACGGCACTCGCATCCGCGAAGGGGACATCTTCCACGGCGACCGATTCGAAGCCGGTAAGAGTGTGTTCCAGTTCGTCGTGGCCGGCTCCAACGTTCCACCTCCGACGAACCGACGCATCATCCCGGCCGCAGCGCTTCAGACGGGCCCAGGCCCCATGCACGCGCAGGTGGCCGGTCCGCCGTCGGTCGAGATGGTCGCGCCCGGAAGAGACGGAGGCACGTCGGTCATGACCAAAATCGCGCTCGCTGCGGCGGTCGTGAGTGTGTTCATCATCCTCGGTGTGGGCTTCCTCTGGATTCAGAAACAGAAGAACAGCACGCCGGCCGAGACCGTCGCTGAAGGCGGAATTACGGCGTCGTCGCTCTATCTCGAGGGCGTCGAGGCAGTTAAGAACCGCAAGTGGGACGCCGCCGAACGCAGCTTCCAAAAAGCACGGATGATGGACTCCGAGATCGCCGGAGTCGACGCGCAGCTCGAACGAATCGCAAATGAACGCGGCTTCAAGCGCGTGCTCGGCGAAGCTCGTGACCTCCTCGACGAAGGCGAACGCTCGAGAGCGGTCGAGATGGTCTCCGAGATCCCCCGCGAATCGGTCTACTACGACGACGGCCAGCGACTCCTGCGCGAGAACAAGAAGCTCACGGTCGAAGAACTCTATACGCAAGCCTCCGCCGCGTTCGGTCGCGACGACCTCGAGCTCGCCGAAGAGAAGATCGCCGAGATCCGCGAGATCGTTCCCGAACACGAGGGCGCGACCAGCCTGGAAGAACGCATCGCGGAGGCCAAAGAGAAGGCTCAAGAGCAGCCCGTCGCAGCCAAGTCGGAAAAGAAGACCACTCGACGTCGGCCGAAGCGAAAGGTGGAGGATGACGACGATTGGGGCTTTGGCATCGAGCCGTCGGGCGGATCCAGCTCGGGCTCGGGTTCCACCACGATCGTGAACTTCACCAAGGGCTACTCGCTCTACCGGAACAAGAAGTTCTCGGAGGCCATCAGCTTCTTCAACGACAAGGCGTCGAGCTCCGACGGCACGTGGGCGTCTCGAGCGTCGAAGACCGCCAAGGAGATCAAGAACTTCAAGGCCGCCTACGATTCAGGCAATAGCGCCTACTCGTCGGGGAGTTGGTCCACCGCAGAGAAGCAGCTCATCGCCGCTCGTCGCATCGACAAAGCGGTCGCGTCCAACGGCTACTTCAGCTCCGAGTTGGGGAAGAAGATTGCTGGTGCCAAGGCGAAGCTGGGCTCGGACAAGTTGGATTCCGGCGACTTCAGCGGGGCCTTCAAGTACGCCAAAGATGCGAAGAACTACGACTCGAGCTCGCGCGAACTGCGCGAGCTCAACAGCGCGCTCTCGCGCAAGGCCAAGTCGCTCTACGTTCAGGCTGCAAACGAACGTAAGACCGACCCGAACAAGGCCGCGAAGCTTTGCCGGACCATCATGTCGATGACTCCGAGCAGCGACGATTCGCACAAGAAGGCGAAGGCGCTGCTCAAGGAATTGTAGGCAGGATTACTCGTCCGCTTCGGCGCCCGACTGCGGCGCCTTCTTGTCCGCAAGAACCTTACGGACCTTGAACTCGAGCTCGTCGAATTCGAACGGCTTGTCGATGTAGTCGTCGGCGCCGAACAGAGGCGAGGTGAGCTCGTTGTTCACCGGGCCGATGGCCGTGAGCATGATGATGCCCACGTCTTCGTATTCGTCGCGCGACTTCACGTACTTGCAGATTTGCCAGCCGTTGAGCTCGGGCATCATCACGTCGAGCACAACCAGGTTGGGCTTGTAGACGATGATGTTCTCGAGCGCGTCTGCGCCGTCGCCGCTTTCGATGAGGTCGCAGTCTTGGTCTTCGAAGAACGCTTCGAGCACCTTGCGAATCTCGGGGTCGTCATCGGCGACCAAGATCAGCGGGCGTTCGCGCTCTTGAGGCTCGCCATAGGGTGACTCGCCCTGAGGCTCTTCGGTTTCGTCATGATCCGACATAGCAATCGTCCGCGTGGGGTCTGTTCGCAAAGAGCGTAGTGATCGCGCCGATCGACTGTCAACTTCGACCGACGCCCGACGTCATTCCTCTTCGAGGTCGACGTCGATCGCCTGACAAATCTCGTCTTCGTTCATGTCGACGAAGTGCGGATTGAGCTCGACGAATTCTTCGAAAAGGGTCTTCGCGATTTCGCGCTTGTCGATGCCTTCTGGCGCGACTCGAATGTCGAGCTGTGCCAGGGACATGTCGAAGTCGACGTCGCGCAGCGTGTGCTTGTCCATGCCGCAGTTGCGCAGCGCTTGCTCGACATCTTCGGGTTCGATGTTGAACCGTCGTGCGGTCGCGCCCATGGATGGCTTGCTGTACCGGTTATCGTCGGTGACGCCCATGTAGTAGCTCACGAAGAGCTCGAACGGGGTCAACGGCAGTGGACCGGTGCGGCGCTCGAATTCGGCGACTGGCTCTCGCCCACCGAACTTCTCGCGCTTCGCTTTGTTCTTGCGGCTGCTGCCTCGCCCGCTTCCGCGGTTTCCGGAGTTCTTCCGTCCGCTTCGGCGACGACGATTCGATTTGCGTCCGCTATTGCGTCCGCTTTTGCGTCCGCTCTTTCGCCCGCTGTTCTTTCGGCCGCTGTTGTTGTTGCTTCCGCCACCTTTGCCGCGACGACGTCGTCGACGGCGCCGCTTACGGCCCGAACCTTGTGACTGATTCTCTTCGCTCATGGTCTCCTCAATACAGAGAGCGCCACGCGACCATCCGCGGTGCCCTTCAATCAGGCGCAGTGCGCCACATATGCTGTGCGTGGTGGGAAGGCCTTGTCGCGTTCCCTGACGTGATGGTGTTGCGGCTTTTCGCCGTACGAGTCGTCGCATTGCGACGCTACACGTCCTCAGCGGTCTCTAAGACCGGTGAGTGTTCTCCAAAGTTTCATCGCTTCGGGGAGCCGCTTCGCGGCCGGTGTCCACCCTCGGTGGACGTTCGCGAGACACCTCTTGCGAGAGGCGTCTAACGCGTGCTGTATGAGTATATACACACCGCAGCATCGGGAATCAACGATAGAGATCGACGATCAGCCGCATGCTGTCTTGCCAACCTCGATCAGTCGGACAGCGCGAATCGCCGCCGAGTCGCCGGAGATCTGACGCGCGTTCTCCACTAGCGCCGAGAGCTGATCCTCGGTGAGCGCTTGGTCGATGGCGCTGATGTCGTAGGCGATACCGTACTTCGTGAAGTCCCGGTGGCTCGACTCGAGGTTGTTGAGCTCCGCGTCGAAGATGGCGTCGGACACTGCCTTCTTGGTTCCTCGCGCATCCGAGTGCACGACCGTCAAGATGTAGCGCGGCTCCGATCCCTCGACTCCGATGTTGTTCCCCGGGCTGAACACCGTGTCACGCACCGAACCGTAGCAATTGAAGAGCTGCGTCGTGTGAGCCATCTTGCGCCCAATCCGTGGCTGCGCCTCTTGGGTCGCCGCACCAATGTGGGGCGTACCCACAATCTCCGAAAAGTCGCTGTAGGGGTTCTCCCAAACATCCGACTTCGAACCCGGCTCTTCCGGAAAGACGTCGACCGACGCGTAGCTGATGTGGCCATCCTTCACTGCGCGTTTCAGATCTTCGGGTTCGAACAGGAAACCGCGTGCAGCGTTGATGAAAATCTTCGGGCAGTTGTCGCCGCGATCGGCTCCGAGCTGCGAGAAGTGATGGTACGTCAGAAGGTCCTTGTTGCTCCGCCCGCGGTAATCCTCCGCCGAAACGTGCACCGTCACGAAGTCCGCCACTCGGAACGCCTCGTCGACCGACTTGCACTGACGCCAACCCAACGTCGTTCCGACCTCCTGCGCAACTTCCTTGTTGTCGTAGAAGTAGACGTTCATCCCAAACGTCTGCGCCATCTGAGCGACCGCCTTACCGATGTTCCCCAGCCCGATGATCGACAGGTTCTTGCCCATGATCTCGTAGCGCTGGTGATTGTCCTTGGTCCACTCGCTCTCGCGCGTTCGCTCCACGGCGTGGAAGATTCGGCGAGCCATGCAGATCATCTCGCCGAACACCATCTCGACGACCGAGCGACCGTTCGAAACCGGGTCGTTCATCACGAGCACGCCTTCACGAGCGCATGCCTCCTTGTCGACCGAGTCGTCGCCGATGCAGCAGAGCATCACCGCCGCGAGGTTCTCCGACGCCTGAAGCACTTCTTCGTCAACCTCGAAGCGGCTGCGCTTGAAGATCAAATCGTGCTGGCCCTCGCGCAGTCGCTCGATGATCTGCTCACGATCAAGCGTCGCGCTCTCAGGCAAACGATCAGCCTCGATTCCTTGCTCCTCGAGCAATTTGTCGAGTTCTTTCGAGGGGTTCTCCAGAATGAGTGCCTTCTTGAAAACACCATTCAGAAAACGAACTCCGTCGCGCTTAGCCATATCGATCTCGTTGTAAGGAAGGATCACAAACCGGCAGCGCGCGGAACATACGCACACAACAACGTTTTTTCAACGCGCTGCGTCACGACCGCTTGCCCCGCGCTGTTGGCTCAGATGACGACGTTTTCGACGTACTCGCCGAAGACACCCCGGAGCGTGTCGGAGATCTCGCCGAGCGTCACCTTGTTCTTCACTGCGTGGAGGATGTGCGGCATCAGGTTGTCGCTCCCCTCTGCGGCCTGCTTCAGGGATGCGCGCGCAGCGTCGACGTCGCTCGTCGAGCGCGACGCTTTGAACGCCGTCAGCCGCTCACGCTGCTCTCGCTCCACCTCTTCGTCGATCTTCATCAGGTCGGTCGGCGCCGCTTCATCCATCTGGAAGTCGTTCACGCCCACGATGATGGACGACTCGCGCTCCACGGCGAGTTGCGCCTGGTACGCGGCCTCCTGAATCTCAGACTGCTGGAAGCCGTTCTCAATGCCAGCGACCGCTCCGCCCATCTCGTCGATGCGCTCGATGTAGTCTCGGGCTCCGGCTTCGATCTGATTCGTCAGCTCTTCGATGACGTAAGAACCCGCAAGCGGGTCAACCTGGTCGGCAACACCGCTCTCGTACGCGATGACCTGTTGCGTGCGCAGTGCCAAACGCACCGCGTCCTCGGTAGGCAGGCCGAGCGCTTCGTCCCACGAGTTTGTGTGGAGCGACTGGGTTCCACCCATCACCGAGGCCATCGCCTGCAGCGCCACGCGGACCACGTTTACCTGCGGCTGCTGCGCCGTCAGCGTCGAGCCAGCCGTCTGGCTGTGGAACCGAAGCTGCATCGACTTCGACCGCTTGGCTCCAAACCGCTCCTTCATGATTCGCGCCCACAGTCGCCGCGCCGCACGGAACTTGGCGACCTCTTCGAGGAAGTTGTTGTGCACGTTGAAGAAGAACGAAAGCCGCGGCGCGAAATCGTCGACGTCGAGGCCCGCTTGGAGAGCCGCGTCCACATAGGCGATGCCGTTGGCCAGCGTGAATCCGACCTCTTGCACCGCGGTGCTGCCCGCCTCGCGAATGTGGTAGCCGCTGATCGAAACCGTGTTCCACTTCGGCACGTCGGTTCGGCAGTACCCGAAGATGTCGGTGATGATGCGCATCGAAGGCCGCGGCGGGAAGATATACGTGCCGCGCGCGATGTACTCCTTGAGCAGGTCGTTCTGAATCGTCCCGCGGAGCTTGTTGCTCGGCACACCTTGCGCTTCGGCGACCGCGATGTAGAGCGCGAGCAGAATCGACGCCGTCGAGTTGATGGTCATCGACGTCGAGACTTTGTCGAGCGGGATCTGGTCGAACAGGGTCTCCATGTCGGCGATCGAATCGATCGCCACACCGACCTTCCCAACTTCACCGCGAGCCCGCGGCGAATCGCTGTCGTAGCCCATCTGGGTGGGCAGGTCGAAGGCCACCGACAGACCTGTCGTGCCGTTTTCGAGGAGGTAGCGATAGCGCTCGTTCGACTGAGCCGCGTTACCGAAGCCAGCGTACTGACGCATCGTCCAGAATCGCCCCCGGTACATCGTGGGCTGCACGCCGCGCGTGTACGGATACTGACCCGGGAACCCCAGGTCCGAAGCGTAGTCGACCGCGCTCGTGTTCCACGGACCGTAGAGATCGTCGACCTCCGTACCGTCCGTCAGTTCGAACGATTCGCGCCGTTTGCCATACTTCTCGAGCAGCGGGTCCAAGACTTGCGACCGCCACTTCTCATGCGCTTCAGCGAGTTCTTTCTCGAATTCGTCCGACATCTGCAGCCTCGTCTATGCGTCCTCGATCTCGACGAGGACATCACCAATCTCAACCGCCTGACCAGCTTCGACGGCAATCCGTGCAATCACGCCATCTTTGTGAGCCTTGAGGGTGTTCTCCATCTTCATTGCCTCGACGATCACGACCGTCTGGCCGGTCTCGACGGAGTCGCCTTCGGAGACCTCCACAGCCACCACCTTTCCGGCCATCGGACTCGTGAGCTCCGGGCCGCCAGCGCCGCGGGCGCCGACTCCGGCCACCGCCATTCGCTTTTCGCGCTCGTTGAGCACGTCGATGTGATGCGTCGCATCGCGAAGCGACACAGCGAAAACACCACCGCGCTCGCGCACGTCGACGTCGTGAGACGCGCCGCCAACCAGCAGGTGTAGTGCACCCGCATCGGGGCGAAAAGCGTCCAGCTCGACCGTCGCCCCATCGGGCTTCACGACCGAAAATCCGCCGTCCTTACGCCGCGTGACCGAGTAGGCAAGTTCGTCCTCACCATCCAACACATAGAAGTTTCGAGTAGTCATTTTGAACTCCTTAGTTGCGACCAAGCGCACGGAATCGGCCAGCCTGCTTCCATGGATTCACGCCGCCCGTCGAGGGGCCGCTCGATTTCGAACCGGCCGACGCTTCGACCGCCTCGTCGCGCAGGTTCGCGGCGATGACCGCAGCAAGACGAGCCAACTCGACATCCTCCGGACGCTCCGTCGGATCCCGCTCTTCCATCATCTTCGGCACGAACTCGGTGTCGTATTTCCCACCCTGAAACGCCGGCTGCTCCAAGCATTCCACCAGGAAGCTACGGTTCGTCTTGATGCCCGCCACGACGTAATCTTCGAGCGCTCGCTTCATACGTCCAATCGCAGCGTCGCGATCTTCGGCCCACACGATCAGCTTCGAAATCATCGGGTCGTAGTGCACCGGCACCGTGGCACCGCTGTAGACGCCCGTGTCTTCTCGAACCCACGGCCCCTGCGGCGCGCTGATGTGCTCGAGAAGGCCCGGACTCGGCATGAAGTTCTCGTCGGGGTCTTCCGCGTACAGACGGGCCTCGATCGAGTGTCCGCGGCGAGTAATGTCGTCCTGCGTAAACGGAAGTTTCTTGCCGGCGGCAATCTCGACCTGCCAGCGCACAAGGTCCATCCCGGTGATCATCTCGGTGATGGGGTGCTCGACCTGCAGGCGAGTGTTCATCTCGAGGAAGTAGAAGTTCTGCTCGACGTCGAGCAGGAACTCGATCGTTCCGGCACCCACGTAGTCCACAGCCTTCGCCGCAGCGACCGCCACTTCACCCATGCGCTGTCGCGTCTCTTCGAGCAGGGTGGGGCAGGGCGTCTCCTCGATGATCTTCTGGTGCCGACGCTGCACCGAGCAGTCGCGCTCGAACAGGTGCACCACGTTGCCGTGCTTGTCCGCCAGCACCTGGAACTCCACGTGCTTCGGGTTCACGACGTACTTCTCGACGTAAACGTCGCCGTTTCCGAATGCGTTCAGCGCCTCGCGCCGTGCGCCTTCGAACGCCGCGACGAATTCGCTCGGGTCGTCGACCCGGCGCATCCCCTTACCACCACCGCCTGCGGCAGCTTTGATCAGCACGGGGAACTTCATCTCTTTCGCAATCTCGAGCGCCGCGTGCGGGTCTTCGATCGCTTCTTTGTTGCCCGGAACCAGCGGCACGTCGGCCTTCGCCATCAACTGGCGAGCCGTCGTCTTCTCGCCCATCACTTCGATGGCGTGCGGCTCCGGTCCGATGAACGTGATTCCCGCTTCTTTGCAGGCCTTGGCGAACGGCGCGCGCTCGCTCAGGAATCCATATCCCGGGTGAATCGCGTCGGCGCCCGTCTCTTTGGCGACCGCAATAATCTTCTCGATGACGAGGTAGCTCTCGGAACTGGCGGCGGGTCCCACGCAGTAGGCTTCGTCAGCCGTACGTACGTGGAGCGCTTCGCGGTCCGGCTCGCTGAAGATGGCGACCGTCTTGATCCCCATCTCGCGCAACGTGCGCATCACGCGCACCGCAATCTCGCCTCGGTTGGCGACGAGTACTTTCTTGAACATTGGATCTCTCCAGCGCTTTTCATTCACAGCAATAACGGCCGGAACCTAGCAAGGCGCGAGCGAGTGGTCTAGCCGCTTGTGACTTGACGACGCCGCCAACCCGACCATCAGGTGCAGGTCTTTCACAACACAAATGCGGAGCCGCGACATCGCCGCTCCGCCTTCTTCATTTCTACGCAGACTCGCGCCAGCCTACGAGCTGATCACCGACAGGTCGGCAACCCGGAAGAACAGCGACTGCAATGCGAACAACAGCGCCAGTCGATTCCGCTTCAGAGCTTCGTCGTCGGTCATCACCATCACGTGATCGAAGAAGTCGTCGACCGGCTGCTTCAGCTCGATGAGTGCCTGACACGCCGCTGCCCAGTCACGGGCCTCGAGTGCCGCTTCCATCTTGGTCTGCGCAGCGTTGTGAGCCTCCCACAGCGCCTTCTCTTGCGATTCGACCAGCACCGACGCGTCCACCTTCAGATCCGCCGCGTCGAACTCGCTTGCCTGCTTTCGAAGGATGTTCACCACCCGCTTGAATCCAGCCGCCAGCGGCTCGAAGTCATCCTCGTCTCGAATGCCAGCGAGCGCTTCGACGCGGTCGGCGACGCTCAGCACGTCGTCGAGGCCGCGTGCCAACACGGCGGCGACCACTTCGGCCGGGTACTCCTGCTCGAGCTGGTTCTCCAGACGTGTCTGGAAGAACGCCAGCAGCTTCGCCTTCGACTCTTCAGCGTCCGCCTCGAGCACGCCAGCATCGAGCGCTTCGTACGTACCGCGAGCCAGGTCGATCAGCTCGGCGAGCGAAACGCCGTATCCACGGTCCTGCAGAATCTTGAGCACGCCGATCGAGGCACGTCGTAGCGCGTATGGGTCGGCCGTCGACGTCGGCACAAGGCCAATCCCGAAGCACCCGACCAGTGCATCCAGCTTCTCGGCGAGCGCAACGCATGCGCCGGCGTCGGTCTGCGGCAGAACGTCGTCGACGCCCCGTGGCAGATACTGCTCGAAGATCGCAATCGCGACCTCTTTCGGCTCGCCTGCTTTTTTCGCGTACTCACGCCCCATCACGCCCTGCAGGTCGGTGAATTCGTTCACCATCGCCGTCACGAGGTCGGCCTTGGCCAGAGCGCCAGCGCGCCGAGCGTGGGCAGCGACCTGGTCGCCGAGCTCGAGCTTCGTCGCGATCGTGTTGGCGAGTGCAGCGATGCGCGCGCTCCGCTGAGCCATCGATCCGACCTGCTGCAGCCACGTGACCGACTCGAGTCGGGCGTTGAACGCTTCGAGCGGCTGCTTGAGGTCCTGGTCCCAGAAGAATCGGGCGTCGTCCAAACGCGCCTTGAGCACGCGGTGATTGCCGTCACGCACGACCGTAGGGTCGGGCACCGGCGTGTTGTAGATGATTACGCACGCGTTGGTCAGCGAGTCACCTTTCTGCACGGCGAAGTAGCGCTGGTGCTTACGCATGGACGACACGAGCACTTCGTCTGGAAGCTCCAGATAGTCTTCGGAGTACTCCAAGAGTACGGCGTGCGGCTCCTCGACGAGGTTCACGACTTCGTCGATCAGCTCCGGGTCATCGACGCACGTGCCGCCGGTCGGGCCAGCTTTCTCAGCGAGCAGCTCGACGATTCGTGCACGGCGTGCGGCCGGGTCGAGCACCACGTGCTCGGCGGCCAGCTGCGACTTGTAGCTCTCGATGTTGTCGATCTCGACATTCGCGGCGCCGACGAAACGGTGCCCACGCGTCGCGCGACCGCTCTTCACGTTGGCGAACGAAACCGGAACCACTTCGCCGTCGAGCACCGCGACGATCCACCGCACCGGTCGAGCAAATGCGGGCTTGAACGTGCCCCATCGCATCGACTTCTGGAACGTGATCTTCGAAACGCAGTCATCGAGGATTTCCGGCAGCAGATCGCGCGTCGGTGAGCCTGCTTCGAATACTTTCGCGGCGACGTACTCACCTTTTTCGGTCTCCACGGTGTAGAGGTCTTCGACCGCAACACCCTGACCTCGCGCGAACCCCTCGGCGGCCTTCGTCGGCTCACCGTCGCGGAATGCCGCGCGCACCGGAGGGCCGGTTCGCTCTTCGCTCAGGTCCTCTTGCGTCTCGGCCAGCCCCTTCACGAGCAGGGCGAGTCGGCGAGGAGTTCCGAGGATCTCGGCCGATTCGAACCCGATGCGCTGCTCGCTACAGGCCGCGACGAACATGTCGTGCAGCTGATCGAGCGCTGGGCCAACGAAGCGGGCGGGCAAGTCTTCACATCCAATTTCGAATACGAGTTCCATCAGACCGCCTCCTCATCTGCAGGGAAGTAGTGCGCGTAGGCGTCGTGCTGATCTTCGGGGAGCAGCGGGAAACCGAGGTCGGCCCGCTTGCCCAGGTAGCTCTTGGCGATGCCGCGGGCGAGGCCGCGAATTCGACCGATGAACTTCGCGCGCTCGGTCACCGAGATGGCGCCTCGCGCGTCGAGCACGTTGAACGTGTGGCTCGCCTTCATGATGTAGTCGTAGGCGGGCAGAACGAGCCCTTTCTCCATCAGGCGCTTGGCCTCCGCCTCGAATTCGTCGAACCAGCGGAAGTGCAACTCGTCTGCGGCTTCCTCGAAGTGGAAGGTCGAGAACTCCACCTCTTCCTGGTGACGAATCTGGCGGTAGCTCACGCCGGGCGCCCATTCGAGGTCGAACACGGAGTCGACGTTCTGCAGGTACGTCGCGATACGCTCGAGGCCGTAGGTGATCTCGGCCGGAATCGGGTCGAGCTCGATGCCACCGACCTGCTGGAAGTAGGTGAACTGCGTGGCTTCCATGCCGTCGATCCAAACTTCCCAGCCAAGGCCCCATGCGCCGAGCGTGGGCTGCTCCCAGTCGTCTTCGACGAGGCGCAGGTCATGCGCGTTCGGGTCGATTCCGATCTCGCGCAACGACTCCCAGTAGAGTTCGAGCACATTGTCGGGGCTCGGCTTCAGGAGCACCTGAAATTGGTAGTACGCCCCGAGTCGGTTGGGGTTCTCACCGTAGCGGCCATCGGTGGGGCGGCGGCACGGCTCGACGTAGGCGACGTTCCACGGTTCCGGCCCGAGGGCGCGCAAGAACGTGGCGGAGTTGTAGGTGCCTGCTCCCTTCTCGACGTCCCACGGCTGCTGAATGACGCAGCCTTGGTCCGCCCAGAAACGCTGGAGCTTGAGAATGATGTCCTGAAAATTCGGTGCGCTCATGTTGTCCTTCTCACACGCGGTTCGTGCCCGCTCATAGCGCGGCGAACGGCATCAGGACAAGCGCAACTGACTTTGGAATTCAGCGCTGCCCGATGCGAAGTTCGACGAACTCGACATGGTAGTCGTCGGCGTCGGACCATTCCGTGATCTGGGTAGAGTCGCCCGCGGTGTTCGAGGAGCCGGGGGTCGCATCACTCGGCAGGCCGGTCGTCCATTCAGCGCCCTCGAGACGGTACGAGTTGCCGGCGTCACCGATCGGCGTCGGTTCCGAGAGCACGGTGCCAGCTGCATCGCGGAGCTGCCAGTGCTCGCCACCATTGATGATCGGCGCGCCGAAGCTGCCGGTTCCTCCCATATTGATGAAGACCACTTCCGCCGGGAGAGGTCCCCAGTAAGCCTCGAAGGTCGAACGGTCGGCATCTCGCGCCACGACAACCACTTGCCCGGGGAGCGCCTCGAACGCCGGGAGTCGACCGACCTGAGGCCGGCTCAATTCGCTCTCGACGTTCACCAGCTCCAGGCCTTCGATACGAATGGGATCGGGCTGTGTGGGTTGGGGCTCCGGCTCTGGGTCCTGTGTTGCAGGGTGGAAGAACGCCGGGTCGCGGAAATCGTCTGGAACACCGAAGAGGTAGTCCGCTTGGGCGCGGCCGGCGTGGCATCCCGAGCAGCTTTGTAGAGCTCCGACCATCTTTGTTCCGTCTTCTCGCGTGGCCGGATTGCCATCTGGATCCGCTACGGCGAACCAGAAGTCGCCGCTCTCGGGATTGTAACCGCGCGGTCCACGATAGATCGCCGTGAGCTTGGAGACCTCGCCAGACTCGTCGACGATTTCGCGAACGACGAAGGCACCTCGAGGCAGCATCCCCTCGGAGCTGTCGAGTTCTGGCCGCGTTTCGAGGTACTCAGCGACCGCGAACGACGAAACGAAGACGTTGATCTTGTTTGAACTGACCTCAGACGGGTAGGGCGCCGCGTTGACGCGCTCGAAGCCCGCATTGCGTCGTTCCGAAACGAATCCGAGGAGCAAGCTGTCGTCCATCTCGTCCTCGACGACCGGCGTGCTGGTCTCACCTTTGCCCGTCGGGGCAACCGATATCGTGTCGTCGGCGTGTGACTCCGTGGCGTGGTCTTCACCACAGATGTCGCACTCCAATACCCCTTCACAGCCAGTCAGAATCAGCAATCCAACCAATGTAGCGAACAATGCGCGCGCCATGACTCTCTCCGTGTGCATCCAACCAATGCGTCGCACCACAACAACAGCGGCGCGGCACGCAGATAGATAGGCGCGGCCAATCATCAATACCATTTGAATGTATTGAACCGTTCATGTTGTATTGCTGAATGAATTGCGATTTGGGCGTCCGAAGGGGTTCGGAGATGGCACAATCGTCACGACGCACAGCGTCACGATTGACACTTGGACGCGCCGTTCCTACCCTTCCATGCCGACATTTCGTCCGACCAACAGATAGGACATTCGTGGCCAGAGAGACCCCTGTCGTACACCGCAACATCGCCCTGATGTTGTGCGATTCGGCCGCCGTACTCGAAGAAACGCTCGCTCAACTCGAGACCGACGACATCCCATTTCAGCGCCTCGGCGACCGCGGTTTCGTGGCGCCAGCGCACCATGTGGAGACGATTCGTGACCGGCTTCGAGCACGCGGAATCTATCCTCCAGTCTTCGGCCAGCTCGTCGATGCCGACGATTTTGTAGAAGAAGAGCCTGAAGAAGAAGACACCGAGGAGGCGTCGTGAAGACAAGAAACGACCGACCTCGCAGTGGTCCACTCCACCCCGACGAGATGACGCAACTATTCGAGCGTGGATACCACGCTGCTTCGAAGCGCTTCCTCGCGAACCAGTGGGGCGTCACTGACGCCGAAGACCCGGCGATCATCGAATCGATCTATGCCGCGGCCGACGGTGTCACTTCCAAGGTCGAGGCCCTCACGGACCTCGAAAAGTCTGTCCTCGCATCGTTCCTCGACGAAGAGTCGAGGGCCCGCGGCGAGAATATTCGGCGCGATCTGCTCCTCCGAGGATTCGAAGGCAGCGCTGCCATCATCCGCAAGCTCGTAGAAAGTGGGGTACTCGTTCCACTCCCGAACCCCGGCGAAGCGGACCTCGACATCGAGGCGCTCCTCGACGACTCGAACACCGTCCTCAAGCGCGACCTCACTTTGCTTTCGCCCGTCGTCGAAGCCCTCGGCACCCTCGATGGGATCGACGCCGTCGAAACGGCCGCGTCATGGGCCGGCGACGTCGAACTCACCCGCGCCGGCTCCGTAGAGTCGCTCGAACTCAACCTGCTTCACCTGAGTTCGATGCTCCTCCACGAACGCCTGCGCCTGAACAAATCCGGCACGCCGAACCGCCGCAGCCTCGCCCGATTCGCCCGTGGAATCACACTCCCCGGCCAAGTTGGCGAAGCCGCAGACGAGCTCGACCTCTCGGACTCGTTCCAGATGGACTACCTCGCGTACGTCCTCGCATTCGCACTCGAGCTTGGCCTCGTTCGCAAACGCGGCCACACGATCGTGGCGAGCGGCGACGCGATGGAGGCGTTCTTCACCGCGACCACGCTGGAGCGCGACAAGCGCATCGGCGAGTCGTCTCGCAACCTCAAGTTTTGGAGCGAGCTGAAGTCCTCCGACCTCGCCGAACGCATCGACGACGCAGAGCAGCAGCTCTCGCAGTTCGAAGCGACCGGCGAACCGCTGATCCCTGCACGTGGATACGTGTTCTCACTCTTCAAACGCTCGAAGCTCGGCGAGTGGACCTCCGTCCCCATCCTCGCCAAAGTCGCGCAAATGCTGGATGAGGACTACCTGCCGCGCGTACTCGGTGCGGTCGGAAAGAGCGCGCGCCCCGACCAATATGTCGACGCCCTCGTCCACCGACTGATGGCCTGGACCGGAATGGTCGACATCGGCGAGGCGAGCGATGGCACCGCTGTCGTTCGGTTCACGCCGCGCGGAAAGCGCATGCTGGGGATGGACCCCGACCTCGAGATTCCCGAACAGGGAGCCGACGGGCACGGCTGCATGGTCGTTCAGCCCAACAAAGAAGTCATGGTCTTCCTCGACGCCGCCCCGCTGAAAGTCATCTTCGACGTCTACCGCATCGCCGAGCGACGCAAGCTCTCCGACCGCGTGGCCACGTTCGACATGACGACCGAAACGGTGCAGCGAGGCTACGCTCAGGGCACGGACTCGAAGCACATCATCGCCACGCTCAACGGCGCTTCGCACACCCCCGTACCCGAGTCGATTCAGTTCCAGCTCGAAGACTGGGAGCGGATGCACCGCCGCCAACGTATCTACGCAAACGGCGTGTTGATCCGACACCCGGACCCCGACCAGCTCGACCTCATCACCGGCCAGCTGCGGCACGAAAACCGGGACAACCCGAAAGTCCAGATCCTCCCGCTCGGCCCGACTTCGGCATTCCTCACGGCTCCAGAAGCCGAAGGTCTCGACCGATTCATCGAGCGCGAAGGCGCCCTGGTCATCAACTACCTCGGCGACATTCCACCTCCGTTCGACTTCGTCGATCCCCTCGTGGTCATGTTCAAGCCGATGCACGTGGACATCGTCACCAAGCAGGAGCTCGCGCGAATTGCAGATAAGCAAGACGACGAGCTCGGCGACCACGAGTTCTGGGAGTTCGACATCAAGGCCATCCGCAAGCGCTGGCTCGATGACCCACTCACCGGAATCGTCTCGTTCCTCGAACCGCTCTGCGACGGCGGACTACCCGCGTCGCAGTACATCATCCTGAAGAGTCATCTCGAGAAAGCGCCCGAAGCTACCGCTACGCGGCGCCGCACCATCCTCGAGCTGGAAAAGAAGGAAGACGCCGACGTGTTCGACCGCATCGACGATGCCGACGCCTACATCGAACGCCGCCTGGGACCGACCGCGTTCCTCCTCGTGGAGAACATGGAAGAGGCCGCTGGCGAGTGGCTCGACGAGCTGGGGATTCAACACAAAGGACTGTGACCATGGACAGCGTCACGTTTCAGCGAGCATGCCGCCGAACCGTTCCTGCGGAGCATCGCTTCTGGGACGAGAAGTTCGTCGGTGATCGCGAGGAAGCCCGCAAAGCTCTCCTGACCAATGCCGTACTCGGCATGTCGGGAGAGGCCCGTGAGATCCATGACGAGCCTACCTCAGACGAGTGCGGCGACGGCTACTGGTACGCCTATACGCTGCTGACGTGCCTCGAGATCGAAGGCATCGACCCCGTACCGTCGGGCGGGCAAGATGAGCTCTACCACGCGGCCTGCGTGTGCGCGGAGCTCGTGAAGAAGATCGTCTTCCACGGCCGCCCCTTCCGCGATTGTCGCCCGGCTCTACTCGATTCGGCGCGCAAGTACCTCAACGCCGTCGCATCGATCGATCCGCGCGACGAGCCGGGCGAGACGTTCCAACAGAACGTCGACAAGCTGCAGAAGAGATATCCAGACGGATGGGTCGAGCTGGGCTGAATCAGCCGAGCGCCGAGATTCGTGATGACAATTTGAAGCCGATCGAACCCGCCAGCCAGGCGGAGGTTTCGGCAACCTTGTCGGCGTCGACTCCACTTTCGACACCCATCGAATCGAGCAAGTTCAGCAGGTCCTCGGTACCGAGGTTGCCAGGCGCCCCCGGTGCATACGGACAGCCGCCCAACCCGCCCACGGACGAGTCGAAATTGCGGAAGCCTTCGGTGTAGGCCGCGAACGCGTTCGTCAGCCCCAGCCCATGGGTGTCGTGGAGATGGATCGCGAAGGCGTCAGCAGATCCGAAGCGCTGCACGATTCGCGCGCAACCATCTTTGACCTGCATCGGCTGTCCCATGCCGGTCGTGTCCCCCAGCGAAATCTGGAACGCGCCAAACCCGAGCAGCTTCTCGGCGATGTCGAGCACGCGGTCGAAGTCGACCGAACCTTCGTATGGGCAGCCGAACACCGTCGAGATGTAAGCGCGAACGGTCGCGCCCGAATCGACAGCGTGCCCGATGACCTCTTCGAGGGCCTCGAGCGACTCCGAAATGGTCCGGTTCACGTTGCGTTGGTTATGGGTCTCGGACGACGACATGAAGACAGCGACGTGCGAGAGGCCCACTTCGAGCGCGCGGTCGAGCCCACGTCGGTTGGGCACCAACGCCCAGTATCGCACGCCATCCTTCTTTTCGATCTGTTGCGCGACCTCGTCGGTCGCGGCCATCTGCGGCACCCACTTCGGATGCACCATCGAACCGATCTCGACGTCGCGCAGGCCGGCGTCGGTCAGACGATGGATCAGCTCGACCTTCTGCTCGACCGGCAAAATGATCGACTCATTCTGCAGGCCGTCGCGTGGTCCAACTTCGAATATGCGTGCGTTCGTCATGAAGATGCTCCGCGTGCTCTCACCCGATCGATGCTCAGTTTAGGAATAGGGTTTCGGTGTGGCAACCATTCAACCGGTGAATTCGACCACTAAACCCCCAAATCGAACCACTCAGCCCAGAATACCGACCAGTTGGCGCCGAACTCGACCATTCGCCGTGCACATCTACGGTTCAATCCCGCATCTCACCATTCGCTGGCGCATGCGACGACTCGTCGGATTTGCGCTGTCGTGGTCATGCGATGCCCTTACGTTGCGCCCGTGAAGCCTCGAAACGGATCGGGCTCAACCCATGAATGGGACACGAAGATGAGCAATACGAACGAAACCAAGCAGATTCAGGGACGACTTCAGCGCCGAGAGCGGCACGTACGAGATGCAGTGTTGCTCGTCGCCGGGACCGGTTCGCGACTGCGGCCTTTGACCGAAAACACGCCGAAGTGCCTCCTCGAGATCGGTGGAACCCCTCTGATCATTCGCTTGCTCCGCCAGCTCCGCGACAATGGGATCGAGCGCGCTTACCTGGTCACCGGCTACCTCTCCGACACGCTCGAAGCGGGCTTGGACGGTTGGGACGGCCTCCCCGAAGTGCGTTTCGTGGCAAACCCGACCTACGACACGTTCAACAACGCCGAGTCGCTTCGAGTCGCGATGGAAGCGATGGCGGCCGAAGAGCGCGGTGCTCGACCGTTCCTCCTCGCCGACGGCGACGTGCTGCTCGGCCAGGACGGCTTCATCGCCGACCTCCTCAGCGATCCTCGACCGAATATTCTCGCGGTCGAGCTCCAGCTCGCGCACCGTCTCGGCGAAGAAGAGATGAAGGTGCAGATGGAGCCGGTCGACGTCCCGTGGTTCACCCGTCGGGTCGTCGGACTGAGCAAGAAGCTCCAGCCACAGTTTTGCCACGGCGAGTCGATCGGCGTGCAAGTCGTTGGCACGACCTCGTTCGAACCGCTCATCACGGGACTTCGCGCCCTTTCCGACGACGAGCGGGAGGTCCTCTACTACGAAGACGTCTTCGCTCGGCTGATGACCGATGGCCACGAGTTCTACACCGTCGCGGTGCCTCCGAATTCGTTCATCGAGATCGATACGATCGAAGACCTCGAAGACGCGCGCGCTCTCGCCGCGACCTGGGCGACCGAGCTCGCCGGGTAGTCTCTTAACACTATTTCACGTGAGGCAGGTGGGGCGCGTCGATAGCCTATGAGTCATGAAGCTCGTGGGTCTCGTCGCCGTTCTGCTGGTCTTGTCGCTCGTCTTTGGCGCGGTCCAGCGGCTCTGGCCGGCGCTTCCCGGCGCCAAGCGTCCGAAAGGGCAATGGCGAACCGACCTCGCCTACTGGTTCTTCAACCCCATCGTGACCGTGACGATTCGGCGGGTTTCTCTGCTCGTCCTGGCGCTGCCGCTACTTCTGTTCGTCAGCGTCGAGGAGCTGCAGGCTGCGGTGAAGCTCGGGTGGGGTCCAGTTGGCGCGTTACCGGGCTGGCAGCAGATGGTCCTCGCGGTGGTCGTGGGCGATTTTGTCGGCTACTGGGTGCACCGCACGTTCCACACCAGCAGGCTGTGGAAGTTTCATGCCGTGCATCACAGCCCGAAACACTTGGACTGGTTCTCAGCGGTCCGAATCCACCCCGTAAACGATGTCATCGGCCGAGCGGTCCAAGCCGTTCCGCTCGTCGGACTCGGGTTCTCAACGGAGGTCCTGGCGGCCTACGTCCCGTTCGTCGGAATCGTCGCGTTGCTCGTGCATGCGAACGTTCCGTGGGATTTCGGCCCGCTTCGCTACGTCGTCGTGTCGCCGAAGTTCCATCGGTGGCACCACACCTCGGAAGAAGAGGGCCTCGACAAGAATTTCGCCGGCATTCTGCCCATATGGGATCTCTTGTTTGGCACATTCTATATGCCTGCCGCGCAACCGGTTCGGTTTGGTGCAGGCGATGATGTCCCCGATACGTTGTGGGCGCAGATGCTCTGGCCATTCCGGGCTTAGGGCCGCCCAGCAATCGCGTTTTGCGATCATACGCACAATCCGGTAAACAACCGCCACTGCTCGAATGAGCCAATTGTATGAATTCGGTCGCGAACTTTTGCGCGACCGACGCAACACGAGTGTTTGGAGATACGATGTCTGGATGGATGAAGCTGCGTGTGTTCGCGGCAATCACGATGATTGCGTTTGGTTTGACTGCCTGCGGCGACGACGAACCTGAAAAGGAAGAGATCGCAGCGTGCACCGAGAACGATGATTGTTCTGCGGGATTCGACTGTGTCGACGGCACGTGTGAGCCGCAACTCCCTTGCTCCGAGACGCAGCTTTGTGAGCGCGGCCTTTGCATCGACGGAGGCTGCACCAATCCGGAAACTTGCACTGGCTCCGAGGCATGCCTCGCCGGCTACGCCTGTGACCGCGGTACCTGCGTGGTCGACAACTGCGACGGCGTGACCTGCGACCGCGGCGTCTGCTCGCCCGACTCGGGTGAATGCGTGAACGCCGATGTCTGCACCCGCGCAACGCAAGACGTCGACTGCACGGAAGGCTTCTTCTGCTACGGCCAGACCTGCGAAGACCCGACCACCATCTGCAACGACGTCGATTGCGAACTCGGCGTGTGCGACCCGGCGACGCAGCAGTGCGTGAATCCAGACATGTGCACGGTCGACACCGATTGCCTCGCGGGATCGTTCTGCGAAAACGGCACGTGCTCCGACAACATCTGCGACGCCAACATGATCGACTGCCCGCGCGGCGTCTGCGACTCGGTCTCGGGCGAGTGCGTCAACCCCGACGCTTGTGTCGACGGAACCGAGTGCATCAACGGCTTCTACTGCATCGAAGGAGCCTGCACCCCGACCGAAGACGCCTGCGCCGTGTGCGAGGGCAACCGTCTGTGCGATTACGACGGCACCAATGCAGTCAGCTGCCAGGAGAACCCGGCGGGCTGCCGCAATGCTGTCGACTGCGACGGCACGCGCGTGTGCCGCGATGCCGCCTGCGTCGCCGCTCCCACCTGCGAAGCGGACGCGCTCGAACCCAATGACGACTCCGCCTCGGCGACCACGTTGTCGTTCGAAACCGGCCAAAACTTCGCCGAGGCCTCGCTGTGCAATGGCGACGTCGACCAGTTCGCATTCGACACGACGGAATCGGAACTCTTCACCGGAACGCTCGTGGTCGCTGTCTCGTTCGACCTCGAAGACGTCGGTAACGGCGAGCTCAATCTCGAGCTCATCGCGCCCGACGGCACTTCGGTCGGCTCGACCATGTCGGCCAACGGCAGCGCCGTGATCACCCACCAGGTCGGCGCAACGACCCGCGGCGTCTACCGCGCCGTCGTCACCGACCAGGCTGGCAACTCCGTCGCCGGTATCCGTTACGGTCTGTATGCATCGTTCACCGACGGTTCGATCGTGACGGCATGCGACAGCGCGCCTGAGCGAATGGGCACCATCACGGGAGACACCACGAGTGGTGGCTCGGTCGCACTCGATTCGTCGTGTGCAGTCGATGGAGCCGGAACCCCCGAAGACATCTACGTCGTGGAAGTCGAGCGTCGACAGCTCCTCACGGCGCGCGCAACGCCAACCGGCGGGGCATTCGACATCTCCGTTGGCCTGCGAACCCTCTGCTTCATCGATCAGACCGAGCTTGGCTGCTCGTCAGAAGTCGGTGGCAACCCGGCCGAATTGAACACGCTCGTCGAGCCGGGAACCTACTATGTGGTCGTGCAGGGCGCTCAGCCTGGCACTCGCGGTGCCTATCAGCTCGACATCACGCTCAACGACGTGGTCTGCCCGCCGGGCGAATCGCGCTGCACCGGCACCGGCGCGGCGGAAGTCTGCCGTTCGAACGGTACGGGCTACGACTTGGTCAACTGCGACCAGGGCTGCTCCACGGAAACCCAGTTCTGCAACGTGACCGAAGGCGATGTCTGCATGGCGCCGATCGACGCGTCGAACGGCGGTGTCTTCACTGGCGTTGCTGCGGACTACGGCTCCGACTACGACCCTGGATTCGGGAGCTGCGCGGAGTACGGTGCGGAAGGCGAAGACGTCGTCTTCTCGGTTCAGGCGAATGCAGGCGACACCATCAACGCGGTTTTCGACGCCTCCTACGACAGCGTCATCTACATCGTTCGTAGCTGCGGCGACGTGGCTGCAAGCTGCGTGGCTGGCGTGGACATCGAAATCACCGAGGCCGAAGAACTCAGCTACACGGTGCCGAGCGACGGTACGTACCTGATCATCGGCGACGCCTACTCTCTCGGCGAAACCGGCTCCTGGACGATGACCATCGACGTCTCGCCGCAAATCTGCACGCCGGGAACGACCCAGTGCAATGGCGCCGCGCTCGAAATCTGCAACACCAACGGCACCGCATACGACGCTCGAAACTGCTCCGCAGGATGCGCCAACGGTGTCTGTAACGTGCCCACGAACTCGGTGTGCGGCGGAGCGGTCGACGTGACCGCTGGCGGCCAGTTCACCGGCTTCATCGAAGATTTCTCGGCTGACTACGATCCTACCGCAGCCGGCTGCACGCAGACGGACTCGCCCGCAGCAGACGCGACGTTCGTCGTGAACGCCACTGCCGGTGACGTCATCGATGCCTCGCTCACCGCGAACTTCTCTGGCGTCATCTACGCAGCGACCGACTGCTCCGACCTCGCAGGCACCTGCAGCGGCGCGTCGGCAGCGTTTACGCCGTCGTTCCGCACGGTCGCGCAGACCACCGGTCCGGTCTACATCATCGTCGACTCCGACGATGCCAGCCCGACCGGTGAGTTCACGCTCGACGTGACGGTTCAGCCGCGCGTGTGCACCCCAGGAACGCCGACCTGCGCCAGCGACGGAGTGACGCTCGAGTTCTGCGATCAGTTTGGACTCAGCACTTCTTCGTACACCTGCTCGACGACCTGTCTGACGGGCGCCACCGAGTGCACCAACCCGACCGGCGGCATCTGCTACGACGCAGTCACCATCGCTGACGGGGCAACCCAGGCCGGCGCGTTCAACAACACCAACGATTTCAACCCTGGCGTCGGCACGTTCGGGAACTGCACCTTCGCCTCGACCGACGAAGCAGTCGGGTCGGACCAGTTCTTCGACCTGACCATTCCTGCCGGTCAGTCGCTCCTCGTCGAATTCAATTCGAATTCGTCGTACGGAATGGCCTACCTGCTCGGTGACTGCTCCGACGCGAACAGCTGCCTCGCCTCAATTCCTTCGGGAACCGGCGGAGAGCTCTTCTACACGAACACCTCGGGGCTCGACGAAGACGTGACGCTGGTCATCGACCGCGCGCTCACGGGTTCATCCACGCTCACGTTCGACTTCACGGTCGACATCTTCGTTCCGGACTGCGCGGCGCTGAACACAAACCTTGGTTGCATCGACGGTTCCACGCTCCAGCAGTGTGACGCTTACGGCCGCTTCGTGAACGAAAGCTGCAACTTCGGTTGTGACTTCGGTCTGAACGATTGCGCTGCTCCGCCGAACGACACATGTGCTTCGCCAGGAATCGACGCCAGCTTCGGCGGTAGCTTCACGGCGAACATCGAAGATTATGCGGCCGATTTCGACACCACGTCGGCAGGTTGCACCGGTCGCGGAGCGGCTGGACAAGATGCCGTCTACACGATCGCCGGAACGCCTGGTGACATCGTCCGCGCGACGCTCAACTCGAGCTTCAACGGCTCGCTCTACGCCGTGACCGACTGCGCCGACGTCGTGAGCTCGTGCCTCGACGGAAGCGACACCTTCTCGCAGCCCGAGGAGTTGGTCGTCGCCATTCCGGCGTCGGGTTCCTTGTACCTGATGGTCGATACAATCCTGAACACCACGGGCTCCTTCACCCTCGACATCGTCGTCGAACCGCCGACCTGTGTTGCGAACTCGGTCAGCTGCCAGAACGGCGACGTCGCGACATGTGACGCAATCGGTAGCGAAGTCAGCCTTCGCCCATGCGTCGCGGGCTGCGACCCGTCCACGAACGCTTGCTTCCCCGTTCCGAACGACACCTGCGGCATGACGGGAATCGACGCCACGGCTGGCGGCCAGTTCGTCGGTCTCATCGACGACTTCACCAACGACTACGACCCGACCTCGTCGGGCTGCACCGGCTTTGCGGCCGCCGGTGGCGATGCTGTCTACACCGTCAACGCCGCTCCAGGCGACATCATCAGCGCCGCAATGGACGCCGACTTCGACTCCGCCGTCTACATCGTCACCGACTGCAGCATGATTCAAGCATCGTGCGTCGACGGCGATGACTCTGGCGGCATCGAAGAAGTGAAGTACGCCGCGCCGACCGCAGGCACCTACTACATCATCGCCGACGGTTTCTCGTCGACCGCGTCCGGCCTCTACCAGCTCGACGTCTCGGTCACGCAGCCCATCTGCACGGCTATGACCAACAGCTGTGGGGCCGTCTCGGGCGACCTCGAACAGTGCAACGACTTCGGCGACGACTTCACCGTGAAGTACTGCCAGGCTGGTTGCGACCCGGCGACGACCGCTTGTGCGCCGCCGACCAACGACACCTGCGTGGCTCCGACCGACGCGACCAACGGCGGCACGTTCCGCGGCGCAATCCAAGATTACGCCAGCGACTACGACCCGACCTCGTCGGGTTGCACAGGCCGTTCGCTCACCGGCGGAGACGCTGTCTACGCGATTCAGGCGAGCCCGGGCGACGTCATCACTGCATTCCTCGACGCCGACTTCGACGCATCGATGTACATCGTCACCGACTGCACCATGCTCGGAACCTGCGAGGCGACCGCCCGCGGAGGCGACTCGTCACTCGGCTTCAACGTGACCACGGCCGGCCTCTACTACCTGGTGGTCGACTCACCGAGCGGCGCGTCCGGCAACTTCGAGGTCAACATCGCTAGCGGTCTTCCGGTCTGCAATCCGGGCGAAGCGTTCTGCAACGCAGACGGCGTCACGCTCGAATACTGCAACTCGTTCGGCACTGGCTTCCGCCCGTACAGCTGCGACGGAACCTGCACCAACGTGGCGTGCGACAACCCGACCGCGGAACTCTGCGTCGACGCGCAACCGCTCACCTCGGGTTCGTCAGTCACCGAGACGTTCGAGGGCTCGAACACCTTCGAGATCCCCGTTGGAACGAGCGGCGCCTGCACCGTCGCAAGTGGCGACGTGAGCGCCGGCACCGACTGGTTCTACTCGGTCGACCTCAACGCTGGCGAAACGCTCACGGCGAACTTCACGTCGTCTTCGAGCTTCGCGGTGATGTACCTCATGGGAAGCTGCAGCCAGGCCAACACCTGCCTCGCCACCTCGAGCATCGGCTCGAGCGGCACGGTCAACTACACGGCGACCGTGGCAGAGCGGGTCTTCATCGTCATGGACCGTACCTTGAGCGGATCGACGTCGTTCTACGACTTCACCCTCGATGTGACCGTGCAGTAAGACTTCATGCGCTTCGAATCACACCCCCGGCGAGTTCCGCCGGGGGTGTTTTCGTTTGTACTCCGCGCGATTTTTCGTATCAGTGTTCCGACCCCTGGGCGGTAGCCGTATGACCTTCTCAGAACGATACCGATCGCTGTTGAGCTTCAAGTCGCGAGACGTCGAAGAGCCGATCGACATGTATTGGCACCGTCCGCTCGCGGCGTTGTTCACGGCGACGGTCGTGGCGACCCCGCTGCCGCTCTCGCCGAATCGAATCACCCTGGGAAGTCTCGTCTGCGGCTGGTCGGCTGCAGCGGTCCTCTGGTCGGTCGCGATCGCCGAAACGCTGCCTGGATGGGGCTGGGCCCTCGCCGCGCTCCTCTACCTCGCGTCGGTCATCCTCGACTGTGCCGATGGCCAGTACGCTCGATTCAAGGGCGGCGGAACACGAATGGGGCGCATCATCGACGGTCTCGTCGACGTCATGGTGGTCGTCCCGTTCTACGTCATTCTCGCCATCTGGGCGACGAACCAGCATGGCTGGGCAGGCTTCGGATTCATCGCGTTCGCCGGCATCAACCAGTGGGCCCAGATCGCTTCGTACGACCGATTCAAGGCGCTCTATCTGGCGCGCACGCAGCCCGGGAACGCCGATGGCGGCGAATCGAGGGAAGATGTCGAAGCCGACTATCAGCGCGCAATGCGAGAAGGCACGACCTTCGAGAAGGTCGGATTCTTCATCTACGTGAAGATGCTGCTCGCGGCGCAGGACAAGATGGCCGGCGATGCACCCGTACCTGAGCCGGTGGAAGATCTCGAGGCCTACCGTAGCGACCATGCTGGGACGATGCGCGTGGCGAGCTTCCTTGGGCTCGGCACGCACATGATCGTCATCTACGGCTCGGTCGCATTGATGTGGGTTTGGCCGTGGGCAATCTACGCTGGCCAAGCGCTCTTCATCACCATCTTCAATCTGGTCTTCTTCTATTCGCTGGTGCGCACACGTCGGTTCTAGACCAGGTCCGACGAGCGCCCGCGAATGGTGCTGACCACGAAGTTCCGCAGGTCGTCGATCAGCGTGTAGAAGATCGGCACGACGAACAGCGTGAGCACCGTCGACGCGAGCAGCCCGCCGATGACGGTGCGGCCTAGCGGAGCATATGGAACGCCGACGATGGCGGAACTACCGATCGCCATCGGAATGAGGCCGCAAATCGTCGTGAGGGCCGTCATGACGATGGGCCGAAGGCGCACTCGTCCCGCCTCGATCAACGCCTCCTCGCGGTTCTCACGCTCCTCGATGAGCACGTTCACCCTATCTACGAGCACGATGGCGTTGTTCACGACGATGCCGACCAGGATGATCAGACCGACGCCGGCCATCACGTCGAAGGGCGTACCGGTCACGTAGAGCGTCCAATAGACGCCCAGGAACGCGAATGGGATCGAGAGGATGATCACGAACGGCAGCACGAACGACTCGAACAGCACGCCCATCAAAAGGAACACGAAGACGATCGCCATGAAGAGGGCGAAGTTTCGGTCCTCGGCGTCGGACTGCAGGTTGGCGAATCTCTGACCCTTCGCGACACCGTATCCGCGCGGTAGCTCGACCTGTGACAGGATCGCGTCGATCTCTTCGCCCAGCGTCTCCAGGTCTTCGCGCGTCGTCAGCACCTGGATTTCGACGCGCGTCTGGCCGTTGACCTTCTCGATCTCGTTGTAGCCCGGGGCGATCTCGGTGTTCGTGACGTCGCCGATCGGAATGCCTGGTCCGCCGATCGGGCTTGGGAGCGCGAGATTGTCGAGCGCGGCTTTGGACTGCGTGGATACGGGATCGGTCCTCACCCAGAGCGGAACGTCGCGCTCTTGATAGCGAACGTCGCCAATCCGACGACCGCGCAGCGCGTAGTCGATCGCGCCGCCGATCATCAATGGATTCACCCCGGTCCGTTGCGCTGCCTCTTCCTCGACGAAATACCGCAGCTCGAGGGCGCGAGCGTCGTCTTCGCCCACAATGACGTCGTCTGCACCGTCCAGCGTTCGCAGCCGAAGGGCGATCAGCTCGGCGAACTCGCCGAGTCGCTCGGGGTCGGGTCCTTCCACATCGACCGTGACCTTCTGGTCGGTCCCTGGAGCGCTCCATCCGATGCGCCAGTCGCTCCCCGAATAGTGCGGGAAGCCTTCTCGAATTTTCTCGATGACCTCTTCTCGCGAGAGCTCTCGGTCGTCGACGCCCTCGAGGAACAGTCGCATCTGGGGTCGGCCCCACATGCCCCCCATCCGGGTCATCCACGTCCGTACTTCGAGGTCCTCGTGATTCTCGACGATCCATTCCTCGTACTTCTTCAGCCGGTCGTAGCGCTCATCGAACGTCACGGCAGGCTCGAAGTCGAAGAAGATGCGGATGTCGTTGATGTTCGCTTCGAGCTTGTCGGTGCGCGTCATCGCGTCGTTCGGAATGGCGATGGACGACATCAGACCGATCGCCACGATGACTGCGGTCGAGCGATGGCCCAGGCACCAGCGAAGCGCCCGCGCGTAGCCATCCTGAATCCACTCGATCACCGCCACGGTCGGTGGCGGTTCGTCCGTATCCATCCAGGTGATCGCGAGCGGGATGAAGATGAGCGACACGACCAGACTCGCGACGAGCGCGATACACACCGGGTAGCCAATCTTGCCGAGGTAGAACGAGATCGTCTCGCTCCCCGACATCAGCACCATCGGCAAGAACACCACGATCGTCGTGGATGTCGCGACGACGATCGCCAACCCCACCTCGGCCGCACCGCCTGCCGCCGCCGAGTAGATCGACTCGCCCTCGGCTCGCCTTCGCTGAATCGCCTCGGTCACCACGATGGAGTTGTCGACCACCATGCCCACCGACAGCATCAAGCCCATCAGGCTCAGCGCGTTCAGCGACGAATCGGTGAAGTACATCACCGTGATGGTCATCAAGAGACTGAGCGGAATCGCCGTCGCGGTGATGAAGGTCATCCGCGCCCGGCGTAGGAAGAGGAACAGAATGATGATGGCGAACAGGCCACCCCAGAGAGCCGTCTCGGTTAGGTTCGAAAGCGACCCCTCGATCACCTCGCCCTGGTCGAAGAACACCTCGATCTCGATGTCGCTCTCGGGCTGCGGCGCCAGCAGCTTGAGCGCCTCCCGAATCGACTCTGCCGTGGCGACCGTGTTCTGGCTGGATTCTTTGTAGATGGCGAGGATGTAGCCCGGCTCGCCGTTGACCCGATAGATCTCGGCGCGGTCAGGCCGCACCGCGTCTACCCGTGCGATGTCTGAAAGCCGCATCCCCCCGCCGATCGGCAGCGAGCGCAGGTCCTCGAGGTCGTCGATTCGACCCAGAACTCGCAGCGGATAGCGCGAGTCGCCGGCCTCGACGATGCCCGCCGACATCGTGAAGTTGTCGTTCTGCAGCCGCGTGATGATCTCGGCCACCGACACGCCTGCCGCGTTGGCACGCTTGTCGTCGATCTCGACCAAGATCTCCATCGGGTTGAGCCCCATGGTGTCGACGCGACTGACCTCCGGCAGTCGTTCGAGCGGGCGCACCAGCTGGTGTTCAATCACATGGTCGCTGTCTGGCACCTCGCCCTTGATCCGCGCCCCGATGAACATCAGCGGGTCTTCGTCGGGGTCGAACTTCCAGATGATGTGGCGACCGGCCTCCTCCGGCAGCTCGGGCTTCACCCGCTCGAGCCGGTCGCGAACCTGGTTGTACGCACCGGTCATGTCGGTGCCGTCGGCGAACGCGACGAAGAAGCCAGCGCTGTTGGTCTCGGCCCGACTCCGCACCGTCTTCACATTGCGAACGGTGCGCAGGATCGACTCGACCGGCTGCACGATGTCGGCTTCGATATCGCTCGGCGTGCTCGGAACGGTCGGGATGCTGACGTACAAGAACGGTGGCGTGAAACCGCTCGGCAGGAGCTGAAGCGGGATGCGCTGATACGCGATCCAGCCGATCACCATACTCGCGAGCAGAGCCATCGTGACCGTCACGGGTCGACGAATGGCTAGACGCGGCAGGAAGAAGTCGGCTTTGGGTTTCATGTGCTCGATGCTTGGGCCGAGAGGAGGAACGCTCCTATTGGATGCGTTCTTCCACTCGGGCGATTCCTACTCGAGTTCGAGCCCGTAGGCCTCGAGCAGTTGCCCGGTGATTCGCTGCATGGCGACCTGTGCCTTGAGCGAGTCGATACGGGCCTGAGTGTAGCGCAATTCGGCCGACTGCAGGTCGTCTTCGAGTTGAATGACCTCGAGCTGCGAAGCCAGTCCAGCATCGAACTTGTCCTGCATCGCCGCGAGGTTCTTTCGTGCGAGCGTGACTTCCGTTTCAGAGAGCTCGAGCCGGCGCCGTTGGGTCTCGAGCGCCCGCCGCGCCTGACGAACGCGCAGGTCGATGTTCCGCTCGGCTTCAGTCTTCCGCAACTTGGAGCGCTCCATCGCCACTTCGTCGGCTTCGAGCTGATACTCCGCCAAGCCATTGTCGAACGGCATTCGAAACACCAGACCGACGAAGAGCGACGTGAACTCGAGGCCGGCAATGTCCGCGAACGGGCCGCCAATGTTCTCGTCGAGGCCGGCCTGCGTGATGCTGGCGGTTGCGTCGAGCTGTGGGTCCGTCTGGTCCTCGGAGCGTCGCAGTTGAAGCTCGGAAGCTTTGAGGTCTTGCTCGAGCAGCGCGATATCTGGGTTGGCCATGCGGGCCCGCTCGATCAGCCGCTCCACCGCCGGAACGGCATCGGTCCAGGGCGGGACATCCGCCGGCGGCACCCAATTCGGAGCGGCCGCCGGGTCGAGACCCATCGCGACAATGAGCGCCTCGAATGCGTCACGTTCTCCCGCTTCGGCGAGCACCACCGCCTGCTGCGCCGCGGCCATTCGTTGGCCGACGATGTCGCGCTCGAGCTCGGCGAGCTGGCCCGCCTCGATCTGCGCGATCGTCGCGTCGCTCAGGGTCGTCGCCCGCTCGAGAGCGTCGCGCTGCGACTGTGCGTCATACGACGCGCGTACCCAGCTCCAGTAAGCGTCGAGTACCTCCGCGGCAAGGTCGTGTGCTGCGCGCTCTCGCTGGAGCTCCGCGACCGTCTGCTGCTGCTTCGCGACGTCCAGCGGTAGTTCACCGAGCTCGCGGCCGAAGCCTTTCCAAAGTGGCTGCGAGACTGCGACGGTCAGGCCAGCCGAGTAGTTCGGGCCGATCGTCTGAACCTCTTCGATGCCGAGCTCCGGCACCGTAAATGGAACCTGCGCAGTGGTGCGCGCGATATCGAGCCGCGTGCTCAGGCTGGTGCCGTAGACGAACTGCTTGAGTACCGACAGGCTTGCAGTGTAGCTCGTGGTCGTGCGCGTTCCGTTCTCGATCACACCCGTCGTCGGCTGCTCGTCACGCCGGAATCCGGCGTTCGAGTCGAGCGTCCACGGCCGAAGCGATCGCTGGGCCTCCAAGTCGAGCTCCGCCTCGCGCACGGCGAGGCCGGCTTCGGCGAACTTGGGGCTCTCGGCGATCGCGGTCTTGAGCGTCACTTCGGGCGTCAGGACTTCCTGCGCGGTAGCCGATGCAGGCACCGCGACGCCGAGCAGCAGGAAGGCTGCGAGAGCGCGTCTCATTGCCGCTCCAGCACAGGAAGGGCTTCGCCACCGATACGAATCTCCACACCGTCAGGCCCGGCCCGCAACAGCGTGAGTGAATGCGCGGACTCGGGGAACAGGCACTGCGCGAGCCCTTGCGACGGGATGTCGCAAATCTTCTGAGCCTGCTCGCTGATCGTGTCGAGCGACACGAACGACAGGCACCCCGGCTGGCACGGATTGAAGTAGACGACGGTGTCGATGTCGCGGCCCTGGAGCCTTCCGGTTACATCGACGGACAGGCGGTCGGCGTCGCGAACGAAGAACGAAAGTTCGTCGCTGCCGTTCGAGTAAGTACCGCAGTTGATCGCGGTCAGCAGCGATTCACAGGCCGCCACCTCGCTTGCGCCTGTATCGGCGGTGCGCATCGAGAGGAACGACCCAAAGGTCTCGTCCGAGCTCGCGCGGAAAGGATAGCAGCCCAGCTCAGTCGTGCGAGGGGCGTAAGACGCGGCTTCCCAGCCCGATGTTGCGTCGAAATCTGCGGGTGCGACGTCGCGACACTCGGGTCCATCGTCGCCACAGGCCGCCGCCATCAGGACCAGCGCAATCAAAAGGAGATGCTTCATCGTCACTCCCCGAGAATCATGTCGATTTCGCAGCCGTCGGACGTTCCGCGCCAGCCCGGACTCACGATCCAAGCCTTGCCATCGCTGTCGAGGTGCGATGCCAGACGACCATGATGAAGCTCGTCGGTCGGGTCGAAGAGCCATTTCAGGCCTTCGGGCCGATCGGGCACACCAAAGTCGAGCCCGCCCGCAGCCATCTGAATGAGTGTTTCACGGTCGGGAAGTTCGAGCCGGTAGACGAAGCTGTCTTCCGAGTGCGTGTGCACGGTTGGGCGATGCACCAGAATCTGCATCGGTCCGAAGCGCGCGTGCACGCGGATCGCTGGGTTGTCGAACTGCGTGACGCCGATCTGCGCGCTCGCTCCATATGCGGCGAGCGCGAGCGCTTTGGTGCGCGTCGCAATCCCTTGACCGGCGAGGTGGCTATGCAGCGAGAACCCGCTCACGCACCCCGGCTCGATCGAAACGGCCGCACAATACTCCGAAATCGGGACCCAACCCTCGTAGTCTTCGTCGACTTCGAGGAGGTCGAGAATGTCGTCCGGGCACAGCTCGGCCGGCAGCATGAACCCTACCATCGCCGACGGTAGAATCGCGCAGTCCAGCATCACCCACAGCGGCATGCCCATGTCGTTCGGGCCGCCGAATGCGTGCTGATTGGACCGATTCAGGATCGTGCAGAACTCATGGTTCTCACGGTCCTCAACGGCGAGAACCTCGACGTCGAACCCAAGGTCCAGATCGAGGTGTTCGATATTCGGGCCGAACGTCAGGATGTACGGCGTCAGATGGTCGGCTGGATCGAAGGTCATCGCGTTTTGCCTCGGTCAGCGGGGAGGCGGACCATATCGCATCCGATGAAGGCTGACGAGTCGTTGTGATTTGATTCGATCGGTGCAATGTTCGAAATGAGCGGGCCCTGCATCTACACAGCGGCACCGAATCAACAGGGGCGAGGCGCGTTGAGCGTCTCGGGGAAGATGAATTTTCGAATCACAATCTTGGCCGGCCTCGTCGCCGTTGCCTCGATCTTCGCGCCCGTGGGGGCGGACGCACAGGAATGGAGCGCCGATCAGGCCAATCGCGTGGAGCGAGAGGAACTCGGAAACTTCGACAAGAAGCCGCTCTTCCGCCGCCAATTGTGGGCCAACATCGGCGGCCGCTCGTTCCAACGAACACAGATCTTCTGGGCCGAAGACCCCGATGCATTCCGAGATCTTCCTCCAGAACAGCGAGGCGAGTCCCTCGAACTCCTCGAGAAAGGACTCACCATCTTGCTCGAGGACGACGGACCGGCCGGACCATTCGAAGACCTCGGCGAAACGACGCTGAACGCGAAGCAGAATCTCGTAACCACCGTCGACTGGCCGCCCGTCTCCGAGGAGATCGGGCCCTATCCCTATCGACGTACTCGGCGGTTCGTCTGGAACCGCAAAAAGAAGACCTTCGAGCTCGCCGAGACGGAGCACTTTGTGCCCAAGATCAACCGCCTCGCTCGACTCGAAGACGCGATCAAGAAGAAACGCTGGAACACTGCGTGGCGCTTGGCCCTGGCGCTCGACCCGTGGTTCGCGACTGGCACAGCGCCAGGCTGTGACCGAATCGTCGGCCACCTCACGCTCGATCTCCTCATTGCCCACCTCGAGACACTCCTCGCCAAAGGCAAGGCCGACGACGCTCACCGAGTGCTCAGCCTCGCCTTCAAGTTTGGTGGGCCTCGCAGCGCTGGGTGCGGAATCACCTCCTCCGGCGTCGAAGCCGGGCAGAAGGCGGCATTCGAAACCGGGGCGAAGTTCGCTTTGAAGGAGCTTTGCGGCCACCACAAGCAGCTCGAGGGCAAATCGAAACGATGCGTGCGCGGAACGACGTTCGGCGGGGAGTGGGCACAACCCACAAAGACGCTCGCGGCGCTCATGTCGTTTGCCGAGTTCGCGGCAGCCCGTGGCGACCTCGAGCTCGTCCGACGAATCGCATCGGGAATGGTGGAACGCCGCTACTACGACACCGAGTTGCCCAACGCGTACAAAAGCGGCGAGGGCGCGCGCGAAAGCTGGGCCGTCGCGTGGGCGTGGTTTGGTGACGACGCAACCGACGCCGGCTTCACGAATCTTGCGGCAGCCGCCTATCGAGTGGCGACCGCGGCCGACGACGCGCTCGCCGACCTCGGCAGCTCGAGATTCGCCCAGCTGTCGGACCTCGCGGTCGAGTTCGAACCGCAGACCGCCGACGCGAAGAAAGTTTCGGGCGAAGTCGCGCGACTCCTGAAGAACAACGATCTCTTGCTCGCCGTCGGCGAAGCAGAGCGGTTTTCTTCGGCCGAGCTGCGCGCCGCGAACGTCGACGTCGTTGCGCTTCAGAAGCCAATCGTCGAAGGGTTCGACAGCGCGGTGCGAAAGGCCAAGGGAGAAACCCGCGCCGACCTCTTGGCGCTGCGGGGCAAGGCCCGCTGGCTCAACCCGATTTCTCGGTGACCGGTTCCGGCGCTCGACGGAACGACGCCAGGAACACGCCAACGAGCACCGCGGTCATCCCGAACACGTCCAACCACGACGTCGCACGCCCGAAGAACGCGACATCCCACACAAACGACAGCGCCGGCTGAATCAAGAGGAACAAGCCGATCAGCGCCGCCGGCAGGTTCGGTGACGACCGGGTGATCATGAGCCAGCCGATCGCCTGGCAGACCACGCCGTACGCGAGCAAGAGCAGGCCGATCTTGGGCGACGGGATCCGCCAGAAGTCGAACACACCGGTACTCAACGCGAGAACGACGGTGCCCATGCCCGTCCAGATCGAGGCGTAGGCGAGGTTGATCGAGGGCGGTGGAGAGTCTTTTGCGGACTGAGTCACGCGCATCGATAAGACAAAACCGGCGTAGGCGACGGCGGCGAGCAGCCCGTAGATCACGCCCCTGCCGAAGGTCGCATCGCCATGGCCTGCCCCGATCAAGAGCCACACACCTGGGACGATACAGGCGATTCCCGCATAGAATCGCCACGTGACCGACTCCTTGAAGACGAGGAATCCGGCGATGCCGAGCAGGATGACCTGCAGGTTCACCAGGATCGTCGCGAGTCCGGGCCCAACGAGGCCAATCGATTCGTGCCACAGGTAGAGATCGAACGTGAAGAAGAGCCCCGCCGGTGCCGCACGAAAGAAGTGTCGCCAACCGGCAGCTGGCGACTCGCCGCGCAATACCGCGATGAGAATCAGCGCAACCGCTCCGACGACCATCCGATAGAATGCAGCCGTCAGCGGCTCGGCTTCGGCTGCCTTCACGAGTGGAGCCGCGGTCGAGATCATGACCGCGCCTGTGAGCATGCCAACGATTGCGCGGCGCGGGATTCGGACAGCTGTACTCATGATTCGGACCGGTCTGCTAAGGCGTTTCGCCAGATGGCGATGGCGATGACCCCACCAAAGAGCGCGAGCGCAGCGGCGAGGTAGTGATGCAAGGCGTAGCCGAGATTCGCGGCGGTGAAGCCCGAGGGGAGGGAACCAGCCCCTTGGACCATCACGACGAGGCTCGCGAGCACGGTGTAGTCCGCGCCGCCGTGCGACGGGCGGGTAAGGTCCATCATGCACGTGAACAAAACCACGGTGGCGACAGAACCCATCAGGTTCTCGGTCGCCACGACAGCGGCGATGGCGGTGTGCGAGTCGAACCCTTCGAAGATGAGGACGTAGATGACCGCGCCAATGGCCTGGAACGCAACGCCCACCGCAAGAGCCGCGGACCGCGGCAAAAGTGAGCCGATGACCCCGCCTATCACGGTGCCGACCAGCGCGGCGGTGAACCCAACGCCGCCATTGATCGCGCCGATGTCTGACATCGTGAGACCCTGGTCGACGAGCATCGGCCGTATCATGCCCGCGGCCAGGCCGTCGCCGAACTTGTAGGCGATCACGAAAAGCGCGAACCATGCTGTCTCGCGGCGAAAGACAAACTGCCAGACCACCGATAGGTCGGGGCGTTTGCGTTCCTCTCCTGACGATTCGTCGACACCGCGCAAGAACGCGAGCGGCGCGATGCAGAAGAGTACGGCCGACGCGCAGATCATCAGGCCCAGCTGCCAGCCGATCGTGTCGATGAGGATGAGCACGAGCGCGCCGCCGAACAGCATCCCGAGCCGATAGCCGCCCACCTGGATTCCATTGCCGGCGCCGCGTTCTTCACGCGGCAATATGTCGACGGCGAGCCCGTCGGTCGCGATGTCTTGGGTGGCGTTCATGAAGTTGATGGCGACGATGCCGACGATCAGCCACTCCACCTGAGCCCATGGGTCGACGAAGCTGATCGCGACCAGGACCAACGACGAAACGCCCAACAGCGGGATGAGCCAGCCGCTACGCCGGTTTGACGACCAGGGCGGCGTTGCATCGACCCACGGCGACCACAACCATTTGAGCAACCACGGGAACGCCAGAATCGACGAAAGACCGATGATTTCGAGCGGGGTGTCGTTCTGCCGCAGGATCACCGGCAGCGCCTGCGTAAACAGGCCGAACGGAATCCCCTGCGCGAAATAGAGTGCGGCGAGGAGCGTCCACCGCTTTGCCCGAGAGAGTTCGACCACGGCTTACGAGTTCATCCCGCGGAGGATCCCTCGAAACGCTTGTTCGGCTGCGTCGAGCTGGGCCAATTCGACCCATTCGCCCGCGGTGTGGGCCTGAGCGATATCGCCAGGTCCGTACACCAGGGTGTCGTAGCCAGCCGCGCTGAAGAGTGCAGCTTCGGTCCAAAAGTCGACGGCCGGGCCGAGCGGGAGGCCGAGTCGCGTGGCCGCATTCTGTGCGGCGGTCACGCGCTCGTTGGTCGCTTGTTCGGGGCTGGCGGCCGGCAGCGATGGCGCCACGAATCCGGGCGTGAACTCCGCATCGGCTTCGGTCAGCGCGAACATCTCTTGCAGCATCGCCGAGCCGTCTTGATGCGGAAGTGGGCGGCAGCCCCAACGCACCGTGGTCTCGTCGGCGATCATGTTGGGTTTCACGCCGCCTTCGACCCGACCAATGTTGAGCCGGATTCCGCTCAGCTCCCCATAGGTCGTGGCCTGGTGTCGTCGGCCGTACGCGAGCACTTCGGACGACCAGTCGAGCGCGTGATGGAGCGCGGAGTTCTGGTCGGCCAGTCCGCTGCTGGCGTGGCCCGAGATTCCGCGGAATGCCGCGGTGGCCGTGGCGATGCCGCGGTGTTCGGTGACGGCGCGGCACTGGGTCGGCTCGCTCACGACCACCGTGTCGAAAACCAGGTCGTGCTTCGGCCGCTGCTCGTGGCCAGAGAGCCCGCAGAAATGCTTCACGCACGTGCTCGAACCGGCTTCCTCGTCGCTCGTGAACAGGAACGCGCAGTTGGCCGGGTCTTCCTGGTCGATGGCCGCGAGGATGCAGGCGGCCGCGCCTTTGATGTCGCAGGCGCCGAGCCCGATCGCTCGCTCGTCGGTGACCTCGAGGGTCCACGGGTCGCGCTTCCAAGCGCTCGCCGCCGGTACGGTGTCGAGGTGGACGTTGAAAAGAACGGTCGGCGTACCGCGCCATGCCAAGAAACTGATGCAGCCGTTGCCGAGGTCCTCTTCGACCACATTCCATGCGGGGCCAAGCAAGCCGCGGACGAAAGCAAAAATCCCCTCGCCCGCGCGAATCTCGCGCGGCGGGTTACAGGTGTCGAACGACACGAGCTCGGTCAGGATTTCGACCGCCTTGGTCATCGCTTCGACGACCAGAGCGTGGTGCTCATACCAAACAGCTTGATGAAGCCTTCCGCTTCTTCGGCGCCCCAGTCGGCGGACTGGGCGTAGACCGCGCCGTCGCGCTGGAGGATGTTCGGCGAGTCGACGGCGACGGCGTGAACCTGCCCGCCGAGCGTTTCGAGGGTGACGGTGCCGGTCACGCGGTCCTGCGTCGACTTCAGGTACGCTTCGAGGTCGGCTTTGCAGGGATCGTAGAAGAAGCCTTTGTAGACCATCTCGACCCACTTCTGCGCCACGAACGGCTTGAAGCTGTTCTGATGGTTGGTGAGGACGGCTTCTTCGAGGGCGCGATGCGCAACGTGGAGCGCGACCAGCCCCGGCGCTTCGAAGACGATGCGGCCCTTCAGGCCGATGACCGTGTCGCCCGTGTAGATGCCGCGACCGACGCCGTAGGCGCCGAACACTTCGTGCAGCTGCTGAAGCAACTTCGGCCCTTCGATCGGCTCGCCGTTGAAGTGCGTGGGCACGCCCTCAGCGAACGTAATCGAGACCCGCTTACCCTCCGACGGCCAGTCCTTCGGGTGCTTCGCCAGCTTGTACGTCTCGTCGGTCGGAGCTTGAAACTCGTCGATCTCGGAGCCCGAGATCGTCACGCCGAGGAGATTCTCGTTGATGGTGTAGCGGCCCGTCTTGGCGCGGATGCCGATGCCTCGCTCTTCGAGGTACTCACGCTCGTGGTCACGAACGTTGGCCGTCTCGCGCTGAATCTCGCGAATCGGTGCGTGAATCGTGTAGTCGCCGAGGGCGCGAACGGTCACGTCGAAGCGGACCTGGTCGTTGCCCATCCCCGTGCAACCGTGTGCAAAGCGCTTGGTGCCGAGCTTGTCTGCGAGCTCGAGCGACTTGCGCACGATGACGTAACGGTCGGAGCAAAGCAGCGGGTACTGATTCTGGTAGAAAGCGCCGCCCCAGATCGCCGGGACCACGAACTCTTCCCAGATGTCGTTCGAGGCATCGATCGTGAAGTGGTCCTTCGCGCCGAGCTCAGCCGATCGGGTCTCGATGTACTCGAGCTCGTCGGCGGAGACGCCGCCGGTGTCGCAGAACATCGTGACGACATCGTAGCCCTGCTCGGCGAGGTAGGGCACACAGAAGGAGGTATCAAGACCTCCAGAATAGGCGAGAACGACGGTGTTTTCGGACATACTTGGCTCCACAGCATTTGGCCGCGGGAAAGTACGCAAGTGTGACGCGGTGTGTCAACGACCGGCGGTCAATACGCACTTCTGGCTTTCGG
>CAYLMO010000024.1:56766-59709 GCA_964384605.1 uncultured Bradymonadales bacterium | reverse complement strand
AGCCTAGCTACATGGCCCCGTTGCCAGGATGTCCGTCCCCGCGCGATTTGCCTCGCACTCGTTCGTGTAGGTCACGCCATCACAGCCGCATACTTCGGCGACGTCCGTCGAACACGCCTCCGGCACGGTTCGACAAAAGCCGCTGCCATCGGCAATGCCGCAGCCGTTGGGCTCGGAGTCCGTGTACTCGCAGTAGTAGCCGGCGCTGCAGGCCTGCCCCAACAAGCCACCGCATTCGTCGGCGGCCATACACTGCGAGTCGAAGCAGACTTCCGTCGGAGCACAGTCCGTATCGTCGGAACATGGAGCCATCTCGAGCACGATGCACCGGCCGTCGAGGCAAACTTCGAGCTCGGCACATTCCGCGTCGGACGAACACTCGACGCCGGCGTCGGCACCAGCGTCTGGCTCCGTTCCCGCGTCGGTGCCCGCATCGCCCATTCCGGCATCCACGTTTCCACCAGTGTCAGGCTCGCAGCGGTTGGCAACGCACTTCTCCGAGGCCAGACAGTTCTGGTCGATCATGCACGCGAAGTCGTCGGGCCGACGGTCTCGATAGACCTCCTCGAATTCGTCGAGCAGCCCATCTCCAAGCTCGGCGTCGGGCGAGCAAACTGCGATTCCGCCGGACTGGATCAAGTTGGGGAACGCGGCGGGGCACTTGAAGCCGTTCTCCACGACCACCGACTGCCGATACACGCACGCGCCCACTCCGCTCGCCTCCACAAACTCGCCGGACCCGCAGTTTGCGGTCGGTTCCTTGGCGTCGTCGCTACAAGAGAACGCGGCCATCACGAAGATGAGTGCGCACATTTTCATCAATTGAGTCTTCATTCGTCTTCCTCTTCGAGAGCTGGCGTCCACAACATCGACAACCGAATCGGTACCGATTCGCCTTCGGAATCGACGGCCTCGTCGAGCTCCACGATGAGCGGGAACAGCTCGTTTTCGTAGTGATTGCGCAGGCGTTCGAGGTCTTCCGGACGTACGCGAAACGCCACGTTCCGCACGAACGCACGATCGTCGCCTTCGAAAAAGCGGGCGCGAACAGCCCCAAATACATTGTCCATCAAGGTGTTCAGTCCATCGACTTTTGCCATCCACGGAACGGTCGACAGTCGATGAGCCGATGCCGCGAGGGCATAGGTGTCGGTGCGACCGGACTCGCGGGTGATACGACCCTCTTCGACGAGTTGCTCGAGCGCCGCAGCGACCTCTTCGGCTTCGAACTCGTCGAGCGCCTGGGCGATTCGCGACTCCGTCAGCGGCGACGCCCACAAGAGCGATAGGATCTGCCGGCCGATTCCATGTTCGGTCTCGGGCTCCACAAAGTGCTCCTTGAGCTCCTTCGAGAGCAGGCCGACCTTGCTCATCGACACCGACATCAAGTCGGATATCTCCTTCATCTTCAGTCCGCGAAGCCTCGCTTCTTGGTAGTAGGCGAGCTCGATGAGGTGTTTCATCTCTTTGAGCGCGAACCCCGCCCGCGCCGCGAGTCTCGCGGCGGGGCGGAGCGAAGCGAAGGTCGTTCGCTGAAGCAGGTCGTCTTGCGAATCGGACATCAGTTGGAGCAGCTCCCGGCGTTCAGGATGTCCGTACCGGCGGCATTGGCTTCGCATTCGTTGTTGTACTGCATGCCGTCGCAGCCGCAGACCGGCTGGATTCCGGTGTTGCAGACCTCGGGGCGAAGCCGACACGAACCGGTTCCGTCGGCGATCCCGCATGCCGTGCCGACCGACTCGTCGTAGTCGCAGTAGTGCGTCTCGGGGCACACCTCACCGAGTAGGCCTCCGCAGAACTCCGGAACACACGTGCCGGAATCGCACACCTCACGGGCGGAGCAGTCGGTGTCGGCCTGACATTGAGGCGGCACCATCTCGATCGGGTCGCACTGACCGGTCGGGCCGCAGATCTCGTCCGCGCCACAATCGGCGTCGGTCGTGCACTGGGGCGCGACCTGACAAGCGCCATTCACGCACACCTCGTTCGCTGCGCAGTCGGCATCGGCCGCGCATTGAGGCGACGCGGACTGGCAACTCCCGTCGACACACGTCTCGTCGGCCGCACAGTCGGCATCGACCTGACACTGTGGTGGCGGCATCTCGATCGGGTCGCATTGCCCGGCTGGACCGCAGATTTCGTCGGCCGCGCAGTCGGCGTCAGAGGAGCAACCGGGCTGAGGGCTGGAGCACTGGCCCTGCACGCACAGCTCGTTCGCCGGACAATCGGCGTCGGTCGAGCAGGCGGGCAGCGGCGCCGGTCCACACGTTCCAGCCTCGCAAATCTCTCCGACGACGCAGTCCGCGTCGCTCTGGCACGCGCTCGTAGCTCCGCAGTCCACATCGGGCAGCGGGCAGAACGCATCGCACTCGCCATCCCCATACCAATCGCGCAGATCGCAAAGGTCCTCGCCGCTTGGCGAGGTGCCGTTGAGCTGGGAGGCCTCGGCCTTCGAGAGTTCAGTCTTGGGCTCGTCGTCACCGCAAGCGGGCAGCACGACGAGGGCGGCTAGCAGCAAGATTCGTTTCATCATCTCAATTCTCTCTAGTTCGTGGCGGCTACCCTTAGAGAATTACAGCGATGAAATCGCAGATCAACACTTTATCCAAAAAAATGGATAAACACGCTACTCGTTGCGGGCGACCGGGTTCGCCTGCGCATGATCGACAGGCGCCGATTCGTGGATGGCGAGGGGAAAGGTCACACGCCAGTCTGGAGCGCCCTTCACCTCGACGATGAACTCGACCTGCCATCGCACAATCAGCCGATGCATCTGAATCGTCCCTGGCAGGTCGTGCGGAACCACAAATTGCGCGGTCGCCAGCCACCCGCCGTCGGTCGTATCGACGGAAGTCAGCTGCGTGTGCTTGGCATAGAGTTGCTGTGCGACCCAATGCATATGGTTGGGCTCCGGTGCCACGACGCGCCGGCAAAGCACCGTGA
>CAYLMO010000024.1:42630-56666 GCA_964384605.1 uncultured Bradymonadales bacterium | reverse complement strand
ACCCAATGCATATGGTTGGGCTCCGGTGCCACGACGCGCCGGCAAAGCACCGTGAGCCAGCTCCAAATTCGAGTCGGCTTCGTCGGCCCACCCCGTAGCGATTTCAGTTCGACCGATATTGGCTCCCCTTGTTTGGTGACCTGCGGAATCACTGACGCCTCGAGTCCACCCAGCAGCTTTCCGACCAGCGGCCGGCTGACCTGGGCCGTGAAAGTATCGTCGTTTGCGATGGCTCGAAGCGGAGGGAGAGCTTCGAGGTCCGGGTGCGTCGACGGCAAGATCTCAACCTTTGCGACCTGACTCGAGTGGTTCGACTTCCCCTTCTCGTTTGCCGTAATCTCGAACTGCCACTCGAACAAGTGGGGTCGCCGGACAAAGGTCGCCGGCCGAGACGGCGCATAGACTGCGACCGGCACAACCGTGTTGCCAGCGGCGACGACGTCGTCGAACAGCAGCACCTCTTCGGTGACCTTTTCGAGGTGTGGTCCGAAGTAGAATGCACCCCAGATTTCGACCCGTTGCTCTCGCTCGTTCCGGAAATGAACGAGCGCGTCCACAGGCTCGCCCGCGACAAACGAACTGCGATCAATCACGAATCGAAACTGCATGGCACCCTGATGACCAGCGTTCATTACGCTTGAAAACCTGCGGCCAACTCGCTACTAAGACCGCATGAATGCACAACGATACACGATTTTTGGATTTCTCCTTCTTCTTTCCTGCAGCGGCGCCGACCGGCCGAACTCGCCGAACGGCGTGAATGTCGCCGATGTCGACGCGGGCGCAAACGTCGCTCCGGGCGATGCGGCCACGACCGACGGAGTCGAGACGATTCCGTCAGCCGCCGAGTGCGTCTCGAGCCCGGTCGAGTGGTCGGCTGGAACCGACGCGTTCATCGACAGCACCGCCAAAGCCGGATTCGAGGCGCTAGGCGTGAATGGCGTGCGGATGTCGGGCGCAGACATCGACGGCGATGGCGACCTCGATCTGCTGGTGCGCCGCACCGGTTCGACCCCCAACGACTTCGCCGAGGGAGGCACGCGCACGGTTTGGCTGCTGCGCAACGACGGGGGCACCTTCACCGACGTCACGCGCGAGTCGGGTATTGCCGCTTCGCGATTCACCGGCTCGGACACTCTCGGCCGCCCGATCGACGTGGCCGTTTGGGGCGATGTCGACAACGACGGCGATGTGGACGCGTTCACCGGATTCAGTAACGACGGCAGTATCGCCGACGGAATGGAGCTGATGCTGAACGACGGCACGGGCAAGTTCGAGTTCGGGCCAATCACCGCCTTCAGCGGCGGGACCGGACCGACGTCCGTCGGGGGCGCAACGTTCATGGACATCGATCGGGACGGCCGTCTCGATCTGTGGCTCACGCGCGGCATCGTCGACGGAGCGCCGGCGCAAGACGAGCTCTATCTGCAGACCGGCGATCTCGAGTTCACCAATGCGACCGCCGATTACGGCCTCACGACTAAGTCCTGGCAGTCCCGCGACGACCTCAACGGTGCGCTCGCCCACACCAATAGCTGGGGCGCGACGGCCTGCGACCTGAACGGCGATGGCACCCCTGAGCTCATGTCCGCGAGCTACGGCCGAGCTCCGAATCACCTCTGGTTGAGCAGCGGCGAAGGGTTCGAGAACGCGTCGGTCGCGAGCGGCTACGCGTTCGACCACCGCCAGGACTGGACCGACAATCAGTCGGCGCGATGCCACTGCCAGTTGAACCCGGAAGCTGCGGAATGCGAGGGCGTACCTGCGCCTACGCTCATTCGATGCGAAACTCAGTCCGACGTTTTCCGCTGGAATCACGCGAACGACCGCGAGCCCTTCCGGCTCGGTGGCAACTCGGGCACGACCGTCTGCGGGGACTTCGACAACGACGGCGACCTCGACCTACTCACCAGCGAGATCGTGCACTGGGACGTCGGCGAGAACTCCGACCCTAGCGAGGTCCTGTTCAACGATGGAACGGGGGTGTTCGAACGCCCCGGCAACGAAGCGACCGGACTTACCCGCACCCAAGAGGTCGCCTCGTGGAACGACGGCGACATCACCGCCGGCGTGCTCGATTTCGACAACGACGGATTCCTCGACATCTACCGCGGATCGTCAGATTATCCGGGCACGCGCGGCCACCTCTATCACAATGATAGCGACGGAACGTTCACGGAAGTTCCGCTGAGCGACGGCATCGATTTCACGTCGAGCCACGGCGTGGTCGTCGCGGATTTCGATGGCGACGGCGACCAAGACATCGTCGCCGGCCACTCCCGTTTCCGCTGCTCGAGCGGCGAGCATTGCTACCCTTCGGGCCATCCTCGGTTCTTCGAGAACGTGCTCGGCGAGTCGTCCAACTGGCTGCAGATCGAGCTTCAAGGAGCGGACGGAACCAACTCGTCGGCGATCGGCGCTCGCATCACGGTGACGACCGACTCCGGCACTCAAACGCGCGAAATTCAGGGTGGATTTGGCCACTACGGCCTGCAAGACGACCTGGTGCAGCACTTCGGCCTGGGCGCCGCATGCGAGGCGGAGGTCGAAGTTCGATGGCCAAATGGCGACCTGACCACCACGCAGTACCGAATCGGAGCGAACCAGCGCGTCACGCTGGTGGCGGAGTGAGCTAGCTGAAGAGCGTCTGCTGCTCGGCCACGGGCTTCAGCGCCTCAGGTCCGTCGTTGGCGACGTCGTTGACCTTCCGGCTGACCGGATACGCCTCCATCGGCGTCTCTTCCCAAGGCGCGAGCAACCCCTCTACATCTTCGGCGCGGGCCCTGCGGTCGAGCCACAGCTCGAAGTCTCGCTCGGCCACGACGACCGGCATGCGGTCGTGTAGTCGCGCGACCGTTTCGTTGGGCGTCGTGGTCAAGATGCTGAACGTCTCGACCGCGTCTCCGGTCGGCGGTTGCCACCGTTCCCAAATCCCGGCGAACGCAAACGGCCGGCGGTCTTCCATTACGATGTGATACGGCTGTTTGCCGCCCTGCTCGGCCTTCCATTCGATGAAACCGTCCGTCGCGACGAGGCAGCGCCGGCGCGCGAATGCATCGCGAAAACTGGGCTTCGTGGCCACGGTCTCGCTACGCGCGTTGATGAGCCGACTCGCGATGGCCGGGTCTTTCGCCCAGTGCGGAATCAGCCCCCATTTCAACGCCTCGCCGCGCCGGTTGTCTTCGGTCACGCGCACCACGAGCGCCTCCTGAGTCGGCGCCAGGTTGTACCTGGGCCCGAGGTCAGGAGCGGTCTGCAGCCGAAACAGGTCGAGGATTTGGTCGAGCGGCGTCGTGAGCGTGTAGCGTCCGCACATCAGTTGCAGTCGTCGCCGTTGGGACGCAGGCAGGTGAATTCGCTCGTGAACGGGCTGGTGCCGCAGGTGCAGTTCGGGTTGCGACACGATGTTCCGCCCGGCTCGTCGGTCCAGGCTGTCTGCGAATTGCCGACGTCGCAGAACTGGCAGCGGTTCGAGGGGTTCATCGTGCCGTCGGCATAGCAGGTTCCGTCGATGGCGCAGGAGCCCGGATCGACCGCGGCGATGCATGCTCCCATGCCGTCACACGTCTGGCTGGCGCAGGAGAGTGCAGCGCCGCAGCTCGTCCCGGCGGTGGCATTGCTGAGCATGACGGGTGCGCCGGTGCAGGTCACGCAGCTGTTGCCCGCGGGGGATTCGCCGTCTTGCAGACACTCTCCGTCGGCAACGCAGAAGCCGGTCTGTGCGGGATGTTCGCAGACGCCAGCGAGGCAGACGTCGTCGGTGCAGGTGAGTCCGTCGTCGCTGCAGGGGGTGTTGTCGGCGACCGGGTCGCCTTTGCACACGCCATCAGCGGGGTCGCAAGTTGCGTCGATGCACTCGCCAACCTGGGTGGCACAGTCGACGGGCGTGGTCGTCTCGCAAACTGCTTGGTCGGAGCAGGTGGCCTGCTCCGCGCAGAGGTCGCCGTTGGTGCAGACAGCGCCGGTCCGAGGTGACCACCCCATCGAGTTTGCTACGGGATTACAGACTTCGCACTCGTTTGCGGAATTGATTGCACCGTCGGCGACGCAGGTTCCGTCGATGTCGCACGGGCAGCCGCAAACGTTGGGCTGGCGCTCCCCGCAGGTGGATCCGTCGGTGCAAACGCCGCAGTTCACGGTGCGCGAGTTTCCGCAGTTGTCGAAGTCGGTCACTTCGCCGCAATCCGCGCCGGCGATGTTGCAAAACTCGAGGTCGGATTGGGGCGTGCAGGCGTTGGTGTTGCCGCCGTCTGTCGTTCCGCCGTCGTTCCCGCCTGCGTCAGGTGTCGGAGATTCGCCCGTCGGCCGATCGAGATCGGCGTACAGGTTGCAACCGCCAAACAGGCAAACCAGCGTGACCAAGAGTGCGAAGCGCCGCATGTCGAACCGAGTATGAGAGAATCCGCTCACGTGGAGTATGCCGCTAAGCGTAGGGTGGTGCAATGTTTCTGCGGTCCAACTTACTGTGTGCGTTGAACTTCGAGTGCGCCGAGGTAGCCGAACCGCGCCGTCCCATCGGGACTGACTCTCACCGAGATCTCGATCATGCCGTTGTCCACGACGAGATCCATGAACGTGACGAGCGTGGTCGTGTTGTCCGACACTTCGAGATCTTGTGTGACGCCCTGGACGGTGTAGCGGGTGAGGCGCCCGATACCTCCGTCGTCGCCGTTGCGACTGGCGAAGAGCCGCAGCTCGTAAGTGCCATCCGGGAGACCTTCGAAACTTACCAACGCCTCGAGGGGAAGAGCCGCCGCGTGGCCGTCGAACGAACCGACCCAGAGGGTGTCTGAGACCACCTCGCGGGGCCAGCCGAGATCTGTCATTGCCGGGCCGCCCGTTTGCTCGCCACTAAACCCGGTGGCGCTGGCTTTTGCAGTCGTCGTGGTGCCTTCGATCGTGGTGATTCGGTCTGTCTGCGTGTCGTTCTCGAGCGTGGTCCATCCGCCTACCGTCGTGGGTCCGAGGTCGATCCGGAGCGTCTCACCTACGGGGAAGACCGAGCATTCAGGTCGGTCCTCGAGGGACCAGCCTTGCGCGTTGCGGGCGGGGTCGCAGACGAGGCAGGAGTCGTCGGGATTGATGGCGCCGATGCCAACGCACGTGCCATCGATACTGCACGGGCAGCCGCAAACGTTGGGCGCCTGCTCGCCGCAGGTCGTGCCGGCCTGGCACATGCCGCAGTTTACGGTGCGCGAGCGTTCGCAGTTGTCGAAGCCGACGAACTGGTCGCAATCGACCTGGTTCGTGTTGCAGAAATCGAGGTCGGTTTGGGAGACGCAGCCGGGGATTCCCATCTCGGCGGCGTCGGCTCCGAGGTCCGGTTCTTCGGCCGCGTCGGGTTCTTCGCCAACGTCTACGCCGGCATCCATCTGCGTGGAGTTGTTCCCCAGATCGGGCGTGATTTCTCCTTCCGGGCGGTCGAGCTCGGAGTAGAGGTTGCAGCCGCACAATAGCGTTGCGATCGCCGCAATGAGGGTTAGACGGGACATGCTTTCTCGAGCTGAGGGGGTGCGGCGTCGAGTATGCCCCGAACACATCACCCACGCAATTTCGGCTGTGGTCCGCTCAAGGCTGAAGGATCACGCTCGACTGGCGAAAATCGTGCGGTTGTGTCAAATCCCACGGGTGATGGATGTGACCGACGATATCGAGAAGATTTGCGCCGCCTACGGGCTGGAGCTCGCGCGGGTCGAGCTGCATGGCGACGTCGCCGTCGTGGTGCCGGCAAATCTCGACGAACCTCTGGCTCCCGAGACCCTCGCTGGAATCGCCGAGGAAGTTCGTCAGTTCGGTATCAAGCACGTAGCCATCGATATCGAAGGCTCAAACAGCTGAGTAGTACGCATTGAGCATCAACGAACACATTGAGCGCCGCATGAGCGCGATCGAAGCCGAAATGGCGGAGCTCGGCGCAATCGTCGTCGCCTTTTCGGGTGGGGTCGACTCGGCGGTCGTCGCCGCCCTCGCTCAACGCGCACTGGGCGACAAGGCCCTCGCGGTCACCGCAGTCTCGGAGACCCTCGCGGGTCGCGAGCTCGAAGAGGCCAAAGAGCTCGCTGCCGAGATCGGTATTCGGCACGAGCTCATGGCGTTCAGTGAGCTCGACGACGAGCGCTTCAAAGAGAACACGCCGTCGCGCTGTTTCTTCTGCCAGTCGATGCGATTCGACCATTTGCGTACGATCGCCGATCGGGTCGGTTGCGATGTACTCGCAAGCGGAACGAATGCCGACGACACGGGCGACCATCGCCCCGGGCTGGCCGCAATGGAAGAGCGCCGCGTTTATCAGCCGCTCCTCGACCACGACGTCGACAAAGCTGGCGTGCGCGACATGGCGAAAGCCCTCGGCCTCTCGGTGTGGGACAAGCCCGCCGCGGCCTGCCTGAGCTCCCGGATTCCGCACGGACTCGCCGTCACTCAAGAGCGCCTTCGCCTTGTGGAACGCGCCGAAGATGCGATCGCCGACCTCGGTTTTCGCCAGTTCCGAGTAAGGGCGCATGACCAACTGGCGCGCGTCGAGATCGAGACCGCCGAGATGGGTCGGGCGCTCGAGCCTTCGATCATGCGAGCGATCGCCAGTCGCGTGCGCGACGCAGGGTTCGACCGCGTCACGCTCGACATGACCGGCTATCGGTCGGGGTCGCTCAATCCAATTCGGTCGGCTAGAAAGGCGTAGTTACTACGCCGCCACCGCCCGGAACCTTCATGAAAGCTCAGCTGCTCGCATTCGTGCTCGCGCTCTTCATCGCGTCACCCGCCCTGGCCGAATCGCTGCCGAACCCGGAACCCGAACCGGTCGAGTCCGACCGCGCTTGGACGCTCCAGGTCGATCCCCTCACGACCGCGCTCGGCTTCGTACACCTGCAGGTAGAACGCCGGCTCGTGGACCAGCTCTCGATCTATGTCGGGCCCCATCTGAGGCTGTTCAGCCCGCCAATCGGCGATCCGGAAGACTTCTATGGATATGGCGTCGAGGCCGGCCTGCGATGGTTCTTCCTGGGTGGAGCTCCTGAGGGATGGTGGGCTCAAGTGCGCGGGGTGGCGGCATATCTGACCACCGACACGACCAACGACACCGGTGGCTACGCCAGTGTTCTTGCGGGTTACACGCACATCTTCGACTCGGGCTTCCTGCTCGCCGGTGGAGCTGGCGTGCAGTATCTCTTCTATACGATCGACGGGCTCGGCCCGTCGGGCGTCGCTCCGGCTCTCCACACCACGCTCGGCTGGGCCTTTTGATCCTTCGCTTGCACCCTTCGTCGCCATATAGGACCTTCCCGATCCGCCCCGAATTTGTGGCGGCGAGGAACGTGCGACGAGCGACGAACCCATGAATATTGCGATCATCGGCCGCGCCTGCCTCTTGCCGGGCGCCAACAGCCCCGAAGCGTTTGGCCGCCGCATTCTGGCAGGCGACGACCTCGTGACGGGAGCGCCCGACGGGCGCTGGCGACTTGGCGAGCGAGCGTTTGCCGACGACGGCCGCGACGGCGCTTGGAGCGACCGCGGTGGGTACGTCACCGGATTCGAAGAGATCTGGGAGCCTCGCGGATTCGGCGCGCTCGATCCCCGACGCCTCGATGGGCTCGACAACGTCTACCGATGGACGCTGCACACGGTCCGGGAGGCCCTGCGCGACGCTGGCCATGAGGGCAAAGAGCGCACGCATCTGGTGATGGGGAACCTCTCGTTCCCAACGAGCAAGATGTCGGAGTACGGCGAGTCGACGTGGCTCGACGCTGCCGGCGGGGATTTCGCCAGTCGCGCGGTGCGGGACAAGATCGACGTCAGCCGGCCCGACCCCATGAACCGGTTCATGTCGGGAAAGCCGGCGACGCTCGCCGCAGAAGCATTCGGATTCGACGACGCGCTCGCGCTGGATGCCGCCTGCGCTTCGTCGCTCTACGCCATTCAGATTGCGTGCGAACGACTTCGTGCCGGCGAGGCCGATGCGGTGGTCGCCGGGGCTGTGAATGCGGCGGATCCGCTCTTCATCCACGTCGGATTCTGCGCGCTTCAGGCGATGAGCAAGTCCGGCCAAAGTCGCCCGTTCCACGCCGAGGCCGATGGCCTCGTCCCCGCAGAGGGCGCGGCATTCGTGGTGCTCAAGCGAGTCGAAGATGCGATCGACGATGGCGACCAAATCTTCGGGGTCATTCGCGGCGTGGGGCTGTCGAACGACGGACGCGGGCGGGGCTTCCTCGCGCCGGCGGTTCCGGGGCAGGTACGCGCGATGCGCGCCGCCTACGAGATGGCCGGCCTGTCGCCCGGCGACGTGCCCTACGTCGAATGTCACGCGACAGGCACCACGGTGGGCGATGCGGCCGAGCTCGAGAGTATGTCCCAGGTCTGGAGCGACCCGCCCACGGTCGGATCGCACAAATCGAACATTGGACATGCCATCACCGTGGCGGGAATGGCCGGGCTGCTGAAGGTCTTGGCCGCTTTTGAAGCTGAGGTCGTGCCGCCGACGTTGCACGCCTCGGAGGCGCCAACCGACGCCCTCTCGAAGTTTCGGCTCGGCGCCGGACAGCCGTGGAGCGGCCCAAAGCGTGCCGCAGTTTCGGCGTTTGGGTTTGGCGGGAACAACGCTCACCTCATCGTCGAGACGCTCGACGAATGGAACGCGGGCGGCGGCGTCTCACCGTCTCTCGATGTGCCGAAGCTAGCGGTGACCGACGTCGAAATCGTCGCGAAGGTTGGCGAGTCCGAGCTGCTCGAAGCCTGGCTCGCCGACGGTTCAGGGGCTTCCGAGATGGGGGAATTGGCGGTCGACCTCGACGGGCTGAAGTTCCCGCCGCGCGACCTGGACCAGGCGCTGGGCCAACAGCTCCTCGTGCTCGAAGCCGCACGTCGCCTCGCAGACCGAAACGAATGGGACACCGACCGAACCGCCGTGCTGGTAGGAATGGAGGCCGACCCGGCCGTGATCCGATACGGCGCGCGATGGCGTGCCCGCGAATGGTCCGATGCGCTTGGGGCGGAAGATTGGGGCGAAGAGGTCGCCGACCAGTTCGCCCCACTGCTCCGGTCCGAGGGCGTGATCGGCACCATGCCGAACATCCCGGCGAACCGAATCAACAGCCAGCTCGACATTCACGGCCCGAGCTTCACGGTGTCGGCCGAGGGCCGCAGCGGAATTGCCGCGCTCGAGATCGCACGATTGATGCTGGCGCGCGGCGAGGTCGACGTCGCGATCGTGGGGGCCGCCGATTGCTCCGCGGAGTTCGTGCACGAATCGGCCGCGACGGCATCTGGCGAGGATCGTAGCGGGGCAGATGCGGCAGCATTGCTGGTAATCCGGCGCGCCGAAGAGGTCGCCGAACCGCTCGCAGTCATCGACCGAGGCGACGACGGTTGGGTCGTTCCGACGCTCCCGACCGCCTCCTACGCCGCCGATGATCTCCTCCGCCTCGCCCTCGCAGTAAAGGCGGTAGCGCACGCCGTGCGGCCCGGCACCGAAGACCGGCCGGGCCCGCTGCCGTGGATGACCTCCGACGGCACGAGAACCGCCACCTTCGGCGAACTCACCGTGCGTTCCGAGCGCGCACCAATCGCCTTACCGCGAGCCTCTGCACCGCGTATCGAGGTCTACCGCGCACACGACCGGGAGACCTTGATCACCGCATGGGAAAAGGGCGAGAAGGGTGGCGAGGGTCCGGCGACGTTGGCGGTGGTGGTCGAGGCGGGACGCTCCGAAGACATCGCGGCTCTGCTCCGCGCCGGGCGGACTTTCGGCGACACGTTCGCGTTTCGCGAAGCACCGATCGAGGGCGAGTTGTCGTTCGTCTTCACGGGGTCGGCGAGTCCGTATCGCGGGATGGGACGCGAGCTATTCGCGCACGTTCCGGCTGCCTGGCAACACGTGGCCGACCGCTGCGGAGATGCCGCGACAGGTATGGCGGTTGAGGCTGTCTACGGCGCTGGACCGTTGAGCCCGAACGCCCAGATCTTTTCGGCCACATTCCTCTCGCAAGCGCATGCGTGGCTCACCCGCGAGGTGTTTGGATTGTCGCCCGATGCCGCGATTGGCTACTCGATGGGCGAGTCTGCGGCGCTCTATGGCCTCGGCGTGTGGGACGACCTCGACGCGATGCTTGCCGACCTGCCCGAGTCGGGGATTTTCGAACAGATGCTGTCTGGCGACTACGCCGCGATTCGAAAGGCCTGGTCGGCCGAAGGTCAGGTCGAAGCGGCGACTGGCGACGAGCTTCCGTGGGCGAATTGGACGCTCATCGGACCGGTCGAGGCGGTCGAGCGCGCGGTCGAAAACGAGCCGCTCGTGCACGTCGCGATGGTGAACACCGACAACGAGTGCGTGATTGGCGGGCATCCCGAGGCGTGCGACCGCGTGTTGCTCGAGGTGCTGAATTCGCCCAAGGCGCACGCGACCGAGCTGCCAACGCCCGTGGCGATTCACGTGCCCGAGGTCTCGGCCGTCGGCGATGCGTACCGCGAACTTCATCGACGACCGATCGTCGGGTCGACGAGCGCGCGCATCTACTCGAATGCCACCAACGCCGCATACGGAGTGGGCGAGGACGCATGCGCCGACGCGATGTTGGGTCAGGCGACGTCGACGCTGGATTTCCGAAAGACGATCGAACAAGCGTACGCCGATGGCGTGCGGGTGTTCGTCGAGCACGGACCGCGCTCACTGTGCACGAACTGGATCCACCGCATCTTGGGCGACCGCCCTCACGTGGCGGTTTCGCTCGACACTCAAGGTCGTGACTCGCTGCGCTCGGTGTTCCTCGCGGCCGCTCATCTAGTGGTTGCGGGGGTCGAAGTCGATCACGCTGCGCTGACCGAGATGGTCCGGGAGACCCCAAAAGCGGAACCCAAGATGGCGAAAAGGTACCCGATTCATCTACCGAACGTCGAAATCCCCGCGCTGCCGGGTGCGACGTCGCTTGCGCGTCCGCCGGCGGTTGCAGCCGCGTCTGCCGAAAAGTTCGACGCATGGGTGCCGACCGCGTCGCACTCGGACCGGCCTCAAGCGATGATGCGCGCGCCGGAACTTCCTCCGGTGTTGTCGTTCCTGGCTGCGGCACCGACTTCGGCCGCTCCACCGCAGCCGGTTGTTGCGGCGCCCGCACCGAGCGCGGCTCAGGCGCCAACCACCGAATGGTCCGCGCCCGCTCTGCCGGGGCCGACCGCGAGCAACGGTACCGCAATGGCCGCCGTAGGCGCTGCGCACCAGCAGTTCATGGCGCAGCAGACCGCCCTCTATCAAGCGTATCTGGACCTTCACGCCCGCAATCTGCAACGCTTCCAGGCCGCGTACTACGGGGACGCGCCGCCCGCGGCGCCGTTCGAGTTCGACCTTCCGACGCTCCCGGCACAGCCGCAAGCGGCTGAACCGATGGCGACCCCGCAGTCCGCGCCGCAAGTCGCGGCGCGAGTCTCGAGCCTCGAAACTCGGAGCCCACTCGAACAGGCTCGGAACGACGGGCGGTTCCTTCCCGTCGAGGGAGAGGTCGTCCTCACTCGCGAAGACCTCGAGTTCCTCGCACGGGGCGACATCTCGAAGTTGTTCGGGGAGACGTTCAAGCCGCAGGTGCACAAGTCGATTCAGTGTCGCATGCCCGAGCCACCACTCTTGCTGTGCGACCGAGTCGTGGGGATCGACGCGAAGCCGGCCAGCATGTCGCCAGGCACGATGTGGACCGAAACCGACGTGCGCGCCGACGCCTGGTACACCCACTGCGGCCGCATGCCTGCGGGGGTGATGATCGAATCGGGCCAGGCCGACCTGCTGCTCGTCAGCTGGCTCGGCATCGACCTCGAGGTCGACGACGGCCGCGCGTATCGCCTGCTCGGCTGCGAACTCACTTACTGCAGCGACCTCCCGAAGGTCGGCGACACGCTGCACTACGAGATTCACATCGACGGCTTCGCCAAGCACGGCGGGGTCCGCATGTTCTTCTTCCACTATGACTGCACGGTGAACGGCAAGCCCTACCTGCAGGTGCGGGGCGGTCAGGCCGGCTTCTTCACCGAGGAAGAGCTCGAGAACTCGGGCGGAATCTTGTGGACGCCGGAAGAAGGGGAGTTCGACGACGCCGCGCGGCTGGACGCACCGCCCCAGCGCCCGAACCGCACCAAATGGGACTCCGACGACCTCGCCGCATTTGCGGAGGGTCGCATCTGGGAGGTTTTCGGCGAGGACTATCGCTTCACTCGAACCCACGTCCGCACGCCGACCGTCGCTCGACGCGAGATGCTCTTCATCGACGAAGTCACCGACTTCAGCTTCGATGGGGGCCCATGGGGCAAAGGCTACCTGCGCGCGACCGAACAGTTGTCGGCCGACGACTGGTTCTTCGAGGGGCACTTCCACAACGACCCGTGCATGCCGGGCACCCTGATGTTCGAGGGGACGCTGCAGACGATGGCGTTCTGGATGGTAGCCGCCGGCGTCACGATCAAGCGCGACGGTTGGCGGTTCCAGCCGGTCACCGACGAGCAGTACGCGATGCGGTGCCGCGGGCAGGCGACGCCTGATTCGAAAGAGTGCGTGTACGAGCTGTTCGTCGAGGAGTTCCACAACGGTGAAGACGGCGAGAATCCGAGACTCTACGCGGATTTGCTCGTGACGGTCGACGGCCGCAAGGCGTTCCACTGCCGCCGCATGGGCCTCGAGCTCGTGCCCGATTATCCGTTGAGCTCTGGCGCTGCAGAGCTCGAACAGTGGAAGCAGGATCGACCGCAATCGCCCTCCGGCAAGCCCGCCGCCATCGACTATCCGGCAATGCTTGCCACCGCGTGGGGCTCGCCGGTCCAGGCGTTTGGAGACATGTACGCGCACGTGAACTACACCGCGCATCGCGCACCGCGCCTGCCCGGGCCGCCCTACCACTTCATGACTCGCGTGATGGAGGAGTCGGGCCACCTTTCTCGCAAGGCCGGCTCGCACGCGGTCGTCGAGTACGACGTGCCGCCCGATGCCTGGTACTTCGCGCCCGACATTGGCGACGGCGAAATGCCGTTCGCGGTGCTGCTCGAGACCGGATTGCAGCCGTGCGGATGGCTCGCCACGTGGGTGGGCTGCGCAGTCGAAGGCAACGAGGTCTTCTTCCGGAACCTCGACGGCACAGGAACGCTGCACGTGCCGATCACGCCGCAAACCGGCACCGTTTCGACCCACGCGAAGCTCACTCGAGTCGCGCGCAGCGGCGGTATGACGATCGTGGCGTTCGACGTGACGATGCACGATGCGTCCGGAACCCTGCTGTACGACATGGACACGATGTTCGGCTTCTTCCCCGAGGCCGCCCTCGCCGAGCAGGCGGGCATTCCCGAAGAGGATGGCGAGAGGACAACGGTCGAGGCGGAGGTCGAAGAGTTCACTGGCCTGCGCGACAGCTGGGATGGCGACCGCTCGCGTTGGGACCTGCTCGACCGGGTGGCCTATTGGGCCGACGGTGGGGCCGCCGGACTCGGCCGGATCCGAGCACGTTTCGACGTGGATCCGGGCGATTGGTTCTTCCGCGCGCACTTCTACGCCGACCCGGTTCAGCCCGGCAGTATTGGGCTCGAAGCGATCCTCGAAGGCGTTCGCTGGTGGGCGCAGCACGAAGGCATCGCCGAATCGGCCACTCTGGCCACTCACGCGCCGCATACCTGGCAGTACCGAGGGCAGGTCCGCCCGTGGAATCGTCAGGCGACTGCCATTGTGGACGTCATCGAGCGGGCTGGGCCGTTCGTGGTTGTCGATGCGTCGCTTTGGTGTGACGGGCAGAAGATCTACACGTTCAAATCCGTGCGTCTGCGGTTCTCCTGAGAGCGGGGCGAAAGCCCCCCGACAAGTCAGTCGCGAGTCTCGGGTCCAAAACGAAGAATTTGGCGTTGAGTCTCGGGTGGGTGCCCTCTCGACCCCCACCCAAATTCAAACTCTTCGTGCTAGACCGGGACGCGCGAACCACCTCCCCTGTCGGCCGTAGTCGGTGCGTACCTCTCCCTGGGCTAGCCCAGGCTCCCATGAGACCTCGAGGCGCGGACTCATTTCCGCCAATTCGCAGAAAAATCGA
>CAYLMO010000024.1:0-42530 GCA_964384605.1 uncultured Bradymonadales bacterium | reverse complement strand
CTCCCATGAGACCTCGAGGCGCGGACTCATTTCCGCCAATTCGCAGAAAAATCGAGCACCCCGCTAAACACCCGCATCGACCGTACCGCATTCACGTTTGCTCCGGGACGTGTGGCACATCCCGGCCTACTCGAACCTACCTTGAGAGGAAACGATGAAGAACACCCAGTGGCGTGTACTACTCTGTCTGACGATTGCGGGAACTTTTGCGGCATGTGCAGAGGAGACCGACGACTCCCCCGAGCAGATGGCTTCGGTCGAGACGATTGCGCCGGGCGACACCTGCGAAGCCGGGGGAGCGATGGTCCGATACGGCGTCGACTCCGATGGCGACCGCGTGATCTCCGAAGCTGAGGCAAACGACACGGTCACGGTGTGCAACGGCGAAGCCGGCGCCAGCGGCGCCGACGGCGAGAACGGTACGGACGGCACGAACGGTACGGACGGTGTCGATGGCGCCGACGGCGCCGACGGATTCACCTCGCTGGTGAACGTCACCGACGAACCCGCCGGCGCGAACTGCGAAGCTGGCGGCGAGAAATTCGACGTCGGCCTCGACAACGGCGACGGGGACGAGACCCCGAATGACGGCATTCTTGGTGCCGGCGAGATCGACGCCACCGCGTACCTTTGCGACGGTGTCGACGGCCAAGACGGGGCCAACGCAGCAGCCGCACTGGTTTCGGTATCGCTCGAGCCCGCCGGGGCCAACTGCGCCGACGGCGGTCAGCGCATCGACATCGGTTTCGACACCGGCTCAGGCGGCGAGACCGCTGGCGACGGCGTGCTCGGTGCCGGCGAAATCAGCCGTTCGAGCTACGTCTGCAACGGCGCGACCGGCGCCACAGGTACGCAGGGCGAGCGCGGATTCTCCTCGCTCGTCCGCATCTTTGCTGAACCCGTCGGCGTGAACTGCCTCGCCGCAGGCCAGCGAATTCAGACCGGCTTGGACAACGGCGATGGTGGCGAGACCCCAAGCGACGGCCTGCTCGGCGCGGGTGAAGTCGACGACACGAGCTACGTCTGCAACGGCGAAGACGGCCTCGATGCCTTCACCGCCCTGGCTCGCACCGTGACCGCGACGGTTGCCGAATGCGCAAACGGTGGCTCTCGAATCGAAATCGGACTCGACAACGGCGACGGCGGCGAAGCAGCTCGCGACGGTAGTCTTGGCGCTGGCGAGATCGACAGCACGTCGGTGGTCTGCAACGGAGCTGACGGAGCCACTGGCGCAACCGGCAGCACCGGCGACGCCGGATTCAACTCGCTCGTCGCCATCTCGCCGGTCTCGGCAGGCGTTCTTTGCGCCAACGGCGGCCAGCAGCTCGACACCGGCCTCGACAACGGCGACGGAGCGGGCACCCCTCGCAACGGCACGCTCGAAGCCGGTGAGATCGACTCCACCACGCTTGTCTGCAATGGCGTCGACGGCGTCGACGGCTTGAACGGAACCGACGGCACCAACGGTACCAACGGCACCAACGGCACGGACGGATTCACGACGCTCGTCAGCCTGACCACCTTGTCGGCCGGCGGCGTGTGCGCCAACGGCGGCCAGCAGATCTCGACCGGTCTGGACAATGGCGACGGCGGCGGCGCAGCCCGCAACGGCGCATTGGAAGCCGGGGAGATCGACACGACCCGCAACGTCTGCAACGGCATCGACGGCGTCGACGGGACGAACGGTACCGACGGAATCAACGGCACGGACGGAGCCGACGGAGCCGACGGCGGCAAGACCGTCGTCGACGCCAACGGCCGAGTCCTTGGCGAACTCGACGCAACCTCGAGCAATGGTGTCGCGATCGTCTCGAGCACCGGCTACTTCTACTACGTCGGCTGGGATGGCACGTTCTACGCGAGCCAGACCTGGCACCAGAATGCTGGCTGCACCGGCACGGTTTGGCTGAACTCCGGCTCGGCGTCGCCGAGCGAGTACTACGGCCGATTCATCATCTACTCGGGCGCCGACTCATCGTTCAAAGTCGTCGCAAACGTGGGTTCCTCCGGCACGGCAACGTCGACCGCAGGCTTCTCGGTCGGCGCGATCTACAACAACGGCTCGGGCTGCTCCGACTACGCGCCCGGTTCGACAGGCAACGGATGGGAGCTCAACACGATCTCGGCAGCTGATGCGGGAATCCCGACGACCATCACTCCACCACTCACGATTCAGTAGTCGAAGTCAGGCGACTAGCTGGAAGGCGCGCGGGCACTTTTGCCCGCGCGCCTTTTTTGTCCAATCACTCGTGCGACGCGTTCAGTTGCAGCACGACCTTTCCCTGAGCCCGGCGCGTTTCGATGTAGCGATGCGCTTCGATGGCCTCTTCGATTGGCAGCACGCGGTCGACCACCGCTTTCAGCTGGCCCGCGGCGACCATTTCGGCGAGCCGGTCGAGGTCGGCACGACGGCTCTTCACAACTACCAAGCGCGTGCGGTGAAGCCCGATCTTCCCAAGGGCCGCCCTGGCGATGACCCCAGGAGACGGCACCGTCGAACAGAACCGGCCGCCCGACTCGAGCATGCGGTTGGCCGCCTTCCAGCTGAGGTTCCCGTAGATGTCGAAGATATGGTCGAAACCGCGCAGGTCGCGTGGGTCCTGTTCGGTGTAGTCGACGACTTCGGTGGCGCCCAGCCCCGCGACTAGATCGCGGTTGCGGCCCGAGCAGACGCCCACGACTTCGAGGTCCATCGCCGCGCCGATCTGCACGGCGAGCGTACCCACGCCGCCGGACGCTCCATTCATGAGGACTCGCTGGCCAGCCCGCACTTCGAGCTCGTCTCGCAGTGCCTGCAGGGCCGTGAGCGCCGCCAGCGGCACCGAGGCCGCCTCGTCCATCGAGAGAGAATCCGGCTTGGCTCCGAGCTCGTCCGGGGGCAACGCGACCACCTCGGCGCAAGTGCCACCATCGTGGGAGCCCACCATCCCCCAGACCTCCGTTCCCGCAGGAATCCCGGCCGCATCGTCGAGCAACTCCCCCGCAAAATCGTAGCCCGGGATACGCGGCATCTTGCTGCCGACGAGCCACTTCATCTTGCCTTTGCGAACCAGCACGTCCTTTGGGTTGAGTGCCGCCGACCTCACGCGGACTCGCACGAAGCCACCCCTCGGAGTCGGCTCCGGCACATCTGCGATCTGGAGGACTTCCGGACCCCCGAAGCGCTTGTAAATGTTCGCTTTCATGGGTGTTCCGCTAGACAAGGACGTTGTAGAGCGCCAGCACAGCGAGCGGGATGGCGAAGATGAACCCGCGCACGCTCAGGCCGTTGAACCAGTGCGACTTTTCGGGATCGACGAGGCGGAATCGTCTCTGACCGCCCTCTGCCGCGGCTTCTACCTCTTGGTCCATGAACTCCTTGGGAGGCTTTCCGATGAGCGCTACCAGCAATTTTCGCGGAATTCCGGTGAGCAGTGAGATCGGTAGCGCGAGAAGTACGATGAACGTCGCGACGTGCGGCGTCGCGAGGACTACCGCGCCGAGATACAGCTCACCCCACTCCACTCGCCACGTAAGCAACACCAGGCCCAGCACGCTCGCCGCCGACAAAAGCGCGACTCCGAGCGCATTGAAGATACTCGGAAAGAGTTTCGCGATCTCTCGTTCGGTGCCGTCATCTTCGCGACTGCGACCAACCCATTCGAAGAAGCGATAGGCGCGCAATAGGCCCACGACCAGCACCACGATTGCGAAGCCGATGACCCATGTCGCCTGAGTGTCTTCAGGCGGCGGAATCGGCGTGTAGACAACGGATGCGAATTGCTCCGCGATCCACGACCAGGAGGCGGCAATCACGCCAAAGGCGACCAGGGGCGAAAGGTACGTAGCGAGGGCTGAGCCAAGGAGAATGCGGATGTCCGACACAGCCTCGTCGCTCACGCGGTCGTCTTTGGCCATGAATCGGACCGCCAAGATCGACGCAACGGCCTCGTCGATCACGACGAGTACTCCCGCGACGACACCGAGCCAGAGCGCCCATTGAAGCGCCTGGGTGAACCGTTCCCAGCCGAGGAAGGAGTTCGCGATCAGCCACAACGGAATGTAGGTGTAGAGCGCTTGATACACACGCCGAGCGAGAAGATTGAGGCGGCTCCAGACCCAGACTTTCCGGTGCACGAGCGCGTGGCCGAGCTCATGCGCCCCGATCGACCAGAACATCGGGTCACGCTTTCGAAACGTCCGGTCGCCCAGAAAGATGATGTCGCGCCGCGGGTCGAAGGCGTCGACCCCTCGAAAGAGGAGTTCCTGCACGCCCCCCACCGAGACGCCCCCCTCCAGCCCGAGCTCCTTCAATCGCTCTTCGATCCACTCCCCCGTATGGAGGTCCATGTCGTCGGGGTGGATGTAGTCGAACTTGTTGCGAAACGCCTCGAAGGCGGCAGACGTCCAGCTGAGAAGCGTGGTCGGCAGCAGGTAAAAGATGGCGAGTGGCCACCATTCAGCGAGCCAACCGCGCACCTGTACCGGGAACGGCGAGTCGCCGAAGGCAATCCAGAGGTCGACGAGCACAGCGGCCGCGACAAGGACGAACAATGCGATCACAAGGGCGGCAATCCAGCCGAACATCCCTGCTAACTCGTCTGACTCAGGTTCTTCGCTCATATCTGCCCAATTCGCCCGGTTTGACCTGCCCCTACTCTCGTCTACACTCCGCGCGTTGGCCAGCCGCAACAGGATCCACCATGTTTGCAGACGTACACACCCACCTGATTCACCCCAAGTTCGAAGGCGAGGAAGACGCGGCCGCGCAGCGCGCCGCCGACGCCGGGCTCCGCTGCGTGATCGTCAACGGCTTGCGGCCCGAATCGAACCGCGCGGTGCTCGAACTGTGCGAACGACACGACCACCTCTACCCCGCGATCGGGGTGTACCCCGTCGACGCCGGAGTCGCCGCGATTCACGACGGGAATTGGTCTGCAGAATGGCCTGCTCCCGAACCGTTCGACGTCGACGCCGAGATCGACTGGATCGAGGCGAATCTCGACCGAGTCATCGCGATTGGCGAGTGCGGGCTGGACGCTTATTGGGTGGACGACGAGAAGGTGCGGGCCGAGCAGGACCGCGTGCTCTCACGGCTCTGTGAACTTTCGGTGAAGTACGACAAGCCTTTGATTCTGCACACGCGCAAGGCCGAGCAGCGCACCTTCGACATCGTGCGCGACCTGCGCGTTACACGCGCCGACTTCCACTGCTACGGCGGCAAGCACAAGCTCGCCAAACGCATCGCCGACGAAGGCTACTACTTCTCGATTCCGCCCGTCGTAGAGCGCGATCAAGCGTTTCAGTCGCTCGTCGGGAAACTCCCCAAAGAGCTTCTGCTCACCGAGACGGACGCGCCCTATATGGGTCCTGACCAGGGCGAGCGAAACGAGCCGGCAAATGTCCCACGGGGCGTTGCGGCCATCGCGACTGCAATTGGCGAAGATCTCGAGGCGATGACCGAACAGATCTGGGCCAACACCGAGCGCCTCTTCGGCCCGCTCACGGGCTGAAAGGACCCGAACTCGGGAGTCTAGGACGAGGAGTTTAGATTCGAGTTGAGGTCGAAGTGAGTACCGTTGCAGCCCGTGGCCGCTCAATGCTACACCTCCGCACGCACAAACTGCACGGATGCACAGTAAGTAGGGCCGTTCATGGAAATCGAACCGATCGAAGTACCGCTGCACGAGACCGCGAAGAAGCGTTATCTCAACTACGCCATGAGCGTCATCACGAGCCGGGCGCTGCCTGACGTTCGTGACGGGCTCAAGCCGGTTCAGCGTCGTATTCTCTACACGATGTTCAAAGAGCTCCGGCTCACCCACGACAACAAGCACCGGAAGAGTGCCGCGGTCGTCGGTGAAGTGATGGGTAAGTATCACCCGCACGGCGACTCGGCGATTTACGACGCCATGGTGCGCATGGCGCAGGACTTCTCGCTGCGCTACCCGCTGGTCGACGGCCAGGGGAACTTCGGCAGCATCGACGGCGATAACGCCGCCGCCATGCGCTACACCGAGGCGCGCATGACCGCGCTCGCCTCCGAGCTCATCAGCGAAATCAAGAAAGAGACGGTCAACTTCCGACCGACGTACGACGCCGAAAACGAAGAACCGATCGTGCTGCCGTCGCAGGTCCCGAACCTGCTCGTGAACGGCGCGACCGGCATCGCCGTCGGTATGGCGACCAACATCCCGCCGCACCACCTGGGCGAGACGCTCGACGCGCTCATCGCGATGATCGACGACAAGGACCTGGGCGTCGACGGCATCGTCGGCAAGTACGTGCTCGGGCCCGACTTCCCGACCGGCGGGGTCATGCTCAACGACGAAGAGTCGCTGCGCGAGATCTACACCACCGGCTCCGGCGCCATCGAGCTCCGTTCGACGTGGGAGATCGAGAAAGACGGCCACAAAAAGTCGATCATCATCACCTCGGTGCCCTACGCGACCAACAAGTCGAGCCTCATCGAGAAGATTGCGAGCCACATCATCGGCGGGAAACTCCCGCAGATTGTGGACGTGCGCGACGAATCCACCGACGACGTTCGGGTGGTGCTCGAGCTCAAGCGAGGCGCATCGGCCGAAACGGCGATGGCGTACCTCTTCAAGCACACGCCGCTGCAGGCGCGGTTCCACGTGAACCTGACGTGCCTGGTGCCGTCGACCAACCCGATGATTCCGGCGCCAGCGAAGCTCGACCTTGCTCAGATGCTTCGGCACTTCCTCGACTTCCGACTGGAAGTCGTGACGAAGCGGCTCGAGTACGATCTGCGCAAGCTTCGCGAGAGGATCCATATCCTCGAAGGGTTCGAGCTCGTCTTCAGCGACCTGGACGCAGCGATTCGAATCATCCGCGCGTCGGCCAGCAAGAGAGAGGCGGCCGAAGGCTTGATGGACTACTTCGGCGTTGATGAAGCGCAAGCAGACGCCGTGCTCGAGACCAAGCTCTACCGCCTCGCTCGTCTCGAGATCGACGCCATCATCAAAGAGCTCAACGAGAAGCGCGCCGAAGCCGCCCGCATCGAAGCCTTGCTCGCCAGCGAAGACGCCCGCTGGGCCCTGATCAAAGAAGAATTCCTCGCCATTCGCTCGGCCTACAGCGACCCGCGTCGCACCGGTGTCGACGTCGAGGTGAAGGAGCTCGAGTACGAAGAAGAGGCCTACATCATCGACGAGAAGTGCTTCGTGATGGTGACGAAGAACGGCTGGTACAAGCGGCAGAAGTCGTACAGCGAGCTGTCGTCGATCCGGGTGCGAGAAGACGACGCGATCGGCTGGGTGTTGCCAGGCCGTACTCGGAAGTCGGTGCTCTTCTTCACGAACAAGGGACGTGTCTACACGATGCGCATCGCCGACGTGCCTTCGACGACCGGCTACGGCGACCCGCTTCAGGCGACGTTCGACTTCGAGGACGGCGAGAAGGTCGTGGGCGTGGTGACCGATGACGACCGCGTATTGGTTCCGGTCGAACCCGACCAGACCGAGCTGGTTCCTCGAGACCCGGAAGATGGCGACGGCGAAGCTCAATTCGTCGGCATTTCGAAGCAGGGCCAGGCGATTCGATTCTCGATCGAGGGGTTCGTGGAACCGTCGACCGTCAAAGGCCGACTCTACATGCGATTGAGCAAGGGCGACGAAGTTCTGAACGTCGAGCCGACCGCCGGCGACGAGAACGTAGCCATCGCATCACGCCACGGGCGTGGGCTGATGTTTGCGGTTCGCGAGATTTCGTTTGTGAAAGGAGTGGCGAAAGGCGTTCGCGCAATCTCACTCGAGAAAGACGACGAAGTGCTCGACTTCACGCTGTGCGATGCGAAACGCGACGGCCTCGAGGTCGAAACCAACCGAGGCGCTCGAGTCATCATCCGGTCGACGAAGTCGAAGTTCGAACCCACATCGCGGGCCAACAAAGGGCGCTGGATCATCAAGCGCGGCTACCTCACGAAGTCGCACCGGCCCCCTGTTGAGATTCGACCTTCGGACGACTCCGATGATGTCGAAGAAGAGTTCGATGAGGACGTCGAAGACACGATTGAGGTGTCGCGCGAGGAAGAGTAACGACGGGCACTCTTAGCGACAACAAACCAACAACCGGTACAAAAACGAACCGCGCTCTGTCATTTTTTGTATGACGGAGCGTTTTCGTTTTGCTATCGTGGTTTGTGTAACGAGGACCATGTCCACGGAAGGAGTTGCCAGTGTCGACCAGTACCGCGAGATCAGACGCATTCATCAGCACCGACCGAGAGAAGTCACGGCTCGCTACACTGCGAAGCCAGTACGTTCTCGATTCGACCGCAAAGACTGCCTTCGAGACGCTCGCCCACATGGCGAGGTTGGTCACGGGGTGTCCGATTTCGCTGGTCTCACTGGTCGACGAAGAGACTCAGGTCTTCAAGGCGGCGTGTGGCTGGAAGCTCGAGGGTACTCCCCGAGACGTGTCGTTCTGCACCCATGCGGTCGAGGCCGATGAGATTCTCGAAGTGTGCGACGCACTGTCGGACCCGCGGTTTCGCACGAACCCGTTGGTCACCCAATCCCCGAACATTCGCTACTACCTCGGCATCCCGATTCGTGGCTTCAACCGGCTGCCCATCGGAACGTTGTGCGTGATTGACGAGCGACCACGACTGCCGCTGCGAGACGCGGAGCTCGAGGGCCTGGTGCAGCTTGCACGGGCGGTCGAGTCGTTGATGGAGCAGTCGCGAGAGCTGCGCATGCGTCAGGCGCAGCTGCAGGACATCGAAGCGGACCTCGACGCTGTGGAAGAGGCCATCGAGTCGCAGACCGAGATTGTGGCGACGACCGTAGCGGCGGTGCGATCCATCTTTGGTGATATCGAACGCGCGCTGGGTCACGGACCCGATATCGACGTCATCGAGGCCGCAATTCGCAGAGGGCGAAACGTAACGGCGCCCTTCGTGCCGGTGGAGACGGCTGAAGACCCCTGGCCCGCCACCGTGCGTTCCGCCGTACAGGACCTGCTCGCCGAGGCGGCGCGACGGAAAATCGCGCTCGACTTCGACTACAAGGAGTTCGAGGCAGCTCTGCCGCCCAAGTCTGCGCGCCGGATTGTGCACAGCATTCTGAGGGCCTCGATCTTCGCTTCGCCAAACGGCGCAACGGTCGGCATTCGCCTCAAGGCGGACCCGTATTTTGTTTGCGTTTCGATCTATCGAGAGTCGGCGGGGCTTCAGATTGTGAAACCTGGCGTCGAGGTTTCGGACTCGGAGGTCGATCCGATGGCTGTTTTGGCGGCTGCGCAGGAAAAAGCGACGGAGTCGATGATTGCGGTTGGCGGTCATCTCGAGTCGAAGGCCTGGCAGGGGGGAACGGTGCTGAAAGCGTGGTTCCCTAGACCCGAGATCGAATAGCGCTTTGACGTTTTGATCTGGTCACTTATGCTGTCTGGGTGACTTGGGGGAAGGGGGCAAAAAATGACAGACGATAAAAGTGACCGGGCGCCCATAGGCATCGTTGCAGAGCATCGACGGACGCCCGTGGACTGCGATGGACGGACCGAAGTTGCCGCGATGGCGACTGCGTTCAACCTCAGCTCGTTGTCTGAATCCGACTCGAGACTTCTCCGGGGGGTACTCGCGACCACAAAGACGAGCCTTGGCGCGCCGATCGCAGCGCTTCGTTTCCTCGGAAGCGAGGTGTCGTTCTACGACGGCCCGCCGGAGCACACGAACGTCATCGAAGAGTTCGCGCTCGCCTGCTCCCGAGCGACGACACTCGCCCGCGATTTCATTCAGGTAGAAGATCTAGCGATGCACCCGTCCTTCGGGCGGGCTGCGGCCGTGACCGGTGCACCTCACCTTAGATGGCTCGCGACGGTTCCGGTGCGCGGCTACAACGAGCTCGTGATCGGCTCCATCTCGCTGTTCGACACGCGACCTCGATTGACCCTCAATGCGAGCGAGGAGGCCACGCTGCGGAATCTCGCGGCAGTGGTCGAAGCTGCGCTCGAGTCACATCGCTCCAGAATCGTCGCCCGCGCGCAGCGTGCGCTCCTCGTCAAGCGCCTGAGGGATGCAAACACCACGTCGGCTCCCGACATGGACCACCGACGTACCATCCACGACCTGCGCAATGCGCTGACCGTCATTCGGCTCAATTCACAGGCGATGGAAGAGTCTGGCGAGTACTCGGCTGAGGCCCTTGCCGACATCCGTGGCTCATTGCTGCTCGCGGAGAAGACCACCAGGCTTCTCAAACCTCCCACCCCGACGCCCCACCCGGCCCAGCGGCTGACGTGGCTTCAGGTTTGCGAAGTCCAACGACTCCGTGTGCTTCACCTACCGATGTACCCGGACCGCAAAGTCACGGTCATCGACGAGAGCCACAACCTGACCGGAGTCGCGTCGCCCACCTGTCTGACGGAAGTCTCGAACCTTCTAGTGGATCGAGCGCTCGACATCTCCGAGCCAGGCGATGAGCTCGAGGTGTCGCTTCGCGTCTATCCCCATTTTGTGCGGTTTGCAGTGACGTGTCCGACGGTGAAGTCGCTCGAGGAGCGATCAGCGCCGGTCGAACCGGTTCTGGTCCACCCCGCTCGAAGCGCACTCGTCGCGATCGGCGGTAGCGTGCGGTCTGAAATCGTCGAGCGAGGCTACCGTCTGTCGGCATGGTTCCCGCTCGACGAGCAGGCCACCTACGTCATCTGACGTCGACTCAGCAAACTTCGGGGTTCGTAGGTTCGTCGACGAGCTGAGATGTCTCCTCGAGCAGGTCCACGCCTCGCTCGAGATGATACTTCCACTCGCCAACCGTTGCCGCCGTCCCTCGCCGAAACAGCCCGTCGAGGTCCTCCGAAACGCAGCGAATTGACTCCAGCTGGAGCAAGGACTCTTCGGCGATCGATTCTTCCGCCGGCTGCTCCAAAACCTGCTCGAGGGCCGCCTGCAGCTGAGCGGCATCGTAGCTGCGAATCTCGGCGCGATTCTCCACCTGACGGAGTTCTGCAGCGAACGCGACGAGCTCCTCCCATTCCTCAGACACCAGCACACTCTGCATTCGCAGCTGGTCGAGCGGTCGAGCGTGGCGCCACGGTTTGGAGTCATTGAGGTTCGCGACGAGTTTCTGCGCCAGCACGAGTCGATCGTCTCGGCCTTCGAGACCCCGTAGCGCACGGTCGAACCGCACGATGAGATTGCGCAGTGCAAGGCCCTGTTCGAGCTGTTGCGCCAGCGAAAGTGAACGGGGCGCGCCATGGGTGTCCGCGAGGGCATTCTCGAGGCCAACGACCGCGCGCAGCAGTTCACCCGACGCGGTGCAGGCGGCGGCGAGGATCGACTCGCGCGAGCTCCCCGTGTGCAGCAAGGTAAGGTTGTCGAGCGAGATCTGGATGGTGGTCTGAAGCTTCAGGAACCTGGCGGGCACCTTGAACTCGAGAAGCAACGGTTCGTCGAGCTGGGCCAGGTCGAACATCATCTCCTCGGCCACCTCGCTCGCGTCGTACAGCGCAGCCTCGACCACCGGGATGAGCCGCTCGTAGAGCATCTCTCCGGCAAACCGTTCTCGAGCAGCATTCAGACAAAACAGCGCGTCTTCCGCCAGCACGGACAACTTCCGCTGAAACTCGAGGGCCTCTCGGGGAGCCGTCTCGTCTCCGGAGACCTCAGTAGTCGCGCGGTCCAGTGCAGCCGCAAGTGACGGTATTGTCGACATGGTCCTCATTCCTCGTTTCAGTTGGCGACGATGGGGAACCAAGCGAGAAGTTTGCCCCAGCCGTCTTCGTGCCTCGTATTGAAGACACCACCCTCAGTTCGCATCCACCGCGCAATCTCTTGATTCGCCGACGGAACGGTGCCGCGAATCGAAATCGAGAAGAGCACGAAGCCCGCCTGTCGTTTGAGCTCGACCTCGATCGGCGCACCGCCGCGGTCGAGTCCGATGACCTCCTGGAGCATCGAAAAGACGATGCGCGCGAAGATCACCGGAGGTCGCATGACGGAGATGTCTGCGATCGACACGTTGGCTTCGACATTCTCATTGGCGAGAGCTCCTCGAACCGCCGCCCGAATGACCGTCTCCCATTGAGACCGACTCGGCTTCGCTTCGGCCGAAGTTTTCGCGTCAGATTCCGCAATGCGTGTTGCCCAATCCCTTCCGCTTCGACCTTCGGCGTCTAGCGGAATTCTATCGTCACGTTCTGGCTGAGAATTGAGTCGCGCGACGAGATCGAGCTTGGCTTTCTGCATTCGGATGATCGATCGAGCGGCGAGGAGCTCTTCGACGGTCTGTGCGAGACCCTCGAGCGCCTGCCTGACGTCGGGCGAGGTCTGTTTGCGCGGGACGCGGTCGATCACGCACAGCGTACCGAGAACCTGACCATTCCGGGCACGCAGCGGCAGCCCGAGATAGTAGCGGATCTTCTCGGCCCCGCGGACGAGCGGGTTGTCCTTGAAACGAGGATCCAACTGCATGTCGAGCGACTCGATGACGATTCGACCATCGACGGCGTGAGTGCAGAAGGAAATGTCCCGTGGCGTCTCCTCCCCCGAGAATCCGCACTGTGCTTTGTACCATTGTCGGTCGGCGCCCATCATGGTCACCAACGCGATAGGACAACCGGTGAGCAGCGCCGCCGCGTTGGCGATGGCGTCGAACACCGGATCGGTGGAACGTTCGAGTTCTTCGGCGACTAGCGACACGAGGCGTGCCTCTTCGACTTCCGAGGGCGACGCGTCTTCGATTCCGAAGATTTCGGGGAGAGCTTGAGTCACGATTTTACTCCGTCGTGAGGGGTCCTTCTATTGGATGCTCGAGGTAACAAAAAGGGACAGAACCCCATCGGCACATTTGGGTCGCGCTTGCGCATGAAGGATCCAATTGCGACCATTCCGTTACACCCCAACCGAGAATATCGCGCATGACCGAAACGACCCTCGAAACGACGTCGGAACCGATCGAACTCAGCCAAAGGGCGGTCATCGTGAGCGGGCTGTCGGGGTCGGGGAAGTCCAGCGTTCTTCGGGCGCTCGAAGATCTCGGGTTCTTCTGCATCGACAACCTTCCGGTGCCGCTACTTCCCAAGGTGCTCGAGCTCGCGGGCGCGCAGGGCGATGCGACCATCCGGGACTTCGGATTCGTGGTCGACACGCGTGAGCGCGAGTTCCTCGCGCAGGCCGACGAAACGATCGAACAGATGCGATCCGAAGGGGCCAACGTCGAAGTCGTCTTTCTCGAGGCCGATGACGAAACACTCATTCGTCGCTACTCCGAAACGCGTCGGCCCCACCCCATGGGGGATTCCGTGCGCGAAGGCATCGCTCGCGAGCGCACGACGCTCGCTGACCTTCGTGAACATGCCGACCTACTGATCGACACATCGGCACATACGGTCCACACCCTCAAAGATTTGATCAAAAATCATTACCAGAGCGAGTCATCGCCCCGGATGCGGGTGACTTTGATGAGCTTTGGTTTCAAGCACGGGCTGCCGCCCGAGTGCGACATCGCGTTCGATGTGCGGTTCTTGCCGAACCCCTACTTCGTCGAGGGACTGCGCGAGAAGCGAGGGACCGACGCCGAAGTGCGCGACTGGGTCCTGGGGCAAGTCGAGGCCGGCAAGCTGCTCGGCCTCTTCCGCGAGGTTGGCGAGTTTCTGCCGTACTACGAGCGCGAGGGTAAGAGCTATCTGACGGTCGGAATCGGCTGCACGGGAGGGCACCACCGTTCTGTAGCGCTCGCAGAAGCCGTGGCGATGCGGTGGAGAGGCCGAGGGTGGGCGGTCGAGGTCAAACACCGCGACATCGAGCGCTAACGCCTCAAACGACCAGCCAGTCGACGGATACGCCCCGTCACGAGGTCGATCTCATCGAAATTCGCGAGCGTCGAAACGGTCAAGACGACCGCGATGAACGCCAGACCCATCGGCACGCCGAGCAGGCCCCACTCGAGCGACGAAGACGGCTCTATCAACGGCTCCACGAACCAGCGCACGCCCCACGCGGCCGCCCCGGAGAGGCCGGCGACCACAAGACCCCGCCCCAAGCCCGCCAGAACCGGTCGCAGCGGCAGCGCACCCGCTCGCCAGCGATACACTCCGATCGTCGTCATCGCGCTCAGCGTCATCGCGACCGACGACGCGGTGGCCAGGCCGACTACATCGAAACGGTCGACGAGGAACATGTAGATGGGGAGGGAAACAGCCACGATGATGGTCCCGATGACCATCGGAGTCAGCGTGTCCTGACGCGCGTAGAAGCCTCGCGCAGCCACGGCCTGCGCGCTCCAGGCGGCGAGGCCACATGCGAAGCAGACGAGCAACGTCGAGGTCATCTGCGCGTCGGCGACTTCGAATGCTCCACGCTGGAAGATCAGGAACACGATCGGCTGCGCCGCGACGATCAGAGCGGCCGCGCCAATCACAGCCAAAAAGAGCACCCGCTGCAGCGAACGCGCGAGCATCGCACCCATCTCATCCTCCTTCCCCTCGTGGTAGAGGCGAGTCAGAAACGGGAGCGCAGCCTGTCCGGCCGCTTGGCCGACGACGGCGAAGACTACCAGCATCAGCTTGCGCGAGTTCGTGAGCCAAGAGATGGCGCCATCGACCTCCATCGACCCGAAATACTTCAAGAACCAGTCGTCGACCGTGACCAGACTCACGCCGAAGATGAGTGGAAGTGTGAGCACGATGAACCGCCGGAATCCGGGGTCGTTCGGGGCGAAGCGGAACTGCAGTTTGATATGACGCCGTGCCGCGATGAGCGGCATTCCGAGTGGACCGAGGAACGCCCCCACGACGACCCCGATGGCGAACCCGCGAATCCCGAACCAGGGGTGTAGCGCGACACCGCTGGCGATGATGCAGATGTTGTAGACGAGCGGCGCCACCGCGGCCGGCCAGAACACCTCACGGCTGTAGTTCGTCGCGTTGAGCAGGCCCCCGAAGAAGAGCGCGATCTGAGCCGGGATGACGATGCGGGTCATCTGAATGGCCAGCTCGAGCTGTTCCGAAGACTCGACGAAGCCAGGGTTCAGTTTGGCGACCGCGTACGGCGCGATCGCCTCGAAGACCACAGTCGCGACCAGCAACAGCGCGCCCATCGTGGTGGCGACGGTCGAGAAGAGCCGCCATCCGCCGTCTTCGTCTCCCTCGGCGAGGTAGCGCGAAAACATCGGGATGAACGTGATGGAGAGAGTCCCGCCCGTGAGGAAATAGGCCATCAGGTCGGGCAACGTGAACGCCGCGTAGTAGGCGTCCGTCGCCGTACTAGCCCCGTGGAGATAGGCGATCACGGCCTCGCGCGCGAAGCCGAGCACTCGGCTCAGCAGGATGCTGACCGAAAGCAAAATCGCCGCGAACCCCATGCGGCGCCCGATGCTGCTCGCGTTTTCTGTTGCTTCGTCGCTCATGCGCGCCATCCGTGGTGCGTCCCGTGCACTCTATGACGAGGTCGTGAACGCAGCGAATTATTTCGCGCGGTTCGCGCCAGTAGACCGCTCGCGCTACAATTCCGCCATGCACAGAAAATTGCCAATCCAACTCGCCCTTGTGATTTCGCTTGCGTGTGCGCCGGCTTGTGAACGCGACGAGTCGACGAGTAAGCCCGTCGACACCGCGCCGACTGTCGCGGCCCCGGTCGCTCAAGAGGTCGAGGAGTCTCCCGAGCCGCCTCAACCCGATGAATCGGAAGACGTCGAGATCGATGAGACGACCGGCTGGCCGGCGGCCATCGGGCTCGATGCTCCGCCACCGTCCTTGACCGACGATTCAGCGGAACCCGAGGTGATCCAAGAGAAGCGGAAGATTCGACAGAAGCGGAAAAAGTCACGTCCGGAGAAGAAGGAAGTCGCCATCTTCAGGGGGGACCCTTACATCGACCTCGACGGCGAGGCTTCGCCATACCCCCTGAACCAAAACGAGCGACGAGCGGTCAAGAGCAAGGTCAAACGAAGACTACTCGAGACCCAGGGGCGTGAACGGAGCAGCCGAGGCGGACTCAGTGTCTGGGGAATCACTGCCGAGGACAGAAAGTTCATCGAGGCGCCCTCGATACCCACAGCGAAGCCGACCGCAGCCGACCAGCCGAAGGAATCGTCCCTCAGCGCACAGACGGGCCAATTCTCGACGTTTTCGGTCGACGTCGACACCGGGTCGTACTCGCTCTCGAAGGGGCGGATGCGGCGCGGCTACCCGCCGCTCCCGGAGATCGTGCGGACCGAAGAGTGGGTCAATGCGTTCGAGTACGAACACGATGTGCCAGAGGGCCAGACCTTCGACATCAAGATGGACGTCGGCGAGAGCCCGATCAGCGGCCAAGAGCAGTATCTGCGGGTGCACGTCGCCGGTCGTTCCATGGCGGCGGCGGAACGCCCGCCGGCGCACCTGACGTTCGTGGTCGACGTTTCGGGTTCGATGTTCGGACCCGACAAGCTCGACCTCATCAAAGAGTCGCTGACCTACCTCGTGAACAACCTGCGCGACGACGACACCGTGGCGATCGTTGCGTACGCCAAGAAGACCGAAGTGCTCATGTGGCCAGGTAAGGTCGGCCGATACAAGTCGCACATCATCAACGCCATCTCGAAGCTCGAGCCAGGAGGGTCGACCGCCCTGGATGAAGGACTCAAGCTCGGCTACGCCGTCGCGTTTCGCGACTCTCACTACAACCCGGGCGACATCCATCGTGTGGTGCTGCTAGGCGACGGCCGCGCCAACATTGGCGCACAAGACCCCGAGACGCTCCTCGCCCCGATCTCAGCCGCGGTCGAAAAGGGTGTGACCCTGAGCACGATCGGGTTCGGCGCGATCGAGTTCAACGACGAGCTGATGGAGCAATTGGCAGCCCGTGGCAACGGCAACTACGCGTTCATCGACACCTTCAAAGACGCCCGGCGCGTGTTCGGCGAGCACCTCTGCGGGACGATTCACGTGATCGGATACGACGCGAAGATTCAGCTGGAGTTCACCGACCGCGTGAAGTCTTGGGTGCTGCTCGGCTATCGCAACCGACGGCTCGAAACGGAAGATTTCCGAGACGATACCGTGGATGCAGGTGAGATCGGCGCCGGGCACCAGGTCACCGCCGTGTATCGGCTCTCGCTTCGAGAAGACACCGAGGGTCCCATCGCGACGGCGCGCCTGCGCTGGCACGACGACGAGCGCAAGACGCACGAGCTGGAGCGAACCACCGACAAAGTGCAATCCAAAGCGGATTGGAGCCCCGACTTTCGATTCGCGGTCGCCGTGGCCGAAACGGCGATCAAACTGCGGGATCCAAAAGGAGTGAAGACTCCGATGTCCGACCTGAGTAGACTCGCCGAAGAAGGCGTTGGCCGAGACTGGCCCGCTCGCCAAGAATTCCTCGGATTTCTGCGCGAGCTCGAACCGCTCCTCGACTGAATGAGAACCCGATGCACCAATCGATTCGATTCGCAATCGCCCTGATGTTCGCGACCGGTTCGCTGGCTGGATGTAGTGATGATTCGACCTGCACTACCGACCGCGATTGCTTCGCCGGCCAGACCTGCGAGAACAACTCCTGTGTCACCGTGTCGACCAACAACGCCACGTCGAACAACGCGACGACGAACAATCAGACGACGAACAACACCACCGCGAACAACGTCACGACCAACAACGTGACGGCCAACAACGCGACGACCGCGAGCGATGCGGGGGGCGTGGATTCGGGCGGAAGCGACGCTGGAACTCCGGACATGAGCATGCCTCTCGGATGCGTGGTCGACCCTTTCGACGTCGAAACCTGCCCCGACGACGGCAACGATCGATTCGCCGAGCGATTCGAGGCGAGCACGGTGGGCTGCCAGCGAGACGGGTTCGTCCCGCTCGACCTCACGCGAACCGAACGCATGTGCGCGGTCGAAGCAGCCGACCGATACGAGGTCGGCCTTGTGGAATGCGACAATCAGACCGTTCGGGTGGAATGGGTCTTCCGCCCACTCGTCTCTTGCAACCGTGAGCTGATCAACCTCGAAGCCACGGCCCAGGGGAAACGCTGCTCCGAGCAAGACCAGAGCCCCGACATTCAATGCGGCTGGAACGAGAACGGCGAGTTCATCGCGCAGATCTTGGTGCGCGACATGGGGAGCATCTCGACGACGTTCTTCACCATCGACACGAACATGAATTCCAACGTCGATTTCGAGTACGAACTCACGGCGAGAGTGAGCCAGTAGGCTGCACAAACCTTCGACCTTTTTGTCGATTTGTGAGACCATAGAGGTCGGAAACTCTCAAATCTGACTCCAAGCAATGTCGACCCAACCAAAACTCGGTGGGGCAGGTTCGGCGACTCGCCTTCTTCGGGCGCAAACCGCGATCATGCGGGCGCACGCCAGCGGTGCGTCGCTGCGCGAACTGTTCGTCATGATCACGGAGATGATCGAGACGGAGATTCAAGGCTCACGCGCGACCATCCTGCGAGCAGACCTGCGACGCCGAACGCTCAGCATGGTCGCCGGGCCGAACCTTCCAGAAGAGTTCTTCGAGTTGATTCAGAACTCCCCGGTCGGCGACTTCGGCACCTGCGCTCGCGCGGCCGAATTCGAAGAGTTGATCGTCGTGTTCGACGCTTTCGAAGATCCCGCCTGGGCGCCATTTCGCGATATCGTAGACAAGTTTGGGCTTCGCGCATCGTGGTCGCTCCCGACGTTTGATCTAGACGGAGCGCTACTCGGCACAGTCGGTCTCTACTTCGAAGAGCCCCGGCGCCCTACCGAAGAAGAGTTCGAGGTCTTCCGGTTCGGATCATCGCTCGTCGGCGTTTTGATCTCCCACGAACAAACGCAGGAAGCGATCATCGAGAGTGAAGCGACGCTCCGCTCGCTCGTGGAGAACGCGAAGGACTCCCTCCTGATGCTGACCAACGAGGGTCGGATCGAATTCGCGACCCCTCAGGCAAAGCGATTGTTCGGAGCGACGGACCTCCTCGGGACACCGCTCGCGGACCTCGTGGCACAAGCTCAGGCCATGGAGCTCAATCAGGCGATGCGGACGGTCCTCGAGCACGGCAACGAGGTGATCGTCGAAGAGATTCGAGCCCTCTCGGCCGCACCAGTCCGCTGGCTACGAATCGCGCTCACCCCGCGAGGCGACGAAGAAGGCCTCGTCGCCGTCGTGTCGGACGTTTCGCGACGAAAAGCGATCGAGTCGCACCTCCAGTTCACCGAACGTATGTCGACCGTCGGCACCCTCGCCGCCGGAGTGGCCCACGAGATCAACAATCCCGTGGCGTACATCTCTGGGAACCTCACCTTCATACGTGAGGCCTTGGAACAGCTCGACGAGCTGAACCCCGACATCCTCGCTGCGATCGACGATTCGATCGATGGCACGGAGCGTGTCACCGAGATCGTGAACGACCTCCAACGCTTCGCACGCAGCGGCGAGCTCGAGCAGTCGTTCGTGGACGTCGCCGCGGTCGTGCACCGCTGCGTACGACTCGTCGGTCACGAAGCCCGTCGCAATGCTGCACTTTCGCTCTCGGTTCACGGAGACCCCATCGCTTACGGCGACGAAACCGAGATCGCGCAAGTCGTAGTGAACCTGCTCGTGAACGCGTCGCAAGCCATCGAATCGCGAGGTACGATCTCCGTCACCGTGCGTGCGCTCGAGGATTGGGCCGAAATCACCATCCAAGACGACGGTCGAGGGATGGACCCGAACGTGGTGGATCGAATCTTCGAACCCTTCTTCACTACGCGCGACCCAGACTCGGGCACCGGCCTCGGACTCTCCGTCGTCCACGCAATCGTCGACCGACACCGCGGTTCGGTTTCCGTGGATTCGGCCCCCAGCACCGGAACCACCGTCACCGTCCGACTCCCGAACCGACCTAGCGAAGAAAGCCTCGAGTCCGAGCAGAAGCCCAAGTCGCGCCTACTGTTCGTCGACGACGAGGCCTCGCTCGGGCGCACGGTCCATCGACTCCTCGCATCGTACGAGGTGATCTTCGAGACCAGCCCACTCGCGGCCTACGACCGACTTCAGAGCGATCGAGACTTCGACGTCATCCTGCTCGATCTGATCATGCCCGAGCTCTCGGGCGGCGAGCTGTACGAGCTGATCTCGCGAACCTGGCCCGAACTTCGGGACCGAGTCGTGTTCGTGACCGGCGGCGCTTTCAGCTCCGACTCACACGAGCTCGCCCAACGCGAACCAAAGCGTATCCTCACCAAACCCTTTGATCGCGCAGAGTTGACTCAGTTCGTCGACCGTCTTGTCCACTAGGGCATCTCTTCACCCTCTTCAATCTCGAACTCCTCGCTCTAGACCCGCGAGTTCGGGTCCAAGACGAAGAAGTTTGGCTTTGAATCTCGGGTGCGCAGTCCCCGAGATCCTCGGCCCACTTTTTTCGTGCACTCCACTTGAAATTGATAACGGTTTTCAATTAGAGTCTGGTTGAAATTGAAAACGATTTTCAATTGCATCAAAGGACGACGAAATGAAAACGCGACTTGGAATTGCATTTTTGATTGCCGCCGCGGGCGGATTCTCGGCCTGCGGAGACACCGCGGAAACTGGCACCAACGGCGAGATTGCCGTTCCCCAGACCTACTCGTACGAGTCGAAGTTCGAGCCGGGAGTCTCCTCCGTGAGCTACAGCGGGCAGGTCGCTCGCCAAGTACTCATCCACGATCTCAAGGGCTACATCGGCGGATTGGGCGATCAGATCGACTCGGGCGCCATGCCGGCGGACGACAAAGAGACCGTCGTCGCATCGCTCGACTTCTATTTCCGCTTCGACTCCGAGTCGGACGGCACTTCGTCGATCGGACTCGACACCACGCCGGCTCCGGCACAGGCGAGCTACACCGACATTTCGAGCGGCAAGGACCTCGCCGGAAAGCTGGCGGGCAACGATTCGCTCACCGACCACCGCGACTGGAGCTCGGAATTCGTCGGTTGGGACGACGTCGAGAGCCCCGAAGCGCTGGTGCAGCACTTCTTCGACAAGATCGCGGAGAACGCCGTGGCTCGCGCCAACGGCGAAGAAGTCCGCGGCCCCAATGACGAACTGCTTCCGGTCTATGTCGACGCCGAGGGTCGCGACTATCAGCAGCTCACGCAGAAGTTCCTGCTGGGCGCGGTCAACTTCTCGCAGGGAACCGACGACTACCTCGACGACGACATCGACGGGAAAGGCCTGCTCTCGGACAACACCGAGAGCGACGATGGTGCCCCTTACACCGCGCTCGAACACCAGTGGGACGAGGGCTTTGGCTACTTCGGAGCCGCCCGAAACTACGGCGACTACACCGACGAAGAGATTGCCGGCAAAGGTGGTCGAGACGGTTGGTCCTCCGGATACCACGACACCGATGGCGACGGTGCGCTCGACCTGAACAGCGAGTACAACTTCGGCCACTCTCAGAACGCGGCCAAGCGCGACCTCGGCTCGTCTGAAAATGCTCCGACCGACTTCACGAAGCAGGCGTTCGAAGGCTTCCGTCGCGGGCGCGCGATCATCAACAACGCCAACGGACCGCTCACGGAAGACCAGCTCGCCGAGCTCAAATCGGCACGCAACGATGCGGTCGAGGCCTGGGAGAAGGCAATCGCCGCGACCGTGGTGCACTACATCAACGATACCTTGCAGATGATGGCCGCCGGAGAAGAGTACGACTTCGTCGAGCACGCCAAGGTCTGGTCCGAACTCAAAGGGTTCGCGCTCTCGTTCCAGTTCAACCCGCGTTCGCCGATGCTCGGCGACTTCGCCGAGCTGCACGACCTCATCGGTGACAAGCCGGCGCTTCCGGGCGATGACAACTTCGACGCCTATGGCGACGACCTCCGCACCGCTCGCGACCTTCTCGGTTCGGCGTATGGTTTCGCTCCAGAGAACCTCGGCGACGCACAAGGTTTGGGAGGCTGGTAGATGCGACCGAAGAACGCTTTCATCCTCGCATTCTGCCTGATTCTGGCGGCATGCGGTTCGAACGAGACAGGCTCCGTGGACGACACGGGGCCTGCGGCCGATCAGCGTCGTGAGATGTTGGCGGCTGTCGGCAATGAAGTCATCGCGATGTACGGCGAGTTCGACGTCGAGACGGCGAACTTGGAGACCGCGGTGGCCGCCTGGGCTGCCGACCCTACGGTCGACAATCGCCTCGCCGCGCAAGAGGCATGGACCCGAACGATGGCAGCGTGGCAGCAAGCCGAAGTCACACAGTTCGGCCCGGCTGGTCCGATGAGCGCCGTCGTTGGCGGCGAAGACCTTCGCGATCGTATCTACAGCTGGCCGCTCACCAACCCCTGCCGGGTCGACCAAGAGACGGTCTCCGAAGGCTACGCAGCGGCCGACTTCGCCGACGAGCGACTCAACGTGAAAGGCCTCGACGCGCTCGAGTACCTGTTGTTCACCGCCGGCACCGAGAACCAGTGTTCGCCCAACAGCACCATCAACACCGATGGTAGCTGGGCGGCGCTCGACGCCACCACGATCGAGCAGCGCCGGGCGGACTACGCCGCCGTGCTCGCCGCCGACCTCTCGGTTTCGAGCGACGAGCTGCTCGACTGGTGGACGGGAGAGCGAAACTTCGAGCAGTCGCTCGCGACGGCGGGTGCCGAGTCGGAGATCTATCCGACCAGCCAAGAGGCGCTGAACGCGGTGAGCGATGCGCTCTTCTACCTCGACAAAGAGACCAAAGACATGAAGGTCGGGCCGCCAGCCGGCCTCATGAGCACGTGCACGGCGACAACGTGTCCGGAACTCCGGGAGTCGTTGTTTGCGAGCGTTTCCATCGCGCACATTCGACAGAACATCGTCGGATTCGAACGGGTCTACCTCGCCGGCTTCGACCCGCTCTTGCGGGCGAAGGGCGCAGTCGAGCTCGCGGATCAGATGCTGGCCGCGCTCGACGCGACGAAAGCGGCGTTTGCTGACCTCGACGAGAACCTCGAGACCATGCTCGCTTCCGACCTGGACGCCGTGATCGACGCGCACGACAAGCTGCGCGAGTTCATCATCCTCTTCCGCACGCAGTTCCTGAGCGTGCTGGATCTCGAACTTCCCGACCGCGCCGAAGGCGACAACGATTGAGGCGGATGTGGAGGAGCGGCTGGAAAACCTCTTGGCGTGGGCGGCTCGCCCCGTCGATGGTGCGTCGCTCGCCGTGTTCCGGATCGTCTTTGGGCTGGTCGGCGCGATTGGCGCGGGCCGGTTTCTAGCCTACGGCTGGGTCGACCGGTTCTTCGTCAAACCGGACTACTTCTTTACGTATTGGGGATTCGACTGGGTTCGGGTGATGTCGCCCGAGGCGATGACGTGGGCGTTCGTCGCGCTGGTTGTACTGGGGCTGATGATCGCGGCCGGGGCGTTCTATCGTCTGTCTGTGGCGGCGTTTCTGGTGCTCTTCACGTACGTCGAGCTCATCGACGTTACGAATTACCTGAATCACTACTACCTGGTGTCGCTGGTCGGCGTGCTGTTGCTCTTCCTGCCCGCGAATCGAGTGTGGTCGTTCGATGGTTGGCTCGCGAAGCGTCGTGGTCGCCCACGAGTGTTGCACGTGCCGAACATCGCGGTTTGGGTCGCGCGCCTGCAGATCGGAACCGTCTACTTCTTCGCTGGATTGGCGAAGCTTCAGTCGGACTGGTTGATCCACGCGCAGCCGCTCAACATCTGGATGTCGTCCCGAGTGGATACGCCGGTCATCGGGCCATTTCTCGAGGAGTGGTGGGTGGCCCTCGCGATGGGATGGGCGGGGTTCCTCTACGACACGACAATCCCGATTTGGCTGAGCTGGCGGAAGACGAGATTCCCAGCGTTCGTGGTCTTGTGCATCTTCCACGCGTTCACGGGGCTGTTCTTCACCATCGGCATGTTCCCGTGGATCATGACCGGATTTGCGCTCGTCTTCTTCGAGCCAGGTTGGCCGCGAAAGTTCTTTGGGAAAGGTCTCCCGGAGCACCGTACGGTCGCCCGAACGGACCTGTCGTTCAAGATTGGTCTGGGCCTCGCCGCCGCATGGTTCTTGGTGCAGTTCACGTTGCCGCTTCGGCACTTCGTGTATCCGGGAGACGTGCTCTGGAACGAGCAGGGGATGCGCTGGTCTTGGAAGGTGATGGTCCGCGAGAAGAACGGGTCGGTGACCTATCGAGTTCGCTCCGACGCATGGAAGGGTGAGCGGTACGTCTCGCCCAGCAAATACCTGACGGATCACCAAGAACGTGAGATGAGCGGACAGCCCGATTTGATCCTGCAGCTCGCCCATTCGATTGGCGAGGAGTTTCGGTCGAAGGGGCACAAGAATGTGCAGGTGCGCGTAGATGCTCACGCATCACTGAACGGACGCGCTCCGGCTCGATTGATTGATCCCGACGTCGACCTGCTCCAGGTGCGCGACGGCGTCGGTTTTGCTGATTGGATTACTCCGGCGCCGACCGCCGACCCAATTCGTTTGCAGCCAATGGATTCGCAGTGATGGAACGCACGATAGTCGCGCTTGCAGCCTGCCTGATGCCGATGGCGGCGTTCGCACAGACGGCAGAACAAGAACCAGCACAGGTGGCCGAGCTCGCCGTTTGGGCTGCCGCTTCGACCGGCCAGAGCGCCGGTCAACGCGCAGCAATTGGGGTAGCCGGCATCGCCCCGATGTTTGAGACCGGCCAATCGGCGCTCACCGACACGTCCGAGCGATTCCAGGCCGAGCGCGAAGCCGAGCAACTCTATGTGTTCCGCGGCCAGCTGACCGACTACGCGCGCGGCGCGGTCGCCGAGGCGCAAACTCGCGGGGCCGCATTCAGTGACGAGACCGCGCTCGCTCAGGTGAAGGCGGAGGAACGCGAGGTCGACCGCGACCCAAGCTTCTTCGTGCGTACCCGACTTCAGAATCCCGAACGTCTCGCTCGCACCGGCGGCGCGGCGCACCGATTCGGCGAAGAAGAGCTCGACGCCCTCGAATACGACGACCCCACGGCCGTGTTGCTGCAGGTTCCCGGCGTCGCGATTCGAAAAGAGGACGGCTTCGGACTCCGGCCCAACATCGGCATCCGCGGCGCGAACGCCGAACGATCGAAGAAGGTCACGCTGATGGAAGACGGCGTGCTCTTCGCGCCGGCGCCCTACTCTGCACCCGCGGCGTACTACTTCCCGATCGTCTCGCGCATGATCGGCATCGAAGTCTTCAAAGGCCCGGCCGGCGTGCGCTTCGGCCCTCACACCGTGGGCGGCGCGGTCAACTGGGTGACTCGCGACATTCCCGGCAAAACCGCCGCCGGCTTCGACGTGAACGTCGGGAACTACCTCACCGGCAAGGCCCACGGTTGGGCGGGTACGTCGACCGACTGGGGCGGCGTGCTGCTCGAAGCCGTGCAGTGGCATTCCGACGGCTACAAAGAGCTCGACGGCGGGGGCGACACCGGGTTCGACAAGACAGAGATGATGGCAAAAGGGCGGCTCAACACCGACCCTTCCGCCGAGGTCTACAATTCCCTCGAGCTCAAGCTCGGCTGGGCCCGAGAGCGCTCGAACGAGACCTATCTCGGCCTGACCGACGCCGACTTCGCCGAGAACCCGTACCGTCGGTATCGGGCGAGTTCGCTCGACCTGATGGAGTGGTGGCGAACACAGGCGGAGCTGCGGCACCGAATCGAGCTGGGCCAGCCCATCGTCATCGAGACCGTCGCCTACCGGCACGACTTCGACCGGGAGTGGTTCAAACTCAACCGATTTGGGGGCGAAGACACCATCGCCGACGTCTTGGAAGACCCAACCGGCCGGCGCGCGATTCTCTATGACGTGCTTCGCGGGGAAACCGATTCGACGAGCCCTGACGACGTATTGAGGATCGGCACCAATGGCCGCCGCTTCGTCTCACAAGGGGTCCAGACCAACCTCGACTGGCGAACGAAAGGCGACGGGTGGGGCAACGCGCTCGAAGTCGGCGCGCGCCTTCATTACGACTCGATCGAACGCCTGCACACCGAATCTGGATATCTCATGCAAGGCGGCGAGCTCGTCGCCGAAGACGGGCCGCTCGACGTTACGACCGACAACTTCGGCGAGACCGTCGCCATCGCGGTTCATGCGCTCGACCAGGTCGACATCGGCGCGTTCAGCTTCTCGCCCGGCGTTCGATTCGAGCACATCATGACTTCGCTCGAGTCGGAAGGAACCACCGTGGAAGGCACGCAGTCCGTGCTCATCCCGGGCCTCGGGGCCTATTGGGAATTCGTCGACACGGTCGGACTTCTCGCCGGCGTAAACCGGGGTTTTAGCCCGGTCGCCCCGGGGCAAGAGGACGTGTCGCCTGAGACGTCGCTCAACTACGAAGCGGGTGTGCGGCACTTCGACGCCGAGACAGGTCAACTCGCCGAAGTGGTCGGCTTCTTTAGTGACTACGACAACCTCACGGGCCAGTGTACCTTCTCGGCCGGCTGCTCGAACGAGCAGGTCGACGAGCAGTTCAACGCAGGCGAGGTCAACGTGTATGGCGTCGAGGTCGTGGGAGCGACCGCGGTCGGCCTGGGCAAGAACTGGAGTCTTCCGCTTCGACTCTCGTACACGTTCACGCAGTCGACGTTCCTCGGCTCGTTCTCTTCGGACAATCCGCAGTTTGGTGAAGTCGAGGAAGGCGACGAGCTGCCGTACGTGCCGACGCATCAGGGCTCGCTACGCGTGGGCGCGCAGCATCCCAAGGGTGGCGCCACGGTCGCTGCCACCTATGTCGGCTCGATGCGTGAAGAAGCGAGTCAGGGCGATGAAGGCCGTCGGACGGATTCGTATCTCCTGATCGACCTGTTGGCGTCGTACAAAGTGTGGGGACCGTTCGAGGTCTACGGCAAGCTCGAGAACATCGCGCAAGCCAAGCCCATCGCGTCGCGACGCCCGTTTGGGGCCAGACCGCTGAAACCATTTTTGGCGAGCCTGGGAGTTCGCGCCGAATTTTGACGAACCAAATGGCGCAGACCCCGCATCGTTTGTTTGCGGGATTAGACACGTCGAACACGCTCCAATCATTGGAATTGTAAATGCAGACAATTCGCAAATGGTTGTTTGTCTTGCGTTTCTGATTCACGTACAAACGGGGCACAAATCCCAACAACGGAGATTATTTTATGAAAAAGCACCTGCTTTCGTTTGCGGGTCGCGCCGCTGCGCTGGCGATTCTTTGTGGGCTTGCGCTCACGACGAACGTTGGCGAAGCGACCGCCGCAGACCACACCGATCCGCCTGAGCGCGTCCAAGCCGGCGACGCAGCCGATATCGGCGACCTTTACGCATGGGCAGCAAATGACACGCTTTCGGTCGTTTTGACCTTCGGCGGTCCTGTCGCTCCTGCAGCTGATCAAACCGCCACGTACGATGCGGACGTCCTTTACGGCATCCACATCGACAATGACGGGGACGGCACGGCCGACCACGATATCTGGATTCGCTTCGGCCAAGACGCCGACGGCAATTGGGGTATGCAGGTCACGAACTTCCCCGGAGCAACCGAAGCGCTCGTCGGCCCAGTGGCCACGGCGAACTCGGGTGGCGGCGGAATGTTCTACACCGGTCTCCACGAAGATCCGTTCTTCTTCGACCTCAACGGCTTCAGCGCAACCGTCGCGAACGTCGCTGATGGCGACGACGCCGACGACATTGCGTTCACCGGCGAAGACTTCTTCGCAGGCCTCAACGTCAGCGCCATCGTCCTCGACATTCCGCTCGCGGCCGCCCTGGGTGAGAACACCTCGGCCGGTATCTGGGCTACTACTGCAGTGGCGGGGAACTAAGTCATGAATAAAACGACACGAATTCTTGCCGCCCTCTTCCTCATCGCATTCCTCGCGGGCTGTGGTGACGACGAAGAGCCGACCGTCGGTTCGAACAACACGACGGCCAACAACAACACGTCGACCTCGGCGAACAACAACACGTCGACCTCGGCCAACAACAACACGTCGACTTCGGCGAACAACACCGCGACGGGCTTCATGTTCCGTACGGACGAGTTCTCGTCGTACACGCGTGTCGACGCCCTCGGCCAGCCTGCGGTTTCGACCGCGCTCGTGCCGGCAGCTTCGAAGAGCGCCTACAACGACGACACGCCGAACATCGCAGCGTACGCGCCTGAGATGATCGGAACGTTGACCGCGCTTCACGGCGCGCTCGACGACGAAATCGGCGCGTTCCAGCTTACGCCGTGCTCGATGGACGACACCGACGCAGACGGCCTTCCGGACTGCCTCGGCCAGGACGTCACCGACGGCGCTGGTCCGCTTTCGCCGGCGAACCTCGTCCTCCCCGACACCCTGAAAATCCTCGACGCGTCGGCAGCCGCTGGCTACCCGAACGGTCGTCGACTTCAGGACCCGGTCATCGACATCATCCTCAGCGTCATTCTTCTCGACCAGTCGGAAGTTGACCCTGACAGCATCGTCGGCGTGCTCAACCCGGCAGCAAACGACGCCAATGGCGGCGAGTTCCAGGCGGCATTCCCGTACCTGAACCCACCGTTCGAAGCGATGTAATTGAATCTGAGGTACCTTCGCGGTATCTCAAGATTGACGGGCCGGAGCGATTCGCTCCGGCTCTTTTTTTGGACCCGACATGACAAGAAATCTGACCATTGTTGTGATCGCCGCGTGTCTCCTGACCGCCTGCGAATCGAACGAAGCCTCGACCAACGACAAGGCGACCGACGACACGCAAGCCACCGTGAATTCGAAGGCGAACGAGACGACGCCAGCGACCGCTCCGGAAGATGTCGAATCCGATGCGCAGAAGCTCGATGCCTCGCTCGCCTCGAAGATCGAGTTCCACACCGGCCGTGCCGAGAAAGGGAGCTGGCTGGACTGGAACAAGGTCGCACGGTTCGAGCTCGAGCGGGCCCGAATCTTGGGCGTGGGCGATCATAACGAACGCGCGGGGGCTGCCCTCGAGAAAGCCTTCGCGCTCGTGAACACGCCGCCGATAGACATCCTCGTGACACGTGCGCGCCTCGCCCAGACCGAGCACCGGTTCGCCGACGCTCGCGCGGACCTCGAAGCCACGATTTCTCAAGTCAACGGCGCCGTAGGACCGTACCAACAGTCCCTGATTCTGCGCGGCGTCGTGGCCTATCAGGCCGGCGAATTCGAGCAGGCGGAAGCCCTCTGGACGCAAGCCCAAGAGATCAGCGAGTCGGCGAGTATTCACCTGCTCTTCTCGGACCTCTTCGCGCACACCGGAAAGTCCGAACTCGCCGAGAAACACCTGAAGGAAGCACTCGACCAGGGGCGCAAGGGCGAGGACTTCGGAGCCGCGTGGATTCTCGTGCAGCGGGGTCTCTACGACCTCGACCGCGGTCGTCCCGCGGAGGCAAAAGTGTTCTACGAAGAAGCAAACGAGCGCTTCTCTGGCTGGTACCTCGTCGAGGAACACCTCGCCGAAACGCAAGCGCTCACCGGTGAGCTCGACAAGGCTGCCGCGCTCTACAAGTCGGTCGTCGATCGCGTGCCAGATCCCGAACTGATGGCGGCCTACGCCGGAGTGCTCCGTGAGCAAGGCAAGACCGCAGAAGCTGACGCCATGCTCGAAAAGGCTCGAACGGCGCTGTTCGCCGCGGCCGAGGAAGACCCGGCAGGCACGTCGGGGCACGGCATCGACCTGATGATCGAGTTCGACCCGGCGAAGGCGGTAGAGCTTGCAAAGCTCGACCATGAGGCTCGTCCGGGCCCCAGCTCAGCCGAGCAGTACGCCGCAGCACTCGTCGCAGCCGAGTCCTTCGACACCGCATGGAGCGTGCTGGAGCCGTGGCTCGAGACCGCCTACACGTCGGGTCGCTACCATGCGCTCGTGCACCGCATCGCCAAAGAGCGTGGCGATGCTGAGCTCGCCGAAAAGCACGGCGCTCTCGCAACTGCGTGGAACCCCAAAATTCTCGAAGAGATGTTCGGCGAAGAGGGCTAGCCCGCTCCTTGTGTCACCAGCCACCAGATGACGGCGATCGGCACTGCAGCAAGACCAAACGAGAACACAATCAGCGCCATCGCCACGAGCCATCGTGCGATGGCGCTCGTCTTTTCGCGCTCGGCGAGGGCGGTCTTGGGTACGCGAACTACGCCCGGCGCCGCGGTGTCGACCTCGGCGTCGAAATGGTCGAGCACGATGTCCACGTTGCGACGGTTCGCCTTGTAGAGCAGGTCGAAGATGTCGCCGACGCCCGGAACGTAGCCGCCGACGAGGTCGACCGAGATGTGCCACCCCATCTTCAGCAGCAGGTTCGCGGGCACTCCGAGCCGTGCGGCCTCCAAGATGATGTAGGCGCTCACGACCCATGAGACCCAGTCACCACCGCCAGGGATAAGGCCGATGATGGGGTCGAGCCCCACTCGCACCTTCACGATCGGAATCTCGAACTTGTCGTCCATCAGCTCGCCGACGCCACGAAGTCGGGTCAGCGCGCGTTCGACTCGCTGTTGTTCGCGAGACTCGGTTTTGACGAGTGCTTGGTCTGCCATGGTCGCTCCTGCTGTCTACCCGATACACGACACGTCGTGTCATTGGCCACCAAAAGAGTAGGCACCGTGGTCGACTGCGACAGGCCGATCGACTGCAAGACCGCTTGAACTCCCTGTCGGCTCTCCTACAATTGGCACTGTGGCCCAAACCGGGCCCGGAGGATTTTTCCCATGTGCAGACTATTTGGATTCCGCAGCGTCATTCCGAGTCAGGTGCACGAGAGTCTAGTGAGTGCGGAGAACGCGCTCGTCGTGCAGTCCTCGGAACATCCTGATGGTTGGGGTGTGGCGTACTACGTTCACCAGGTGCCCCACGTCATCAAGTCGGCCGATGGTGCGGTCTCCGACGCGCTCTTCAAGCACGTCTCCGGAGTCGTCTCTTCGGAAACGGTCATCGCACACGTTCGCAAGGCGACCGCGGGCAACCTGAGCCTCATCAACAGCCACCCATTTCAGTACGGAAAGTGGATCTTCGCCCACAACGGCGACATCCCTGGATTTGCGGAGCATCGCTCCGAGCTCGTCGCGAAGATTCCTCCGGTGATGCGGCGATTCATCCTCGGCGACACCGACAGCGAGGTGATCTTCTACCTGCTGCTCAGCCGCATGGCCGGCCGATTCGACCTCGAAAGAAAGGGGTATCCGGTCGACGAACTCACCGCCGCGATTCGCGACACGGTCGCCGAAGTGTGCGAAGTCGTCGGACTCGACTGCTACGACACCGAGAACCGCCACTTCCTCACCTTCATCATCACGAATGGCGAGACGATGGCGGCCCACAACGGTGGCAAGGAGCTGTTCCTGAGCACCCACAAGCGCCGGTGTTCGCAGCGCGACAACTGCCCGAGCTACGCGCCGGCCTGCGAGCAAATTAGCCCGTCGGGCTTTGTGACCCACCTCATCTTCTGCAGCGAACCGCTTCAGGGCGAGAACGTCTGGCTCGAGACGCTCCCAGGGCAGATCGTCGGTGTGGATTGGCGGATGAAGCTGTACAACGACGGCGCACCGCTGCACGAACTGACCGAACACCTCCTCGAACGAAAGACCGCGTGAAACGTCTCGCGCCCACAATCTTGCTCGCACTGCTGGCGTCGGGATGCCCACCCGAGAAGCCCGAGGTCATCTCGAGCACGGTCGCCGGCGACGAGGCACAAGTGGTCGTCGTGGTCGACGACGAATCGTTCACGCTCGACGATGTGAAGCAGCGGCTCGACCCGCTGCCCGAGTTCGCCGCCGCGCGGTATTCGACCACCGAACGAAAGAAGACCTACCTCGCGACCATGGTCCAGTTCGAGCTTTTGCACGACGACGCGCAGCGGCTCGGCTACGACAAAAGTCCCGAGGCGACGCACCGATTCGAGAAGGCGTACGTCGACGCGTGGATCGACGAGCAGGTGCGAGCGCAGCCGATGTCCGGCGACGACTTGAAGGCTCACTTCGACGCGAACCCCGACAAGTATCGGCGCGGTACGGGGCGAGTAACGTACATCCTGCAGACCCACTCGCAGGAACGCGCCAACGAACTACGAAGCCGAATCGTCGAGGGGGAGGACACCTCGATCATCGAGCGTTTCCGGGAGCAAGCCGAACACTTCTCGCTCGATTTTCCGTCGCGGAACAATCGAGGTCTCGTCGGCGCGGTAACCGAGAACGGCGAGTTCGCGGCGGGTGACGACAGCGGGTTCTATCGCGTCAGTGACGAGTCGACCGGCGAGTTCGAAGAGGTCGTCTGGAAGCTCGAAGAAGAGACCGTGAGCCAACCTGTGGAAATGGCAGGCCGGTGGTTGCTTGTTGTCTGGTCGGGCACGATTCCGCCCGAAGATGTGTCGTTCGACTCGGTCGCCGACGAGATTCGTCAGGACCTGCGTGCACAACGTCGCGAAGCGTTGCTCGCCAAATACGCACCCTGATCTGTTTGCGTCAGACCCGCCCGGCGCGGTAGATGCTGCATCAGGCTGCACCCATGAATGCACGATGATTTTGATATGATGAATGTGACCTTCCGAAACATCCTGCTTGGCCTCGTCGTCGGCGCGCTGCTCCTAGTAGCTTCGCCGGCTCAGGCCGAGATCCTCGACCGCATCGTTGCACGCGTGAACGACGAGATCGTCACGCTCCACGACGTGCGCCAGTCGGCCGTGCCGTACATGCTGCAGAACGGCATCGACCCGGCCGCAATGGAGGACCCCAAAGTGCGCCGCGGCCTCTACGAAGAGGTGCTCGAAGACCTCATCGACCGTCGCCTCATCGTCGCCCAGGCAAACGAGCTCGACCTCAAGATCTCCGACGAAGAGCTCGAGCAGTGGCTCGCATTCACGCGCCAGCAGCAGGGCATGTCCGAAGAACAATTCAAGCAGGTCATCGCGCAGTACGGCATGAAGTACGACATCTATCGCGAGATGGTCCGTGAGAACTTGCTCAAGATTCGCCTGGTGAAGACCAAGGTCGCGAGCCAGTTCACGATCAGCGAAGAAGAGGTCGACACCGAGTATCGCAAGCGATTTGGCGAGGCTGTGGGCGAGGAGCCGGTCATTACCGTCGCGCACATCCTGCTTCGCCCAACCGAAGAGACCGAAGCCGCGCTCGCCGACGCAAAGAAGCGTGCTGAAGCAGCCAAGAAGCGCATCGAAGCCGGCGAAGAGTTTGGCAAGGTCGCAGAAGAGATGAGCGACGGACCCACCGCACCCAAGGGTGGAAAGCTCGGCACGTTCGGCCCGGGTCAGCTCGACCCCGAGTTCGAAAAGGCCGCGTTCGACCTCGAGGTCGGCAAGGTATCCGAAGTCGTGAAGACCAAGTTCGGCTACCACGTGATTCTGGTCTCGAAGCGCGAAAAGCAGGCGAGCCCGCTCGTGCAGCAGCAACGTGACCGCATCCACGCAGAGCTTCAGCAGAAGACCATGGAACGTCTGCTCGGTGAGTACACCGCGCAGCTTCGCAATCGGTCCTTCGTCGAGGTCAATTACTGATGCTTCGGATCGGCCTGACGATCGGCGACCCGGCCGGTATCGGCCCCGAGGTCATTCTCGACGCTCTCGAACAACCCATTGAGGGGGTAGCTCCCGTCGTTTTCGGCGCCGAAGAAGTTCTTCGGCGAGCCGATGACGTACGCGTGTTTGCTGGCCGCAAGCCGGTCGCGGACCGCTTCTCGTACGAGTGGAAGCACACCGACGAATCGCAGATTGGCCTGGTCGAGGTCGCAAATGACGTCGACCTCGAAGGTCTGGCGTGGGGCAAGGCTGACGCTCGCTCGGCAACGGTGCAGCTGCGAGCCTTCAAGGCGGCGATGGACGCCGCGGCGGCGGGCGAGCTCGACGCCATCGTCACGGCACCTTGGACCAAGTCGATCCTGCAGCTCATCGACCACCCGCCGGTCGGGCACACCGAGCTGTTGGCCGAGCGCTTCGAGGCGCCGAACCACGTGATGATGCTCGCGGGCGACCGTCTGCGCGTGTGTCTGGTGACCACGCATGTGGCGCTACGCGACGTTGCGGACAAGGTCACGCCCGAGCGGATCGAGGCGACCGTGCGGACAACCGTGGAAGGTCTTCGCAACCGCTTTGGGCTGGAGCGCCCGCGGATTGCAGTGCTCGGGCTCAACCCCCATGCCGGGGAGCAAGGCACCATGGGCACCGAAGACCGCGACGTGGTCGCACCGACGGTCGCGCGCCTGCGCATCGACCTCGCCGACCAGGCCGACGTCAGCGGTCCATACTCGGCCGATACGTTCTTCACCGCATTCCGTGAGGGTCAGCCGTACGACGCGGTGATCTGTCAGTACCACGATCAGGGGCTGATTCCGCTCAAGACGCTCCACTTCGGCCGGTCGACGAACATTACGTTGGGCCTGCCAATCGTGCGCACCTCGGTGGACCACGGGACGGCCTGGGACATTGCCGGGAAAGGCGTCGCCGACCCCGCATCGATGCGATACGCCATCGAGACGGCGATTATGCTCGCCGGAAACTCTTGACCCAAATCAGGGGTTACCGACAGAATCGCGTGGTCCCTCAGCGCACGAAGTCTATGAAGTTAGCAGTAGCCGTCTGTTTGCTCGTGTTGTCGTGGAGTGTCGACGCCGAAGCGCGTTCGTTCCGCGTCAGCCAATATCCGAATGGTTCGAACCTCGGGTGTGCGGCGTGTCATATCAATCCGCGCGGCGGCGGGCCCAGGACGGGTTTCGGCGAAGAGGTTTTCGAACTGCTCCCGCTCGAAACGCGATCCGTGGCGGCGGTCCCTTGGGCCGAGCTGTCGCAGCTCGACGGAGATTCCGACGGCTACAGCAACGGTCTCGAGCTCGGTGACCCCGAAGGAACATGGATGGTCGGCGACCCGAACCCGGAGTCGTTCACCGACCCGACCGACCGCACGAGCAACCTCTGCGGCGACGGCATTCTGAACGGCAACGAAGCGTGTGACGGCGACCCGATGGGCGCGGTCTGCGAAGACGACGGCCTCGGGCCCGGTGGTGAGCCGACCTGCAGCGAGTTCTGCGGAATCGACTACTCCATGTGCGAAGGCTATGTGCCACCGACGCCGCCGAACAACTCGACCGCAAACAACTCGACCGCGAACAACACCACTGGCAACAACGCCACCACCGGCAACAACGCTACCGGAGGCGAAGAGCCCGTGGTGATCGTCGACGACGTCGACGAAGACAGCGCCTGCAGCACCGCCGGGGCGACGCCCGCGTGGCTCCTGCTGGTCCTCGCCGGGATCGCTCGACGCGGCCGCAGGACGTAAATCTGGTCATTCTAGTGCCTTCGTGCGATGGTGTTCGCCCGCACCGAAGTGGAGTCGAACCGATGAGCTATCAGCCGCCTAGAGTGCCCTCCGTCGACCAGGTCGGCGTCGAGGAACGCGCCGCCAAATTTGGCACCCGCAGCATCAAGAAGGCCTCGAAAGTGGCCGGCCTCGAGCTCGTCGCGTCGATGATCGACCTGACGACCCTCGAAGGGATGGACACCCCTGAGAAGGTCCGAATGCTCTGCCGCAAGGCCGTGCATCCGATGGGCAACGAAGTTCCCCACGCGGCCGCGGTCTGTGTGTATCCGCGCCTCGTTCCGGTCGCGGTCGAAGAGGTCAAAGGTACCGGCGTGAAGGTCGCGGCGGTCGCGACCTACTTCCCGAGCGGCCAGGTGCTCGACACCGAACGCATGCACGACGTCGAAGAGTCCGTCGCCGCCGGCGCCGACGAAATCGACATGGTCATCAACCGCGGTGCCTTCCTGTCGGGCGAGTACGAGCGGGTCTACAACGAGATCGTCGCGACCAAGAAGGCATGCGGTGATGCGCGCCTCAAAGTCATCTTGGAGACCGGCGAGCTTCAGACGTACGACAACGTCCGCCTGGCGTCGCAGATTGCAATCGATGCCGGCGCCGACTTCATCAAGACCTCGACCGGCAAGGTCTCGCCAGGCGCTACAATGCCGGTGACGTTGGTGATGCTCGAGACGATTCGCGACCACTTCTTCAAGACCGGCGAGATGGTCGGGATGAAGCCGGCTGGCGGCATCCGCACGGCCAAACAGGCGCTGCGCTACCTCGCAATGGTCAAAGAGACGCTCGGCGATGCCTGGCTCGACCCGCACTGGTTCCGCTTTGGCGCTTCGTCGCTCTTGAACGACGTGCTGCTGCAGCTCGAGAAGGAACGCACCGGGCGCTACCACTCCAAGCGCTACCTCAGCGTGAACTGACGTGGATTACGCGAACATCCGAGTGGAGATCGACGGCCCGGTCTGCACCGTGGTGCTCGATCGTGAAGACCGTCGAAACGCAGTCGACCGTGCAACCGCGGCCGAACTGCTCCATGCCTTCGAAACATTCGATTCAGACGAAGAGCTGCTCGTCGCCGTGCTCTGGGGCGATCACGGAACGTTCTGCGCCGGTGCCGACCTCAAGGCGGTGGCTGCGGGCGACCCGAACGTGCTCGACCGCGACGGGCATGGCCCAATGGGGCCGAGCAGGATGATGTTGAGCAAACCGGTCATCGCGGCCGTCGCGGGCTACGCGGTCGCCGGCGGCCTGGAGCTCGCCTGTTGGTGCGACCTGCGGGTGGTCGAGGAAGACGCGACGCTTGGGGTGTTCTGCCGCCGTTGGGGCGTTCCCCTCATCGACGGGGGCACCGTTCGGCTACCGCGGCTGATTGGTCACAGCCGCGCGATGGACATGATCCTGACCGGCCGCCCCGTAGGCGCCGACGAGGCGCTTCAGATGGGACTCGCCAACCGGGTCGTTCCGGTCGGCAAGGCGCGCGAGGCGGCAGAAGAGCTGGCTCACTCGATCGCCGCGTTCCCGCAAACCTGTCTGCGAAGCGACCGGCTTTCGGCGATCACGCAGTGGGACAAGTCGCTGCCCGATGCCCTGCGCGACGAGCATGTGTACGGCGAGGGGGCGCTGAACGCCGAGACGGTGGCGGGGGCGACGAAGTTCGCACAGGGCGCGGGGCGCGGCGGGTCGTTCGACAAATAGAGCCACCAAGAAACAAAAGCGGCGACCCGTTTGGCTCGGTGGAGGCTATCCGACGTGGGAAGACTACGGATTCCTTTCAACCGACTGTTTTGCGCAACGGGCCACCGCTTGGTGACTACGCTCTAGACGATGACGTCCGGAGCTTATTCATCCAACTGAAAGAGTCTGAAAGAATATTTCGGGGCGGCGGCGACTCGCGACTCGAGACTCCATGCTCTGATGCCGAACTTGAGTGAATCCCGCCGCGCAGGTATCCATGATGCATGGCTACAAGCAGCGCCCATCTCCCCCTCAGCCTCAGTGTGTTCGTGGGGCGCGAGGAAGAACTCGCGAAACTGCATCAGCTCGAGAAGCTGAGCGCACGGCTGATCACGCTCGTGGGCCCGGGCGGCGCGGGCAAAACCCGCCTCGTCTCGGAGTTCGCTCGCCAGCGAATCGATGACGGGAAGCGCGCGTTCTTCGTCGACCTGACGCGTGAGGCGACCGTCGCAGGAACGATCCTCGACCTCCTTCAGCCCGGAGCAGCGACCACCCAGGAAGCGGCAATCGCCGCGCTTCGCCGGCATGCTTCACCCGGCCTCATGGTCGTGCTCGACGGGCTCGAACACGTCGCCGAAGAAGCTGCCACGATGATCCCCGCCATCCTCGGAATCAGCGGAATCATGGTGGTCTGCACATCTCGCGAATCGCTCCGCCTTCGCGGCGAACAGGTGATTCGCGTGGGCGCGCTGTCGGAAGAAGAAGCGATGGAGCTGTTCGAACTGCGCGCCCGCTCGCTCATGCCCGACTTCGATTCGAGCAACGAGAGCAGCAACGCCATCCGCGAGATCGTCGCGCGCGTCGACGGCCTCCCGCTCGGCATCGAGCTCGCCGCCGCCCGCGTGAACGTGCTTCCCCCGCGCGGCCTCGCCGACCGACTGACCAACAAGATGAGCGCGCTCCGGAGCAAAGACCGCGACCGACCCGAACGACATCGCTCGATGGCGGCGACCGCTCGATGGTCGTTCGATCTACTCGAGAAAGACGAGCGCGACGTACTCACCCAGCTCGGCGCATTTCGCGGCAACTTCACGCTGAAAGCGGCCGAACACGTGGTCTACGTCGATGGCGCCGACGTCATCGAGATCATCGAGGCGCTGGTCGACCAGTCGATCCTCGAGCCCCTCGCCGACCGCACGTTCCGCATCTTCCAGACCATCCAGGGTTTCGCGGTCGAAGAACTCGCCGGGGACGACTGGAGCGAGGCGGTGTACGAGCGCCACGCGCGCTACTTCATCGACGACACCTTCGCGACGGCGCGGCACCAGCGTGGCGAGCGAGGCGATGCGCTCATGGAGCTCATCCTCGCGGCAAACCGCACGACTGGCGCGCTGCGGGCCGCGGTCGTAGCCGCAAAGGCGTCCATCGTCGCTGAACGCGGCGGCGTGGGTAGCCTTGTCGACGAAATCGTCGGCGCCATCGGCGAAGCAGACGACCTCCGAATTCGCGCCGAGCTCGAGCTAGCCGCGGCGCGCGGCCACCTCGACCGTATGGAGTTCGAGTCGGCTCGACGATACGCGGCAGTTGCGCTCGCATCTGCAAAAGAGGCGGGCGTCCCCGAGCAGGAAGTGCAGGCGCACCTCGTGACCATCCACTCCTACGCCTGGAATCGCGCCTACGACCGCGCCGCCGAATCGCTCGACGCAATCCTCGACGCGCTGGAGCGGTCCAACAGCGAAGGCGCCGAGACCTACGCTCGCTCGATCCTCGCCCGGCTCTACTTCGAGATTGGCGACACCCGACAGGCCGAAGACCAGATCGCTCTCGCGCTCCATAGGGCCCGCGGTTCAGACGACCAGTTCGTGCTCGCTCGCACGCTCTGCGACGCGGGGATGTGGCGCGTCTTCAGGGGTGCATGGGCCGACGCCGAAGCGCTCCTCACCGAGTCGATCGAGCTCTTCGAGCAGATGGACGAGAGCCGCCACATGCCGAGCGCCCTGCTCGCGCTGGCTCAGATCAAGACCGCCGCGAACGACCTCGAATCCGCTCGTGAGCTCTACCTTCGTACCGAACGCGTCGCTCGTGACTTCGGGCTCGTTGGACTTCGGCTCGACGCACTCATCGGCATCGGGAGTCTTCGACACACGAGCGGCGACCGCGCCTACCTGGTGCGTGCCATCGACATCGCGAGTGAAACGGCCTCGGGTTCGACCGAGTTCATGGCTCGGTCGATGCTGCTCCTGCTCGACATGCGCTTCTCGTCGATTCCACTCGCACGCCACCAGGCCCGCCGAATTCGGGGCGAACTCGTGCCCGATACGTGGCGAGCGACGGTCGAAGTTCTGTCGTCACTCTTGGCCGCTTGGGAAGGCGACGAGGAGCCGTTGCCCGACAACGACCATCCGTGGGTGGTTGCGCTTCTCGACGTCGTCGAGCTCCTCAAAGACACGCCGAGCAGCGGAGCAAGTGCCGCTCAAGTGGCCAGCATCCGCGAGGCACTAGACCACCTGCATTCGCTCTCGGGAGCCTACGAGGAGCTCGCCGAGTGGCCTACCGAACACGTGGTCCACGTACTCGAGACGCTGGTTTCGGAGCGCTACGCCTCGGCCTCGGGACCCAAGTTGGTGCTCGATCGCGAAGGCCGCTCCTTCACGCCGCCCGATGGCGAGGCGATGGACTACTCCCGCCGCGGCGCGTTGCGTCGAGTTCTCGTGGGTCTCGCCGAGTTCCACGACGAGAGCCCCGGCGAGGCGTTGACGCTCGACGACGTGCTCGAGCTGGGATGGCCCGGCGAGATTGTGACGCCGGAAGCAGGCGCCTCGAGGGTCTACTCCGCCATCCGAACGTTGCGAAACCACGGCCTCGACAGCGTGCTCAACACGAACGACGAGGGCTACCTGTTCGCGCCCGAACTCGCCATCGAGTGGACCGACTGACTTGGTCCTTCTGGACACGTCGGGATCCCGGTCCTAAGCTGCCCACATCAAGCCCACACGCGCGCGGCAACTAGCCATGAACAAGCCCAAGACCAACGTCAAAGACCTCCTATTCGGCGACCTCTGGGAGTACGCTCCGGCCCCCCAGACTGCCGAGTTCGTCACCATCAAGGAACGCTACGGCCATTTCATCGATGGCAAGTTCGTGGTGCCCGACGATGCCGAGTACTTCGCGAGCATCAACCCGGCGACCGAGAAAGAGCTGACGCAGATCGCGGCGGCCGACGAGGCGATGGTCGACACGGCGGTGAAGGCGGCGCGCAAGGCGTACGACAAGTACTGGAAGAAGATGCCGGGCAGCGAACGCGCGAAGTACATCTTCCGCATCGCCCGCATGATGCAGGAGCGCGCCCGTGAGCTCGCCGTCCTCGAGTCGATGGACGGTGGCAAGCCGATCAAAGAGTCGCGCGACGTCGACGTACCGTTGGCCGCTGCGCACTTCTTCTACTACGCCGGCTGGGCCGACAAGCTCGAGTACGCCTTCCCGGGCGCAACTCCGCATTCGCTGGGCGTGGCGGGTCAGGTCATCCCGTGGAACTTCCCGCTCTTGATGGCCGCGTGGAAGATCGCGCCGGCGCTCGCGACCGGCAACACCATCGTCATCAAGCCTGCCGAGACCACGCCGCTGACGGCGATGCTGCTGGCGGAGATCATTCAGGAAGCCGACCTTCCGCCGGGTGTCGTGAACATCGTGAACGGCGCCGGTAAGACCGGCGCGGCCATCGTGGCGCACGACGACATCGACAAGATTGCGTTCACCGGTTCGACCGGAATCGGCAAGCACATCCAGCGACAAATCGCGGGCACCGACAAGAAGCTCACGCTCGAGCTGGGCGGCAAAGGCGCGAACATCATCTTCGACGACGCGCCCATCGATCAGGCGGTCGAAGGTGTCGTGAACGGCATCTTCTTCAACCAGGGGCACGTCTGCTGCGCCGGATCGCGCCTGCTCGTGCAAGAGAGCGTGCACGACGAAGTGATTCGCAAACTGAAGCACCGCCTCAACACGCTCATCGTGGGCGACCCGCTCGACAAGAACACCGACGTGGGCGCCATCAACTCGAAGATGCAGCTCGACAAGATCGCCGAGCTCGTCGAGAGCGGCGAAGCGGAAGGGGCCGAGAAGTTCCAGTGCACGTCGAAGATTCCGACGACCGGGTACTTCTTCCGGCCGACGATCTTCACGAACGTCACGCCGAGCCACCGTATCGCACGCGAAGAGATCTTCGGGCCGGTGCTTTCGGTGCTGACCTTCCGCACGCCCGAAGAGGCCGTCGAGAAGGCAAACAACACCGAGTACGGACTCGCCAACGGCGTGTGGACCGACAAGGGCAGCAAGCTCTTCAAGGTGGCCGGAGCCCTGCGCTCGGGCATCGTCTGGGGCAACACGTACAACCGATTCGACCCGTCGAGCCCATTCGGCGGCGTGAACGAATCGGGCTTCGGCCGCGAAGGTGGCCGCCACGGACTCCTCCCCTATCTCAAGCTGACCTGAGGCCGACATCATGGCGAAGAAATCGCAAAAGCAAGAACGCCTGAAGGTGCTCAAGACGTACAAGCTCTACGTCGGCGGCAAGTATCCGCGCACCGAATCGGGCCGCTCGTACACGTTCAAAACGCCGAAAGGGGATTTCGTGGCTAACCTGTGCCAGGCCTCGCGCAAAGACTTCCGTGACGCTGTCGTGATCGCCCGCAAGGCGCTTGGCGGCTGGTCGGATCGTACGGCCTTCAATCGCGGCCAGATCTTGTATCGGATGGCCGAGATGCTCGAAGCGCGTCGCTCGTCGTTCGAGCAGGCACTGGTCGAGCACGCAGGCTACAAAGCCTCCGACGCTGCGGCCGAGGTCGACGCATCGGTCGACCGCCTGGTCTGGTACGCCGGCTTCTCCGACAAATACGTGCAGATCTTCGGGTCGACCAACCCAGTCAGCTCGCCGCACTTCAACTTCACGATCCCCGAGCCGACAGGCGTCGTGGCGATCTTCAGCCCGACGAAAGCACCGCTGCTGGGCCTGATTTCGGCCATCGCGCCGGTCATCACGGCGGCGAACACGTGCATCGTCATCGTCGAGAACGACGCGCCGACGATCGCCATCGAGTTCGCTGAAGTGCTGAACAACAGCGACCTTCCGGGTGGTGTGGTGAATCTTCTGACGGGCTTCCGCGACGAACTGCGCGACCACGTCGGCGGCCACAAAGACGTCGAGGCCGTGCTGTGCTTCGGTGGCGATTCGGAGTTCCGAAAGGCCCTCACGATTGAAGGCGCCGACAGCGTGAAGCGCGTGCACTACGAAGACGACCTGTCGGCCAAAGAGTGGCGAAGCGACAAGGGACAATCACCCTATCGGATGATGCCATTCATCGAATTCAAGACGGCGTGGCATCCGATTGAGCCGCGGTTTGGTGATGGTGGCGGGTACTAACCCGTCCGTTGATATCTCCGCCTCCGCGCACCCCTCCGATTGATATCTCCGATCTTTGATTGATATCGCGCTCGGTAATCCGATGGTCCGATGATCGGATCATCGCGCGAAATCTGGAGATCATAGCATCTGAGATATCAATCCGATGCGTCTGTTGCGCGCTCGGTCGCGGGGAGTCGAACCCGTCCGGGAGACCTCCACACCTCCGCGCACCGTTCGGATTCATATCTCCGATCTTTGATTGATATCGCGCTCGGTAATCCGATGGTCC
>CAYLMO010000023.1:0-62238 GCA_964384605.1 uncultured Bradymonadales bacterium | reverse complement strand
TTTCTCGCGTGTTCGTCGCACGCGTGCCGCGATGGTGTTGATCGATTCGCCAGTGAGGTCGGCGATTTCGCGGAGTTTCAGACCGTCGATCTCGTGAAGAAGGAAGGCTTCGCGATATTCTACGCTCACGCTCTCGAGGGCGGCGTTCAGCACGCGCAGCATGTCGCGTGCTTCGAGCTTGCCCCACGCCGTGTTGTCGGCGCGCAGATTGCGCCAGTCCTTGAGCTCGACGGTGGATGGTCGCTTTCGGATGTGGCTGATCGTGACGTTTCGGGTAACGCGGTAGAGCCAGGTGGTGAAGGCGCAGTCGAAGCGAAACGATCCGATCGATCGGTGGACCTGTATGAACACGTCTTGGACGACGTCTTCCAGGTCGGACGATTGTCCGATGAGACGGACGACGTTGCGCAAGACGTAGTCGAAGTAGTGGTCGTACAGCCGTCGGAACGCGACCCGGTCGCCGGCAGCGGCGGCTTCGATGAGGCCGGTCTCGTCGGCCATCGGGTCGGTTTTGTAGGCGGTCTGACTCACGTTGTTTCGGCCTCGACTTGTCTTCTCGGCGTGTTCACCGATTCCGATGGCGTAAAGCATAGCGGTCGCGAGCATGGGAACAACTCCTTACCTTCGAGTTCACGAAGGAAGCCGCCCGCGCGGGTTTCCGAGCGGGCGGCTGATGAGCGGACGGGAGCGTTAGAAGCACTGTCCGTCGATGCAGTGTTGGCCGGCAGCGCAGTCGTCGGCGACGACGCATTCGGGGTTCAGCTCATGGTTCGGGATGCACGCGTCGACGACGCAGGTGAATCCAGATGGTCCGCAGTCTTCGTCGCAGGTGCAGTAGGCGCGGCAGATGGCGTCGGCACAGACTTCTCCGTCGGCGCACTGCGCGTTGCTGGTGCACTCAGGCTGCGGAGTGGTGTCGGGTCGGCAGACGCTCGCCTTGCAGATCTCGCCTGACGCGCAGTCGGAGTCGGCCTGGCAGAGGTCGTGGCAGTATCCGTTCTGACACGCGCCGTCGGCGCAGTCGGAGTTGTAGACGCACTCACCGCCGCCGGCGGGATTGTCTTCGCAGATTCCAGCGTCGCAGAGCTGGCCGGTGGGGCAGTCAGCGTCGGCCGAGCAGCCGTAGTGGCACTCGCTATCGATGCACACGCCGCCCGGGCCACATTCGCGGTTGAGGACGCAAGCGTGCGGGTCGCAAGAGGTGGAGTCGGGGCAGGTGCCCGGATCTGTGCCCGGATCTGTGCCGGGGTCGGTGCCGGGGTCGGTCCCCGGATCCGTGCCCGGGTCAGTGCCAGGATCGGTCGAATCGGGCGCGCATGTGCCGTCGTCGCTGCACGCTCCGCTGGTGCAATCGGCGTCGGTCAGGCATCGGTCGTCCGGAATGCAGTGCTCCGTCGTGCTGCACTGATAGCCGTCGAAACAGTCATCGTCGGTTGCGCATGAACCCGGACACCACTCGCAGCTCCCACCCAGGCAGACCTCGCCATCGCCGCAGTCCGACATGCGCGTGCACTCGTCGGAAGGATCGTCTTCGCCCCAATCGGGGCCGTCGCCGGGAACGCAACACTCGTCTTCGCACACGAATCCGTCGCCGCAGTCCGAGTCTGTCTCGCACCAATCCCATCCGTGGTCTTCGTCGTGACCGACGTAGACACAGCCGCTCGAAATCACGAGGAGTGCAGTCAGCCACCCCATTGCCAGAATCAATCGTTTCATCATCGCCTCGTAGTTCGTTCACGTTGAGTTAGGTTTCATGCGGTCGAACGAGTCTCTCCGCCTGAACGCACAACGTTGGTCGCGAGGCCTTGGAAGTTTTGTGCAGAATTATTGAGAAAGTGCCTCGTCGAACTGGAAGCGAATCCAAATTGGTCCCAACGAATCCTAAGAGGGCACCCGAAACGAGGCGGCTATGTCGTTCAAGTTGCACCACAAAGTTGCTCTGTTGTTCGCGCTACTCATCGGGATGCCGGCGGTCGCGACCGCTGGATCGCCAGGGTGGGGGGCGCAACGAGGCGCGCCGACGGTGCGGGATATCATCCCCGACCCGCGCGGCGACGAGGCCTACAGCGAACGCTACACGTTCTTCGCGAAGCTCGATGGTGGAGGCGAGGCGTACGTCGACGTGACGATCTCGAACCTCGGCTGGGGCGACCGTCACGGCGTCACCACCGGCAAGATCAAGATTCCGGGGCAGAAGACCTACTCGTTCAAGAAGAAGCTCGACGAAGACGATTGGTCGTACAAACGCGATCGATTCGAGATCGCGGTCGGTCCCACGAAGGTCAGCGGCTCGGCCGCCGACGGATTCACGGTGACGCACCAAGGCAAGAAGTCGTTCGAGATCACATTTACGAGCAAGACGCCGATGTGGCGGCCCGGGATTGGGCGCTTCCTTCACGACGGCAACATCTACGGCACGATCCTCGCGGTTCCGTGGGGCAACGTGTCCGGTTGGGTCGAGACCGACTCTGGGAAGACCAACATCAGCGGTGTCGGCATGTTCGACCACGGAATCTCCACGTTCGCGCCGTACAACCTCGCCAACAAGTTCTCACGAATGCGCCACTACGAGGATGGCTTCTTCATCGCATGGCGCGAGGTCGACCTGACCGAAGACGCCGGCGGCGAGTCGATCACCTGGATCGTAGTGGGCAAGAACGACCAGATTCTGTTCAGCGACGCTTCCGCGAAGATCAGCTGGAGCAGTTTCGGCAAACATGATGAGTCCGGGCACTCCGTGCCGACCTCCGTGAAGATCACCGGAACGGACGGCAGCAAAGCCCTCATCTTTGAGTTCAGTGGCCGGCGAGCCCGAGCCACCGACCTCCTTGCGCAGTTCGGTTCGGCCGCGCGAGCGGTTGCGGGAACGGTGTCGAATCCGTGGCAATTCGAGATCAAAGGGAAGTACGATTTGAAGGTCACGGGCGGCGGCGGAATGACGCGCACCGGACGCGCCTCGGTAGAGTTCGATATGCTCGACGACTAATCGACGGCTGAAGCAACACCCCACTCCGTGGTAGAAACGTACGACTCGATTCCCCACACGGAGTGCTCCATGGACCCCGAACTCGTTCGCGAACATTGCCTGTCCAAACGCGGCGTCGAAGAGAGCTTTCCCTTCGACGCGACGACCCTGGTCTTCAAGGTCGGCGGAAAGATGTTCTGCCTGATGAGCCTCGAACGAGTACCTCTCTCGATCAATGTGAAGTGCGATCCCGAGCGAGCGCTCGAACTCCGCGAAGAGTTCGAAGGCGTCGAACCTGGCTGGCACATGAGCAAGAAGCATTGGAACACGGTCGTGCTCGAATCGGACGTCACCGACGACGACGTTCTCGGGTGGATCGACCACTCCTACGAGCTCGTCTCCTCGAAGCTCACCAAGAAGACGCGCCGCGACCTCGGGATCGACCTGATGTAACCGAGCCGCGAAGAAATTTAGATCTTCTCTGAACGCGCTGCGTTGAAAGGAGGGTCAAGAGAATCCGAACGAACGGAGAACATCATGCAACGCAATCTCGGAATCGCGGCCCTCACCACCCTCGCCATCCTGGCTTCCAGCGCGACCGTGCTGGCGAAGTCGCCGCAAACCGACAAGAAGACCGAAGCGTTTGCGCTTCACCACGACCAGAAGTGCAAAGTCATGAAGGAGCAGTTCATTGAGCTGACCTCCCTTCAGGCGGCCGAACAGTGGTACTGGCAGCAACACTACCAACACCATCGATATGGTTATTACGACGAAGAGCTGAGCGGCGACGTAGTGGCGGAGTCATCCGCTTCGGACGCACCAGCCGCAGCGCCTCGCTCGTCGAGCACCCGAGCGCCAGCCGCAAAGTCCACTGATTCTGGCGCGGGTTCGAGCGCGAGTTCCGGACCCGAGAACTACACCAAGACAAACAATCAGGAGCAGGGCGTCGACGAAGCCGACATCGTCAAGACCGACGGCAAATACATCTACACCCTCACCGGCGACGAAATCGTCATCGTCAAGAGCTGGCCAGTCTCCGAGGCCCGAGTGATCTCGCGCCTCAAGCTCGGTACGGGCACCCGCCCGACCATGCTCTTCCTCAACGGCGACAAGCTCGTCGCCATGTCGTACGTGAACAACAACTTCCAGCTCGGGAAGGGCGAGTACCGACGCAATTGGTACGGCGCAACTCGAGTGTCGGTCATCGACATTCGCAACCGCGCCAATCCGTTCGTCGTGCGCAATCTGGACTTTGAGGGCTATACCAACCAGGCCCGCATGGTCGGCCAAGACGTCTACGTCGTGACGAACTCGGGCGTGACGCCGCCACAGAAGCTGTGGCAGCTCACGCAAGACTTCACCGGTTGGCCCAAGAACGTCGGAAACGACCAGAACGCGGCCAAGCGCGAAGCCTACGAGTCGATCAAGAAGTACCTCTCCAAGAAGCTCGTCGATGTCGACTTCGAAGCCTCGCTTCCGCACAAGCGCATCAGCGGCTACCGAGGCAAGTTCGGCGACCGAAAGTTCGAGCCACTCGTCAACTGCGCCGACATCCACGTTCCGCGCGGTGGCGTTCAGTACGGCATGCTGTCGCTCGTCCACTTCAACCTCACCAAGCCGTGGCAAGTGAACTCCAGCGCCGTCTTCGGTCAGGGGTGGAACGTGTACGGTTCGGAAGAGGCCATCTACGTCGCAATGCCCAACTACTCCTGGGCGTACTGGTACCGCTGGTACCACCAGGAAGAGCCGGACTACGACGACTACAACTCCACGACCATCCACAAGTTCGAGCTGCGTCGAGACAAGGGGAAGCCATCGTACGCAAGCTCCGGCCGCGTGCGCGGATACCTGCACAACCAGTTCTCGATGAGCGAGTACAAAGGTGACCTGCGCGTCGCGACGACGGACATGAATTGGTGGTGGGGCGGCCAACGGCCGCAACAGGAGAATCCCGGCAACCACATCTACGTCATGCGCCCCGACGGCAATCACCTCGCCACCATCGGTCGAGTCGAAGGCCTCGCGCCCGGCGAGCGCATCTACGCGGCTCGCATGTTCGGTGACAAAGGGTACGTCGTGACGTTCCGTCAGACCGACCCGCTCTACACGCTCGATTTGAGCGACCCGACGCAGCCCGAAGTCGCCGGTGAACTCAAGATCAACGGCTTCTCGAGCTACATCCACCCGATCGGGAATGGACAGTTGCTCACCGTCGGCCAAGACGCCGACGACAATGGCCGCGTGAAAGGTGTCCACCTGCAAATCTTCGACGTCACGGACCCAAGCACGCCGACGCGGACGCACCACCACACATTCGAGACGATGGGGTACTCGTGGAGCGCCGCGCAGTGGGACCACAAGGCGTTCACCTACGACCCGCTCACCGGAACGCTGGCCCTGCCGATGCAGTTCTACCCGCGCGGAGGTACGGGCGAGTACTTCAATGGCATCTACGTGTTCCACGTCGATGCGGACGACGGGTTCTCGAGCCGCGGTCGCGTGTCGCACAACCACCTCGTCGAACGCTGGCGCCAGAAGCAGTGCGAACAGAACAAGCAGCAGTACTACTGCCAGAATCAGTACCAGCAGAATTACTGGTGGGGTTGGGCGAACCTGAACCGGTCGATCATCATGGACGACACGATCTTCACCCTGAGCAATCTGGGGATCATGGCGCACAAGATCGAGGACACCGATTCGGCGCTGTCGACGGTGGAGTTGGCGAAGTTGTGAAATGAGGGGCGAGGCGCCGGACGCGCCTCGCGAGACTCACCTGCAGGCCAGATCGAAGTGGCGCAGCGCGAACTCATACGCGTTGCGCCACGCTATCTTTTCGACCAATTCGTCGACGCCGATCTCGGCGATTCCGCGCGTATGCTTCAACGACTCGAGCTGTGAATGCAGATCGAGCGCCCACTGATCGAAATGAGATACCGTCGGGTAGGCCGTCACCGGGTCGATCATGCCGTCGAAGTCGCTGCCGATGCCAACCATGTCCCAGGCGCGCAGTTTCTCGTCGCGCGACAGGCCATCGTCGAGCCAGATGACGTCCACGATGCCCAGAATCTGCGCCAGCATCGGGTGAATCCACGATTGGGCGGGGACCGACTCTTTCGGCTTCACGCCACAGATTCGCTGGTCGAAGCAGAGGCCGATGACCCCGCGACTGTCGTGAATCATGCGCACGTCTTCGTGCGACAGATTGATGCCCCAGGCGTAGTAGGGGCCACGATGCCAGTGGTCCGACTCGTGGTCGGCATCGGCGATCTGTTCGTCGAGGGTCGGCACGCCCGAGAAGCCGGCGTGACTGGCGAGCACGGGGATCGAAGGCGCCGAGCCGGACGTGTTCACGGGCCGCACGACCTCCTCGTACAACTCCTTCCGTGACTGCGGGCTCAAGTGCTTCACGTCGATCAAGATCCGCCGCTCGCCCGTGTCGGCGAGCTCTTCGTCGAGGGCGAGGAGCTTGCGGAGAACGCGCATGCCGAGGCCGGGTTCGAACCCGTCGTGCATTCGCGGTCGCTGGTTCATGACGTGCTGACCCACGTCGATCAGGCTGTGTGCGTGACCGCAGATTCCGTTGTCGAAATGGTGTGCGAGCGTGAGGAAGAAGAGCGGGAACTCGAGCGACTTCAAGGCGTCGATGCGCTCGAACATCAAGGCTTCTGAGACCGGCTTTTGGTCGGGCGCGATCGAGAAGGTGTGCCCGCCCTCGATGGTGTGGATGATCGCTACCTCATCGGAATCCTCCACCGTCGAGCGAAGCTCTTCGGTCGTGCGAACCATGCGGTAGGTGCCGCTGATCTCGATGGTCGCCCCGCCGCCGAGATCGACCGTTCCAGTGGACTCGACTCCGCTTCGAGAGGCGAGGAACTCGTACTCGCGCTGGAACTCGTCCCAGTAGTCGAAGTCGTCGGAGAAGAAGTGTCGGATCCGAGGCATGCCGTACTTCAGGAACGTTCGCTGAAGCAGTCGGCGGAGCGGTCCACGGTTGCGCAAGATTCGGGTGACCTCGCCGAGCGCCGAATCGCTATCGCGACGGATCAGGTGGCCGATGGAGCGGACGGCCGTGGCCCCACTCACGAGCTTTAACGCTTCGGCTGCCCACGGAGTCTCGGTTTCGCCCTCGACATCGCCGACGAAGAAGCCCTTTTCGATCGGGGTGATCGAGGCGAATGCGAGGCGGCATCGGCCATGTACGAGTCGGGCGACGGAGGCCTGCGTGTAGGTCGCGCCCCGATCCCCACGATCGAGCGCCTGGGTGCTCGTTGGCTGGTCGTACCAGGGGTGGAATCGATCCCCGTCTTTTTCTTCGGGGTGGTTCCTCATTCGGTTGTAGCTGTAGAGCGTCGGGTGAATGTGGAGGTCCGCGAAGAGCTTAGGCATCGTCCCGCTCCATGTGGATTTCGTTCTCGGGGTTGTACCGAGTCATCTTGTCGAGGATGTCGATGACCATCGTCTCGAGGTCTCCCGAGTTTGGCAGCGATGCCATGAGGCCGTACATCGCTGCGCTGCGGGTCGGGAGTTCGCCGTCGCCCACGCCGAGAGCGCCCGAGGCGGCCTTCATGACGGGCGAGAGAATCACGTCGGGGATGACTCGAGTCGCGACCCGGGTTGCGGTGAACTTCGCCTGGTGAAGGGCGTAGTCGAGCGGCTCGCGGCGGCATTCCGCGACGCACTCGCGCAGGTCCCGAAGGAACTCTTCATGGCTCGCGATGTGGGCCTGATTGATCGTCAGGTGTAGCGAATTCGGATTCTGCTGGCGGTCGAGGTGCCAGCCGCGTTCCTGCATGAGATCGCCGACTTCGTACACATCGGTGTTCACGCCGCCAATTCCCATAACCGACATGTGCGGCTCGCCGAGGATGCGCACGCCGTCGATCGCATCGATGCCCTGACGGAGCCGGATTGAGGCGAGCATCACCTCGCGGGCGATCTTCATGTAACCGTTGTGGCCGAGCCGGTTGAAGATGGCCCATGCGGCGGCAATTGCGCCGCCAGGCCGGGTACCGGTCATTGTAGGGGAGGCGTAGATCCCGCCGGGCCAGTCGGTGTAGGCGAAGTACTGGTGTTTGCGGAGCTCGGCGTTGCGGTAGAGCACGCACGAGGCGCCCTTGGCCGCGTAGCCGTACTTGTGCAGGTCGACCGACATCGACGTCACGCCGGGGACAGCGAAGTCGAAGGGCGGCACGTCGTATCCGAGCGCCCGTACGAACGGCAGCATCATGCCGCCCACACACGCGTCCACGTGCATCAACACGTTCTTTCGCCGCGCCAGACTCGCCAACTCGCCAATTGGGTCGACGACACCCTGCGGATACTGAGGCGCCGATCCAACGATGAGCACGGTGTTTCGATTGATCGCACGCCGAGTGGCCTTCACGTCGGCGCGATAGTCCTTGCCGACCGGAACGTGAACGACTTTCACGTTGAAGTAGTGTGCGGCCTTCTCGAACGCTGGGTGGGCGCTCGTCGGAATCACCATTTCGGGTTCGCTCATGAACCGCTTGTTCTCTTTCCCCCACTCACGCGCTGACTTCACGGCCATCAGGATCGACTCGGTGCCGCCCGAGGTCATGTTGCCCTGAACGTCGCTGTCGCCGTTGAGCAGGTTGGCCGTCATCGCGACGACCTCGGTCTCCATCCGCTTCAAACTGGGGAATGCGGAAGGGTTCAATGCGTTTTCTGAGAAGTATGTTGTGTATGCCTCTTTCAGAAAGGCGCTCAGGTCCGCTCCGGGGTGGAAGACCAGCGACCAAGCTTTGCCGTCTTCCCAGTCGATGTCGTCCGCTCGCAGCGAGCGCATCGTTTCGAGGATCTTGTCGCCATCCATACCAGTTATGGGGAGTGCCTTGTTCGACATACTGACTCCGGGTCATTTAGGTGCGGCGGAGATGTAACATGTTTTTGGAACACTCGCACGTGATGCGAGCAAAAATTCGGCTGAACACATCATTCTGTTTTATTTTGATATTGAATGTGGTTGAGTCGCAGTTCGATCGGGAGCAAGAGGGTGGTGAGGAGACTGTGCGATGACGTCTGTCGCGACTGAGCAACAAGGCCGACTCCGCAGACCGTTCTTCGACACGATGAACGACCTGCTGGTGCGGAGCGGCGGAGTCCCGCTCGATGCCCCGAAATGGGAAGTCGACGAGGCGGGGGAATCGTGCGCAATGGCGGTCGCACAGCCGTTTCTCGACCATTTCAATTCACTCGAAGACTTCAGCTTCTATCGTCCGTTCGTGAGCCGGGCCAAGTTCGACTACCCACTCCCGACGTTTGTTGGGCGGTCCGGAGTCGTTGGCACGTATCACGCGCTCTTTGAGGGGTACTCGTGGGTGTTCGTCGGCGCGAAGTTCGAGTGGTCGTTCTCGTCACAGCTCGATTCGGTGCACCTTTCCATCGTGTGGCCGACTGACTTCGGACCGTGGACGAAGTTCTTCGAGATCAGCCTGCAGACGGCCCCGGAGCTCGTCGGCAACTCGGGCGACGCGACAGTGAACTTCATCATGGTCGAGGGAGCGAAAGCCCGAGTCGAGGTCATCCTCCCGTCCAACGATCAAACCGATACGCTCGTCTCGAACCCGACCAGTCAGTCCGTCGATATCGGCGAGGTTTCGGCGGCCCTCGCGCACGCAATCAACAACCCGATGGCGGTCATCTCGAGCAATATCGACTACGTGCTTTCGCTCTTGGAGGAGCGCGGAATCGACGAGGCACAGGGCGCGCTACTCGACGCGCTCGCGAGCGTTTCGAGGGTCGAGCGGTTCGTGGTGGCTTTTCAGGCCCTGGCCGATGGAGTGGAAGACTCGGGGCTCGGGCAAGCAAACCTAGGCGCCGTCGTTCAGGAGGTCGTCTCAGCCGGCGAGCGGGAGTTTGCACGCGGAATCACAATCCAAACGCAGATTGAGCGCTTGCCGCTCATCGTCTGCGTCGGCTCTGTGAATCACGCGCTCCACGCGGTGTTGAAGAACGCCACTCAGGCCGCTGCCGATGCCGGCATCGACCAGGTACTGGTTCGGACATTTCGCGACCGAGAGTTCGGCGTAGTCGAGGTGGTCGATGGTGGGCGGGGTTTTGCGGACGGCGACATTTCGCGCGCTCGTCAGGCATTCTTCTCCACTCGACCGCCCGGGGAGGGAGCCGGTCTGGGGCTGACACTCGCCGACCGCGTGGCTCGCGCCAGCGGCGGTCGACTCGAGATTGTCACAGGGCCCTCGCGCACGACCGTGCGCCTCGCTTTTCCGCTCGCCCAGCTACCCAATGACCAAGACGAGGAGGATCGCGAAGAGTAGACCGAGAATCGCGAGGATTCCGAGCACGTTGATCGCGATGATCGTGCGTAGCTCGCTCGACGATTTGATGGTCTCCACGTCGCGGTCTTTGATTGCTCGAAAGATTCCGGAGAGTTCGCCTCCCGGAGTGTACGAAGACGACGCGGGGAGATTGCGCTCGCGCAGGATTTCGACCTCCCGTTCGTGCAGCGCGTCAAACATCTCCATGGCCGACTGAAAGCGATGCTTAGGGTCTTTCGACATCGCGCGGTCGACGATCTTCACCATAGTCGCAGACGCCCGACCGGGCGCGGCTTCACGCAGTGAAGGATGCTGCTGGAACGCCTGAAGCTCGAGCGTCTTCAGCGCCGACTTCGCGTGGAACGGCACCTTCCCTGAGACCAACTCGTACAGGATGCAACCGAGCGAATAGATGTCGGTTCGGTGGTCGAGCTCGAGCGCCTGAGCCTGCTCCGGGGAGATATACTCCGGAGTGCCGTAGACGATCCCGGCCTGGGTGAGCTGCTGAGAGCCGTCTGGGTCGAGGATCTTGGCGATGCCGAAGTCGAGCACCTTCACGTAGTTGGGCTCGCCGCGGAAACTCGTGAGGAGGATGTTCTCGGGCTTCAAGTCGCGGTGGGCGATCCCGAGATCGTGCGCTTCGGCGAGAGCGCTGCAGATCTGCTTCATCACCTTGATGACCGCGAGCTCGTCGAACAGACCCTCGAGTAGGCGCTCGCGAAGGCTCTTGCCCTCGACGAACTCCATGGCCATGAACTTGTCGCCCGTGGGTGTTTCGCCGAACACGAACACACGGATGCAGTTGGGGTGGGTCATCATGGAGATGACTTTCGCTTCGCGGTGGAAGCGTTGAACGGTCTCATGGTCCCTGGCTGCTTCGCTGTGAAGCACCTTGATGGCGACGCGTTGGTCGATGGTCTTCTGTCGCGCCAGATATACGGCGCCCATCGCACCTTCGCCGAGCTTGCGCTCGATGAGGTACCCGCCCATGAGGCTCTGCCCTACGAGATCTGTTCGCTCGTCACTCATTGGGAAATCACACGTGGAAGTGGTCTTGGCGCGAGGATCGCAGAGGCGCGCCGGGCGCGCAACGGTCGGATTTTCGTTCGGCGTGCACAAAAACGGATCTTGGAGGCGACAGACGGGATGTCATCTGGCCCAAGCACGGAGAACGGCTCATGAAATCTCGACGCATTCTACTCTTCACCCTGTTGCTCGCGCTCGTCTCACCAAGTCTTTCGGCTCAAGAAGTTCGAGAATCCAATGACGACGATCGTTGGCGCCTCGGCGTTGGCGCGCGCATCGGCGGCTACGGATTTCGCGAGGTTCAGGGGGATTCGGTCACGTGGGAAGATTGCCGAATGAACGGTACGGGCGTGTTCCTCACGCTCGACGCGAACAAGCATCTGTTCGGCGAGGTCGGCTTCGATCTGTACCACGCGACCGGTCCGACGGTGGCGAGCGGGATGGACCGAATCTCGTTTCACAATCAGTACGCGCTGGGCGTGCGATTCCTGCCCGACTTCTTCGTGACGCCCTACGTGCAGGTGGGGGGCGGCCCGGAGATCACACACATCGAGGTGGACGGCGCCGAGAAGACCGCGGTGCTTCCGAGCGGTTTCATGGGGCTGGGGGGTGAGATCAACATCGGTGACCTGAAGCTGGGGATGCACTTTCGCGCGTTGATGATGAGCCATCCGGTGCACAGCCACGGTACGGACGGTGTTTATCAACTCGGGCTCGAGCCCGAAGCGGGCGGTTCACACGGTGAATCGGTCGCCGCGGAAGTACAGACCGATTGGGAGGTCGCGGGGCAAGCTCAGTTTTGGGTGCGATACGTATTCTGACCGCTAGTCATTATCCTTGATTCGTAAGTCAGTTTCGCTATTCTTGTAGGTCTACGGGGCGATTTGTCGCACATTGGGGCACACGGGAAATGGCGGAATTGGAGCACGAGATCGAGGGGCGGAACCGACCGAAATGGTGGCGTTTGCTCGCCCTGTTCGTGGTCTTGGGAGGTATCGCCTTGGTCAGCCATCTGATGGGCTGGACCGAGGGGATGACGCCGGAATCGATTCGGGCTTGGATCATCGCAGCGGGTGCCTGGGGCGTAGTGATGTACGTCGGCGCATTCGCGGCAGGAAACCTCATGCAGGTTCCCGGGATGTGGTTCATCGTTTCGGGGATGCTGGTCTATGGGCCGATCGAGGGATCGATCATCGCGGCTGGCGCGTCGCTTCTTGCGGTGTGCACGAGTTTTGCGGTCGTTAGAGTGGTCGGAGGCCAACCGCTCGGAGCCTTGGAGAATCGGTGGATTCGGAAGGCCCTCGACGGGTTGGAAGACCGTCCTGTCTTCTCGATCGCCGCAATGCGCCTGATCTTGGTGACCTCGCCGCCGCTCAACTACATGTTGGCGATGACCGATATTCGAACGCGCGACTACGTGTTCGGTTCGGCGCTCGGGCTGGTGATTCCGGTGGTCGCGACGGCGATTGGAATCGAGCTTGGGCTAGAGGTGATTGAAGGGTTTGGTATACTCCCCGTCTAACGGCGACAACCGGCCCGGAAGACCTCATGATCGATCAACGCATATTCGCTTGCCTCGTTTTCGCTTTCATCGCGTGCGCCGTCTCGCCCGTCTGGGCGCAGGACGCTCGCCTGGAGAAGGGGGAGATTCTCGTGAAGACGCAGGCGGTGAAGGGGTCGGACATCCCGCGCATCGTGGTTCGCGGCGTGATTGAGGCGCCGCCTGAGAAGGTCTGGGAGATCATCTCGAACTGCGGGAACTACCACCGCACCATGCCACGCATCGAAAGCTCGAAGCTGGTGAAGAAGAGCGGCGACAAGGTGACGTGCAAGGTCGAGATCGATCTGCCGTTTCCAATGTCGAACCTGATCGCTACGACCATCGCCACGCACACCGAACGCCCGGACGGCTTCTCACGCGAATGGAAGCTCGTCGAAGGGGACTACAACTTCAACGAGGGGAGCTGGGTCCTGTCGTGGTTCAAGAGTGATCCGAATCGCACGATGGTCGTCTACACGGTTCACGCCGAACCGAAGAACGCAGTGCCCGACTGGATGCGCGAGAAGGCGCAGAAGTCGTCGATGCCTGGCGTGATCGAACGCCTTCGCGAAGAAGTGGCCAAGCTCTAGACCCTCGCCACCGCGTAACACCTCTGGCATATTAGGTGACCTATCGGCGCGCCAGCAGGCGCGGCGCTCTCGCGCGCGGAAGTTAGCCAATGGCGCAGCAGACGGGAAAGTGTCCGGGATGCGACTCGAAGGGGGTCGTGGGACAACCGTGCGATGAGCGAGCCTGTGCCAAGCGCGGGCATCACTTCATTCCAGACGAATATTGGGACGCCGCCCATCAGCGCCCCGACGCCCAGATCGACCCCACCATCGGACAGGTGGTGGGCGACTTTTTGGTCGTCGGATTCCTGGGTTCCGGGGGCTTCGGCAAGGTGTTCCTCGCCCTCCAGCAACCGCTGTTGAGGCTGAAGGGCGCGCTGAAGCTGCTCGAATTCCCGTCCGACAACGTGATGTTGACCGAGGCCCTCCTCGAAAAGTTTCAGGGCGAGGCTGAGGCGTTGGCAGACGTCTCGCACCCGAACATCGTTCGGCTCCTGAAGTACGGCACACATGGCGAACGCCCCTATCTCGTGATGGAGTTCGTCGACCAAGGGGCTACGCTTCGCGATGAGATCTGGCACCGCGCACGCAAACGTCACAACTTCACGCATTTCGAGATTCAGCACATCCTGCGCCAGATTCTAAACGGCCTCGAGGCGGCGCACGCAAAAGCGATCATCCATCGCGACATCAAGCCTGAGAACATCATGCTGCAAAAGGTCGTGGGCAATCCGCACCACGTCCGCATCCTCGACTTCGGAACGGCGAAGTTTGTGGAGAACCGCGCCGACACCAAGTGGCCGCTCGGTTCGCCGAGTTACATGGCGCCGGAACAAGTAGGTCTGAAGGGGATTGGCCCGTGGTCCGACCTGTATGCCGTCGGCGTCGTGTGCTTCGAGATGCTGACCGGTCGACGACCGTTTGTCGGCGAGACCGACAACGAGATTGTGGCGAAGAAGCTCGACCCGGAGTTCGACCCGCTCGAGCGAATCTCCGACATGGTGCTGCCCGCCGCCGTCGAGGCCTTCTTCCGGAAGGCGCTCGAACGAGATCCCGCCGACCGCTTTCGCGATGTGAAATCGTTCCGGGCTGCTCTCTACAAGGCCTTCGAGGCGCTCGCCGAGGAAGGGCGGGGCGCTCTTGCGGAGGAGGGGCTGGAACTCTCGGACCTCGTCGATTCGTCCGACGTGATCTTCGCTCCCGACGAAGAGATGCACGAGCTGGAGACTCGGCGGCCAGCGGAGGTTCCGCCGCCGCATCCTGGCGAGTCTGAGGCGTCGACCCGGGCGCAGGTCGGTGACCCGGTGAAGAAGACCGGCGCCAGGGCGCTGTGGGGCGTTGTGGCAGTCGTGGCCATCATCGGCGCCGTAGGCGTGGTGATGGATCCTTTCGCGCCGCCTGCCGAGGTGGTGCCGCCACCTGAACCTGATGCTGGGCTTGCAGTAGTCGAGGTGGATGCGGGGCCGCCGGTCGATGCATCGGTGACCTCGGAGCCGACAGAGCTCGTGTTGGCGATCGAAACCTCGTCCTCGCGCGTGAGCGGAGCATGGACCGTCGCGATTGATGAGCTCGCCTCGATGCCGACCGCGCCCGCGATCACCGTGGGAGCCGGCAAGTTCCATTCGTGCGTGATGCTACGCGACGAGAAGGGCGTGCGATGCTGGGGGAACAACGGCGAGGGTGAGATCGGGGCGGGAAACAAGGAGCGAATTGGCGACGATGAGCCGGCGAGCAAAGCCCCGCTCCTCACTTTTGGTGACGGTGTGGTGCAGGTCTCGGTGTCAGGCGATCGGGACGCGTCGTTCGCCTGCGCTCGCACCGCAGCGGGAGAAGTGTACTGCTGGGGAAGCAATCACGCAGGGCAGCTCGGCGCTGGCTCGACCGAGAACATCGGCGACGACGAAAAGGCGGTGAAAGCCGCAGTGGCCGTGCCGCTTGGCGCACCCGCCGAAGAGATCGGCGTTGGAGCCGCGAAGTACGGTTCGCACGCATGTGCGCGCCTCGAAGACGGTCGCGTTCGGTGCTGGGGAGCGAACAATTTCGGGCAGCTCGGCTACGGTCACAAGCGCGCGATCGGCGACGATGAGGCCGTGAACACCGTCGGCTACGTTCCGCTCGGTGGGCCAGCGAAGCGCATCTGGGTCGGCAAGTTCCACAACTGCGCGCAGCTCGAACAGGGCGTTCGTTGCTGGGGCTGGAACGATCACGGCCAGCTGGGCGACGGCAAGAAAGAGAACGTCGGCGACAATGAAGTACCGGCTTCGTCGAAGCTCATCGACTTCGACAAGCCGATCGACGAGATGGCGCTGGGACGCCGGCACAGCTGCGCGCTCACCAAGGACGGCGAAGTCTACTGCTGGGGTTGGAACAGCGCCGGTCAGCTCGGACTGGGCAATAAGAATGACGTCACGAGCCCGGAGCTTGGTGGACCCGTGAAGCTCGGCGGGAAGGCTACGGCCATCGTCGCAGGCGGCCTACATACCTGTGCGCTGCTCGAGTCGGGCAAGGTACGCTGTTGGGGCGACAACAAGTTTGGACAGCTTGGCTACGGGCACACGCGAGACATCGGCGACGATGAGCTACCGATGACGGCGGGTGACATCTATCTCGGTCGCCCAGCGACTGGATTGGCGGCCGGCAGCTACCATACGTGCGCGGTGGTCGAAGATTCTGGCGTGCGATGCTGGGGCTACAACATGCACGGTCAGCTCGGGTATGGGCACGGCCGCAATATCGGCGACGACGAAACGCCCGCATCGGCCGGTGATGTGCCGATCACACCTTAGCGTCGGCCCACTTTCTTCGCTTCCAGATCAAGATGAACACGCTCGTCTGGACCAACCGGTAGGCGATGTGGCCCATCCATGCGCCCATGATTCCGAAGCCCAGCGTCACACCGAGCAGGTAGGCCAGCGGTAGGCCCATTGCCCACTGCAGGCCGGTGGCGACGAACATCACTCGTTTGGAATCGCCGGCGCCGAACATGGCGTTGAGCAGCACGATTCCGATCAAATCCGCCCAGAGAATGCCGGCCAAGAGGCGCATAGGACCCACCGCGAGCGCGAGAGTCGACTCCGAGTGGATGAATCCACTGAGGAAGAACTCAGGGGCGACGAACACCGGGATCGAAAGCACGACGACCACAACGGCCGTAAGCCGCGCGACCTCCCAACCCCACCGCTCGGCGTCGTCTGGGTCGCCGGCGCCCAGTGACTGCCCGACGAGCGAGGCGCACGCCATCCCCAGACCCATCCCCGGCAGAAGACCGACCAACATGAGGTTCACGATGACCTGAGACGCGGCCAGCTCCGCGGTGCCAATCTGTGCGAAGACCCAGAAGAACGTGCTCATTCCGGCTGCGAAGAAGAAGTTCTGCAGGCACGCGGGGATCGAGACGCGCCACATCGTGAGCAAAACGTCGCGGTCGGGGAGAGCAGACGCGAATCCGCCGCCGCGTGCATGCCGGAACCCCATGTAGATGTAGTACGCCGTGCCGACATACACCGAGATGACCGAGCCGATCGCCGCACCGGTCACGCCGAGCTCGGGCGCCCCGAACTTGCCGAAGATGAGGACGTAGTTCAGCACCGCGTTCGTCACGTGCATCAAGATGAGCGTGCGCATGTACAGACGCGAAAGGTTCACGCCGTTCCAGTAGCCGCGGAAGGCGAAGTTCGCGCCGAGCCCCAGGATGCTCACCATCCGGATCTGCAGGTACGGTACACCCGACTCCGCCACCGCCGGATCTTCGACGAGCAGCGGAAACAGATCCGGGACGAAGACGAAGAGGACGATCGACAACGGAATCGAAATCGCGGTCGCGAGGAACAGTCCGCCGTTCAGCGGAATCGCCGTCTCGCCACTGCGACCCTCACCGAGCCTGCGAGACGACATCGCCTGCACACCCGTACCAAGTCCGGTTACGAACGACGCCGCCATGAAGGTGAGGAATCCACCAAGGCCGACCGCGGCGAGCGCCGTGTCGCCGAGGTGACCCACCATCGCGGTGTCGACGAGATTGAGGATGTTCTGCGACACCATCCCGCCGATGATCGGCAGGGCCAACGCAAGGATTCTCGTCAGCCGTTCTCGGGTTAGCGTGATCATGTGGAATTGAGTACTGCTCTGGGGGGAGGCCGGCGAGACTACCTTTCGAGTCGGCTGCTCCAAAATAGTTTCGAACTTTGAGGACGGATCGAAGATGCCGGAAGTCGAATGGATGGTCGCGATGGCTGTGATCGCGGCGGCAGCCGGCGTGTTCCGAGGTTTCGCTGGGTTCGGATCTGGACTGCTGATGGCGCCCGTTGTCACCGTGTTCATCGAGCCGCGAATCGCGGTGCCCGCAATGCTCATGCTGTCGCTTTGCGCGAGCGCTCGGCTTGTCCCCGAAGTGTGGGGCGAATGGAACCGGCGCCGAGTCGCGATGCTCGCGATTCCGGCGATGTTGACGATCCCGCTGGGCGAGATGCTGTTGCTGGTGCTGTCGGCGGCGGTCGTGCAGCAAATCATCGCGGTCATCGTGCTGGTCTTGGTGGCGGTCATGGCGTCGGGTTGGCGCTATGAAGGCGAGCTGAGATGGCCGGTGGTGGTTCCGGCAGGGCTCATTTCAGGTGCCTTGAGTGGACTCGGCGGCGTCGGCGGGCCACCCGTGGTGCTCGTGAACATGGCCGACAGCGATGCCGACCAGGCGAGGGCCAATCTGATCGTATTCTTCGTCGTGTCGCAGGTTACCGCGGTCACCGGCTTCGTAGTTGGCGGTGTCGTCGAGGCTCAGACGCTCTGGTACGCCGGAACGTCGGTGATACCGTTCGTCATCGCGATCCACTTCGGGGCGAAGCTGTTTCGGCCGGAGCGCGCTCGTGCGTGGCGAAATGTGTCTCTGGGGATCTTGGCTGCGGCGGCGTTCGTGGCGCTAGTCGTCGAGCCGTTGCACTAGCGGGGTGGGCGCGTCACAATGAGTCTATACCAGCTCCATGGAGGCTCTATGCGAACGATCGACCTGCGCAACGAACCCACCGACCAGTGTTTCGAAGAGGCGGCGGAGGTACTCCGCGAAGGAGGCCTCGTGTGCGTTCCCTGCAACGGACGATATCGGATTTTTGCAGACCTCTGGAGCGCCTCGGCAGTGATCGAGCTTTTGCAGTCGAAACGACGCGTGAAGAAGGCGCCGTCGTTGGTGTTCATCGCGGACGAATCGATGCTCGGCGAGACCGTAGACTCGGTCGACGATACGGCGCGGAAGCTCATGGACCAGTTTTGGCCCGGGCCGCTGACCATCCTGATGGATCCACACCCGGACCTTCCGAAGAAGGTGAGCAAGGAGCTCAGCCGCGCAAACGGCCGGCTTGGCGTGCGTGTACCGGACGATGAGCTCGCCCGCGGGATCGTGCGTGCCTTCGGAGGTCCAGTACTGGTCTCGAGCGCGAATCGCGAGAAAAAGCCGGGCGAGACATCGCCCGCGCAGATTCGACGGAACTTCGGCAACCGCATACAGCTCTTCCTCGACGCAGGAGATCTGGCGAACGAAGGTCACTCGACGGTCGTGGACGTCGATGGCGGTGAAGTCCGGGTGACTCGTGCCGGAACCATCGATGAACAGGCCGTGCTGGCCGGCACTCAGTAACCGAAAGGATCAGTCATGCAACCAAGGATGGTCGCAGCAATCTTGGCGTTCGCGCTCAGCGCGTTCGCCGCTTCGCCCGCATTGGCGCAGTCGAAGGACCCTCTGAAGGAGGACTTCGAAGTGCGAAGTGGTTCGGGGTACGCACACGTCCCGGGATTCCGGTACGAGTACGGACTCGGCGACACCGAAGGAACGCACACCCTGGGCCTCGGCTATATGTTCGCGTGGGAGAACTACACCACGTTCTGGATCTACAGCTTGCTGATGCGATTTGGGGCTGGCCCTGACTTCAAGGTGGTCACGGAGTCGTTCGACGGCGTTGGGGGTGTTCTGGGCTACGTCAGCGGTCGCGCCCACTTCATCGGCGACAACGGCGGGCTCGGATTGGAAATCGCAGGTGGCGTCGGAGCCGAGGAGCGGGGCACGTTGGTCGCCGGACTCGTCGGCGCGTATTACTCCACCGATTACTTCGAGATTGGCTACGCGTATCAGTTCCCAGTCGGGCTCGATCGACCAGCCTGGCTGGGGGAACACCTCATCAGCGCTCGTATCCACATTCCGCTCATGAGAGGCGCACACGCCGATCTCGAGAAGAACCGGGCTGAAGAAAAGAAGAACGAAGAAAATACAAATAGATAGCCCGCCGCACCCTTTTGGAGAATCTGCGCATCCAATCTATGCGACGAGGGAGTTCTCTCGGTCGCAAGGAGTGCAATTGCTTTCACGCAATCAGCTGAAAAAGATCGCCGAAGTCTACGGCGGAATGCCGATCTGGGGCTGTCTCCCTGGGTCTCCGTGCCATCGGGCCGGGATTGTCTACGGTGACATCCTGCTCGAAGTGAACGGTCGTCAGATCGACAACATCGAGGCGTATATCGCCGCCAAAGAGCTCGACTCCAACAAGTTCCGGGTGCGGTTCCTGCGCGGCGGGAACGAGATGGAGGTCACCGTTCCGCTCGAGGATCCGAGCTGGGAAGAGATTTCGAGAGATATGAACGTCGTGCGAGGTTTCTTCTCGAACGACGAAAAAGACGTGAACTAGGCCGCGGGCTGAGCCGCCGCCTTGCGCCGGTCCCACGTGGTCCAGATGCCTGCGAGCGACAAGCCCGCGATGATGTGCCAGATGCCCCACCATGCGGCGATCACGGCCATCCCACCCAATCCACCGAAGAACCCGAAGATCAGGATGAGGCCCAGGCCGGAGTTCTGAATCCCGACCTCGATCGCGACCGCTCTCGCCTGCGCGCCTTCGAGACGACCCAACCGTGCGAGTCCGTACCCGGTCGACAGGGACAACGCGTTCTGCAAGAGAACCGGAACGAAGACGTATCCGATGTACTCGAGGAAGAAGTCGAAGTTGGAGCGGAACGCGACGACGATGAAGATGAAGAAGAAGGCCAGCGAAAGCACCTTGAAAGGCTTCCGCATCTTGTCGGCGAGCTTGGGTGCTTTGGCTCCCACGAGCATCCCCAGCACCAGCGGGATTCCCAAGAGCACCAACACGTTTCCAAACATGCTCAACGGATCGAGCTGAAACTCGGTCAGGATGGCGGCTGTGCCCGGATTCAGCCCTCCCCAGAAGGTCACGTTGAACGGCGTCATGAAGATCGCACCGACCGTCGACAGCGCGGTCATCGTCACCGACAGGGCGGTATCACCTTTGCCCACGTGGGTGATGAAGTTGGAGATGTTGCCGCCGGGGCACGAGGCCACCATCAGCATGCCCAGGCCCACGCTCGGCGTCGGGTCCAGCACGGTCATGAGGCCGAACGTGGCCGCCGGCATCAAGAGGAACTGCGCGATCATCCCCAAGATCGGGCCGCGCGGCATCTTGGCCGCACGCTTGAAGTCGTCGAGCGACAGGTCCAGCGCGACGCCGAACATGATGATTCCGAGAATGACGTTCAGCGCCGTGAGGCTGGTAGAACTGAAGTTCAGCTGAACCTGATCGATCGGATGCATGCCGGTCTCGTTGGCTAGTCGTTTCGGTGGGTCGCGAAGCCGCCGAACGCTTGCTGCGTCGCCATGACCTCGATGGAATTGATGTTCACGTGTGCTGGGCGCTCGAGACACCACGCGATGGTGTCGGCGATGTCCTCGGGCTGCAGAGCCTTCAGGCCTTCGTAGACCGATGCCGCCTTGGATTCATCGCCTTTGAATCGAACTTTCGAAAATTCCGATTCGGCCATGCCGGGCTCGATGTTCGTGACGCGGACCGGCGTGCCGAGCAGGTCCGAACGCATCGCGAGGGAGAATTGTCGAACGAACGCCTTGGTACCGCAGTAGACGTGCCCGCCAGGGTAGGGCCAGTTGCCCGCGACCGAACCGAGCTGAATCACATATCCGCGGCCGCGTTCGATCATGCCGGGGAGAAGGGCGCGTGTCGCATAGAGCACGCCCTTCACGTTGGTGTCGATCATGGTCTCCCAGTCTTCGATGTTGGCGTCTTGAGCCTTCTCGAGACCGAGGGCGAGGCCGGCGTTGTTGATGACGCAGGTGACGTCAGCAAACTCTGGGGGGAGCGCTTCGATGCCGGCCATGAGCGCCTCGCGGTCGCGCATGTCGCATGGGAGCACGTGGCACGGCGTGTCGAGCTCGGCTGCCAGCTCTTCGAGCCGCTCTCGCCGTCGCGCCACCAGGATCAGCTTCGCGCCTGCGGCGGCGAGACGCCGCGCAATGGCGACGCCGAAACCAGCCGAGGCGCCCGTAAGAAAGACCACTTCCGATTCAATTCGAGACATATCTACTCTTCGTCCAGCTCGCCGTTACGAGCGCGCTGAAGCCACTCGTTGATCTCGCTGTCGATGATGTTCACGGCCTTCTTTTGAAAGACCTTGAAGAGGAAGGGGACGTCGAGCTGGAGTTCGATCTCTTTGGGACGCAGGTCGAGGGTGCCTTCGAGGGTCACGCCTTTCGCTGTGAACGAGATGGTCGCGTTGGTGTCGGAGTTCCAGGTCGCCTGCGGGTCGTACTCAGAGAATCGAGCGCCGTAGGTATCCATCGCTTTCTGGGTGGCCTTTTTGACCAGGTCCATACTCAGGTCGTGTTTGATGATGTGCTTCATCGCCTCATTCCTTGCGGTTACTGACTTCCAAGGCATATGCGCCGTGGTCGATAGGATTCACACAACGCCACGGGTCTCGCAAGTGCGTAAACGAGCAAGGGCGTTGCCTCAATGGAGACAACGCCCTGGGGTACGGATTCGAATTCCGTTCAGCGCTCTAGAAACGCGATTTCATGGTCCTCGAAATGAGGCCGGTAGTATTCTTCTCGAATCATCTCGATCGAAGTCTCGAGGAACCGAAGCAGGGCCTCGTCGTCGATCGTCTCGATTTTGTCTTCGAGGTGGCCGTAGCTGTTGATCGGGAAGGATTTTGGCTCAAGCTCTTCGCTGTCATCGATGAAGCCGTTGAGCGTGTCGATGAATTCTTCGGGAGCATCCTTGTTGGGGTGAGGCTGAACGTACAGCTTCACAGTCCCCTTGGTGTTGACGTCCATCACGGCGTATCCGATTGAACCGTATCGAATGTTCATTCCGCCGGCTCGGCCCCCGCCTACACGCAACTCGCACCCCAGCTCGCGGGCTTTCAGGAGCATCGTCTCCATAGCCTCGCGTCGCTCTGTTCCACCCATTCGCTCTGCTTTCTTCATGACATCGAGCGTGTCCAAATTTTCCTCCTGGTTAAACTGCTAAAGGCCGTCCACTGCGGCCGACTGACAAAAGCTAGACACATCAAATACTTGGGTCAAACAGATGGTCGAAGACCGCAGCATCGCAGGGCGATCTTGAGGTGGGCCTCGAAGAGGCTCTGATCCGCATGTTCCGTGAACTTGCTACACGATGGAGGCAATCGTACCGTGGTGTAGTTCGAACCAACGATCTTTTCGGAATCTGTGATGCATTCCATCTCACGCTCGGCCGTTTGGCTGTTCGCTCTACTGGTGTTCATTTCCGTAGGTTGCTCTGAGGGGAGCCTCCCACCGGCGGACAACAGCGCGTCGCCGGACGCGGGGCCGACCGACAGCGGCGGGAACGTCAGCACTCCTGACGCGTCGACCGGTTCGTGCACGACCGCCGACGACTGCTCCGGACAGACGGAGGTCTGCACCGACGGTGCGTGTACCGAACTGCCGAATCTGTGCAGCCCTTGTGAATCGAACGCAGATTGCGGCGAGTTCGGTCGCTGCATCTCGAGCGCCCTGGCCGGGCTCAACGTTTGCGCGGTCCCATGCGCCGACGGAGAGTGCCCAACCGGCTTCCGATGCAACGACGACGGGAACGGGCCCAAGTGCGCACCGTCCGACGGTATCTGCGAAGGAGACCCCTGCGCCAACACCGATTGCCCGACGGGCGAAGTGTGTCAGCCGATCTCCGGGCTTTGCGCGCCACGCTGCTCGACCGACATGAACTGCGACCCGTTCCGGTGCGACATTCAGACCGGACTTTGCATCGAGTGTCTCGTCGACGGTGACTGCGAAGATGGCCTGACGTGCGACCGAGAGACCGACTCTCGCTGCGTCGAGTGCACCACGAACAACGACTGTGGCGCCGGGGAAATCTGCGATGCTCGCCGGTGCGTCGGGTGCACGGAAGACTCCGACTGCACCACGATGGCGCCGTTCTGCGACGTTCCGTCCGGTTCGTGCCGCGAGTGCCGCGAAGACGCCGACTGCGGCGCTCAACAGCAATGCAACACCGATGTCGGCGTCTGCATCGAGTGCGACGACTCGGGCGACTGTGGACCGGGCGAAGTCTGCGACGTGATGGTTGGAACGTGCGTGGAGTGTACGCGCGACCAGGAATGCCCGGCCGGCGTGTGCGACCCCGAAATGAACCGTTGTGTCGACTGTGTCGACGCTGAAGACTGCGGTGGAGGTGCATGCGACCCCACCACGAACACCTGCGTCGAATGCATCGGCAATGCCGACTGCACCACAATGGAGCGACCGGCCTGCAAGCTCGCGGACCAGGTCTGCGTAGGCTGCACCGCCGACACCGACTGCCCTGGCGGAAAGTGCAGCGTCTCGACCAACACCTGTGTCCAATGCATCGCGGGCGGCGACTGCCTCTCGGGCCTCTGCCAAAACGGAGTCTGCCTCGGCTGCTCGTCGAACGCGCAGTGCAACAACGGAACGGTCTGCGACACCAACGCAAACGAGTGCGTCCAGTGTCTGCAGGACACCGACTGCGCGAACGGCGTCTGCAACGCTCAGAACGAGTGCGTGGAGTGCCTGAATGACTCGCAGTGCCCCAACGTCTGCGACGTCGCTGCGGGCGTCTGCCGCGATTGCATCCAAGACACCGACTGCAACAACGGCGTGTGCTCGGGCAGCTTCACCTGCGTGCAATGTCTGAACAACGCCGACTGCAACAACGGCTTCAAGTGCTCGACGCAAAACACCTGCGTGGAGTGCACTTCGAACGCCGACTGCGGAGGCGGCGTCTGCACGGCGCAGAGCACGTGCGTGCAATGTGTGACCGACGCGGACTGCGCGGGTTCCGATGTTTGCCTGAATTCGGCGTGCGTCGGCTGCCGCAACAACTCTGACTGCGGCGACTTCGAACTCTGCTCGAACAACAACTGTATGACCACGCCGACGATGACCTGCAACTCCGACTCCGACTGCAATCCCGCCGTGAACTATCGTTGTAGCGACACCACCAAGACGTGTTCGAACAACGGCGCAGCGTGCAATTCCAACTCCGATTGCGACGAGTATCCGAGCTGTGACTTCTTCTACTCGGCGTGCGCTTGTGACACGTCCGCCGACTGCGGACCGGGCGAGCAGTGCACGCTGATCATCGCGTTCCCGCCAGGTCAGGTCTGCACCAACCCTGCAATCTGAGGGAACGAATCGGCGCGGTCGCGCGTTTTACGAGAGACTCATCAGGAGGCCCTCATGATTCTCTCACCTCGTTCCTTCGCACGACGCCCGTGGTTCTTCGGCGTGGCCCTCTTCGTGGCGGTTCTCGTCGGGTTCGGCGCGATCTGGTCGGTCGTCACCATCTCTGGAGACAAGCGGCAGCGCGTGATTCTCGAGGTCGAAGAAGCCCGCGCAGAAGAGCGCATCGCTCGAAAAACCGCCGAGTGGGAGGCGTGGAAGAGTCAGGCCGAACCGGAAGAGCCGCCCGCTCCAGAGGACCCGGCCGCGGTTCGAGCGCGGCACCTGCTGTTCCACGGGAGCGGTTCGTGGGACGAGCGCAGGATGGAAGCTCGAGAGCTACTCGGTGAATCGGGCGGACCTACATGCAAGGTGGGGGCGCTTCGAGTCTGGGCGGCTTGGCCCGACCGAGAGGCGGTGGGTTTGGCCGCCGAGAGCTACGGTGACTGTGCCTTGCGAACGGATGTGGGCGACCAAGACGTGCTGATGGAGGTCATCGGCGTCGGAGTTGCCGCACACGGCATCGAGCGGGCCCCAGCCGTCGTTCGGACTGCCCCTGCGACCATCGCGTCGAACTTCCACATCAAGTCGACTCACGCCATGTGTAGTGAGTCCGTTCCGGATGCCCCCGGACTTCGCGATGCGTGCATGAAAGTGCTCGCACGCTAGAGGTCTTGGATCTCCCGCATCGACTTCTTCATCTCCTCGCCCTCCCAAAGGTCGATGACGTCCTCGTCGACCTTCTCCCTCAGTTTCCTCTTGGTCTCTCTCCGGCGTAGTTCGTCCTTGGACGCACCTTCGTCGGGCGTTCGAATGCGTCGGTCGGGATCGTCAGCACGCTGGATCTCGGTCGGCGGGTGGCGGTCGACGTCTTCGCCATCGTCGCGGTCTTCCTTCAACACACCAGAGTAGTCGAAGTTCTCGGTGGGCTCGTCCGGCGTTTTGGGCGCCGGTTTGACGAAGAGCTCCATGCCGATGAAGGCCATTCCGGCGACGAGCAGGATTGTGAGCAGGATGAAGCCGATGTTCTCCATGAACGTGGCGGTGCCGGTCTGCTCGGGGGGGAGTTCGGGGAGCTCTTCGGGTTCCGGCGGTGGGGTTTGCGCGAGGCGCTCGGCGCGCTCCAATTGATACTCCATCGATTCCGACGGCGATTCGAGCCAATCTGGTCGTTTCTCGTCACGAGAGACTTTTCCCGCGGCGGGTTCCGATGCCGGCGTCCCATTCTTGAAGTCGAGGCGAGGTCGATCGCGCGTGTTGTCGTGCGGTTCGATGACGAACAGGTCTGCTGAGACCGAGATTTCGATGGAGTTGTCGCTGAAAGACGCCATCCCGTCGTTGTCGCCGACAGCCCATAGATTGGGGTCGATATTGGCTGGGTTTCTCGGTTCGGGGCTCGAGTCGGCGGCCTCCGAGAAAGCGGCCCAGGCTCGTTCGGCGGCGTTGTCCCGAGAGTGCGACGGGGGAGCCGCGCTGAGCACGTCATCATCATTCACGGCCCGAACGTCGCCTGCTGGGAGCGTGTCGGCGGTCACGTCGCGTGGGGTCAGGCTAAGCATTTCGCGTTCGCGCGTCGAGACCTGATGCAGGTTCAAGAAGTTGATCTGCGTGGCCGCCGCGTCGGCGTGCGGATTCTCGGTGAGCGGGGGGAGCTGATAGGGCTTCACCGCGGTCGCCAGGTCTCCTTCGAGGACGAGCGAAGTGAATCCGATGTCGAGCTTGGCTTGCCCGATGAGCTCTCGGAGTTCTTTCGCTGACTCGGGGCGATTCTGCTTCTCTTTCTTGAGCAGTCTTTCAGTGAGTTCGACAGCTGCTCGCGGGAGCACGCCCGCTTCGACGTGCGCGCGGAGCGTGGGAGGCTTGGTCTGCAGGTGTTTCAGCAGGATTCCCAGCGGGGAGTCGGCATAGAAGGGGAGTCGCCCGGAGAGCATTTCGAACAGATTCACGCCGAGCGCGTAGTAGTCCGTCTGCATGGTGACTTCGCGGGCCTGCGCCTGTTCGGGCGCCATGTAGGCGGGCGTACCGCATAGAGTGCCGCTCTGCGTGAGCCGCGGGTCGCTCTCGGAGTACGCAATGCCGAAGTCGAGCAGTTTGGCCTGCGGTTCGCCGCCTGCATTGGTCGTGAAGAGGATGTTGCCCGGCTTGAGATCGCGGTGAATCACGCCGTGCGCGTGTGCTTCGGCGAGTGCGGAAGTCACCTGCTCCGCGATCGTGAGGGCGAGCCCGGGATGAAGGCGGACGTCGTTGATGAGGTCACTGACGGGAATGCCGTCGACGAGCTCGAGCACGAGGAAGCAGAGGTCGTCCTCCTCGCCGAATTCGATCATCTGGACGATGCCGGGATGCGAAAGGCCGGACATCGTGCGTGCCTCGCGCAGGAAGCGTGAACGCGCATTTTCTGGAAGTCCGCGATGGAGCACTTTGATGGCGACGTCGCGGTCGATCGACAGCTGCGTACCGGAGAAGACGGACCCCATGCCTCCGCTGCCAAGGAGCTTGCGCACTTGGAATCGGTCATCGAAGACCTTCCCAATCAGCTCGGCGTTCATTTCATCCAGCGTTTGCATTTGGTCCGTATCGTTCTCGGCGCACCAATCCCCTGCGGTCCCCTAGGGTCCCTCAATCGACCGATTCGCGCAATTTGAGCAGACAAGGGTTTGGTTTCGGGGGGCGAGGCCGTTATGATTCGCGCCTTATTGTGACTGCATTGGATGTATTATGCGCTGGTTGTTGCTCACTTTGCTCGTCGCGTTGATTCCCGCCTGTGGCGATGATGAAACGTCGGACCTGGACGTCGCCGCTGACGCTGGAGCCGATGCCGAGGTCGACGCGGGTCCGCCCGAGCCCGAATACGTCGCCAACTGCGATGGGGCGCTTGAAGACCCGCTCGTTCGAGGAAAGATCTGGGCCGATCCGGAAGACACCGCGACGTCTTGGTATCAGCAGCCGCGCGCCTCGAATGCCGCGGGACTACCGGGCCTCGAAGTCGGCCTGACGATGGGCGACGGCACGCGATACGGCGCGCTCACCTGCGACGACGGCACGTTCCGCTTCCCCGACGCGAGCGGTGAGATTGGCCTCCTGCAGCTTCCGTCAGATACCTGCACCTCCGCCAACTGCCCGACCGGTTTTGCCCGCGCGGCAGCCCGAGGCCCGGTGAAAGTCGTCACGTTTGGAGACTCGATTCCGGCCTTCGGGCCGAAACCGTGGTTCCCAGAACGCCTCAAGACACTCGCGGCTCCCGTCGCGGAGATCGAGAACACGAACGTTGCAGTGCCCGGCTCGACGTCGGTCGAATGGTTGCCAGGCACCCGCTACTTCACCAATCGCATCGAGGCACATCTGGACGCCGACGTTTGGGTCTTCTCGATTGGCGGCAACGACCTGCAGGAGTTCGCGGGAGGCTTTTCGATGGGCGGGACTCAAGAGGAGTTCGCCGACCAGCTGGCCAAGCTGAATCCGCTGATCGATGAGATCATCGCCAACATCCGTGCCATCGCCGCCGAGATTCGAACCCTCGACCCAGACGCCGACATCGTATGGGTCGTGTATCCAAACTACGGTACGACCGAGTACTGGAAGCAAATCGCAGGACCCGATTTCGAAGCGGTGATCGAAACGGGAGTGGGGAACATTTTGGCTCGAGTTCGACGCCAGCTCGCGGGGGAATCCGGGCTGCACGTAGTCGATATCTTGGGCGCAACAGCTGATTCCGACCTCGACTCGTTGCTGGTGGACCCGCTCCACCTCAACGAAGACGGTCATGAATTTTACGCTCGGGAGCTCTTCGTGACGCTCGGGGGCGTAATCGTGACGGACCCGTCGTTGGGTCTGACGCGCGACGTGGGGTACGTCGAGTAGTCTGTGTGAACATCTGCCGGGGAGGGCGGGTGGCGACGGAAAACGACATCGAGCAAAAAGAGGCGCACTGGAGAGAATCGCGCCGCAGCTGGAACCGCCAGGGGTTGCGGTTCGGGCTACTGCTCGCCATTCCGCTGTATCCGGTCTTCGGGCTCATCGATTTCGTTGCGCTCGACAAGCAGTGGTTCCCGCTCGCCATCGCGATCCGCGGGGCGATTTCGGGGATCGGCATCATCTTGCTCTTTCTGCTGAATTCGGAACGCATTGCCCATCGACTGGTGCCGATTAGTGCGTTCTACACGGTCATGGCCGGGCTCGGGATTTCGGCGCTCACCTTTCTGAGCGGCGGGTTCGACTCAACCTATTTTGGGGGGCTCAACCTGGTCATGCTCGCGGCGGGTATGCTCTTCGTGTGGCCGAGTCGTGTGTCGAGCGCGGTCTACGTGACCCTCGTGCTGTCGTACGTGTTGCCATCGCTCCTGACCCTCGACGACGCCAACATGACCAAGGCGGTGGAGTCGACGTTCTTTGTCATCGCGACCGCCGCACTGCTCGTGATCGCGCAGGCCTATCGACATCGGTCGCTTCGGTTCGAGTCGGATGCGAAGCTCCAACTCGACGAGCTCACCGCGAGCTTGAAGCAGGCGAATGGTCACCTCGAGGAACTCTCGCGCGTCGACGAATTGACGCGGGTCGCGAACCGCCGGGCGTTTGATGAGCGCAGTGAGGAGGAGTGGAATCGATCGATGCGGGTCGGAAGCCATCTGACGCTGTTGATGCTCGATGTGGATAACTTCAAGCACTACAACGACGACTTTGGGCATCCGCAGGGCGACGATTGCCTGCAGCGAATCGCTCAAGCGCTACAGGGAGCTCTCGCTCGCCCGGGCGACTTCCTGGCACGATACGGCGGCGAGGAGTTCGTGGTGGTCCTGCCGAACACGGACCACGCGGGTGCTCTGAAGGTCGCCGAACGGATTCGGGAGTCGGTCGAGGCGTTGGGCCTCGAACATTCGGCCGAAGCCGTTCACGACGTCGTGACGATCAGTGTGGGTGGTGCCTCGACCGACGCCGTGAGCGTCGAGTCGATCCAGGAATTGCTGCAGGAGGCGGATCAGGCGCTCTACCGCGCGAAGAACTCCGGCCGGAACCGCGTGGAGCTCACGGCACCTTACCCCGCGAAGCTTCGAGAAAGCCGTTGACGGTCGCTTCGACCCATTTGGCCTCATCAACCGTCAGATTCCGCGCAAATTTCCGGTCGCCGTCATGCGTGGCGAGCGTGAGCGAAGCGTTGTCGTCGTCGTCGACGCTGTGTTCCAGGCGGAGCACAGCGCTCAGCGGTCCACGACTGGAGCGGTCGAGCCCGAGCACCGTTTGGCTCGATTCGTAGCCGGTGTGGAGGTCGAGCACCAAGTTCGATTCGCCCAGCAGCCGCGCGAGGAAGAACGCGGCTGCGACACCCGAAGCGAGCAAGAATGCGACGCTGAAAAACGACAGCGCGATCATGAAGACGAGAATACTCAGCCCGACAAAGACGAGATCGCGTGGAGACGGAATCGGGGGCACGGTCACGACGATTCGAGTGGGCGACTGTTCGACGACGATCTTTGTCTTCGCCGGTTTGGTCATCGCTCCGTTCGGTACTGCGCCTGTACCGGGCGCCTGAAACGCGTTGGGCACGGCGCCGCCGAAGCCGGGTTGAACTCCGAAGCCCTGTTGCGTCGAGCCGAAGTTCTGTTGGGTACCGCCGGTCTGCATCCCTCCAGTTTGTTCGAACGAGGGTGCCGCGCCGCCGCCAAATCCCTGATGGGGGAACGCGTCGGGGTTCTCGGTAGGCTGTTCCTGCCAGTGAGGCTTCTGTGGCACCTGGAGCGTCCCGGCGCGCCACGCCTCAATGGCGGCGATAGCTTCCTTGGCGTTTGAGAACCGGTCCTCGATGCGTTTGGCGACCATCTTCTCGAGGATGTACCGAAACTGTGGGGAGACGGGAACGTCGTGGGGGAGTTGGAATTCGCGCGCGTCGAGGTGCGACCGAATGATGGTGGAGCGGTCCGTCTCGGTGAGCGCGGGTTCGCCCATCACCATCTCGAACGCGACCAAGCCGAGCCCGTAGAGGTCGCTCGCGGGCCCCAGACTTTCGTTCACGATCTGCTCGGGCGACATGTAGCGTGGCGTGCCGAGGAGCGTGTTGTCTCGGGTCAGATTGGCTCCGTCTTCCTCGCGCATCAGGGGCTTCGCGATGCCGAAATCGAGCAGTTTCACGAGGTCCTTCGAGTCGAGATAGTCGTAGGCCATGATGTTGGCCGGCTTGATATCTCGGTGGAGGATGCCGTGCGCATGCGCCTCGTCGAGGCTGTGCAAGACCTGCTCGACGATGCGAGCCGTGCGGGCTTCGCTGATCGCGCCCGACTCGTTGATCATCTCTTCGACTGTCTTGCCGTCGACATACTCGAACACCATGTAGAGCAACCCCTGCTCGGAGCGCCCGAAGTCGTACATGGTCACGGTCGATTGATTCTTTAGCTCACTGATCAGCTGGGCTTCCCGCAGGAAGCGCTGATTCAGTCTCGAAGGGTAGAGCGACGGCGGTGGTTCGGTCGGAACCAAAATCTTGATGGCGACGCGACGCTTCAGGTCCTCGAAATTGGCGAGGTAGACGCGGGCGAATCCGCCCGCTCCCAACATCTTCTCGATGCGATACTTCTTTTCGAAGATGTGCCCAGGATGCGGCAATCGAGACGCAAATGGATTCGATTGGATCGACACGGGTACCGACCGGCAAGCGGGAGGGGCTAAGTCTGCAGTTCAGAACTCCAAACTAGGCCACCAACGCCGAAGTTTCCAGTCTGTAGGTGGTCAAGACGCGGGGCATCGCTTGAGCGCGGCCATTCGGCCTTTGGCCTTCTTTTGTTGCTCCGGCCGAAGGTTCTTCATCAAGTCGACGTACAGGCGGCCGAGCTTCTGAATCATGGCCACGGAGTAGGTTCCTCCCTTTCGCACCAATGCCTTGATGGCGGCGGGGTCCGGCGCGTCGGACCGGATGTGGGGGAGGATGGCGAGCCGAATCTTGTGCTGATTCTTCTGCACACCTCGAACGTCGCGTTCGACGTCGACGAGCTTGTCTTTGACCATCGCCTTCTGTGCGGAAGTCGCGTCGATATCGAGCAGGAACACTTCGACGGCTGCATCCGCCTTCCAGTCGAGCTCGAATGGGTCTGGCGGCTCCTCCATCTCTTCGGCCATCTTTGCCCGCTGTTCCTTGGTCAAGATTCCGTGAGCCACCATCGCTTTGTCGACGACGCGATCGGCGTACGTGAGCATGACGTCGGCTGAAGCCTCCACCTCGCGGTCGATCACCGCCACGTCGGTCGTGTCGGCAAGCATCTGGTCGAGGATCGCAGTCCGGTGCGGTTCGAAGTCCTTGCGCATCTTCGCGCGGGCAGGCGACAGCTGCTTCGCGAGGGCAACAATCTTGGTGGACTGCTTGTCGGAGGCGTCGGCGTCGTCGAGGTATCCTTCGACACGCTCGACGAAGCGTTCCTCCGATTCCTCCGGCTTGGGAGGCTCAGAGCAGTCTTTTCCGTCGCACGCCGAAGCGAAGACAGCGAAGAGCAGAGCGAGGGCGAGGAGGGGTCGTGGCATCACTCTTTGAGGATGCACGCGACAGGAATGCGTTTCCAACACTTCAGTATCGACGGTGGTCGTCGACTCGCCGGGCGATCTCACGAGCGGCTTCCCGCTTGCGAATCGACTCGCGCTTGTCGAACTGCTTCTTGCCGCGGCAGAGGCCGAGTTCGACCTTCACGTTGCTGCCTTTGAAGTACAAGCTCAGCGGAATCAGGGTGAAACCAGCTGTCTCGACCTTGTTCCGCAGTCGATTGAGCTCCCGACGCTTCATGAGCAGCTTGCGCTCCCGTTCGGGCTCGTGATTCACGTGGGTGCCGTAGGGATACTGCGCGATGTTGCAGTTCACGAGATAGAGCTCGTTGTTGTTGAAACGAGCGTACCCGTCGGTGAGCTGAACGCGTCCTTCGCGCAAGCTCTTCACTTCAGTACCGAGCAGCACGATCCCGGCTTCGAACTCTTCGTCGACGAAGTAGTTGTGCAAAGCCTTGCGATTGCGCGTGATGATTTTCTTTTCGTCACTCATAGATCCACGAGGATACGGCACGAAGCCCAAACAAAAAAGCCGTGACCAGAATGGTCACGGCGGAAAGCAAAGGGCGAGGGCCCTTTTATTTCTTCATGTTGCAGACGAGCCGTCGCAATCCGTCTTCGAAGAGGATCGCGATCTTTCGGTCGGAGAGAATCTCGACGACGAATCCGATTCCGAACTTGGCGTGCTCGATGACGTCGTTCTCGGAGTACTCGTCGGCGACGTTGTAGGCGCGACGGTCCTTCGTATCGGTGTTCTCGTTGAGCTTCTTCCAGGCCTTGGCGGCTCCTTTCGGGTCGGCCAATTCGGCGGCGTCGAGGATGCCCTCGATGTGGCGAGCCCGTTTGCGGAGCATTTTTGCTCGCTTGGGGTTCACTTTGAGCGCCTGCTCGTAGTCGAGCGACGTGAAGTCGTCGTCGGACCCCGAACGGCTCGGTGGCTTCTCTTCCTCGTCGTCGATCGGATCTTCGTCTTCGATCTCGAGGTCGTCGTCCAGCGGGCCGTCGTCGAGTTCTCCATCGAAATCGTCGTCGCCGAATTCGTCGTCTGCGAGCTCTTCGCCTTCTTCGATTTCTTCGTCGTCCGCCATCGCGATCACTCCGTGAAAAAAAATACGTGGTCGGCGAACATATCTACGTGCCGGCCTGGCAAGTCAAGGTGTTTTGTCGCCCTACGGCTCTTTTGCTGCGTCTGGCGACATGCCCGCATCAGCACTCGCCTCCGGAGCATTCGACTCTTCGTCGCCTTTCTCCGCATCTTTAGGCGCATTTTCGGCTTCGCGCTTCGCTTCGAGCACGGCAAAGGCGGTCTTCTTGATTGCATCGGGCGTGACGTGGATTTCCATCGTCAGCTTCCCACGCTTGATGTCGTTCGAGACGATCGTCGATTCCGGTACGCCGGCCTTCGCAAAGTCGGCGTCCTCAGGCAGTTCCGCAAGGTCGACCACGAGCTGACGCAGCGCCAAGGCGAATGGCTTTCGGGCTTGGATCTGAGCCTGCTTGAGTTGCTCGGGGTTGTTCGAGCGGAGCTTCGGATCGACGTCGGCCTCTACCACGACAAGCACTGCGCCTTTCTCATCATTCCATCGTTCCGCTTCGACGAGCTTCGCCTTCTTGGCGTCCCATCCCTTGTCGAACGTCTCCGAGTAACCCTCGAAACGCAGTTTGCTGGCGAGCTTTTCGGCTTCCTCACGCTGTTCGCTGGTCGCGCGGAACTTCAGTAGCGCTTCGTATGCGTCGGCAGCTTCGGCCTTCTTTCCCTCTTCGACGAGGCGTTCGGCTCGGGCGGTGTAGTGGTTCACCGCCAGCGTGTTCAGGCGCACGCTGGTCGGCTCGAACTCGAGCCCTTTGGCCACGACGCGCTCGAATTTCTCGGGTTCGGCGTTGGAATCCAGCTTCTCCGCCCACTTCTTGTAGAGCGTCTTGTACTGCTGCTCCATCAGCTCGCGCGCCGTCTTTTGTTCGAGCGACAGTTCGGCAGATTCGTTGTCGAAGCCGTGCTGTTTCCAAAGCGCATCGAGAGATTCCTCGGCCTTCGTGAAGTCTTCACGGAGGATATGAACGTCGGCCAAGAGGCGCTTCGCCTCGACGTTGTCGGGATTGGCCTTGAGCGCCGCTTCGAAGGCAGCCTCAGCTTCGTCGGCATTCTGAGCGCCGAGCGCGATCGCTCCACGGCGCATCGGATCTTCTTCACAGCCGACCGCACCCATGGCCAAAGTCAGCACGATCAGGGCCGCACACAATCTTCGCACGATTCGCATAATTCTCCTCGAGAGCTCGCAGTTCTAGTTCGTGTATAGCCGCGCACAGTTGGCGCGACAACACCACTGGAGCCAATCCCCCGCGCCGCAAACCGTCGAGGGCCTGCATTGGCGTGGCTGCTACCGAATTCTACAGGAGCCCATTCAAACGAACGAAGACCGCGTCGTCGGCGTCATAGAGGCCGCCGATGGAGAACGACTCGTCGAGCGCTGGGCCTTCGAAGACGACGGCGCCGAGCGTCATGGAGAGCGACGATGAGAGGTCGCGGGTGAGCTCGGCGGTGAAGACGAGGTCGGGATGGGTGAGGTCGCTTCGGCCACCCAGCTGGAGCGTGGCGTCGATGAGCGGAACCGTCCAGACAATCGCACCGGCGACACCGGCCGAGAGGTCACCGAATAGCAGCAGCTCGTCGTCCTCGGACCCCCGCTGGTCCTCGTCGACGAACGCCTGCGTCACCCCGTCGTCGTGGGCGAAGGGCCGCACCATGAAGCCTTCGACCGTCACCGTGAAGAGGTCGTCTTCGGACTCCAGATGCTCCCACGAGAGGCCGAGCGCGGCCGAGAGAGTAGGGCGCCGAACCGAGTCGAAGTTCTGAGTGAAGTACGTCTTGGCAGGTTGGAACGCCACGTCGGCACGTACTCCGATGGGTCCAACGTAGCGGGCGAGGTCGGCTGTCAGGGTTTGGAGTCGTTCGTGACGTGATTCGAACAGCGTCTCGCCGTTCTGAGCTTTCTCGGTGATGCTCGTCACGGCCTCGCGCGCCTCGGTGTTGCGCACGAAAAAGGCGATGGCGTCGAAGTCGTCCAGGAACGACTCGTCATTGGCCACCTCCACCAAGAGCGTCCGCACGGCGGGGTCGAGGTCGAAGAAGGCCTGCCTGTCCCAGCCGTAGAAGTAGCCGATCCCCGCGTCAGTGTTGGCGAACGTCGCGGTAAAGCGGGTGCCGAGGCTGACGTTCTTTGGCGTTTCGTCGGGCGGATTACCAGCCGACAGAATCGGCTGTATGTCGTCGATTGCCGAGTTGGGGAGAAGTCCGCGGGTAAGGTCGGCCACCGGGAACGATTCGGCGACGACCGTGTTTTCGCTATTCAGAAACGCCGAATCTCGCCCGATGAGCCACACATCGTCGCCCACGAAGAATGGGACGAGCAGAGCCTGCCAGCCCCAACCGTTTCCGCTGAAGGACAGGTCGGCAGTGGGCTGCGGGAGGCGTGTACCGGCGGAACTGCCGAGGTCGGTCAAGTCGACCGGATTCACGACGTCTCCCGGACGAGTCAAATCGGTCGCTCCCCAGCGTGTGACGAGGTTTCCGACTGCCAACGACCAGGCACCCGACCGCCCCAGGACGTACGCCTCACCAAGGCGGAGGTCGAGGTCGGCTCGAACGTCGGAGGCGTTCACGAGGACGTCCGTCTGCTCGAGGTTCTCTTTGCCCGCCATCCAGTGTCGAATCTGGCCCCCAACGACGACGCGGAAGTTCTCCGTCGCGTCGTACTCGAGCCGCAAACCGAATTGTGAAGGCACCTCGACGACATCTTCCTCGCCGCCATTCCAGTGCGTGTCGAGCCGCAAGCCCGTACTCCAGTCCCCCGTGAATTGCACTCGATCGAGCGCGGCTGGAGGCGTGGTTTCAGACTCTTCGAGCGCATCGGCGTCGGGCCGGAACTCTTCGTTCTCAGGGTCGAAAATGGTCTCTTCGCCCGATTCGTCGCTGTCTTCTGGAGCGGCTTCGTCCGAATCGAACGCCGGATTCTCGGGGTCGAAGATCGTCTCCTCGGCCAGCGCGCGACCGGGGAGGGCCAGGCAAGTGGCTACGAGGAGGAGTCGCGCAGCGCGCAGTTTCATTTGCCGAGCTGGTCTTTGGCGAAGATGGAGTCGGCTAGCTCGGTGTCGTCAAAAGCGTCGAGAGACATCCGAGTGTATCCGCCGGCGGCGGGGCGCAAGGTCATCTGCTTCACATAAGTCTTCCCTGACTCGGTCTTGTCGAGCTTCTCGACGAAGATGGTCTTGTCGACCTTCTCCCCCTTGAAGAATCGGGTCTTGAGCGGGATGAAGTCGGACTTCCGAATGTACATCAGGACCTTCGAGTAGTCCGATTCGGAGCCTTTCTTCGGCGTCGCTTCGATGACATAGACCGCGTGCTTGCCTACCTTCTCGTCGTCGAGCTTCTTGTAGGCGGCTTCTTTCGTGTCTCGGGATTCGAGGTCTGCATAGGTGAAGTGCGAGCCGAGGAAGGAGCCATCTTTCTGACCACCTTCGATCCGTCGAACAATCTTGAACGCCGGTAGATACATCCAGACGTCGTCTTCGGCCTCTTGCTCGGCAAAGAGGAACGCTTGTCCGCGAACGTCCTTCGGTGCCGTCAGGGTGACCAGCGTGCGCATTCTCTCGTCGACCTTTTTGCTCTTGAGGTCGAGCTTACGGGTCTTTTTGTCGCCGCCCTGATTCTCGACGGTCAGCGTGACCTGAGCCTGCCCCGACTGGAATCCCAACGAGTTGAAATCGAGCGCCTTGTCTACGATCTCGTCCGCGGTCAATTCCTCCGCCGCGACGGGCGACGCGAGCGCGAAGGCGAGAGCGAAGATGATTGCGACCCATATGCGAGAGGTCATGTTGGCTCCTCGAGTCATGCGTCTCGGAACAGCGGCGTCGATAGATAGCGCTCGCCGGTATCACACAGTGTGGTGACGATGCGCTTCCCTCGAAATTCAGGCCGATTTCCGACTCTGATTGCCCCGACCACATTCGCGCCCGCGCTGATGCCGACAAAGATTCCCTCTTCGCGGGCAAGGCGTCGTGCCATGGCCATGGCTTCCTCGTCGGAAACGGTAATCACCTCGTCGAGGATGTCCCGGTCCAGGTTGTCGGGGACGAATCCGGCGCCGATTCCCTGAATGCGGTGAGGGCCGGGCGCTCCGCCGCCGATGACCGGACTTCCGGTCGGCTCGATGGCGATGGCTTTGAAGTTTGGATTCTTCTTTTTCAGCACGCGCGCGACGCCCGTGATGGTGCCGCCGGTGCCCACTCCCGTGACGATGGCGTCGATGTTTCCGTCGCAGTCGTCCCAGATCTCGAGGGCGGTGGTCGATTCGTGGGCCGCAGGATTGCTCGAGTTGTGGAACTGCTGAAGCAAGATGGCTTCGCCGGATTCCTCCACAATCTTCTGGGCCGCCTCGACGGCGCCCTGCATTCCGAGCGATCCTGGAGTGAGTACGAGCTCCGCGCCGAGCGCTTTGAGCAGCGCACGGCGCTCCAAACTCATCGTATCGGGCATGGTGAGGACGAGTCGGTAGCCCCTCGATGCACAGACGAAGGCGAGGGCGATGCCCGTGTTGCCGGAGGTCGGTTCGACGACCGTCGCACCGGGGGAAATCGCTCCTGCGGCCTCGGCGTCGGCGATCATTCTCGCCCCGATTCGGTCTTTCACGCTGCCGAGCGGATTGAAGAACTCGGCCTTACCCAGAATCTCGGCGGGACAGTCATCGACCACCTTCGCGAGGCGAATGATTGGGGTCTTGCCCACGAGGTCGACGATACTGTCATAGATCGGCATACGGCGAACGCGTTCAGGTAGCTGGAGTGGCTTTTTGCGATTGTGGCACTTCGTAGCCCGGCAGGCACTCCAAGATTTCGAGTGCGGCTACGTAGCGGCCGAAAGGTGGCATGATGTAGGCGCCGACGACCCTGTCTTTGACGAGCATCAGCGTCTCTTGCGCGATCGCTACGCCTTCGGCACGAGCTTTCGGCCCGCTCCCGGCTTCTTTCATGCGGGCGCGGATGTCTTCGGGCACGGCCATGCCGGGGACCTCGTTGTGGAGGAACTCGGCGTTTCGATGGCTCGCCAGCGGAAGCAGACCGACCAGAACGGGCATCTCGAGATGCTCGATGTCGTCGAGGAATCGCTCGAGAACTCGGTAGTCGTAGACCGGCTGGGTCATCACGAACTCCGCGCCGGCCTTCTTCTTTTCTTCGAGGCGTCGCAGCTCGCGATCGTAGTCCGCGGCGGCCGGTTCGGCTCCACAGGCACAGAAGAAGTTGGTCGTTGCACCCACGTCTTTGCCGGCCGGATCGATCCCGTGATTGAAGTTTTCAATCATGCGGAGGATGCCGATGGAATCGAGGTCGAAGACCGCCGTCGCGTTGGGGTAGTCACCGACTTTGGGCGGGTCGCCCGTGATTACGACCAGGTTGTGCAGCCCGATCGCGTTGTAGGCGAGCACGTCGGCCTGGAGACCCAGCAAGTTTCGGTCGCGTCCGCACAGGTGCAGAATGACTTCGGTGTCGAGCTGTCGCTGGATGAGCGCTGCGAACGCCCAGTTCGACATGCGGACCGAGGCGCGCGGGCCGTCGGCGATGTTTACGACGTCCACGCCCGCTTCGCGCAGCATGCTCGCGGCTCGGATCGACTTTGTCGGGTCGAGTCCGCTCGGAGGGTTCACTTCGACACTCACGACGAACGAGTCGCGGTTGAGCTCGACCTTTTCGCCTTCAGGGGCGCGAACTCGCTCGTTCCAGACCTTGATGATCTTGGCTGCGAGGTTGGTGCGCTCCTCCGGCGGAGGCGGTTCCAATCCGATGTCGTCGGTGCGGTGCAGGACCGAAAGTCGGTTGGTTGGGCGGCTGGTCTGCCCGCCGCCCATCATCTTGGCGGCCGCGGCCATCGAGCGCACGTGGTCGGGGCCCGTACCGCAGCATCCACCCACGATCCGGGCGCCGGCTTTCAGGAATCGTCGGGCGTACACGCCGAAGTACTCGGGCGTGGCCATGTAGATCAGGCGTTCGTCGACTTTTCGTGGATAACCGGCGTTCGGTTGCGCGATGACGGGAACCCCGCGGCCTACCATCGCTTCGACGACGTCGAGGAGGACGTGAGGACCTTCCATGCAGTTCGCGCCGACCACGTCGGCTCCCCACTCTTTGAGGAGCAGGAGCACGCGCTCGGGCGAGGCGCCGTCGCCGGTCTTTCGGTCGCCGTCGAAGGCCATCTGGGCGATCACCGGAATCTCGGGCGCGACTTCTTTCGCCGCTTCGAGCGCGAGTCGAATCTCGCTCATCAGGCGGAATGTCTCGAGAACGAACACGTCGACGCCGCCGGCGGCGAGCAGTCGCGCCTGTTCGCGGTATGCCTCGCGAATCTCCTCGATCTCCTCGTCGGTGAGCATCGTGGGTGTGAGGCCGGTCGGACCCATCGAACCCGCAACGAAGATGGCCTCGCCAGCAGCCTGGCGAGCGAGCTGTGCGCCGAGCGTGTTGATCTCGGCGACTTTGTCTTCCAGACCGTGCCGCTTCAGCTTGATTCGATTGGCCGCGAACGTGTTCGTGGTCACGAGGTCGGCGCCGGCGTCGATGTAGTTCTCGTGCACGGCGACAACGAGGTCGGGTGCGGAGAGGTTTGCGGCGTCGAAGCACTTGTTGATGAAGATGCCGCGCTCGTAGAGCTGCGTACCGACCGCGCCGTCAAAGACGAGCGGTCCTTCTTCTAGTGCTGTTAGGAATCGGGCGGTCACAGGAGACTCCTCGACTTACTCGCCCCGGTAGACTGCGACCGAAGTGCAGGTTTCGTGCACCGTGATCGCCGACAGGAGGGGGAGCGTCGGCTTGAGGCGGTCCCAGATCCATTTGCAGAGGATCTCGGAGGTTGGGTTTTCGAGCCCTTCCACTTCATTCAAGTAGTGGTGGTCGAGCTGTTCCCACAATGGTTGGAACGCCTCTTTTATGTCCGCGTAGTCAATCAGCCAGCCGAATTCCGGGTTGATCTCGCCGCTCACCTCGACGGTGACGCGGTAGGAGTGTCCGTGAAGACGGCGGCATTTGTGCCCTTCAGGTGTGTTGGGCAAGAGATGCGCGGCTTCGAAACTAAACTGCTTTCGGAGCTCGACCTTCATGATTTGTCCAGCGTTGGGGTGTTCAGATTCCGAAGAAGAGGCGTTTCGCAAAGTCGCTCGAGAGTTCGCTCTCGAAGATTTTCCGGGCCGCTTCGCGGATGTCGTATTCGCGCCGGTAGTAGGAGAAGGTTTTCTCCTCGGTGTCGTAGACGCCGTAACATGCGCGGTTGTCGTTGTCGCGGGGTTGTCCCACGCTGCCGACGGTCACGATGTACTTCTTCTCGGGCGCAAATTCCAGCACCGGGCCTTCGATTTCGTGCGCGCCTTCGTCGGGGTGCAGTTCGAAAGCCTTGGTCAGGTGCGAGTGTCCGATGAACGTGACGTGCTTGAGCGTGTCCCAGTGGTGCAAGAGTTGGGTCGCTTGGTGCACGTTGAAGACGTATTCGAAGTCTTCGAGGTTGATCGGTGAGCCGTGGCAGAACGTCACGTCTTCCCAGTCTTTCTTGTAGGGAAGGGTGCGAAGCCAATCGTGGTGATCTTCGACGAGCTGGGCGGCGTGCCAATCGAGGGCATTTCGCGCGGCGTCGTAGTAGAACGCGTAGTTCATTCGGCCGCATACGGCGGCGTCGTGGTTGCCCAGGATGGTGAACTCCGCCATCTCGCGGACGATCTCACAGCATTGATTCGGGTTGGCGCCGTATCCAACGACGTCGCCGAGGCAGGCATACATGTCGATCTCGAAGTCGAGCTCCTTGTAGCCCTCGACCACGGAGTGCATTGCCTCCTCGTTGCTGTGCACGTCGCTGAAAATTCCGACTTTCATGAACCCTCTTCGGTGCCGACTTCGGCTTGGGACCACCCACCATCACTACTACGAATCGTCCCTTTGCGAAACCGCTTTAGCTAGCTTCAGCCCTTGGCCTTCTGTGCCGCCTCACGCAGTGGCTTGGAGCGGTCTTTGGCGAATGCGTCGATCGTGCCTTTTGCGTGGCGTTCCACTTCGCGCAGCAGACCGATCCACGGGTCGTTCGGACCATCGCGTTTGATGATGCGCCGCAGCTCGGGAACGAGTTTCTCGCCGTATGGACCGATCGCGACCGCGAGCTTTCGCGCGTCTCCTCGCCGGTTCGGGTCGTCGAGCGCCCCGAGAATTGCCGGGATCGCCGTCGAACTGCGCGAGTAGGCGAGGCCGCGCACGGCCACGTAAACGCTGCTCGGCCCGCCCGATTCCACGGTGCGAACGAGCTCGGCTTCCATCCCCTTCGCGCGCGTCTCCAGGAAACGCGCGAGGGCCGCGACCTCGGTCGCATTCATCTCGTCAGCGACCGAAACGGCTTTCTCGGCCGCCTCCGACCCGAACCGCTCGAGCAAAGCCTGCGCCGCTTCGAGTCGCCCGCTCGGATCGTCGAGGAGTCGCTCGAGGTCCTCGCGATCCATCGATTCGACATCTTCGAACGTGTCGAGAACAGCGTCGTCGGGCAGAAAATAGGTGATGCCGGTCGCTTCCGAAGTCTTCGCGACGATCAAATCGTCGTCCATCATCCCGCTCGGGGCCTCGCTGATCGAAGTCGAGCTCGAGTTTGGGCTCGACGCTTTTCGCGCGCCGCTCTGCTGCAGTTCCTCAAACTCTTTGGCGCGCTTCAGGCTGGCCTCGGCGAGCTCCACGACGTCATTGTCGGCCGGCACGCCAGTCTCTTCCCCAAGTACGAGCAACGCGTCCCAGTTCTCCCATTGCGCGATCGGGTCGAGGTCGTTGCTTCTCAGCGAAACGCTGGTCTCGGCGAAGTTGGCGATGAGGCGCTCGGCCAGCGCGTGTTCGTCTTCGGCGAGGTCGAGCTCTTCGACCGCAAAGTCGCGCAGTTCCTCGGGGAGCCAAAGGCCGGCTTCCACGGAGCGTCGTACCACGCGCTCCTGAACGGCTCGGAAGTGGTGAATCGGGAACGACCGGTTCGCGATGAGGTACTCGAACACTTCTTCAGTGGACCAATATCCCAGGATTCCGATCGCGAGCTTGAGCGCGGCCGGCGACTTGGCGTCTTCGAAACTATCGACCGTGAAGTTGTGGCGCATCGAGCCGAGGACTTCGAAGTCGGGCTCGAGTGCGGCCTGAACGACGTCTCCAAAAGTCTTCTTCGCCGCCTTCGCCTCTTTGAGGCGAGCCTCTGCGGTCTTTCGGATCCATTCGAGGTTGCGCTCGAGCGGAGCCTCCACGTCGACGGCCCGCAGGAGGGAGCCGGAGTCAGCGTTGTACAAGCCGATCTTCAGCGAGGTCTGCATCTCGAGTTTTCCGAGCAACATTCTGTCGGAGGCATCAGCGACGTCGATCGGCCACACGACCGAAGCCGTGGGTTGCAGATCGTCGTCCATGCGCACGAGCGAGACCGCGATGATCGGGTAGTCGTCGACCATGTGGAGCTGCACGAAGAACCCAGGCGCGTCGCCGTCCATCAGCTTCGAGATATCTTCCTTCTTGCCGCGATAGACGCCGAGGAGTTCGGTCCCGCGAATCTTGAGCGCGCGGTCGCGATCTCCCGAGACGACTTCGTCGAACTTCTTCGGCACGCCGTCGGTGAGAGCCGTGACCTTCACGTCCTCGACTTCGACATTCTCGATGTCGCCTTCGCTGATGGCTTCGAGCTCGGCGGAGTCATCGATGACGAATTCTTCCGCGCTCACGTCGGCGGGAGCGGGCTGTTCTTCGCCCATCACTTCGATGAACTGGTCGTCGGTGACGACTTGTGTGGCGTCGTTTGCGTTGGGCTTGAAGTCGGTGCCCTGTGCCTGGTCGATTTTCTTCTTTTCGAGGTTGAGTTCTTCGGCTCGCAGTGAGGCGCGAGTGCGATCGAGTTCGGCGCGGTCTGCGTCGAGCTTCTCGCGATCGGCCTGCAGTTTGGCTTCGACCTCGTCCATTCGCGCGCGTTCGCGGTCGAATCGTTCACGTACTTCGTCGAGCTGCTTTCGCTCGACTTCGAGCTGTTCCTGCTCGGTCTGAAGCGCGGCGCGCTGACGAGCGAGTTCTTTGCTGGCTTCGAGGTCGTTCGCCGGTGTTGGTGCGGTCGGCGCTTCTTCGGTCTCGAGGGCTTGGAAGGCGTCGACGGAGAACACGACGGAAGGTTCGGCGACGTATCGTGGGAGCGAAGTCGATTCGCGAGCGAGCTCCGCCAGCAGTGCGGCGCGCCTTTCGAGACCTTCATGGCGAAGAGAATCGGGCAGCAGCAGCGCAAAAACACGCTTTTCGGGATCGTGTAGCACAACCGGGAGTGCCAGTTGGACCGTGCGTCCGTCGACCGGATGCTCGACGCGGAATGCTTCACCCGATCGGATCGAGTCGAGCAAATTCGCGTCGGTTTGCACGTTGACGGATGCGAGCAGTTCGACGGGATGCGACGTACCGTCGTCTGCGGCGACCATGTGCGAGCGGCGGGAGGTCGTCCCGAGCTGGCCATCAAAAGGAGCTTCCGAGGACATCATTGGACTCGTCGTGAGAGCTGCGAACCCACTTCCGGCCCGCGATGCATCAAGTCAAACAAGCGATCGTAACGAAGGCGAAAGCGATAGCACGGCGCTCAAAGCGGATTCAAGCACGACCCGCGCATTCCTGCGGTTGTCGAAGGCCTAGGGGGGCTGTATGGTGCGACCGTTTTCCACCGAATTTTGCAAGTCGCGAGGACACAACGATGAGTGACGAAGACAACTACATCCTCCAGCAGGAAAAAGAGAAGCTTGCTCGTGAGCGCCGAGAGCGCCAGCTTGCGGCACTTCGGGCCGAAGAACGCGGCGCCATCGCCGGCGTTCTTGCGACCAGCGAAGAAGTCGCAGACGAAGCTCTCGACCTCGGTTTCGATTCCGAAACCGCTCGTATCCTTCACCTCGTCCCGGTGATTCAGGTCGCATGGGCCGATGGAAAGCTCGACGACAAAGAGCGTGAGAAGGTGCTCGAGCTTGCGAAGGAGCGCGGCGTCGACAGCGCCTCGCCCGCCTACGAATTCCTCGAGCTCCTGCTCGACACCGAGCCGTCGAAGCAGTTCTTCGCTCGGACCAACAAGGTCATCGCGCACCTCGTCAGCGATGGCGGCATCGAGTCGAGCGACAGCCTGCTCGACCTCTGTCGTGCCGTCGCGGAGGCCTCAGGTGGCTTCTTCGGTCTCGGCAATCACATCAGCGGCGACGAAGCGAAGCTGATGCAAGAGCTCGGTGAGCTCTTCTCGGCCGGCGACAAAGGTGCCGACGTCGTGCTCGACGACTGATCGATTTCAGAACGCACAAAAAAGAGCGCGCGGCCTGGGTGGCCGCGCGCTCTTTCGTTTTTCTTGTCGGATTTACTGCAGCTCGGAGGCCTGCTTGCGCAGCTTGTTGGCGCGTCGCTTGAGCTCGGTGGCCTGTTTCTCGAGCTTCTCCTTCTCGTTCTCGAGCCCTTCGATGGCAGCGTTTACCTCGCGCACCGACTTCGGATTCGAGTCGACCGTTTGCGTCGGGTCCGCGCCGGCCGCGATGACAACCGTCTCGCCTCCGCCGGCAAATGGGTCGCCCGATCCACCGCCGCTGGGCGCTTCGTTTGGCGAGCCAGGGGCGTCGGTGAGGTCCGGTGACTGACGCTCTGGAGCTCCGTTCGGGTCCGCGACGGAGTCGAAGTCGCCCGCTCCAAGTGCGCCATCATCGGTTGCCTCACCCTGGGCGTTGTTTCCAGACTCGGTCGGCGACGTCGGAGGGCTGTTGACGCTTCCACCCGAATTGGTGGTCGGCTCTTCTGCGCTCTCGTCGCCCGACGTCGGCTGTTGACCGCCATTCTCGGAGACCTTGGCGATTACACGGTTGCTGCGCGCCTGCTCATCTTGGCCAAAGAATCCGGTCTCAGTGCGGAACGCTTCGCTGCGACGCTGCAGACGCTTCTGGCGCTGCAACTCGTCGAGGCGTTCGCGAACCGCGTCGAGGCGTCGTCGAATCTGGTCTTCGGTGTCCTGAAGCTCGTCGGCGACCGCGATCATGTCTTCGGGCTGCGAGGGGTCGACTTCTTCAGCCAACTCGAGCGCATCGTTGATCTCGGAAAGTGACGGAGCCTCCGGGAGCGGCGCCGAGTACTGCGAACGGCGCGATTTCAAGGCGTTCAGCTCGTTGATGATCGAGCGCCGCTGCGAGCGATTGGCCGACCGCAGCTGACCTTCGAGTTGCTTCACTTTGGAGTCGATGCTCGCGAGCACTCGAGACCGCTCTTTCTCGAGGCGACGATCGAGCGCTCCGACGTCGTCCTGGAGCTTGCCGAGCTTGTCGGCGATGGTCTTGCTCTCGCGGAGCAGGTTTTGCAGTTCGATTCGGCCCGCGAAGGTATCGAGCGCTCCGGCTCGCTTTCGCTCTTCGATGCGTCGAATCACCCGGTTGTACTGCTTCTCCAGATCTTCGAGCCGATCCACCAGTTGAGCTCTCGAGCGAGTGGCCGACGAGTACGACTTCTCCGCAGCCGTCGGCGACTGCGCCGAGGCTGCAGGAACGCCCACGATTGCCACGAACATCGTGACCATCAGTGCGTATCCCAGTTGTCGAATCGTCGTCTTCATTTCGCTTCTTCGTGTAAGCGCTCTTCTGGCACCTCGTGGAAGTGCAAATGACGATCCAAAGGGTGTGACGAGTCGCACGAAACCGCGGATCGCCCCAAAACACGGGTTGAGCGGCAGTCGACCACTAAATTACACCCTCGCCACAACTCGTGGAAATTTGAGGGTCGAGCGGTCGATCCTCGAATTTTTGAGGATCAGTAGAACGCGGTCATCTGCAGGAAGTACGTGGTTCCCGAGGGCCCGAATTCAGACCCGAGAGCGGGCGTCGGTGCAAGCTGCGGCTCCTCGCCAATTCCGACGTAGGCGCCACCGGCGACCGTTACATTCTGCGAGACGGTCAGCGACGCGGTTGGCGTGAGCACGGCACTCGGATCCAAGAGGTTCACGAGGCCGGCCATCGTGACGGAATAGACCTCGTTCGGAATCCACGCGATCGCAGCGCCGGCGTAGTGCTTGCCGACGAGGTAGCGATCGCCATTTTGCACCTCGGTCGACTGATACTGCGCCAGGTACTCCTCGTCTTCGGACGCACCCGGACCGTTGTAGTGGTACTCGCCGACAACGGAGAACTTCTCGGCGAGGTAGTCGACGCCGATTGTGGCGCGAGGAAGGTCGAGCTGACCGTCGTCAGGATTCCAGGGCAAGTTCAGCTCGCCATGAGCGCGCACCACATCGAGGTCGAGGCCGAGTCCCATGAGGGCGTGGAGCCGGTCATTTCGCCATGCGAGCGCACCATAGGAGTCTGCTCGGTCGAGCGTCCAACCGGCGCGAACACCGCCACCTGGCGCGTCGAAGTCGGTGACGTCCAGCACCACATCGAGTTCAATTCCGCCCGGGTAGCCGAGGAAACGAACGGCGTCCACGCCGCGCTTCTGAGACGTGTCGAGCTCAAACGGGCTGAACCGAGTCCACAAGTCCGAGACTGTGAACACGGTGGAGTTGCCCCACGTGATCGCCTGACGTCCCACATACACGTCGCCAAGGGGAGTAAACACGTTCACGACGGCTCGGTCGAGGTCGTGCTCGACGAGTAATCCCGCCTCGGCGACGAGTTCCGAGCGAGTATCGAGGGTTCGGTTGGGAGCGACCGAAGAACCCACGCCGAAGGCCGAACCGGCACTTCCACTCGCCGACGAGATTCGATGAAAGAACCGGTTGTGCAGCTGAAACGAAACGTGATCTCCGGCTTCGCCTTCCCATTCGAAGCGAAGGACACCGGCGTTCAGTCCGGTGGTTGGCTCCACGAGTCCAAACGTCTCGTACGGCAGATGCGTGACAGCGGCGTACTCGGAGAGGAACCCGTTCAATCGGAGCGAAAATGGCTCAGTCTCGACGAGGGTCTCTCCGGCAGCCGCGAGCGCAGGCACCGAGACGGCGACCGCGGTCGCTATCGCGATCAGGAACTTCAACTTCGGCGCTCGTCTTCGACGATGGAGCCACTGTCGAGGTGTACGATACGGCGAGCGCGCTCCATCACCTGCGGGTCGTGCGTCGAGAAGAGGAACGTGACTCCGTGCTCCCGATTGAGCTCTAGCATCAAATCGAGCAGCGCTGCTGATGTCTCACTGTCGAGGTTCGCCGTCGGTTCGTCGGCGAGGACGACGGCAGGTTTGTTTGCGATCGCGCGAACGACCGCGACGCGCTGCTGCTGCCCACCGGACAGCTGGTGCGGCTTGCGATCCTCCAGCCCCGAGAGGCCAACGGTTTCGAGCAGCGGCATGATGGTCTCGCGGCGCTCGTTCGCCGAACGGCCCTGGAGCATCATCACGAACTCCGCATTCTCGTAGGCGGTCAGCACGGGGAGCAGGTTGTACGCCTGGAAGATAAAGCCGATGTGATCGAGCCGGAACTGTGCCGAAGCCGTTCTCCCGAGGCCGGTGACGTCTTGCCCATCGATGAGGACCTTGCCAGCGGTCGGCTCGTCGAGACACCCGATCATGTTGAGTAGCGTGGTCTTTCCCGACCCGGAGGGTCCGGCGAGTGCCGTGAACTCGCCGCGTTCAATCTCGAGGTCGACCCCTCGTAACGCGTGTACCGGCACTTCTCCCTGGTTGTACGTGCGCTGCACGCCCTCGACTCGAATATGGTTTGCTTCAGTCATCCGAAGAACCTCATAGCTTCGGCCGGCGCGAGCCTCGCGGCGCGCCAGGCGGGATAAAGAGCGCTCATCACCACGAGCGCGAAGACCGTGATGGTCGCGTTGATCCATCGGGAAGTGTCCAGCTCGCTGCGCAGCGTCATGTCTGTCAGCGCCACGCCAGAAAGCTCGATTTCGGAACCCCCGTAGATAGCGGTCAGATCGATGCCATAGGTCGCGATCGCATAATGCGCCGCGAAACCGACGACAAATCCGGCGGCGAGCGCGACTGCGGCCATCACGATAGTCTCGAGAATCACCAGCCATGCGACACGGCCTGGGGTCATTCCCACTGCTCCGAGCAGGCCGAGTTCTCGCACTCGTTCCATCACGATCATCAGGAACGTGTTGGTGATGGAGAACACCACGACGATGAAGACGAGCACCCCGTAGATGTTGGCGAAAGACCGGTCCATCTCGATGAATCCGACGAGATCGGGGATGGCTTCGGCCCACGTCAGCACCTCCAGTCCCTGACGCTCGCCGAGCTGCTTCTCGACGGCGCGCTTGAACGCATCGCGGTCGGTCGATGCGAGCAATCCGACCTGTGTGATTTCGTTCCCTTCGAGACCCACCGCCTTTCGGGCGGCGGGCAGAGTCGTGTAGCCCAGCCCTGCAGCAGCGCCCATCTCGCCGACATCTAGGGTGCCGGTGAGGTGGAAAAGTGCGCGCTGCATTTCGCCGTTGGGCCCGGTCGCCGTGACGACAATTCGATCGCCCAGCTTCGCTTTGAGCTCGTCGGCGACAGCCACCGGGAGCACGATCGGCGCCTCTTCATCGCCCGTCAGGAAGTTGCCTTCGGCGAGGTAGTCGACGGTCTTGGTGAACTTCGACTCGACGGTTGGGTCGATCCCTTGAAGCTGCACGGGGACGCTGGTCTCGGACGTCGAGATGAGCCCCATGACGAGGAGTCTGGGCGCGACAGCTTCAGCGCCCGGCGTGGCGCTCAGCGATTCCGTGAGCGCCTGACCGTCGGTGATAATCAAATCGTTGGTCTGCTCTGCCCAATACCCATCCGCGTGAACGAGTACCGTCCCCCCCGCGGCCTGAGCAGCGGACTCCTCCATCTTTCCGTACATCGAATCGGAGACGCCCATGGAGATGAGGAAGAGGGCGTACGTGATGCCGATCGCCGAGAGCACGATGAGCGTACGTGTGTTATTCCGCCAGAGGTTGCGCCACGCCATCTTGAACAGCATCACGACCTCCCCGAGATAGCATTTGTGATTTCGACGCGCGCCGCATTCCACGCGGGCAAGAGCCCGCAGAGTAGGGCGATCGGGACGATGTAGATGATCGGCTTCAGCAGGACCCAGGCGTCGACGCGAAACAGGATCGAGCTGCCGAAGCTGACGCCCATGTACTGGAAGTCTCCGACGTCGCCGAAGGCGGCCAGGTTGAGTCCGTGCACCACGAAGTACCAGCTGGCGAGGGCGCCCAGCGCGACGCCGGCGACAGCGCCGGCGAGCGTGATGATGAGCGTCTCGACGACCACCACGCCAAAGATCTGGCGTGGTGCCACGCCGATCGCCAGGGTGACGCCGAACTCTCGGCGCCGCTCGAGTGCGGACATTCGTTGGGTGTTGAAGATTCCGAACGCGATGATCAGGTAGACGATGGCGAACATGATGAGGTCGCTCTGATTACTCACCTCGACCATCTTCGCGATCGCCGGCACGACTTCAGTCCAGGGGCGAATCGTGACTTCTTCGCCAAGCGCTGCCTGGTGCTTCGCGGCGATTCGTTTTGCGACTTCGGCGGCATCTGGGACCGAGTCGACCCGCACCGCGATTTCGTGAATCTGGCCCTCCAGCGCTGCGGCATACTGTACGTCGGCGATGTGCATGTAAGCGTACATGCGGTCGATCGCGGAGTTCCCGGTATGCACGATCCCCACGACCTCGAGGAGATCGTTGCCGAGGGAACCGTCGCTCGCTTCGAAGAAGAGCACGACTTCGCTACCCACCTCGGCGTCGAGCTGCCGCGCGATTCCGCTGCCGAGTACGACTTCCCGTGGGTCCGGGTATTCCGGCGGGGTAGGGGAGAGCCATCGCCCCGACTTCAGTCCGTCGACGACGACGGTCGTGTCGGATTCCGGCTTGGGATCGACGCCCGAGATGTGTGCGACGACCGAGGTGCGTTCATCGCCGACGAGCCCGAAGACGTGCACGCGGGGCGCGGCGTTGGCAACTCCCTCGGTCGAGCGGACGGCCTGTAGCGTTGCGTCGTCGATGGGAAAAGCATGCCGCGGCGACGGCGTGTCCAGCCACTCGGTCTGCGCAATCTGAACCTGCCCGTGCTCCGACGAAGTCGCCCCGCGAACCATCGCATCGGACATCCCCTTGATGTAGGCGAGCGTCCAAACGAGCAGGGCGACCCCGACGGCGATACCGCCGATCGTGAGGCCGGTACGCCAGCGATTGCGCCAGATGTTGCGCGTCGCGAGACGAGCGATCATCGCTTCCTCGCTACGCGCCTGAGGCCCTGCTTGGTGAACAGCTTCTCGTCGACCTCGACGTCGAACTCGAGGTCTTCGTAGATGATGGTCGTGCGCTCACCCTTTTTGTTCATCGGCTGAAGCTCCATCTTCATCGGGATGGGGCGACCGGCGATCTCCTTGACGTCGCTGAAGGTCATGCGACGCATCAGCTTGCCCTTGTCGAAGTAGTCCGCGCGAACCGGCGTCCAGACGTCGGGAACCATCAGGAAGACGATTCGCTCGTACACGACCGGCGTCTTCGGTTTCGGCGTGAGCGTGAGCTTGAGCAGTCGGCGACCGTCCTCTTCTACCCACTCCAGTTTGCTCTCGAAGTCGTCGGCGTACGAGGAGTCGCGCACGAGGTCGTCGTTGGAGAAGTTACTCCCCATCCACGATTCGCTGAGTAGCCCCGAGGGGACGCGGATCAGCCGATCCGCTCGCGGCGCGTAGTTCCACAGCCCCTCGTCGGTCTTGAGCGTCGCCGTTCCCCGCTCCCTGGCCGGCGAGCGAATGACGACGAGGAACTTCTCCTCGCCGCGGGACCACTGGTCCATCTCGAGCGTTCGCTTGCCGCGGTCATTCTCGATGATCATCTTCATCTTCGATTTCGAAGACTTGGATCGATAGAGGTCGTCGAGCTTTTGTGTGACCTCGTCGAGCGAGGGCAACTCTGGCGTTTGCGCCAGCGCGGGTGCGGGAGCCGCGGCGAAGAGCCAAAGGGCGAAGATGAGTGGGATTCGGTTCATGAGGTCTCCTTTCGCGGGCGGAGCATGCTTCGATAAAGGTCCACGATCTGCTCGACCGCGTCGGTCAGTTGCTGCTCGGTCATGTCGTCGATACGAGCGAAGAGCCATCGGTCGAGCGTGAGGCCGAGGCCGAGCGTGATCTCGATGAGGAGCTCGTGCTCGATGTCATCTCGGATGAAACCCCGCTCGATGCCGTTATCGAGGAATCGACCGACTCGACTACGTCCAAAGTCCATCATCTTCTCGACGGCCTTCGACGTTGCGTGTGACTCGGTGAAGGCGAAGAGGTGCCGAAAGAATGCGATGAGGTACGGGTGCGGCTTCAAGGCCAGGATCGACTCGCGACCCTGCTTGCTCAGCAGCTCCCAGAACTCGTCTTCGGCGTGGTCTCCGGTTTCGACGGCGTTCCAAAGCTCAGCGTCACCGGTCACCTCGAGCAACTGCTCCATCGTTCGCTCGAAGACGGTCGCGTACAGATCTTCTTTGTCGTCGAAGTAGTAGTACGCGGCGCCTTTCGAAATACCGGCGCGCTCGATGATTTTGTTGAACGAAGCGCCATCGAATCCGCGCGCCGCAAACTCCTCGGCGGCGGCTTCCAGGATGGTGCGCTGCTTGGTGCGCGCGAGCTTCAAAAATCGGGGGCGTGGCGACATCTTCACACTGCTTGGTTCGAGTAGACTGCTCGGTTAGACCGGGTGGTCTAGACCGACTGGTCTAAAACGTAGCGAAGCGAACGCGAGAGTCAAGACCGATCGGTCTAAAAACGATCGGTGGGCCTGTTCGTGTTTGCGTGAAACTGTTGTTGGGTGAGTATCTGTGCGGTGTTCAGCCCATGAAGGGCAAGAGCACAAACATCGAAGAAAAGACCACGGCGGTGCCTCGCCAGAACGAAAGGGCGTGGTACGCGCGGACGGCGTGCGACTCGAGAAAGATGAGCCACAGGAGAGCTGCGAAGTGGCCCAGGTCGAGGCTCGCGATGGGTGGGAACAGCTGCAGCATGATCGCGGCAGAAGAGTACGCCGTGACTCGTGCGGACACGTGCCACGGGGCCTTTCCGTCCATTGCTCGGGCGAGCAGATGAAACACGATCGTGTGCAGAGTGAAGCCGAGGATGGCGGTGAACGGAGCCGCGCCCAAGAACATCACGAAAAACTGAAATCCGCTGAATCCCGCTTCGACGGCCGCTTCGGTCACGCGGGTCTGGTATCCGTCGACGAGGAGCCAGTTCCAGATCCGGCGGAAGAAGATACCGGTGGTCAGGCAGATGATGGCGAAGACGACCGGTCCCAAGACTGGGCCAATCGGGATCGTGGTCAGGAAGAACTGATTGGGGCGTTTGAGGACTTCGCCGAGGGTCGGGAAGAACGCTTGAAGCTGCTCGCGCGGGGTCCGCGCCATCTCCCACGGGGTGCGAAGGCGCGACTCGACGTCGCGCCGGCAGTGGCGGCAGAGGCAGAAGCCGATGAGGTTGGAGCCGTGGCAGTGGGCGCAAACGACCTCATCGCACTTGGCGCACCGGGCAACGCCTGGTGCGCCATCGTACGAGCAGGTCTGTTCGGCCCCCTCGACCGCAACGGCGTCGGTCACTTCTTCTTGCCCTTGTTGCGGGCTTTGCGCGAGACCTTGCGCTTACGCTTCTTCTGCGAGCGGCTCATCGACTTCGATTTCGAGCCAGCGCCGCGGTTCATGAATCCGCCGGGAGGCGTGTAGCCGGGAGGAAGCTGAGCTCCGCCCATTCCGGGGAGACCGCCGCCCATGCCGCCGGGAGCTCCGTCGCCGCCGCCCATCAGCTCGCCGAACAGCGAGCCGACGTCCATGTCTTTCATCTGGCGCATCATGTTGAGCTTGTCGAACCCTGGGATCTTGTTCAGGAATCCGCCGCCCATGTTCGAGAACTGCTTCATCATGCCGGCCATCATATTGAACTGCTGGATGACCTGCTCGACCTTCTCACGGGGCTGACCAGAACCGGCAGCGATGCGGCGCTGTCGATTGGGTTGGCGAGTGAGGCAGTCGGGCTGCGTGCGCTCTTCGACGGTCATCGACTGAATGATCGCCCGGATGCGTGTGAGCTCGTGGTCGTCGACGGCGCCGGCAGGGATCTCCATGCCACCGAAGAACGGCATCATCTCCATGAGCTCGCTCATCGAGCCGAGCTTCGAGATCTGCTCGAGCTGATTGTAGAAGTCGTTGAAGTCGAACTCGCCGGAGAGCATGCGCATTGCGTCTTTTTCGGCGCGCGCTGCGTCTTCCTCGGAGAGGGACTTCTCGAACTTGTTCATGAGGCCCATGACGTCGCCGAATCCGAGGATTCGGTTCGCGAAGCCTTCAGGTCGGAACGCTTCGAGGTCCTCGAGCTTCTCGCCGACACCGATGAATTTGATCGGTTTGCCGGTGACCTCTTTGATCGAGAGCGCCGCACCACCACGTGCGTCGCCGTCGAGCTTGGTCATGATGAAGCCGTCGATTTCGAGGCGGCTGTTGAACTCGTTTGCCGTGTTGACGGCGTCCTGGCCGATCATGGCGTCGACGACGAGGAAGATGTTCTCGGGCTTCGTCGTGTCGACGATCTGCTCGAGCTCTTCCATGAGGACATCGTCGACGGCGAGGCGGCCGGCGGTGTCGAAGAGGATGACGTCGCGGTCCTTCTCTTTGGCGACCTTGAGCGCTTCGCGGCAGACCTCGACAGGGTCTCCGCCTTCTTTCGCGTAGACGGGTACTTCGAGTTTGTTTCCGAGCACTCGGAGCTGGTCGATAGCGGCCGGACGGTAGACGTCTGCTCCCACGAGGAGAGGTCGCTTGCCGTGCTCGTCGATGAGGTATTTCGCGAGCTTACCGGTGGTGGTCGTCTTACCGGAGCCCTGCAGGCCGACCATCATGATCTTGGTTGGGCCGACGCGCGGGTTGGCGAAGACGAGCGAGGTGTCGACTGGCCCCATGAGGGCTTCGAGCTCGTCGTGGCAGATCTTGATGAACGCGTCGCCAGGGGTGATCTCGACCTTTTCGTCTTTCCCCTTGGCTTTGACCTTCACGACCTCGCCGAGCGCCTTGTCTTTGACGCGCCCGATGAAGTCCTTGGCGATCTTGAAGTTGACGTCGGCCTCGAGCATCGCTCGCCGAATGTCCTTCAGCGCGTCATCGATGTTTTCTTCGGTGATCTCACGCTTGCCTTCGAATCGATTTCTTACGTCGCGAAATCCCTTCGCGACGACGTCAAACATAGCCATAGCTTCTCGTCCATTGCTCCAAAGTGAAGGCGCAGTGGCTCCCGGGACCGCCCGGAAACGTGCGGCCGATACAATCGGAGAGGGGGTGCGCCAGCCGTGTATCTCACCGCGTTGGCGGCAAAAGTTCGGATGGCCCGTCAGGTGTGCGGAACGTAGACGCCGACCGGGAAGGTGTCAATCCGACGGGGAGGAATCCTCAGAAGTCTGAAAGACCCATTCGACCGCTGTTGGCGCGGCGAACGCCTCACCAAGTCCGACCTGAAGTTTGTCATTTGCGGGAATCGTGCCCCAGAACCAGGTCTGGGCGGATGCGCGGGCATCGCGGATGTCACGGCCACCGAGGAACGATCCGGTGGGGTCGTGCGCGCCGACGGCGATGAAGGTTGCGCCCTCGACCGGCTCGTCTCCGGGGTGCCAGATCTCCAGACCGTCTGGGGTTGGCCAAACTTCCATTCGACGCATCGAGCGCCAGTGCCGGACCGTCTCGCCGATCCCGGCCATCAGAAACGCTTCGGTCTCGAATCGAAGCTCCAAGTCGCCGAGCGCGTAGACGAGCGGTTCCGCGATGGTCCAGTGACCGTTTCGTTCCGGTGCGAGGAGGCCGTCTTTGCCGGCGGGGATGAGGGGATTGCGCGACGCGACGAGGGGGATCGAGATGAAGAGCCCGCCTCGTTCGCGCAGCAATCGGTCGATGTAGAGCTTGCCGAGGGCCTGGTCCGTGACGGTGGAACGCCGGCCGTCGAGTTGAGCGAGCGTGAGGGCAGTCGAACCCTGTTGGACCGCAGCTGCACTCGATGACATCGAGTTTTGATAAGCGCCGTCGTAGGTCTGGTAGCCGGTCACGACGACTGCCGAGTCGGCGCCGGCGATCGCCTCGCAGTCGCCTCGAGTCAGCCGGACTGAAGTCTTTTCGCCGGCAAGCTCGAGTCGGGTGCTCTTGAAGGAGGTTTCGAGCTCCTTGCGGTCGGCTTCGTCGAGCTTGGGCGAGAGCTCGACCGTTGCGCTCATGCCGACGCCCAGAACCCCGCCGTTGCCGTGGCGCGGGTCTGCCTTGTCCGAGTGCCCGAGGGCGACCGTTCGGATGCGACGTGCGGCGTCTTCGCTATCGAGTGGATTCCCGGCGGCTGCCAAGGGATCGGGGTGCGTCGACGGATCCTCAAAAACGGCGGCGATCATCGCCTGTGCGCCTTCGGGCCATCGAGAAACGACGACGGGCGATTGCGGGCCGAGCGTGAGCGCCCAGCGCCCGCTGACGTCGACCTCCGACTCTGGCGCACACTCCGCGATACGGGGGCGAGTCGAGTCGGACGCCAGGGTGACGTTCAGGCCAACCTGGCCGCCATCGCGCGGAACGATTTCGAGGAGGTCGTACATCCCCTGGTGAATCGAAACGGTCTGCTGTGCGCCCACCCACTCGATCCAGGTCGGTGTCCAACCGTTGAGCTGTGTGGGTTCGTTCACCCAGGGAACGACTCGAAGCTGCGCGTTCACGTGCCTTACATCGCCGGCAGGTAGGTTCCATGCCGCGGTGAAAGGTTCCGAAAGGTCGGCGCCTTTCACGCCGTCGACGTTGATCTCGAAGGTCGAGTGAGGGTTGCCGCGGGCAAACGACCACACTGCGGTCGTCTCAAATCCTCGCCACTTTCCAACGCCGGTGAGGCGTGTGACGCCCGATTTGGTCTCTTTCGTCCATTCAAGCGCGAGGTCGGGGGCCTGCGGCGACAAGTCGATCGATTGCTCCGGTGTGAGCTGGAGCGTCGGTCCGCTCGATCGCATTGTGATGACCGATGAGCGCGCACCTTCGACGTCCCACGGGGTTGGGCCGTACGCGAAGTGCGTCGGATGTGCCGCTTTCGGCTGTGGATCACCGATGACTTGTTGCTCGTCATCGTCACCGCTCAGGACGACCGCAATTGCGACCAGACCCAGAAATAGTACGGCGCCGGCGGCCGCTATGATCATTCGTTGTTTCACGGCCTGAATGTGCAGCCATATGACCGTAGGAGCAAGAAACCCGGCCCCGCGCGACCAGTTTGAGCCGTACGATTGCCATATCCTCGCGAACCTCCGATACTCTTCTTAACCGAACCTACGAGCAAAAAGGCGCGCAATGGGCAGCAAGTTCAAGCTCAGCGACACCATGCAGTTCTTCACCGGTAAGCTGAACGCCATCACCGGTGGTGAAGTCGATCTCATCGTCGAGGTCGACGACGAGAAGGTGAAGGCGGGCGAGGAGCTGCGCGCTCGCGCGGTGGTGCGCTCACCCGACAAGAATCGAAAGATCGACTACCTGCTGATCAGTCTCAAAGGTCAGGTCCAGCGCGAAGGAAAGTGGCAGGACTACGTGCAGAGCGCGGAAGTCGCGCAAGACAACGCACTGCCTGCCGATCACGAATTCGTGGTGCCCATCGTCATCCGGGTTCCACGCGACGCCGTCCTCACCGAAGACGGTGGCACGTGGTCGATCTTCGCCCGCGCCTACATCGACAAAACGCTCGATCCACGCGCCGAGTCGTCATTCATCGTTCTGCATGGAGACGGCTGACGGGGGTGACGTGACCGCAGGAAGTCAGGCGGACCCGATCGAACAAGAAGTCACCCGGCGACTCGCGGAGCTACGCGAGAACGACTGGGCACTTCGTCGTTACGATCGAAATGGAGACGGCAAACTCGATGAACACGAGTGGAACGTGGTCGTCTCGCTCGTCCGGCGTCAGGTCCAGCAGGAATTCGGGAACCTCAAGTCACAGAGCGGTCAGGATCCGGCCACGCCGGCCGCCAAGGTCATCGTCGACTTTGGTGACCAAGAGCCCGACGAGTGGGGTGTCGATACCGACCCGCACATCGATCTCACGGCCAAGGAGACCCTAGGGTCGCGCTACGACATCCTCCATGAGCTGGGGACTGGTGCTCAGGCCGACACGTTCCTGGGGCGAGACCGCGATACCAATCAGTTCGTGGCCATCAAAGAGCTCGCGATCGGCCGACTCGACGATTGGAAGTCGTTCGAGCTCTTCGAGCGCGAAGCGAAGGTTCTGCGGCAGCTCGACCATCCGTCGATCCCTTCGTTCGTCGACACGTTGGAAGTCGATACGGACGGTGCCAAACGGATGTTTCTGGTGCAGGAGTACGTCGACGGCGAGACGCTCGAGGCCGAGATCCAACGCCGGGGATCGTTCGAGAGCGCCGACGTCTACAACCTCGCCCACCAGCTGCTCGAAGTCCTTCACTATCTGCAGACGTTGTCGCCGCCGGTGATCCATCGCGACATCAAGCCCGCGAACGTGATTCGACGGAGGGATGGCCGCCTCATGCTCGTCGATTTCGGAGGAGTGCAGACGCGGATTTCGGCCGAGCAAGTTGGCGGGAGTACCGTCGTCGGGACCAGTGGATACATGCCGCCGGAACAGCTGATGGGGCGCGCGAACCAGACCACCGACTTGTACGGTCTCGGCGCCACGCTCGTACATTTGGCGACCGGGCATCATCCATCGATGATCCCCGAGGAGCGGGCCCGGCTGAAGTGGCGACCGTACGCGACGCTCGCGCCTGGTCTGGCCGACTTCGTCGACCGATTGCTCGAGCCGATCTGGGAGGACCGCCCCGCGAATGCGGAGGAAGCGCTCGACCTGTTGAAACAGGGGGCGGCGGGACCGCTCACCACCAACACGCTGGCGGCTGTATCCCGCACCGCCCTTGCACCAACCAAGCCTGGAGCGCTCACGTTCAAACGACCGGCGAACTCGTTTGTGTCGGTCGAACGATCGCCCCGGGCGATCATCATTCGAGTGCCGCCGAGGTTCGTCCGGGTCGAAGAGTTCTTCGTGATTCTGGGGACGTTCGTCGGTGCGCTGGCCCTGTGGGCCGGTGTGGCAACAGGGAGCCCAATCGCATGGATTACGGCCGGTGCTGGGGTTTTGATGGCGGTCGGCGCCCTTGCGTACGCCCACCGTTCGATGGTGATCACGGCCAACCGCACCGGATGGTCTCTTCGCCAGACGCACGGTGCAATCTTCCCGCACGAGACCTGGCACGACGCGACGATCGTCTCGGCGCGATTGCCCACACCCGAAGACAGCTTCGCAGGTAGATACGACCTCGTCGTGCTCGACGACGAGTGGCGACCGCTCGACACCGGACTGTCGATCGAAGAGACCGCGTGGCTGGTCTCCGAGATCAATGCGTGGGTCCAGGGAGCCGACGGCTGATGGACCAAGATCAGCTCAATCGCGAAGTCGCACGGCGCCTCGACATGCTGTCGAACCAGCCCGAACTCATGATGCGCTACGACTCCAACGGCGACGGGATCTTGGACCGCGAAGAGTGGGAGGTCGTGCGCACGCTCGTTCGGCGGCAGGTGCTGGATGAGTTTCAGGCGGCGCGCGAGGTCGTCGAGCCCCAACCGGTGGTCGACTCCGGAGACTGGAGTCAGGAACCGCTACCGGTCGACGAGGACGCGCTCTCGGATGAGTGGGGGGTCACCACCGATCCTCACATCGATCTGACGGTTCGCGAGAAGCTGGGCGAGCGATACGACGTGTTGCATGAGCTCGGGCGCGGCAGTCAGGCGTCGACATTCTTGGGCCGAGACCTCTCGAACAACCGATTCGTGGCGATCAAAGAGCTCGCCGTCAGCAAAGTCGACGACTGGAAGTCCATCGAGCTCTTCGAACGAGAACAGAAAGTCCTCGCGCGATTGGAACACCCGGGGATTCCTGCCTTCGTCGATTCACTCGACATCGAGACCAATCGAGAGCGTCGATTCTTCATCATTCAGGAGTTCATCGACGGCGAGACGCTCGATGCGGAGCTCGAACATGTCGGGCATTTCCGGCCATTGGACCTGCGCAACTTCGCCGAAAAAGTGCTCGAGGTGCTGTCGTACCTTCAGAGGCTGGATCCGCCGGTGTTTCACCGCGACATCAAGCCGGCAAACCTCATCCGTCGCGCGAACGGTGAGGTCGTGCTGGTCGACTTTGGAGGTGTCCAGGTGGAGCGCGCCGACGCGGTCGGCGGCTCCACGGTCGTCGGCACGACCGGCTACATGCCACCCGAACAGCTCATGGGCCGGGCGAGCAAATCCACCGATCTGTATGCGCTTGGCGCAACGCTCATTCACTTGGCGACGGGGCATCATCCGTCGCGGTTGCCGCAGTCGCGTTCCAAGCTCGATTGGCGGGGGTACGCCTCGCTGCCCGAGGCGCTCGCAGTGTTCGTCGACCGACTCGTCGAACCGATCGCGGAAGACCGCTACGCCAGCGCCGATGAGGCGCTTCGAGCATTGCCCGCCCCAACCTCGATGGAGACCGCCCTCACGACGGCGACCAGCACCGACATCGACTCTCTCGAACGCACTGACGCGATCTGGACGCGCCCGCCGAGGTCTTTCGTGGTGCTCGATCGCAGTCCGGACGCACTGAGCGTGCGAATCCCGGCTCGCATTCAGTACGACAAGATTGGCATCGGGCTCGTCTCCATCGCCTTGCCCCTCGTCGCGTTGGGATTCAAGCTCGAGCCGATTCAGCTCATGATCTTGACCGTCTGTTTCGCGTTCGCCGCATGGAACTTCTTCATGGCGAACTGCTCGTACATCCTCGAGGCCAACGCCCGAGGCTGGAAGATCATTGAGCGATTTTGGGGCATTCCGATCGAGCACGAAAACGAGGTGGGAATCATCGGCGGTTCCCGAGTGGACCGGCGTGTGACCAAGAACCGCAACGGCACCGAAAACGTTCGGTTCGTGCTGCAGGTCCGCGCCAACCAAGAGTGGTACGACGTCGACGCCAGACTGACGGACGAAGAGAAGAACTGGATCGCTTCGGAGATCGATGCGTTCGCATACGACGCGAAGCGGGTGCGTGCGGCGCTACGCTAGTCGATTGCGGAGCGCGCCCAATCGCCGTAGAGCTCGGCGAGCGACGGATGGCTGAGCGTCGTGAGTGCCTCGAATCGCGCAGAGAAGCGATGGTTCGCCTAACTGCTGCTTCTCAGCTATTTTGTCCGAGTGGAGATTGACCGCCAAAGACCCCCTTGTCTGTCGAAATCGAGTTTGCCTGCTTCCAGCGATCGCGTGTTCGAGTGTTGACTGCGCACCAGACACGGTCTGTGTTTTCGAAGAATGCCAGTAGGTCCTGATGGAGATGCTTTTCATATTTCTGATCGGGCTTGGCATCGCCACCGATAAACCGGGCTCGGTGTACAGAGATGGTAAGCGTCCGACCTACGGCGTTCTTGAGCAGCTGAAGGCCGAAAGCTAAGCCGGACAGGCTCTGCCCCTTCTTTATTTGCGCCGTCAACCCGGGATGCCCTCCAGGCCAACATTCACGCGCTCATCAGCTGATCCACACCCATCAACGACTTACAACGGGGAGCTCCGGTGCTCAGGCGAGTGGATACGACCGATCGGCCTGGTCTTCCGGTTTACTCGGAACATTCCGGGAACATCAAAACCTCTTCCACGGTCACATCGCCGAGGGGTTTCGATATCGAAGTGTTACACCCGTTCGGAAAGAGCGAGTAGTCCTGTGCGGAGTTACCGAACCGATAGAGTTCCGGCCCTTCCGAGACACAAGGGTCGTCCTCGGGGACCCTATCATAAAACTCCCAAGGACCGACGCACATCGCCTCGATGTCGACACGGCGTTGATTAACTTCGACGAAACCAAGGCCCGGAGCCGGGCAGTCAGGATAGCCGTTGTCGTAGAAGCTGACCGGCGTCAGGTCATCCCCGATGCATGAATTGCGGAACCTCCATATACCGCCGCTCGAATCCTCACCGTAGGATACCGAGTCGTCGCACCCGGCGAAGAACTCGCCGGTGTCGAACGACTTACTGCCGCCCCAGCACTCCCGCACGGGGTCGAATGCCTCCCCCGTGACCTCGCCGTCGCACCCGATGGGGCTGAGGAAGAGACACAAAACCAGAACCAACCTCACTTCATTAAAGCGTGTCAATTTCGCCTCCTGGTCCATCGGCATCGTCCCTGTCTGTATCTTCGTAATAGTAACCCAGAAAAACTCGCATCGAATTCGAGCCGCATCCTTCATTATCTGAAGTCACGTCAAATCCGGTGAGGTGTATGCTTACATCGACCTGCCCGTAGCTACTCAGGTCGAAATAGATGGCCTCCTTCTCGTCGTGATAATCCTGGGAATATCGGCGCGTCGTCTGACCAGATGCGTTCGTGACATCCACTCGGAGATCAATATCATCGAGCACTTGAAACGATGCATCATGTCGACGATCGTACCAGTATGCGACTACCCGTAAGGACTCCACGTCCGACGAGACGTTCGGGAGTAGGTACGATACGGTCGTATTGTGATCGACGCACACTGAATACCGACCGTAGAACCAGGGGGTGTCCATGCCGGGGCTATCGAACTTCCGCATCTTCATTCGACCGGCGCCAGACCACGTGTCGAATCGCGTCGAGCGCGCGCCGCCGGTGGTGCCGGCGAAGCGATCTCCCATGAGAAGCATTTGAGAAAAGAGTGCCCCGGGATGGTTGATCCAAGAGGAGAAATGAGAAACGTAGAAGTCGATGAAATTAGCAGCCGCCGCGGTGACGGTTGGTGTCGCATAGCTTGTCCC